>CAZLMW010000041.1:0-61224 GCA_964560875.1 uncultured Enterobacteriaceae bacterium
CGGCCCGGACAGCGACAGCTGACCGGGTAAAAGATCACACCCCCCTTGCCGCCGTGCCCCATCTCCGCCGCGCCCCATCTCCGCCGTTGACTCCAGCACAGTTTAGGCGGTTCTGCGCAGCAGGTTCGCCGACCGGATCCCGAACGGGATCCGGGGCCGCAGCGCAAACGCGATACCTAAAAGTACACTACTGTACTTTTGAGTCATACGTTTGAGGTCCCTACTTGAACAGGTTGCCGTCCTTGTCGGTCCGCGCGATGTACAGCTGGAACCCGCCCGGGTGCTTGAGCCCGCCAAAGGCCTTGGACGCGTGCCCGGCGAACACCACATCTCCGTTGCCCGCGACTTTCACCGCGATTCCGGCTGCGGCGCCACCCACGGCCACCCACTGCTTGTGCCACGCGAGCTTGCCGGTCTTGTCCACCTTGGCGAGCTGCACACCCGCCGTCGCGTAGTTTCCCACGACGTACACCGACCCGGCGCTGTCCACGTCGAGGTTGTAGCCAAAGTCGTTCCACTTGGTGCCGAACTGCCGCGTCTGCGGGAGCTGCTTGCCGTTGGCGTCGAAGTGCATCACGAAGATATCGCGCGCCCCCGCGGTCTTCTGGCCAGGCAGGGTCGCGTGCGTCGCGCCGACAACCCACAGCGTTCCGTCGGGCGCCAGCTCGACCTTGCGACCGTGGTCCGTGGTCGACGTCCCGAATTGGCGTGACCAGGCCAGCGTGCCGTTGACATCGCGTCGCTGCATGAACGCGTCGGTGCCGCCGAGGTATTTGCCACTGCCCCCGCCATCGACATCGTGCGGCGCCGTGCCAACCACGTAGTTGTTCCCCTTCGCGTCGGCCGTCAGCCCGGTCACGTTGAACTTCCAGCTCGCGGTCACGGTAAACGTCTTGACCCACTTCTTGGCGCCCTTGTCGTCGCGTCGAATCACGTAGCCGACGTAGTTCTTGGTGTGCGCCTGCGCGTAGCCGGCCTCGAATGACCCGCCGGGAGCCTTCGCCACGCCAAACGGCGCCATCCAGTTGGTGCCCTGGTGGCCCCAGATCCAAATCAGGCTCTTGAACTTCACGGCGCCCTTCTCATCGAACTTGTGCATGTAGGACGCCGAGTTGCCCTTGTAATAGTTCGGCCGCGACTGTGCGCCCATGTGTACGTGCCCGTCGAACACGCGCATCGACCGCGGCAGGTTCGATTTCTGCAGGTAGTGGGCGTGCGAAAACTGCCACCCGCTGCCGTCTACCTTGGCCTTGAGCAGACGCCCGAACACCTTGCTCGACGACACCATGTCCCCACCGGCGACAAAGACGCTGCCGTCCTTGCCGAGATCGATGTCGACGACCGTTCGCTGGCCGAGCTTGGTGTGCTTGAGGAACCACAGCGCCCCCTTCCAACCGCAACCTTTCATCGGCACAAACGTGCACTTGCCCGTCTTCGGGTCACAGCTGTCGGCGGTGCACGGTTTGCCGTCGCTACACGCGCTCGCCTTGCCCTTGCAGACCATCACGACACACGCGTCGCCGGTCGTGCACTTGCTGCCGTCGTCGCACGCGCCGGACTTGTGCACCTTGTGACAGCCCTTGTTGCCCGCGCTCACGCAGGTATTTGTCGTGCAGCTGTTGCCGTCGTCGCAGTTGCGGGGCTGGCCGGTGCACTTGCCTGTCTTGCACACGTCCTTGTCGGTGCAGACGTTGCCATCGGTGCACGCACCGCCGCTCGCCGGCGCATACATGCAGCCTTTGACCTTGTCGCACTTCGCCGTGTTGCAGGGTTTGGGCGGGCAGGTGATCGGCTTGGCGTTGGCGCACTTGCCCTTGCTGCACTTGCCGTTGCCCGTGCACTTGTCGCCGTCGTCGCAGGTGAACGCCGGGGCCGCCACGTGTTTGCAGCCGGTCGCCGCGATGCAGGTATCCGTTGTGCACTTGTTGCTGTCGTCGCACTTGACCGCCTTGGACGCCGCGCACACGCCGTTGACGCAGTGGTCGCCGGTTGTGCACTTGCTGCCGTCATCGCAAGCGCCGGTCTTCACGACCGCGTACATGCAGCCCTTTGTCTTGTCACAGCTCGCCGCACGACAGGCCTTGGCCGGACACGTGAGCTTCTTTCCCGCCCCACATTTGCCCGCCTTGCACACCTCGGCGCCGTTGCAGACATCGCCATCCGAACACAGCCCGAGCGCGCCGGGACCCGTGTCGGTCACGCCATCACAGTCGTTGTCGAGCCCATCGCAGATCTCCTTACCACCGTTGGTCTGCTTGCAATCGCTCCACAAGCACCCGGGCACCTTCTTGCAGCCGTCCGAATGGGCGTGGTCTCCGCACTTGCCGAGTTTGGTGGCCGTTCCCGCGCACGACCACGATGTCCACGCGCACTGGCCGATCGTCGCCGCGCAGCCCGTTGACGTCTTGTGCTTGGTGCAGAAGTTGGCGTCGAAAACGCACTTGTTGGAGCCCTTGACGAACACGCAGCCGTACTTCTTCTTGGCGTTGCAGTGCGTCAGGAACTTGTAGTTCTTGCACGCCTTTGGCCAGTTCGCCTTGGGCGAGATCGTGCACGTGAACTGGGTCTGCGTGCAGCCAGGATCGGCTTTGCAGGCGATAGCGTTCTTGCCGTACTTGGAGCACGAAGGTTTGCCGATGCACGCAAATGTCGGCGCCGCTGGGCCCGAATCGACCGTTGTGCCGGCATCGTTGGAGGGGCCAACGCCGCTGTCCGGGGCCGTCGACGAACCTGCGTCCTCGACCGGAACCCCCGCGTCGGTCGCCGAACCGGAATCGATGGGGGAACCCGCGTCAGGCGAACCCGCCGTGTCTTTCGGTGCCGCCGTGTCTTTGGGCGTGGCCGTGTCTTTCGGCCCGGCCGTATCCTGCGCCGCTGCCGTGTCGTGCGCCGTCGAGCTGTCCAGCTGGGCGCCGCCTGTATCCGCGCCGCCGGCCGTGCCCGTGTCGTCCGTACCGCCGGAGCTGTCCGCCGGGCCCGCGTCCTGCGTACCGCTGTCGGTCGCCGTTGAGCCGCCAGGTGTCGTCGTCTCGGATTCAGGGGAGCCGCACGCGATGGCCGCGACGCTCACAAGCGCGATGAGCGCCCGTCCTGGGTAATTGGCGCAACGCATGATGGCTCCTGGCGTACGTGTTCGTTGGTACCGAGTGTGGTCCAAATCCGTCACGTTGTGACCCTACGGCGATCCCACACATCGGCGATTTTCCGCCGAAAACGGATGCGCGCGCGGGTCGTCGCGTGACGTTATGAGTTTGATTTCGCGGTGGACTACCACCGTCGATCAGTGATGGTGATGGCCGCCCGGTCCATGCAGATGACCGTGGGCGAGCTCTTCGTCGGTCGCGGCGCGGACGCTCACGACCTCGAGCTCAAAGTGCAAGGTGACGCCGGCGAGCGCGTGGTTGGCGGTCGCGTGAACCCGGTCGGGCAGGACTTCGACGATGGTGAACACCGCGCTCGCGCCTTCCTCGCTGGGATGGGCGCCCTCGAACATCACGCCGGCCTTGATCTGGTCGTGCGATTCGGGCGGGAACGCGGACAGCGGGATGCCGACATCGAGCGCATCGTCCCGGACACCGTATCCTTCTTCCGGGGGCACCACGACGCTGAGACTCGCGCCGGCCGCCTTGCCGTCAAGCGCGTTCTCGACGCCGGCCACCAGCTGGCCGTGACCGTGCAGGTAGCCGAGCGTGTCGCCGCCGCGCGAGCTATCGATGACGTTGCCGTCGCTGTCGCTGAGGTGGTAGTGGATCTGGACGGCGCGGTCCTTGGCAACGTTCATTTGTGGACTCCTGTTTGGGCCTGCTGGCATCGCCCAGGGCCGCGAAACGGGCCGTCAACGTGCATGTCGGCGAAATCGGCCACCCCTGTATCACGGATTGGCAGCAAGAACATCACGACGCTTGCGCGCCAATCCGACGGCGGGCGCGATTGCGACAGACGCTCCCGTCCAAAACGCAAAGCGCCGGGCGGCAGAACCACCCGGCGCTTGCGTTCAAATGCGTCCGCTACTTCGAGCAGTACAGGTTGTGATCCCAGCAGCAGTCCTTCTTGGCCACGCAAGCTGAGTCGCACTGGCACGGCTTGCCGGAGTCGTACTTGGCGCCGCATTTGCCAGCGCACGTGCCCTGGTCCTGCTTGCAGCCCTCGAGGAAGCCGTTGATGCCGTCACCGCAGACCGTCGTGCTGCCGGCGAAGCTGACCTTGGTGTTGATGTACTGGCAGATCTTCGCCTTGTTCTGCACCCGCAGGTACGCCCAGCCGGTCTCGTTGAGGCTGCCAGGGGCGTCCGGCGTGAAGTCGATCTCGGCCTTCTTGCCCTCGGCGCAGCAACCGTTCTGGTTGGTTCCGCTGACCGTCGGCGACCACGACGGGGTGCCCTTGTTGCACTTGACCTTGGCGCAGTTCTTGCCGTTCTTGCCGCTGTTGCACGCGTAGTAGGCGCACATGCGAACCGACTCGGCGGCCGTCCACGCGACACGCACGCGGGGCTCCCCGCTGCCATCGTTGATGGCCCACTTGATGTAGTCGTTGTCCGTCGTCGACTTCATGTGCATGTCCGGCGTCACCATGATCGCCTTGGCGTTGGACTGGAACGTGCCGAGGCTCTTGGCGCTGGTGTAGAACGTGCCGCTCTCCCACGCGTCGGCCTTCTTGCAGATGTCGGCGGAGCTGCCGGCGTCCTTGCACTGACCTTCCTTTGTCTTGTCCGGCACGCTGCAAATCTGCTTGGACGTGCAGTTCTTGTGGGTGGCCCAGTTGGTCCAGTGACGGTTGGACGTCGCGCTCGAGCAGAACGTCCCCGAGACGCCGGTGCAGCCCGAGAAGGCCTGGCGCTTGAGCACGTTGCCGCTGAACGTCGCCGACGAGCAGCCGTACTCGGTCGCCAACGCGGTCGCGCCGCACTTGGTGCCCTTCTTGGCGTAGCTGCCGTCAGCCTGGCAGCACTTGTCTTTCGGGTTGCACTGGGTGGAAGACTGCGAACCGAACTGCAGCTTGACCGAGACCTCCTGGCAGACCGACGACGCGTTGTAGAAGCGCAGGTACGCGGTACCCGTCTCGTCGTTGCCGGTGGCGTCAGGCGTCCACGCCATCTTGCCCTTGGCCGCCGTCGCACAGCAGCCGTTGGGCTTGGCGCTGCTCACGTAGAAGTTGTTGCTCGGCAGCGAGCCGGCCGGGCACTTCACGGGCTTGCAATCCTTGCTGTTGGATCCCTTGTGGCACCGGTAGTACGCGCACACGGTCACCTTGTCCGACCCCGTCCATTCCACGTGGACCCGCGGGTCGGTGAGGTTGAAGCCATCCTTGATGGTGTACCTGAAGTACTCGGCGTCCACCGTGCTGTTGAACAACACCTTGGGCGACATGAACTTGGCCGACGACGTGTCGTTGTACGCGCCGAGGTTGTAGGCCGAAGCGTACGTGTTGGCCGCGGCATACTTGTCGGTCTTGCTGCACAGCGGGTTGGTCGCCGCCTTGCAGGTACCGGGCTTGGTCTTGTCGGGCACGCTGCACACCTGGCTGGTGCTGCAGTTCTTGTACGTCGACCAGGACGACCAGTGGCGGTACGCGGTGGACGATGAGCAGGTCGTGCTCGAGCCGGTGCAGCCGTGGAAGGCCTGCCGACGCCGCACATCGCCGCCCTTGAGCGAGCTGCTGCAGGCGTATTCGCTGGCCAACACCGTCGTCTTGCACTTGGTGCCCTTCGCCGCGTAACTGCCCGAACCGGTGCAGCAGGCGGTGCCCGGCTTGCACTGCGTCGACTGCTTGGAGCCGAACACGAGCTTGGTCTTGACCTTCTGGCAGACCTTGCCGGTGTTGTGCATGCGGAAGTAGACCCAGCCGCTCTCGTCGAAGCTGCCGGGGGTGTCCGGGCTGAACGCGAGCGTGCCCTTCTTCGCCGTCATGCAGCAGCCGTTGGGGTTGACGCCGCTGACGTAGCTGGCCCAGCTCGGGCTCGTCCCCGCCGGGCACTTGACCGGCGCGCAGTTCTTGCCGCTCGCGCCCTTGTCGCAGCGGTAGTAGGCGCAGGTCAGCACGTTGTCGGCGCCTTCCCACTCGATGTGAACCTTCGGGTCGGTCAGCAGCGCGCTGTCCTTGATGCGGTAGCGGAAGTACTCGCTGTCATACTTGCTGTTGAAGATGACGTCGGGCGCCATGACCTTGGCCGACGACGAATCGCTGTAGCCGCCGAGGTAGTATGCGGTGGTGTAGTAGCCGCCGCTGGCGTACTTATCGGTCAGCTTGCAGACCGCGTCGGACTTGGTGACGCAGGTGCCGGGCTTGGTCTTGTCGGACACGCTGCACACCTGGCTGGTGGTGCACGACTTGTAGGTCGACCAGCCGGTCCAGTGCCAGTTGCTCTGCAAGAAGCTGCAGAACGCCGACGATCCCGTGCAGCCGCGGTAGGCGCGACGGCGCATGACCTTGTTGCCCGAGCAGGTGTACTCGGTGCGCGTGATCAGCGACGAGCACTTGGTGCTTTTCTTGGAGATCTGACCGGTCGACGTGCAGCAGGTGGTGCCCGGCTTGCAAGGCGTGCTGATCTTCTTGCCGAAGACGAGCTTGATGTTGGCTTCCTGGCAGATCGGCGCGGCGTTGCGACCGCTGAAGTAGACCCAGCCACCGTGGTTGCTGCCCGACGTCGCGAGCTGCTCAAGGTGCAGCGTGCCGGACGCCTTCCAGGTCGAGGTGCAGCAGCCGTTGAGCTTCTCACCGCTGACCGAGCTGTTCTGCTGGGACTTGAACCCGGTCGGGCAGGTGAGCGCCTTGCAGTTCTTGCCGCCGGTGCCCTTGTCGCAGCTGACCCACGCGCACAGGTTCATCGCCGCCGGGGCGCTCCACTCGACGTGAACGACCGGGCGGTAGCTGCTCGACGTGTCGTTGAGCTTGTACTTGAGGAAGTCGATGTCCGTGGTCGACTTGAAGTGCATCTTCGGCGTCAACACCTTCGAGGCGCTGTTGTCGTTGAAGCTGCCGATGCTGACGGCCTTGCTGGTCGTCGTGCCGGCCTCCCACTTGTCGGTCTTGGTGCACGAAGTGGCCGAGCCGCTCGCGCAGATGCCGGGGATCGACGGGTTGGACACCGCGCATTGCTGCGGGCTGAGGCAGTTGCGGTACAGCGCCGGCTTGGCCCAGTGCCAGTTGTCCGACTTGTAGCTGCAGCCGGTCGACGTGCCCGTGCAGCCGCCGTATGCCCGGGCGCGCAGAACGTCGCTGCCCTTGTTGTTGCTGCTGCAGGTGTACTTGCTGGAGATGCTGATCGAGCCGCACTTGGTCTTCTTGGCCGAGAAGAAGCCCTTCGTGTCGCAGCACGTGGTGCCGGGCTTGCACTGCTGAGCGGTGACGCAGGTGGGCGCCAGGAAGCTGAACGTGCCGGGCTTGCAGGTCTGGCTCGACGTGCAGGTCTTGAGCGTCTTGTAGCTGCCCCACGCGAGGTTGGCCGACGCCGAGCTGCAGGTCTGGCTCTTGCCGGTGCAGCCGCGGACCGCTTCACGGACCTCGATCTTGGCGCTCTTGGCCGTCGTGCTGCTGCACTTGTACTGCTTGCGAACCACCGTCTTGCTGCACGCGGTCTTCTGCGCGGCGAACTTGCCGGCCGAGGTGCAGCAGGTCGTGCCCGCCTTGCACTGCGGCGTGACCTTCTTCTTGCAGACGCCCGGCTTTTTCTGGTCAGCGACCTCACAGAACTCGGCGGCGGCGCACTTCTTGTAGCTCTTCCAAGCGGCCCAGTGGTAGTTCTTGCTGCTCGTCGAGCAGGTGTTGGACTTGCCGGTGCAGCCGCGGAACGCCTCGCGAACCTCGACCTCGTTGCCCTTGTCCTTGCAGCGGTACTCACGCGCCTTGGCCTTGTCCTCGCACTGCGCGCCCTGCGGCTTGATCTGGCCCTTGGTCGCGTCGCAGCAGACGCCGGTCTTGCACGCGCACTTGGCGGCGGGCGTCCAGGTGGTCTGGCTCTTCTTGTAGTCACATGCCGAGCAGGTGTCGCCGCTCTTCAGCTTGCCGTTGGCGACGCACGCGTCGTCGATCTTGCAGAACCCGGCCTTGATCTTGACGTTGCACTTGCCCGTCTTCGGGTCGCAGGACGCGAGCTCACAGTCGCTGGAGCCCTTGCACGGAGGCGCGGTGTTGCTGCACTTGTTCTGCTCGCACAGGTCGACGGTGCACATGTTGCTGTCGTCGCAATCGCTGGGGAAGTTGCAGCAGCCGGCGACAACCTCGTGGCTGCACTTGCCGCCGCTGCAGATATCCTTGGTGCAGGTGTTGTTGTCGTCGCAGTCGGTCGCGCCCTTGCACGTCTGGGTGGGGCTCTCGCACTTGGGCTTACCGCTGCCTTTCTGAACGCACTTGGCGCCCTTTTCGCAGGTCACCACGGTCTTCCACGCGGTCCAGTGGTAGTTGGCCTTGTCGGTGCCGCAGGTGGCTTTGGTGCCGTCGCAGCCGTCGTACGCCTGGCGCGACTGAATCTCGTCACCGTCGCACTTGTATTGCTCGGTCTTGACGTCCTTGCCGCACTGGGTCGCCGCCTTCTTCACCTTGTTTTCGGCGAGGTCACAGCAGGCGCCAGCCGCGCAGCAGTCCGCCTTGTCCTTGTAGCTGCAGGTGCCCTTGGCGATGTCGCAGGTGCCGGTCTTGCAGGCGCCGCCGTCCGAGCAGTCCCCATCCTTGCTGCAGCACGACGCCTTCTTGGCGCCCACGCACTGGCCGGCGTCGTTGCAGGTGTCCGACTCGGTGCAGGAGTTGCCGTCGTCGCAGGTGCCGCCGCTGTTGACCGTCCAATCGTCGGTTACCTTGTCGGGGTCGCAGACCTGGCACGCCTTGGTGCCCGACTCGCCCGCCTTGATGCAGGTCTTGTCGATGAGGCACGACTTGTCGTTGAGCTTGTGCTCGCACTTGCCCTTGGCCTTGTCGCAGGTGTCCGCGGTGCAGGTGAGCTGGTCGTCGCAGTCCTTGTCTTCGCTGCACTCGGGTTTGGCGCAGAACTTCTTGAAGTCCGCGCAGCAGTCGCCGAAGTCGCCGCAGTCGAGGTTGCACTGGCAGGGCGCACCGCCGATGTACTTGCCGCACTTGCCTTCGCAGCTCGTGGGCGTGGTCGTGACGTCGCCGCCGCCGCTGCTCGAACCGGCGTCCGCACCGCTGCTGGAGCCGGCGTCCGTGCCCGGCTTCTTGCAGAGCTTTTCGTAGTCGGGGCAGCAATCCTTGAAGTTGCTGCAGCCCTGATCGCACTGGCACGACGCGCCGGACGTGTACTTGCCGCATTTGCCAACGCAGGTGCCGGTGACGGCCCCAGCATCCGAACCGCTGGACGAACCGGCATCGATCGCGCCGCTGGACGAGCCGGTGTCGGTCGCGCCGGAGCTGCTGGACGTGCCGGTGTCGGTCGCGCCGGAGCTGCTGGACGCGCCGGTGTCGGTCGCGCCAGAGCTGCTGGACGTGCCGGTGTCGGTCGAACCCGAGCTCGAAGTCGACGCGTCGCTGCCGCCGGAGCTGCTCGACGTTGTGTCGGAGAACGTGACGTCGGTGTTGCCACCCGTGTCGGGCGCGACGTTGCCGCCGGGATTGGTGTTGCCGCCGTCCGAATCGCCGCAGCCCGACGCCACCAGCGCCGTCGCCGCCACGAGCAGCGCGACCCGGGGGGCCGACGTGCGAAGCAGTGCTTTGTAAGTGCTCAACATGGTTCCGTTTCCTTCAAGCTTTGTGCGGCGACGTATGCGCCGCCAGCGCCGTTGCTACGGCGAGGGGGCGCGGAAGCTACGAGATGCCGATGGGGGAAGCAACAAGTCTGTGTTCGTGCAGGGTCGCGACTCCCCACCGGCGGCGCAAATGATCCCAGGAGATCGCGCTGCTGCGAGCCGATCGGGGCGATCTTTGGACAACATCTACTCCAGATCCCCGGTCGCTTTTGCCTCGGCGCCGATTGCGGCATAGATTGCCGTCGTTGCGAAATCAGGAGGCCCCTTATGCGCCCAAAACCCTCGATCCCCGGCCCTGCGAATCCGTCCGCCCCAGCGTCCGCCTTGCGCGTCGCCCTCCTCGCCTGCGTCGCCCTCGTGGTCCTGCCCGCCTGCCAGTCACGCCAGACCGGCAAGCTCGGCAAGCTCGTGTTCAGCTACGTCGCCGACGATGACGTGACCGACTTCAACAAGCCCATCGCCGTCGGCGGCCGCCTCGACGTCTACGTCCGCCAAAAGGGCAACAACAAGCCGGTCACCATCACGAACGCCGGTACGGCCGACGAATCTGTGCTGAAGGTCCGCAACTTCGAACCCGCGTTCTTCACGCTCGAAGCGCTCGGCGAAGGCAACACCGAGATCACCATCGACGCACAGCAAGAAGACGGCGAGGTGGTCGAAGACAAGGTCGACATGCGCGCCGCCAAGCCACAAGTGCTCAAGATGCACCACTACTGCACCAAGGATAAAGACGCCTACTACCTCACCGGCCAGACCATCTACGTGCCCTACGACATGGAGCTCAAGGACACCGAGTCGGTCATCGGCTACGGCTATCACCCGATCGAATTCGAACCCAAAGCCGGCCTGACGCTGCACAAGGCGGGCAAGAACCAGGCCCACTTCAAGCTCACCACGCCCAAGGACGCGCAGACCGTGACCATCAACAGCACCATCGACAGCAACGCGCTCATCATCAGCGTCGTGGCCGAAGATCTCATCGACGGCGCCCGGTACGAAGGCCTCAAGACAGTGCTCGTCAACACCAAGACGCCCGTGCTCATCCGCCCGACCATCGCCGGCAAGCCGGTGTGCCAGGCCAACACGTCGATGAACGCGACAAGCAAGACCACCGACATCTGCTCGGTCAAGGCGCTTTCCACCGCGCGCAAAGGCGACGACGACACGCAGTCGTGGGGCTGGGTCGAGATCGACGCCAAGGCGTTCGGCAAGTGCACGTTCGAGGTCACCCACCTCAAGGCCAATGCCAAGAAGGGCATGACCAGCACGTTCACCGTCGACGTCGCCAAGGTCATCTCGCCCAAGTAGGACGGCGCAACTTTCATCATGACGCGCGGCTGGCCCGACGAACCGTCTTCCGCCGTCGCCGAGCGCATCGATCTGCCGATCGGACCGGTGTCTTGTGCCATCGAAGGCCCCAAAGGCGCGCCAACGATCGTGCTGATCCACGGCGTTCCAGGCACCGTCGCCGATTTCCGCTGGCTCACCCCCTGCATCGCTGATGACCTGCGCGTGGTCCGTCTCGACATGCCCGGATTTGGCGGCACCCCGCTGTCGTCCGCGCAAGGCACCGGGATGGTCGAGCGCGCCAACTTCATCGCCGCCGTCCTGCGCGGCCTCGACATCCAGAGCGCCGCGGTCGTGGGTCATTCCATGGGTGGCGCCGCCGCCGCAGCCGTCGCGGTCCATCACCCGTCGCTGGTGTCCCACGTCGGCTTGTTGGCCACGCCCGGCTTGACCCCGCATCGCAAGTTCGTCCGCACCTACCCCGGCCCCGTCTCCCGCGCGATGCGCTGGCCGGTCCTCGGAAATGCCGTCAGAGCCATTGTTCGACGCGGGTTCGAACGCGAGGGTTTTCCGTCGAAAATGGGCGGCGCGTCGATTCAGACCGTCATGGACTACGCCGCCGGGCTCGACTTCCCGGCGCATAAGCGACGCGTCTTGTCGCTTCGGCAACCGACGCTGGTGGGTTATTGCGAAAACGACCATCTGGTTGACAAAGAGCTGTTCGCCGAGCTCGCCTCTGTCTGTCCCGAAGGCCCGCGCCTCGTCTTTCCGCGCGGCGGCCACAACCTGCAAAAGACGCACGCGATGGCGATCGGCAGGGCCCTGGTCGACTGGCTATCCGCCTGATCAATCCTCCTCGTCTTGCGACGATGCACAAAAATCGGGCGGCACGAATTTGCCTCGGGAATCGAATCGGCCCGCGGGACGTCTTATACTGCAGCGCCCTGCGGAGCCCCGCTGGAGGTCGCCACGTTGTCCGATCCGAAAACAAACGCGTCCGATCCGAAGAAACACGCTTCCGACCCGAACAAACGCGCTTCCGACCCGAACAAACGCGCTTCCGACCCTAAGAAAGCTGCGTCGGACGCCAAGAAACCGCGCGCCGAGCTCGGCCCCAAGCGGTCGTGGTGGTATCGGCTGGTCAACCGACCGTGGCTGCAGGGCAACCCGCTTTTGCACGTCGCGGTGATGGCCGGCCGGCGCGATTGGTTCGACCTGCTGCGACGCATCGGCGCCGATCCCCTCGTTCGCGACGAGCAAGGCATGACGTTGCTGCACACGGCGGCGCTCATGCAGGACCTCGAACACGCCCAACCCTTCCTCGCGCTGGCCCTCGAAAACGGGATCGGCGTCAACGCCCGCGACAACCTTGGCCACACCGCGCTGCACCTGGCGGTCTTTCATGACAAGCCCGCGATCATGGCATGGCTGCTGCAGAACGGGGCGAACATCAACTCGCGCACCGAACACGGCACCACCCCGCTGCGACACGCGATTCGATGGCGGCGCCTCACCGCGGCGCGTCACCTCTTGCAAGCCGGTTCGTATGTCGATGAACGTGACCGCTCCGGCGAAACTCCGCTGCTCGGCGCGACCATCCACCCCAAGTTGGCCGAGCTGCTCTGCGAATTCGGCGCGGACGTGAACGCTTGCGACCACGCCGGAGCCAACCTGCTGCACCTCAACGCCTCGCGCGGCAACGTGGAGATGGTCCGCTGGGCGCTGGCAAACGGTGTCGACAGGCGCGCCACCAACGTCGCCGGACACACGCCCTTGCAGACCGTCCAGATCGAGGCCCACGTGGCTTTCGGCGGTCTCGACGGCGTACGCATCGCGTTTGCCGATGAAACCAAGCGCGACGAATTCCACGCCGGCCCCGAAGCCGCGGGCAAATGGGCCCAGGTTCTCTCGCTACTGGGCGACCCACGTTTCGGCGACGTGGCAGAAGCGTAGCAGACTGCGCCAAAGCTTCGCCTCGGCGCAGGTGCAAGCACAGCGGCACCACGTGAGGGTGTGAATTCGGGTTCGGGTCGCTCGGACTCGGCCCATCGCTCAGTCAGCGACTTCCAATCGGGCCTGGCGGGGGAGGCCCCTCGGCCCGCGTTGTTCGGCAGCAGTGGGCGTCGTTTCGTGCCGCTATCGACAAGTCGCCACCGAGTTGGCGCGCTACAGTCCCGCCGCGACTCCGCCGAGCAAAAACGCCGTCAGCGCGACGATAACCATCTGTTTCCAATTCGTTTTCTGCGCGGGATCGAGCGGGAATTCGACGTGCCGAATGCGGCCCTTGGTCATGTCGATCAGCAGCACGCCGTTGACGTCGTAGGCGCACCGGTATTCCAGCAGCTGCCGCCGTGTCGCGGCCGACGTGAGCCGGGGCGCCTTGTCTCCTGTTTTTACATCCGCGACGTAGCTCTTCCCGCCTCGGCGCAGCAACAAATCCGCGCGCAGGTCCACATCGAGCGGCTCTCCGTCCACCGTCACCCGCCACTGTGTCCGGGCCTGTCGGTCGACGATCTCGTACCCCATGCGCTGCACCACGCGCTCGGCGGCGACCTCCCCCTCGACCGCTATCCTGCTTCGACGGCGCGCCCGCCACTTCCTGCGCCACTTCGCATACGCCCACCAACCGGCCTGCCCGAGCACGAGCGCGCCCAGGACAACGACGAGCCAATATTCGGCGAACAGACTCCACGTCATGATGTCTCCTCACCAGCGGTCCACTGTCTGGCGGTCCACTGTCTGGCGGTCCACTGTCTGGCGGTCCACTGTCCAGCGGTCCACTGTCCAGCGGCAGGGCGCCCACGGTCAAACGCTGAATGTAAGCAGTGTTTGGATTGGCGCGAGGATCTGCAAAAAGTCGCCGCGCCGTTCGTACGTGCGACATCGCACGACGATCGGCAGCGCAAGGCGATCAAGAAGCTCCTTGGGCGCGAGGTGGCCCGCGTTCTGCCTTCATGGCGGGTTTCCGAGCAGCAGGGCGAGGCCGCGTCACGGCAACAACCTGACGCAGCTCGGCAACGACACCACCGCGGGCTGGCAAGCCGCTGCAGCTCCTTGTTGGGCGTCGATGAAACTCAAGCGGCTGTGCGCGGCAACCTGGGCTACTTGATGAGGGAAGCGACCCACGCGTACCAGCCGAGCAGCGCGGTCTTCTTCTTGCCAGCCGCGACGCCATGAACCGTCGACTCGCCGCCGCCGCGCACATTCATGCTGTGCTTGCCGCCCTTGATGCTGCCGGCGATGGACGACGTGCGTACGGTCACGATATTGGCCGCGCAGCCGTTGTCGACGACGCCGTTGCAGTCATCGTCCTTCGCATCGCAGATCTCGGTGTTGTTGGGCGTAAACTCGCCGACGCAAGCGCCCTGGAGCGCGCCTTCCTTGCACAACTTCGTGCCGCCCTTGCACTCGCCGGTGCCCTTCGTCTTCGGATCGCCGGTGTAACAAGCCTGCGTCGCCGCGTTGCTCAGCTGCACACAGCCCTTCTTCGGATCGCAGCTATCGTCGGTGCAAAGGTTGGCGTCATCGCAGACCTTCGTGCTCGCGCCCGCCAGGCAAACCGCCACGTTGTCCTTGGTCGTACCGCACTTGTCGCCGACCGTGCACGCATCGCCATCATCGCAGCTGGCGCCGTCCTGGGGCTTGTTGACGCACTTGCCGAGCTTCGTGTCGCAGCTGTCGGTCGTGCACGGGTTGTTGTCGTCGCAATCGACAGACGCCGGATTGCTGCACGACTTGGACGCGCCGTCACACGTGTCAAAGGTGCACTCGTTGCCGTCGACACAAACCTCGCCCTTGTCATCGATGTCCCCGTCGCAGTCGTTATCAAGCGCGTCGCACTTCTCCTTGGACGACTTCTTGGCCGTATCGCAAACCGCTGTCTTCAAGGTCTCGCAGACCACGTTGCCGCCGCCACATTCGCCCGTGCCGCACGGCTGACCCATGCCGAGGTCCTTGCCGTCGTGTGACTTCCAGGTGAACGCCTCGTCGGTCTTGCCGTCGCAATCGTTGTCCTGCAAGTCGCAAGCCTCGGCGATCGGCGTCTTCGCCTCGTTGCAGATCAGCTTGCCGCCCGCGGTGCACGACGGGATGCCGAAACACTCGCCCTCGAGCTCCTTGCAGGCGCCAACAACGCCCGACATGTCGCATTTTTCAAGCTTGCCCGACTTGCTCTTACCCACACAGTCGTCGTCGGTTGTGCACGTCGCCATGCTGCCGAGCGTCGCGAACAGCTTCTTGCTGCACTTGAACTCGGCGTCGAGGTCATCAACCTTGCCGTTGCAGTCGTCGTCCAACGTGTTGCAGACCTCGGGCTTGGCATCGGTGGCGGTGCAGGTCTCCAGACCCTTGGCTGTACAGGCGCGGTCGGCCTTGCATGTCCCGACACCGTTGGTCTTGGTGCACTGCGTCTTGGCGCCCTTGTTGACCGCCCACTCGCTGCAGCCGCAGATGGCGCCGTTGCCGTTGGCCGGCTTGGGAGCGGTGTCTTTGCGCTTGCACTGCTTGGCCTTGGTGCCCTTGACGCCGGTCGCCTCGATGCACTCGTAGTGCTGCGGGCAGTCGCTGTCCTTGTCGCATGGGCCGCCGCAGAACTTGCCGTCCGCGCCGTAATCCAGGCACAGGCCCGCGACGCCGTTGTGTTGGCAAAGCTGGTCGTCGTTGCATGGCGCGCACAACGCGATGAGGTTGGACACGCACGCGAAGACCTTGTCGCCCTTGCCGCCGCTGATGTCCTTACAGGCCTGGCCGTTGGGGCACGTCTCGGTGCAGAGCTTCGCGCACTGCTTGCCGTCGGGGAAATCAAGGCAGTAGCCGGTGTCGCACTCGGCGTTTTCCTTGCACGGGCAGCCGGGTTCGCCGACGCACTCTTCGGTATCGGCGCCAGCGTCCGCGCCGCTTGACGCGCCACCGTCGCCGCCGCTTGACGAGGTTCCGCCGCTCGAGCCGCTATCTTCGGTGCCGCCCGCATCCGCGCCGCTCGACGAGCCGCCGCTGGACGAAACCGTATCGCTGTCGCCGGTATCTTCGCCGATATTGCCGAGATCGCCGCCCACGCCGCCGCTGCTCGCGCCGCCCGAACCGGGATCTCCCGCGCCGGGGTCGTCGCCGCAGCCATACGCAACGAAAACCAGCGCCGCCAAGACGGCGAGCAGACTACGGGTCGACCAGGTGCGTCGCATCGTCGGCCTCACTTACACCCGCTCAGTGTCTCGAGGAATTGCTTCGGACGGGGACCGGTGAATCGATCCTCGCCCTGCTCGATCACAGGCAGTTTCGTCAACTTCAGCTTGGCCATCAGCGGCTTGCAGCCTTCCTTCGCGCGACCGCAGTCCACGAAGATCTTGCCGGCGAACGAGCCGACCTGCTGCAATTGCGCCCGCGTCGCCTTGGTGCGCCCATCGCCGATGATCCGCACACCGCGCAGCTTCAGGCAGGTCGCGAAGTTGTCGTCCATCTGCAGCTTCTGCTGGCGCTTTTCGAGCTCAAAACCGCCCTCGAACGCGAGCTTTCCGTCCTTGGTGACGTGCACGGTCGAAGGCGCTTCCTTCACCCCGCGGGTCTGGAACGTGATGCGCCACAGGCCGCTGACCTCGGTCACCTCGAGCACGTCCATCGGTTTGCCGGCGATGCGGCTGTAGATGTCGGTCACGACCTGCTTGGCCTTCTTCTTGGCGGCGTCGTCGGCCTCGCGCTTCTTCTCGGACTCGGGCGTGATCTCTTTGACGCCGGGTGGCAGACCGCCGCCCTTTTCCATGGCGCGCTTGATGGCCATCGGGTCGGTCATGCCCTTGCCCGCAGGCATCTTGAAGACACGGCCGGCGAGCGGGTTCTTCTTGCCCGTTGGCGCGTTGGCGTTGGTGGGACCTGGCGCTTGGCCAGCCTTGGGCCCTTTCGCAGCGGCCGCTTGTCCGCCACCCGCTTGCACACCGCCAGCTTGCTCACCGCCCGCCTGCACACCGGCCCCTTGACCAGCCGCCCCACCACCTGACGTCGCACCACCAGAACCCGCTGCGGGCGCAGGCTGCTTGCCACACCCGAAGGCGAGCAGAGCGAAAGCGGCGATGGAAACGAGACGAATCATGCGGTCGGTGAGGTCCGTGGGTGCGGTTGGTAAGGGCCTAGTAGCAGCGGAAGCCGATCCAGAACTTGTCGTCGCCGTTGACGTCGCCGTCGGTGTTGAGGCCGCCGAGCGTGATGGGCGACCACGCCGTCGTGTTCCAGCAGTTGCCGTTGGTGCCGCTCGAGTTGCAGTTGTTGCTGCTGCTGCCGCGCACGCGGACGATCTTGCTGTAGCCGGTCGCCCCATTCGCGCTGTCTCGCCAGCCGAAGTAGACGTAGCAGCGGTCGTTGACGACGTCCTTGATGTAGTCGGACAGGGACTTGCCGTAGACCACCATCGACGACGCGCGCAGCGAGCCGTTGACGTCCATCGTGTACGACGGGTTGGTGTTGTTGATGCCGACACGACCGCTGCGAACGGTCAGGCGGGCCGCGCCGTTTTGGTAGAGCTCGATGTCGTCGTCGGCGTCGTTGTTGTTGAGGATGCGCAGCTTCGTGTTCTCGCCGCCTTCGCTGTAGTAGTGGATGTACGCCGCGTCGCCGCTGCCGCCGTACGAGTTGTCGTAGAAGCGCAGACCCGCTCCGGCCTGCCCGTAGATCCAGCCGTTGCGGACGTGGAAGTTGGCGCCGTAGACGTTGAGGTCGTTGTCGCCCGAGAGCTGCAGGCGCGCGTCGTAGTCACCGCTGCTGCTGTTGCTGAAGTCGATGTAAGGCGAGCCGTTCTTGTTGCTGCGCATCTCGATAGCGGGGTGCGTGCCGCGGTTGATCTGCACGCTGCCGTTGCCGTCGCTGACCTGCAGCAGGGCGTTTTCGACCAGGAAGTTCTTGCTGCCGTAGACGCGGACCCACGACGTGTCCTTCATCCAGATGCCGCCGCCATAGGTGCCGTTGTAATGGCCGGTCTGCCCGTAGCTGCGATGCCAGCCGGCGCCGTTGTCGATGACGGTCTTGCCGTCCACCGAGACCCCGTTGTTGAGGTTGGCCGTGCCGCCGACGCTGAGCGTGCTGCCGACAGACGCCGTGGACTTCAAGGTCGCGGGCTTGTCGACCGTAAGCGTGCCCTTGACGTGCAGGTTGCCGTTGTTGGTCATGCTGTCGGTCGTCAGCGACTTGGCGTAGAGGTTGCCGGTCACGTGGTGACGGCCGTAGGTCACAGCACCGGAGTTGTCGGCGCGGAGTCGCTCGCCGCCCTTGGTGAACATGCGCACGTAGTTGTTGTTCTCGACGCGGACCGCCCAGCGATGCGACGCATCGAGGAATCCGACCGTGGTGTTGGAGTCACCGTACACGTAGCCGTGGGTGTTGCCGGCCGAGTCCATCATCCGCATCTCGACCGTGCTCGTGTTGCCCGAGCGCACGTTGAGAATGCCCTTGTTGCCGTCGTCGTACATACGGAAGCCGCTGTTGAAGTGCAGCTGGTCGACGTAGTTGATCTGCTTGTTGTTGGCGTGGATGTGCTTGTGCAGCAGGACGTCGCCGCTGCGGATCTGGATGCCGTTGGAGCCGGCGCGGCGCAGGTAGAGGTCCTCGTTGTACGAGCCGATGACGCCCGAATCCACCTTCAGCTCGCGGTTCATGTAGAAGCTGCCGCGGTCGGTTTGAATGTGCGCGTGGCTGGTGTTGTACGAGCCGAGCTGGATGTAGCCGGTGTTGCTGCGGACCATCATGCGTCCGAGTCGGTCGACCGTCATCGCCTCCTGCCAGTTGCCGACCATCGCGAGGTTATCGAGGCCGTAGGTGCGGTTGCTGTAGCCACCGACGCTGCCAGCCGTACCGATATCCTGCAGCTTGTTGGCGCCGAACTTGTGCACGGCGTTGTTGGCCCGAATGCTGTACCAAGCGCTCGCGTCGTAGTTGGCGCGGACGTCGACGTAGGCGTGGTGACCCGTGCCGCCCTCGGCGACGCGCAAGGTGGTGAACAGGCGGGTTCCGTCACCGGAATGGTGCAGCAGCTTGACCGCCATCCCCGTCTCGATGCCGCGCGAGATGCCGACGCGGAAGATCAGCGAGTTGCCGGCGCTGTCGCCGACGATGAACGTGCCGCCGCAGCGCTGGTTCTTGGTGCAGGTTGCGAGGCGGTACCAGCGGTTCTTCTTGACGTTGGCCTTGTAGGTCGCGGCATCGGCGCCGACCTCGGCCGCGCAAACGACGGTGCCGTTGTTGTTGATGGCGCGAATGGCCTGTCCCGTCGGGCACGACTTGTCGATGCGGCGCTGGATGCTGTTGACGTTGGTGTCCGAGTAGGTGAGCGAGCCGTTCTTGATGTCCGAACCGGTCAGCGACTCGTTCTTGATGTCGTCGCCGGTCAGGCTGCCGTTGAGCACGTGGCCGCTGGTGATCACGTTGCCGGCGATCTTCGGGCCGTTGATGCTGCCGTTGGCGATGTCGTCGCGGCCGATCGTCCCGTTGGCGATGTCGGAGCCGGTCAGCGAGCTGTTCTTGATGTCCGAACCGGTGAGCGACGAGTTGGCGACGTGCGAGCCGGTCACCTGGCCGGCGCCGATCTTGGCGGCGGACACGGAGCCGTTTGCGAGGTCCTTGTTGCCCACCTGGCCGTCGGTGATCATCGCCGAGCTGACCGAGTTGGCCTGCCCCTCGTTGACGTACCGCTTGTCGAACTTGGCCAGGTCAGCGCCCATCTTGCTGCCCGTCTCGCTGCGCATGTAGGTGCCCGGTGACAGCGTCGAGTTCTTATCGAGCACGCACTTGGGGTTGCCGTCCGCGTCGGTTCCCGACATCACGAAGCCGGTCTTGCAGCCCTTGTTGGCCGCGGCGAAGCGCTTGTGCAGCCAGCCGTACTTCTTGGTCCACACGCCGCCGTCCTGGTGGATGGCCGCGGTGCGGTTGGACGAGACATCGCCGCCGAACATGAACACGAACGGGTAGCTGCCCACGCCCTTGTTGTACTCGGCGTCGCCGTCGGTGCGGAACACCATCTGGCGCTTGTTGCCGTGGGCGAGAAACGGCTTGGTCGCGCTGGTCGGCTTGAGCCACGCGCCGCTGATGTCGTAGGCCTTCTTGTCGTTCCACGGCGTCTTGCCGTTGGCCAGCTGACCTTTGGCGAGGTTGACGACCGCGGACTGGCTCAGCGCGCCGGCCGGGATCGGCTTTTCGTAGGCGATCGTTGTGCAGGTCGGGTTGCCGGCCGCGTCGACGCCGGTCTGGACCTTGCCCTTGCCACAGCCCTTGCCCGACAGCGCGAAGTCCTTGCCGGACGCCTGGCCCTTCTGGTCGGGCTTGCAGACCGCTTTGCCTTCGCTGTTGATGGCGACGACGACTTCACCGGCCGGGCATTTCTGGTTGCTGACCGCGAAGTTCTTGCCGTTGTAGGTCTTGCCGCCGAGGTCGCACTTGACCTTGCCGTCCGCGTCGATGCCGGCCACCACCTTGCCCGCGGGGCAGGACTGGCTGCTCAGCGTGAACTGCTTGCCGCTGTAGGTGTTGTTGGCGTCCTTGGCGCACTGGATCTTGCCGTCCTTGCCAAAGCCGGTCGCGTGTTCGCCCGCTTTGCACGCCTGGTCGACGGCGACATAGGCCTTGAGATCGGCGGACTTGGCGTAGTCCTTGAGGACGTCTTTGGCGAGGTGATCGGTCTTGATGCAGCCGGTGCACGCGACGTCAGCGGCCTTGGCGGCGTGGCTGGCGGCGAACGCGTAGGCGACGTGGTTGAGCGGCAGGCGGGGCAGCTCGGACTCGGTGCCGACCTGGATGCCGACCCACGCGGCGCTACCACCGGCGAAGACGTCGGATTTGAGCGCTTGCGCCAGGCCGAGGCTCAGCAGGAACCCGCCGCCTTTGACCTTGGTGTTGATCGTCTCGCTGTGTAGGGCCTTGGGGTCCTGCTTGTCTTTGTACAGGCTGACCTTGAGCGAATAATCGCCGTCGGGCACCGCCGAACCAGCGACGGTGCGCAGCTGGCCCTCGAGGACGATTGTGCCCAGCGGTGCGGCGAACGCCGTCGCGGCGAAAACCGTGGCTACTGCGAGCGCAAAGATGGAGAGTGCTTGCCTCATGACGGCGGCCTCTTGCTGCGAAAGTTTGCAGATGTCTGGAGAAGGGATGTAGGAGTTTGAAGCATCCCACGGGCCGGGTCAATCGCCGCGAGCGCTACGGGATCTTTGCCGTGCACGTGTGGGAGTACTTCGTCACCAGGCAGTACTGGGTCGCCGGGCACGCCTTGTAGAGCTTCCACGGCGCTTTGTAGAGGTGGGCGTCCTTGTAGCTGCACGAGATACCGCTCGTCCCCGAACACCCGGTGAAGATCTCTTGCACCATGACGTCTGAGCCCTTGGTGACACCCGAGCACTTGTAGGCCTTCTTGGTCGGGTAGCTGCCACACTTCTTGCCGGCCTTTTCGTACTCGCCTGTTGTCGTGCAGCACGTGCCCGATGGGCTGCACTTGCTGACGTTCTTGCAGGTGCCGCTATAGGCCGTGACCGTGCATTTTTCGTGCGCCTGGCAGGTGTCGTAGTCCTCCCACGCGGACCAGGCGAGGTTGCTCGTGCTTGACGAACAGCTCGCCGACGATCCGGTGCAGCCGCCATAGCCCTTGCGCCGCTGGACCTTGCCGCCCTTGCCGGTCGCGGGGTTGGCGCCCGTGCACTTGTACTCGGTCTTGTAGGCGAAGTTGCCGCACTTGGTCTTGGCCTTGGCCCACGTCCCCGCAGGCGTGCAGCAGGTCTGGTAGGTCTTGCATTGGGTCGACCCGCCCGCGCACTCGGCCTTGCCCTTGTACTTCTCCTTGCAGGTTCCGCCGGAAGGACAGAGGTGCGCGAGCTTCCACGCCGTCCACGCGTAGTAGCTGCTCGTATACGAAAAACACGTCGTCCCGTTGCCCGAACACCCCGGATACGCGTCCCGCTGCTCGATCGCCTTGCCGGTGACGGAGCATCGCGTCTCGCTCGCGAGCTTCTTGGTGCCGCACTTGGTCCCCTTGGGCTGGTACATGCCTGCGGTCGTGCAGCAGGTCTGGGTCGGCTTGCAGTCGGTGGCGTTGGAGCAGCTGGGTTTGTAGCTCGGCGAGAAGCTGTCCTTGCACGCCTCGGTCGCTTTGCAGGTGCTCAGCGTCTTCCATGGACCCCAGAACAGGTTGCTGGTCAGCGTCGAACACCAGGTCGATTGACCCGAACAGCCCTTGAAGCCTTCCCGCGCCAGGATCGCGCCGCCGAGCTTGCCGGCCTTTTCGCACTTGTATTCGGTCTTGTACTTGCTGGTCCCGCACTTGCTGCCCTTGGCCGCGTAAAAGCCCTTCGCATCGCAGCAGGTCGTGCCCGCCTTGCACTGCTTGGCGTCGACGCACTTGGCGCTGGTGCCGCTGAAGTTGACCTCGCACTTGTGGTCGGCGGGGCAGGTCTTTTCAGTGCTCCACGCGCCCCACGCGACCATGTCCTTGAAGCTGCCCGAGCAAAACGAGCTGTTGCCGCTGCAGCCCGCAAAACCCTGCCGTTTCTTGATGACGCCGCCGGCGGTGCCCTCGCATTTCACTTCGGTCTTCAGCGCGCTGGTTCCGCACTTTGTGGCCTTGGCCGCCCATGTTCCGTCGGCCTTGCAGCATTTCGTCCCGGCCTTGCACGCGGTGGGTTTGCCGCAGGTCGGTGGCGTCTTGGGATCGAGGCTGGCCTTGCACGTGCCGCCGTTGCACGACGACCACTTCAGCCACGCGCCCCAATTTTTACCGTCGGCGGCCGGGCAGGAGCCGGTGCCGTTGCAGACCCGCGCGCCAAAGCGGACCTCGACGCCGGACTTGGTCGCGTTGCAGCGGTACTGGGCCGTGTTCTTGTCCGCCCCGCAGATCGCCCCCTTGGGCGCGGTTACATGTTTGCAGGTGCCGCTGTTGCAGATGTCCTGGGTGCAGGCCTGCCCGTCATTGCACATCGCGTCGGACGTGCAGGTTGTCGTGCCGGCCTTGGCGCAGATTGGCTGCTTGTTCGGGTCCACGATGGGCGAACACACCTGGCCGCTGGGACATGTGGAGATGTTTTGCCAGGGGCTCCAGGTCGCGTGTTGCACGTCCTGGCTGCATGCGGCGGCGCCATTGCCATCGCATCCGGCGGTCGCGGTGCGCTTGCGAATCGTCGCCCCGCTGCAGCCCCATTCGGTCTTGAGCACGGAGGAGCCGCAAGGTGTGCCGGTCGGTTTGACCGTTTTTGTCGCAGCGTCGCAGCACACGCCCGCGCTGCAGCAGCCGGGAATTGCCGTAAAGGAGCAGCCGCCGGTCTTGACGTCGCACGTGCCCTGCTTGCAGCCGTCGGGTGATTTGCAGTCGGCGTCGGCTTTGCAGCAGCCGGGGCCGGGGGTTCCCGTGCACTGGCCGGACTTGCAGACGTCGTTTGTGGTGCAGGCGATGCCGTCGTCGCAGGCGCCCTTGTCGTCGTCGAAGAAGCCGAACACGGCCTGGGTGGGCGCGCAGACTTTGCACGGTTTGCCGGGTACGGGACCGGCCTGCCAGCACTTGCCGTCCACGATGCAAAAGCCGTCGAGCGGCTCGACGATGCAGTAGCCGTTTTTGCAGAGGTTCTTGGTGCAGGGCAGGTCGTCCTTGCAGGGCTCTTTGCAGCCGCCCCCGCCGCCACCGTGATCGCCGCCACCGTCATCGCCGCCCCCGTCATCGCCGCCACTGGCATCGCCAGCTTCGCTATCCGCATTGGTCCCGCCGCCGGCGTCGCTTGACCCGCTCGAGCTCGCCCCGCTTGACGCCCCGCCGCTCGACGACCCACCGCTCGAGCTGCCGGTGTCGGTGAACAGGTTGGAGACATCGGTCAGCTTCCCGCCGCCGTTGTCGACAGGCACGTAGACGGTCTTGGTCTCGCCGCCGCAAGCGATGGCGACGAGGGCCGCGCTGATGCCGATGGCGAGGGATTTGAGGTTGTGCCGATACGTTTTCACGGCCCGGATGATGCCACTGCCTGCCGCAGCTGGGCGAGAAGCTTCACAGCTTTACCCGAGTTGCCGCCCAAGAAGCCAAGCGAAGCCAGCCTGGTCCCAATGCCGGTCGCTTAGGGCTAAGGTACTGATTTCTAAGCTAAGCCAAGCGAGCAAAGCAGAGCCCCGGGGCTGAAGGCCCGGGCTCAGTTGAGCAAGCCCGCCTCCGCGGGCTCAGCCGCGATCTCGACCGGCAGCGGCTGCCTATCCACGTTTGTCGGGATCTCGTGCACCCACACGCGCCGCAGCGAATCCGTCATGGCGGACCGCAACGCCGAGCCCTCGAAGGAGGGCTTGCTCAACTGAGGCCCCGGCTTCAGCCGGGGTCGTTAAGTGACCGGCATTGAGCCGAGCCCGGGCCTTCATGTGGGGGGCCAAGCGACCGGCCTTCAGGTCAGAGCACCGAGCGCGGGATGGGTCGGGCGAAGAGCATCTTCCACTTGTGGCTCAGCGGGGCTTCGGAGTCGGGGTTGAACTTCGGCGTGATCCGCCACGCGTTGGCCGGTGACAGCTCGGCGCGCAGGGTCTTGAGCACCCTCTGGGCCAGCGGCTTGTCCTTGACCACGACGATGCACTCGGTGTTCAGGTTCGCGCTGCGGGGGTCGAGGTTGAAGGTGCCGACCACCGTGATTTCGCCGTCGATCACCATCGACTTGGCGTGCAGCCCGTAGATCGAGTCCTTCGCCGGCCGTCGTCCATCGGGCAGCGTCATCAGCTTGTGGCGGATCGGGCCGTCCGGTTTGCTCTCGTAGAGCATGATGCCCGTCTTCAGCAGCGCTTCCCGATCGCGCACGTAGCCTGAAAAGGACGGGAAGCTGTCGGTCGACGCGAGGCTGTTGGTCAGGATCGTGAGCTTGATGCCGCGGGCCACGGCTTCGGCGAAGAGGTTCTTTCCGAGGCTCGACGTCACCAGGTAGGGCGTCTGGATGATGACCTCGCGCTTGGCCGACCGGACCAGGCGAATCAGCGCGGTTGTCGACTTGCCGCCGCCAGCCATGCCGGACTTGCCGTCGTTCTTGCCGGGGTCGTCGGACACAAAACGCACATTGTCGACCCAGCGCAGCACGCCATTGGCCTGCAGCTGTTCAAAGCGCTTGGGCACATTGGCGGCGCGCTTGCGCATCTCGGGCCAGTAGCGGCGGGGGTCGCACGAAAAGCGGTGAAGCTGCTCCCAGACGTCCGTGTACCAGCCTTTCTTGTAGCTCTCGGGCTCCTTGATGACCTTGCGCAAGGGCACGGCGCGGTGGTCGACCCAGAACTGCTGAAAGGACCCCGAGATGTGGTGGGACACGCCGCCGAGCAGCAGGATGTCCCGGTCGCGGAAGTTGTAGTCCGGGTGCAGGTCGAAGTACTCGTCGGCGATGTTGCGGCCGCCGGTGATGACGACCTGCCGATCGACGATGAAGGTCTTGTTGTGCATCCGCTGGTTGACGCCACGGAAGTCCTTGGCGGCGTTGTAGAGCTGCACCGGCAGCGTCTTGCCGATGTTGATGTTGGGGTTGTAGACGCGGATCTCGAAGTTTGGATGGGCGTCCATGGCGAGCAGGAAGTCGGCGTCCCCGTCGTGGAGCACGTCGTCGACCAGCAAGCGGACTTTGACCCCTCGTTGCGCGGCTCGCAGCAGCTCGTCGGCGGCGATGAGGCCGATCGCGTCGGCCGAGAAGATGAAGTACTGCACGTCGATCGACTTTTGCGCGTTCACCGTGAGCCACGCCCGGGCCATCAGCGCACCGGCCCCATCTTCGAGCACGTGCACGCCGGTTTTGCCGCTGTCGAGCTGTGGTTTCAGCTTGGCCAGGTAGTTGCCCAGCATCGGAGCGGGGCGCTTGGGCAGGTCGGCGCAGTAGTCGCGGTCGGGGCGCAGGTCGCCGTCGGTCAGCGATTGCACGATGCCGCCTCCGCACGCTGGTAGTGCGGTCAAAGCGACAAGAAGGGCGGTCAGGAGCCGGCGTCTCGGCATGATTCAGGTCCCGGTTGCGGTGGTAGGTCGGTTTGGCGACGGTGCGAGCAGTGCGGCGAGCAGGGCGGTGTGCAGCGCGTCCATCGTTTCGGTGACAGACAGGCCCGCCGGTGCGCCGATGGGCCGTTTGGTGTCGGGCAGGTTCGCGATGGCTTGGGCGATGGCGGTTGGATCTGCGAGGTTGGCGACACGGGCGTTGGCGACCGGTCGGGCGATGCGGGCGGCGTCGCAACCGGGTGGGCCGAGGACGAGCACGGGGCGTCCGCAAGCCAGCTGTTCATAGAGCTTACCCGGCACCTGGATGTGGTGTTCGGGCCCGATGATGCAGACGTTGGCGCGCGCACCAAGCATCGCGGCGGCGGCTTGCACATGTGGACGCAAGCCGTCGGCTGTCACGCGGCCCTTCAACCCGCGTTCGGCGGCTGCCGCGAGGACGTGGGCGTGGTCCCAGCCCATGTAGTGCAGGTTTGGTCCCGATGGTGCAGTCGCGAGCGCGTCGAGCAGGGGTTCGATGCGCCGGCCGCCGGAGAGGGCCCCGGTGTAGAGCAGGGTTGGAGCGTGGAAGATGCGCGGGGTCACCGTCGCGAAATCGGCGGGATCGGCGGCGTTGTAGACGACGTTGACCGGCATTGTCGTGCGGCCGCGCAGGTGGTCAGCGATGCCTTCGGTCACGGCCGTAAAGCCGGCGCAGCGTTGGATGCACGCGGCTTCGAGTTGCGCTTCGATCCCGCGTCTCCAGGCCGGCCACTGCGCGGTGCGTCCGGGGTGGTTCCACGGGTCGCGGTAGTCGAAAAACAGCGGTGCGTCGTGCAGGTTGGCGACGGCGAGCCCGACCAGCGCGTTGGTGAACCAGGGCAATGACGCGAACACGATGTCGGGCCTCGGGAAGTTGGCGGCGGTGGCGAGGGCCGGGACGAACCAACCGGCGAACGAATCCGGCACTTCGAGGTCGGCATACGTGCGACTGAGCACGCTCAACAGCTGTGGCACCAACGACGGCCCGGCGGCGTTTTGCTGGGAGCCGCCATTGCCCGCGCTAGCAGCCTCCGTCCCACCGCGCATCGCACGCACCGCGTCCCGCGCTCGCTGTGCCCATTTGCGCGGGTTCAGGGCGTGGGTCCGTGTGATGTGCACGTTTTCGAGCCCGGTCAGCGTCGCCGGGTCGAGTCCTTGCTGATAAATCGTCTCGGCTGCCAATACATCGACGTCCCAGCCGCGCGCGGTCAGCTCGATCGCGATCCTGCGTGCCCGCCGCGAGCCGATCGAAGCGTCGGGCGGGAAGTTGTGGGAGACGAAGAGCAGGCGCGGCATCGGGACCAGGTGTCGATGTGTGGTTTGACCGCAGGATGCACCGGATGGCGGCGTGGATGAACCCGTCGCGGCGGTAACCACGAGTGTCCGCTTGGCGCGGCGCGACATCGACCGCAGGTTGGCAGCGTGCGTTCCATATTCTCGAATAGCGAACGCTGAGGGGCTGCCGTCGCTACCAGTTCGGCGTGATGGACCCGTCTTGCTCGTCCTCGACGTCATCAGCGCTTGAATCTCCGCCAAGTCGGACGCGTGCGCTGTTCCTCAGCTCCATTGGCAATGCGGCCAGGTCTTCGTCGTCGAAGCGCAACCCAAGGTTGGTGCGCGCCAACTGGGCGGCGAGATGAGCCTGGGCAATATCCCGGGGTCGCTTCACCGGATCGCGCTCGGGCTTTTCCGCGACCCAAAGCTTGTGCACCGCGAACACGCGCGGGTCGGGCACGACCATCGGGACCGGATAGCCATCGGACGCAATCGCGGTCACGGTGAGCCGCGGTCCGTTCACGAGCCAGCGCAACCCCTCGATCGCCGAGGCATGAAGGTCATCGCCGTCGCCGGTCACTGTGGTCCGCGCGTCGGTCGCAAAGAAGCTGTGGTCCATCGGACGGATGAGGTCGACCCAATAGCCATCGGCGTTGTAGGCGCGAAAGTCACCATGACCACGCGGCTTGAATGACCGGTCGACCTTGCGGAGCAGCCCAACGATCCCTTCCTTTCGTGTCTCTTGGAGCAACAACGAGACGCGTTGGCGGGCGTCCCACAGCAGATCCGCATCACCAGTCGCTAGCAGTCCACCTTCGATGACGACACCCGCGCGCGCTTCGTAGGCAAACAACGCGTTGGTCCCGACAACGAGGATGTGGCGCCCAAGCAGCTGCTGTTCGTCTAGCCGCCGCAGAATCCGAGCCGTCAGTCGTGGCATTCGACCGATGCCCATCGCGACGTTGACCGGCGCGAGTTGGTCCAGCCGCCCCGCCAGCCGTTTCAAATCCGCCCGCGCCTCATCGCGGCCGTCGATGAACGCAGCGTACTGTTTTTCAGTCTCCGGCGACCGCGGCCCGAGCGACCGTTCCTTGCGGCCATGCTTGCGATGCAGGTAGTCGCGCCCGCGGCGAGTCAACCAGCGCATGCTGCCCGAGAAGCTGTGCTTGAAAGTGGCGTTCGCAGCCCGCCATGCGTCGTAGACCTGGCGCATATCGGTCAGTTGGCGCTGTTGGTCAGTGTTTAATTGTTCGTAATTGCTCATGTTCCCACTGGTATGTCGATATTTCGATCGTAGAGTGGGAACAGGTCTGAGGCAAGCCCTGCTCCCGCGAGGTACACCGCCTTGTCCGCCTTACGAGGTTTGTCGGCCGATGGGCCATTGAGCGATTCGATTTTCGGACGGATGATGCCTCCGATGAACCCGACTCAAGGCAATCGTGAAGGCCAACCAGAACCAGCCGACCTGATTTTGAGCAGCGGATTCCTCGCCTTCGCGCGCCACGTGGGCGTTCTACGTGCGTTGCGCGAGCGAGATGTCGCCATCGATGCCGTCGTCGGAACCTCTTCCGGGGCGGTCGTCGGTGCGCTTTGGGCGGCCGGGCATAGCATTGAGGAGATCGTGCAAGCGCTCGACGAACGGCAGCCCTACACGCTCATGCGGCCCCATCTCGTGCCCTGGCGCGGCCTGTTCTCGCTGGGTCCCCTACACGCGTACCTCGCAGCTCGGCTTCCAGCGACCTTCGAAGAGCTGCAGCGCCCCCTCGCGCTCGGCGTCAAGACCGCGTCGGGCGGCCATCAACTGCTGACCTCTGGCGATTTGTGCGACGCGGTGTTGGCGTCCGTTTCCATGCCCTATGTGTTCGCGCCGATGCGCATCGATGGGCAGGCGTACCAGGATGGAGGCGCTGTCGATCGTCTCGGTTTTCGGTCGTGGCGCTCGTGGCGGGGCGACAGGCCTGTGGTCGTTCATCGCGTTCGCAAGACGGCCGGGACGGACGTGGACGATGACCTTGGATCGGCCCTGCTGATCGAGACCCCGCGGTCGGGGGCGTCGTTCTTCAGCCTCGGCGATTTTCGCGGCCAGGTGTCCGAAGCCGAACAAATCGCCCTCACGGCGCTCGACAGCCAAATGGCGCAGAACTCGTTCTAACGGGCGATCGAGGCTGGAGGCTATAGATATAGCCCCGAGGCCCTCCGACGCGTCCTGGGGACCGTTTGGGCACCCTACGGGCATTTTGACCTCCGCAAACATGCAAAAAACGGCCTCGCGCGCGGTGATGACCGCTCGACGACGCCCGGCCGGTCGCGTACGTTTCCGGCGTATGAACAGACCGCGGGTGCGACCATGAAGCTGGAACTGACGCTGCAAGATCCGCAGCTCTGCGACTGGCTCGAGGCGATCCCCGAGGCGCAACGCAGCGAACGTGTCATCGAGACGCTCCGGGTCGGCCACCAGGTGCTGACGCTCGTGCGCGCGTCGTCCAACGAAGACTCGATGAACCGCATGTTCAAGCCGGTTGTCGACGAGATGACCGACCTCAAGGGCCTCATTAAGCAGTTGATGCACAACGCGCAGAAGTCGCAGCGGCTCGGCGAGCTCGGGGAGTCCGCTGTGCAGACCCAGCTGCAGAACGCGTTCCCCAACGACCGCTTCACCATCCACTCGGGCACCGGCCACCAGGGCGATGTGCTCGCGTCTTTCGACCTCGGTGACGGGGCTCGCGCTGAGGCGATTATCGAGGTCAAGCTCTACACCAACGAGGTCCCGAGCAAGGAGCTGGTCAAGTTCCGCAAGGACCTGGTCGAGCAGCGCTGTCGCTACGGCGTGATGGTGTCGCTGACCAGCCGCCTGACCGGCATTCGCGAGCCCTTCGATTTCGAGGCGCGGGACGGCTATCTGGCGGTCTTTGTGCCCAACGCCGGCCTCGACGGGGTGCGAACCTACTGGGCCGTGGCGATGATCAAGGCGCTGGCGCGTTACGAGCAGACAACGGCTGTGCGCCTCTCGGCCGCGGATATCGAGCGGGCTTGGGAGCGACTCTCGGGCGATCTCGCCCAGATCCAGGACGCCGCTAAAGAGGTCGGCCAGTTCCGCGAACAAATCCAGCGGGCACGCGCGTCCATCAACAAGAGCCTCGACGGCCTGGTCAGCCGCGCCATCACGGCCGAAATGCGCCTGCGTCACCTCTACGACAAGCTGCACGACCGCGTCCGCGACGAGCTGGGTTCGCTACCGGCGAGCGCACCGACCAACTTGCCTTCCGCCGCGACCGCAGACGATATCGCGGCTTTTCTGACGGACCTCGCCGACCGCAAGAGCAAGTACACGGCCGGCTACCAGGCCATTGAAGGTGCGCTGGCGGACTGCGATGTGGACATCTGCATCGTCGATGGGCGGTGGCAGCTCTTCAGGGACGGCACGCTGTTGGCGGAGACGCTTCATAAATTCAAGGGCTACCTGCAAGCGCAGTGGTTCACGCATGGGGCGCGCGAGGTCGCGATTGAGCTTGGCGTTGAATCTCCGGGGCAAGGCGCGGTCGTCATCAAGACAACGGACGTCGAGACCCTCGCCCGGCTCGTCGCGCGGCGGGTGCAACCATGATCGATCTCGGCCACTTCATCGCCGCCCAGGACCGCATGTACGCCGGCGCGTTATCCGAGCTGCAGGCCGGGCACAAACACGGTCATTGGATCTGGTTTGTTTTCCCGCAGGTGGCGGGTTTGGGGCGCAGTTCGACCTCGCGAAAGTTTGCGATCGCCGACCTCGATGAAGCCGACGCGTACCTGGCCCATCCCGTACTCGGCGAGCGGCTTCGAACCTGCGTGCGCACGATGCTTGGGCACGAGGGACGATCGGCGCGTTCGATTCTTGGTGGTCTGGACGCGATGAAATTCCGGTCGTCGCTGACGCTTTTTGCCGTGGCGACCGCCGGCGAGCCTGACCGGGAGCTATTCGACCGGGCGTTGGAAGCGTTCTTCAGCGGTCAGCCCGACGAGCGGACGTTGCAGCTGCTGGGCGTCGATTCGCTCGACGGTTGATCGTGGAAACCGCCTCGCGCCGCAATTAAGGCGTCAAGTTCGTCAGCGACAGCGACTTTCTCGCCAACAGCCGTCCAGTTTGGCGGGGCGCGGTCTGTGAAACGCGAACCCGAACCCGAACCCGAACCCAGCACACACCGCCAACACCTCGGCGCCCCGGAAACCCGAACCCGAACCCGAACCCGAACCCCAACCCGACCCAGCACACACACCGCCAACACCTCGGCACCAATTGAACGTCGCCCGATTCAGCGAGTGAAGGCGCCGCTCAATTGGCGCCGAGGAGCACTTCATGAATGTCAGCAGCCCGAAAACGCGATTCGCGCACCACAATCTCCACGTCTGGCACCTGTCAAAGGAGCTTGCTGTGCTGGGCCGCCATATCGCAAAGGACATCCCGAGGGGTGATCGTGACCTTGCAGACCAACTGAAGCGATCGGCCACCGCACCGGTGCTCCTCATCGGCGAGGGCGCCAACAGGCTCAACGACGGCGAGAAACGACAGCGATTCAATGAAGCGCGGGGTGAAGCATGCGAAGCGGCCGTTGCGGTGGAGCTGGGCGTCGCGTTGGGTTTGGTTCAGAGCGAGAGGGCCGACAAGATGATCACGCTCGCGGATCAGGTCGCGGCGATGCTGACCGGATTGATCCGGCGCCATTCGGGAGACGCTTGAGGGAGGGGCGCGTTCCGGATCTGGTTCGGGCTTGGGTTCGGGTTTGGGTTCGGGTTCGGGTTTGGGTTCGGGTTCGGGTTCGGGACTGGGTTCGGGTTCGGGTTCGGGACTGGGTTCGGGCTCGGATTCGGGTTCGGGTTCGGGTTCGAGTTCGGGTTTGGGTTCGGGTTCGGGCGTCGACGCCGAGAGCCGGGCCCGGCCGCTCAACCAAGCAACAGGCCCTCGCCGTCCTCGATGTTGAAGATGCTCATTGTTGCTCCGTGGGTGGCGCGCGGCCTGGGAAGACAGCCACGCAGTTCAGCGTGTCGTCGTCCCAACGCATAGCGAAGGCCGCCGCTCGATTATCCGTGGGCACATCAAACGCGCCGCCGCCGAAATTCTTCTCGATGGTTCGCTGCGTGCCACCGCTGCCAACCAGCACGACAGCGCCGACCTCCGAGGCCTCGGATCGCTCCTCGAGGAGCCCCCGACACAGCGCGATGAAATTTGCCCGCTTGTCCGGCATGCCGCTTCGGCGCCGAATCTCTGCGGGCACGACCTGGTTCAACTGTTCGGCGGTGAGCCTCGTGCGCCGGTGGCCCGAATGGACGTACCGCGCCACCTCGATGCCGCTTTCCGCGAGCCAGCGCCCGGCATCGAGCGCGGATTGCATTCCAGCGGTGGTCAGGTCGTCGCGCTTGCCGTCGCGAAGGCCATGTCGCACGAAGACGATGTCGATATGCATGTCTGGCTCCTAACCGACGTTGTACGTGACCATGCGCAACGCCGACGAGCCGCGCTTGTTCTTGCCGTACACGTAGACGAGCACCGCGCTGTCGGACGGCAACAGCGCTTCCTGCAGCGCCGCGTCGATCTTGTAGATCGCCACCGAGTTCGGGATTCGATACACGTCGCCGAAATGCTCGTGACCCCAGGCGTTGATAAGCCCGCCCCACTTCGAACGACGCTCCGCCACATTGCCCATTCGCGACCAGTGGATGGTCAGCATGCGATGCGTCGTGGCGGGATGTTTACGCACCTTGAGATCCGACTTCGGCATGGTTGCTTCCTTTCGAGCACGGTTTGCGAGCACGGGTGATGGTCGCGATGTTCCTACGTGAAAACACCGTGGGTCAAACGGCACCTACACGTATGGATTGACGTCGCCAACCGGCAAGCCGTGGGCGATCGCGAGCTCTCGGTCGGCCTTGTCGGTCGCTCGGCTCTCCTCGTCGAGGTCGACCGGCATGATCGGCAAGTGTTCGTCAAACCAAGCCCGGACGATCGGCAGGAAATGCGCGACTTGTTGGCGGACGTCCATGCCCGGGTCGGGAGTGCACGATTTGGACGCCAGGTCGCTGGCGATGGCGTAAATGGCGACATCTCGAAACTCGTTGGGGTTGGCCGCGCGACGCCGTCGGAATCGCTCTCGTCGACGTTTCGCGGCGTACTCGACCTGCTCGCCCACGGTCATCTGCGCCCAGACCTCGGGATCGATTCGTTTGCTTCGAGCCATTGTCATCCTCCACGCAATACGGCGTCGTCGCCGCTGTCTCGGTTCATCGCGTCTGTCCCGGTGCGTTCACGTGTTCACCCGTGAACTGGAGCGGCTTTGTCTCGAGGTCCGCCCCATTCGTCGATGCAACTATCGCGTACGCAGGCGACAGTTTTTGTCGTTTTGCTGAATACCGAATGGGACCCGGGCTACATGAAGTTGCGGGTGTGCAGCGCGGAGAGGTCGGCGGCGTCGCTGGCGGGGAAACCGATGCGGCGTAATCGGCGTTGCCGGCCCTCGTCCATGTCTCGCAGCAACCCGCCGACCAGGTCGTGTCCGCGGCCGATGGCTTCCGGTGTGAACGCGCCGGCGGCCATGAGGATCAGCGCATCGAAGACCTCGGCGTTGAGGCCGCTGGTGTGGGACAGCGCGTCGTGACGCTGTTGGATCGCCGCGGATAGCTTGCCGAGCAGCGTGGCGTCTTGGCGGACATGGCGGGCGAGGTGGGCGATGCCGAACGCTACGTGGCGAGCCTCGTCGCTGGCTGCCAGGCGGCAGACCTGGGTGGTAACCGGATCGACCTCGCACTTGGCGATGAAGAACAGCAGGTTGAGGAACGTGCCCTCGCCGAGCACGGATAGCAGCAGCGCGGCGATGGAGAAGTCCGGCTCGTCGATCAACGTCTTGAGCGATGTCTGGCCGCCCACGGTCGACAGCCCGAGCTCCTTTCGCTTCAGGGATGCGCGGCGCGTGAAGACCTCGATGTGACGCGCCTCGTCCGCGGCCTGGACGGCCAACAGCTGCAGGACCTCGCGGAAATGGGGATGCAAGCGTCCGGCGAAGCGGGCGGGGATCATCAGCGCGGCGGTCTCGTTTTCGATGAGGTAGGTCATCACCTGGACGACCGCGTCTTCCACCTCGTCGGGCAGCGTAAATGGCGCGTCCCAGTCAACGGCCTCGTCGGGGTTCCATTGCTGGGCGACGGCTTGCCGATAGAGCTGGCCCACCTGGTCGGTCCACACGGCGTCCTTGTCCAGCAGCGTGAAATCGAACGGCGGTCCGCCCGCTTCGACAAGCGCCCCACGTGCAGCCAGCCCCCAGGTCGTGGGCGGGTTGTCGACGACGCCGTCGCCGGTGGGATCGAGCGAACCGGCGCGCTCGGCATTGCCCCAACGCTGCTGTCGGGCCGCGCCGCAACGAACGTGCGCGACTGTCTCGGCCCCTTGCTGCTCGACACCAACAAGCGCGTGGCCTTGCGCGCGACACCATGGCCCAAGGTGCACGCCCAGGTGCGGGTCGGTGCCTCGGATCTCAAGGACTTCGCCGGCCGCTCGTTGCCCGAGCGCGTGCCCGATCAACAGGTGAGCGCCGCGATCTAGCCCCAGACCGCCCAGCCCCAGACCGCCCAGATCCAAACTGTCCGGCCCGAGACCGCCCAGGTTCGATTCCTGGACGGTCTCGGGGACCTGGTCGGATCCAACGGGCTGAGCGGTCTCGTTCGGCCGCTCCTCTGGCGAAGACGTGCTCACGTCTGGCGCGCCACGACACCGTCGACGAACGAATCGATGGTGCCAAACGCGATGATCGCCCGGTCGAGCGTCGCGTAGCCCTGTACGCGGCCGTCGCGCCACTGCTTGAGCCCCTCGAGGTCGAGCAACGGACGCACCTTGGGGTCGTCGTAGGACATCGCCATCAAGAGCTCCTTGAACAGCGCCATCTCTTCGGCGGGCGCGCCGTCGAGCACCGTGAAGTTGCAGTGGTCGTACGCCCCAGTTTGCGCCAAGACGCGCGTCGATCCCGCCGGAAGCGTGCCTTCATGCGCGAACGCGAGGTGGTTGCCGTCAATGATGCATGCCGCGTCGACGTCGCCGGCGATGAGCGCTTTGCACGCGTCCCGTTCCCCGCCGATATGGTCGCCGTGTTTGCCGACCAGCACGTCGAAGGTCACGATCTCGATGTCCTCGCGCGGCAGGCCCGACTCCTGCAGGAAGATGAGCGGAATCAGCGTCGCCTGCGGGCTGTCCCACGCGCCGACCGCGACCTTCTTGCCCCGCAGCTGGTCGAGCGACTCGATACCGGAGTCGGCGCGAACAACGACCACGCTCGTCAGGTCGCAGTCGGTGTCGCGCATCGCGATGGCCGAACAGCTGCGGCCCAGGCGAGCGGCGATCTTCTCGGCCTGCAACCACGCCAACGGCGAGTTCCATGCGACGTCGAACGCCCCTGCGAAGTGCTGTTCGACCTGCCTTTCGTAGTTGCTGTAGAGGATGTAGTCGAAGTCCAGGCCGCGCTCGGCGAAAAACTCCTTGAAGCCGTCCCAGATGGTCACGACTTTGGGATCGTAGGCGACGGCGCCCATCAAGATGGTCTTGCTCATGCGAAAAGCTCCATGCCGGTGAGGGCCTTGCCGACAAAGTCGTACAGTTGATCGCTGGTCGGGGCCATGACGGCGGCGGCGCGCGCGTCCCGGAAACGCCGTTCCACGCCCACGTCCTTGCGAAATGCAGCGCCACCGCAGACGCGCATGGCGGTGTCGGTGACCTCGATGGCCATGTCGCCGCAACCGGCTTTGCACTGCAGCACGCGCAGCATCGTGTCGGCGCGGCCGGTCTCCATCGCGGTGAGGGTGTCCAGCAAGAGGCCCCGCGCCGAAGCGACCTTGACGCTCATCTTGGCGAGGTAGGCGCGGATCGTCGGGAAGTCACGCAAAGCGCTGTCGATGTGGGCGTAGCGGGCGCCGCTTGCGTGTTCGGCGGAGGCCGTTACAGCCGCGCCGGCGATGCCGACACTGCCCGCGCTGATCAGCAAGTTAAACAGCGGCAAGACGTTGCCCATCATCACGTCAAAGCCCTTGCCGTCGCCGCCGAGGCTGGCCGAAGCCGGGACACGGACGCCGGTCGCCGCCACGGGACAGGAGTCGTTGCCGCGCAGGCCGAGCCCGTCGAAGCCGCCGCTGACGCTGAGTCCTTCGCTGTCGGCCGGGACGAGCCAGATGCTGCTGACGCCCTCGCCGATCGGGCCGCTGGACCACACGTAGGCGGTCGCGTGGCTGGCCGAGGTCACCCAGCTCTTGCGCGCGTCGAGGAACACACTGTCGCCGTCCTGTTTGGCGGTGCTGGTAGGCGCCCAGAAGTGGCTGCGCGAGCCGGATTCGGAAAACGCGAGGGTGGAAAGATGGTCGCCAGCGGCGATGGCGCGTCGGACTTCATCGCCGCCGTGCGCTTCGATGACGGCCGTGCCGCTGTAGTGCATCGTCAGCACCATCGCGCTGCTCGCACATTGCTGCGCGATGGTCTCGATGACCTCCGCCGCCTGGCGTGGGCCGAGTCCGTGTCCGCCGACGTCGGTGCTGCTCAGCAGGCCGAGCAAACCGTGTTCGCGGGCCGCGTCGACCGTATGACTGGGAAAAGCGGCCGTCTCGTCGACACGCGTGGCGTGCTCGCCGGCGACCGCTGCGACGGCCTGTGCCGCCGCGACATGATCAAAACTCATGAAAGACTCCCCGGGCGCACCCGGGGACATGGCCGAGCGCTAACCCATGGTGGTGAAGGACCCGGGACCCCCGGGTCGCTTATGGGTTCATCGCCTGTAAGGCAACATCGCTCTGCTCCAACGGTTCAGATAACCGAGCCGGCATGATGACAGCGTCCGCTATTCGCGCAAGAGCGCCGCGCGCAACGGTCTCGTTTTTTTGGCGCAACTTCCCTGCGCAACGGCGGCGTGGCTCCCGGCTGCAGCTCGCTGCGATCGGGCTAGCCCCCGCTTGCCCAATGGCGGTCACTCAGCGACCCCGGCTGAAGCCGGGGCCTCAGTTGAGCAAGCCCTCCTTCGAGGGCTCGGCGTTGCGGTCCGCATGGCGGATTCGGTGCGGCGCATGTGGTGCACCAGATACCGACAAAACGTGGGTAAGGCAGCCGCTGCTGGTGGAGTTCACGGCGGAGCCCGCGGCGGCGGGCTTGCTCAACTGAGCCCGGGCCTTCAGGCCCGGGGCTTCGCTCAATACCTACATGTGTCCGGGCCACCTGAACCCGAACCCGAACCCGAACTCCCACCCCCAGGCGCCGCTTTGCCTCGGTCCGTGAACCATTCGATACTCGTTGCCGCGCTCTTCCGTCGCACTGTTCCCTTTTCCGCTAGCCCGGACCCGATCATGACCGAGACCACCACAATCGGCCGGACCCAGAGCGCCGACATCGCTGTCCCCGAGCACGATCGCGAGCTCCGCTTCTACGCCCGCGTCCTCGGCACGGGCGACGCTCCCCTGTGGCGCGATGACCTCATGAACAACGCCGGTACGCCCGTCATCGGTCTTGGCGCGCGCTCACCGGAGTACGAGCAGTTGCCCCTGCAGTGGATGCCCCATATCCAGGTCGCGGACGTCGCGGTCAGCGTGAAAAACGCGCTTTCGTTGGGCGGCAAGGACGTGATGCACGCGAGGAACGACGATGGGGAGAGCTTGTGGGCGGTGCTGGTCGACCCCAACGGCGCCGCTTTCGGAATCATCCCCGCGCAGCCCGCGACAGAGCCAGGCAGCGCGCTGGGATCGGTGGGCCGAATCTGCGGGCTCGATCTCGCTGTGCCCGACGCTGCCGCCGCCGTCTATTTCTATCGGGAGGTCATCGGGTGGTCGGCCGTCGACGTGCCTGCTGACGACGCGGACGGGACCTTCACCAACTACGAATTGGGCGACAGCTCGGGGCAGAAAGCCGCCGAAATCCGCCAAGCCCGCGGCGGGTCCGCGCGATTGCCTGCGGTCTGGATCCTGCGGCTGCCCGTCGGCGATCTCGCGGAGAGCTTGCGACGCGTGGCCGCGGAAGGTGCGAAGGTCATCAAGGTCGTCGCCGATGGCGATGGCGAACCGGTCAGCGCCGTCGTTGCAGATCCGGTCGGCGCCGTGATTGGCTTGGTCGCCGGGTAGGCATCCGTCCGTCGGGCGATCCGCAAAGCCGCGATGCCGAACGACCGCTGTACGTGACGGCCAAACCGGTGTATCAGGCCCGCCGATGAACGCTGTCGTACCCGCCGATCACGCCCGTCTGCAAGCGCTTGGGGAGCGCCTCGGCGACCATTTCTATGTCGTCGACCTCGGCCGCTTCGAAGCCAACTGCCGCGACCTGCTCAGCGCGTTCACGACCCATCACGCCAACACCCGCCTCGGCTACTCGTACAAGACCAACTACCTGCCGGCGATGTGCCGCGTCGCCGATGAGCTGGGCGCCTATGCCGAGGTCGTCTCGGGCATGGAATACGAGCTCGCCCGCCGCCTCGACGTGCCGGCCGAACGCATCATCTTCAACGGGCCGTACAAACCCGCGGATGCGCTGCGTCGTGCGCTCAGCGAAGGCGCCGTCGTCAACCTCGACTCGCTTGACGAGGTCGCTGCCGTTGTCGCCATGCGCGCCCATCCGCATACCGGCACCTTTCGCGTTGGGTTGCGTTGCCATCCGGGCGTGGCCGCCATCGGCTCGCGGTTTGGCCTGGATATCGCCAGCGGGGAGCTCAAAGCCGCCATCGCCGCGCTGCGAAACGCCGGTGACATCGACATCGTCGGCCTGCACTGCCACGTCTGTCCGCCCAAGCGCCAGGCCGCCGTCTACCGCGCCGTGACCGAATCGGTCATCGACGCAGCGCTCGACCACTTCGACGGCAAACCGCCCGCCGTGATCAACATGGGTGGCGGCTTCTACAGCCGCATGCCGGCCGCGCTCGCGGCGCGCTGGTCGTTTCCCATCCCCTCGTTTGAGGACTACGGCGAGGCCATCGCGGGCACCGTCGCGCGGCGTCTCGGCAACGACAGCGGCACCGAGTTGGTCATCGAACCCGGCGTCTCCGTCACGGCCGACGCGATGCACTTCGCCTGCCAGGTGGTCGCGCTCAAGGACCTGCTCGCCGGCCGGATCGCGATGGTCAGCGGCTCGGTCTACAACATCAAACCGACCAAGAACTCGGCCAACCTGCCGATGGACGTCGTGCGCCAACCCGCCGGCCCGATGCAGCACGTCGCGTCCGGCCCGCTCGATGTCACCGGCTACACCTGCATGGAAGACGACGTGATGTTCGCCGGCTACCACGGTGAGCTCGGCGTCGGCGACTGGCTCGTCTTTCACAATGTCGGCGCCTACACCAACGTCCTCAAGCCGCCCTTCATCCGCCCCGCGCCCGCGATGGCCGCGGTTGACGACAGCGGCGAGGTGACCGACATCGTCGCGCGCGCTGCAACGTTCGACGATGTCTTCGCGGCCTACAACCTCGCTCAGCCTGATGAGAAAGCCCGGCTGACCGCGCCCGCCGCGGATTCACCGACCTCCAACGTACCTGGCGGGGCGCATGGCTAAGTCGACCAACAAGAATGTGCCCAAGAGCACATCTCAGCCCGCCATCGGGGAAGCCGTGGCTGTCAGCGACCACGAAGTCGTCATCATCGGCGCGGGTCCCGCTGGCCTGTCATTGGCGCATTGCCTCGTGCAGCAGGGCATCGAGCCCGTGTTGCTCGAATCGGGCGATGCGGCCGGCCACTCGTGGGCCAACATGCCGCAAAACATCACGCTGCTGTCGCCGTGGAAGGTCAACCACCTGCCGGGCACCCGCGCGACCGCCACCGATCAGCACAAGATGCACACCTGCCACGAGTTTTCGGCCTACCTGCGCGATTATGCGGGCGAGCGGCGCTTTGACGTGCGGCACAACACGCCGGTTCTCGACGTCACCCACGACGGCGGCAACTTCGTGGTCCATACCGGCAGCGGCGATTTGCGCACCGGCTTGTTGGTCAACGCAACCGGCTATTTCGCCAAGCCGCGCATGCCGACCTATCCGAACATGGACGGCTCCCGCATCCACCAGCGGCATGTGCACGATTTCCACTCCGCCGAGCGCCTTCACCGCGACATCGGCGTGCACAGTCCGCGCGTGCTCGTCGTCGGGCGGCGCATCTCAGCCGGGCAGACGTTGGCCGAGCTCCACGACGCCGGTCTGGGCTTTGACGTCGTGCTTTCGACGCGCGGCCCCGTCAGCTTCGCGCCCCGTCCGTGGGCGCTCAAGCTGTCGTTTTGGGTCTACTTTTTGTGGGAAGACCGGCAGGTGCTCAGCGATCCATTCGGCCTCGACGACACCTTCCCGCCGATGGAAGGCGGCCGCGAAAAGGACCTGTTGCTGTCCGGCGCGGTCCGCCAGGTGCCCGATATCGCGCGTTTTCACGACACCGACATCGAGTTCAAAGGCGGCATGCGCGAGCCCTTCGATGCCGTCATCTACACCACCGGCTTCTTGCCAGCGCTCGACCACCTCAACCGGCTCATCAGCGTCGATGAGGAGACTGGCCTGCCGCGCATGAGCAACCAACAGTCGATGCAGACGCCGGGGCTGTATTTCCTCGGCCTCGACAAGCAGCGCTCGTTCCGGTCCCGTTACCTGCGCGGCATCCGCGAAGATGCAAAGGCGCTGGCCGATGAGCTCGTCAGCAAGGTCAACAGCGTGAGGCGCGCCGGATGATCGCCAAGACGCAGAGCACCAACGCGGTGAGGAACGCGCCATGAGGTACACGTCGGTCGCCCACGAGGCCTTCGCCAGCGTCACGCGGGTCGGTTTGCGCCGCACCGCCAAGCTCGCCGTCGCCCGCCTGTACGACATGGCGTTCGACAAGCGCTGGGGGGTCGACACCGCCAGCCGGGCAGAGCTCGATGAGCTCGACGTCGATGAAGAGGCCGCCGCCAAGGGCCAGATGTACCAGCCGACCGGGATTTTGCCGTTTCGCAAGGCGTTGACGATGGTGCGCTTTCCGCAGCCTGGCGTGTTCGTCGACTACGGCTGTGGCAAGGGCCGCACACTCCTGCTCGCGTCGCAGCTGCCGCTCAAGCGTGTTGTCGGGATCGAGTTTTCGCGCGAGCTCTGTGACGACGCCGAGCGCAACATCGCCGCCTTCAAGGACGCCGGCCAGGTCCGCGCGCCGGTGCAGGTCGTGCACATCGACGCCGTCCAGTACGAGTACGTGGGCGACGAGAACATCTTCTACTTCTTCTACCCCTTTGACGCCGACCTGATGGGGCGGGTGATCGACCGCATCGCCGCGTCCCTGGCCGCCCAACCGCGCGACGCCGTGCTGGTCTACTACTACCCGATCCACCGCGAGGTCGTGGACGCGTGCCCGGCGTTTTTCCTCGAGAGCGAACAAGAGCTCTTCGGCTACACCTGCCTGGTCTACCGCCATCGGCCACGACCAGCGGCGAACCCGTAGCTTGGAACCCGACCTGTGACCTCGCTCAGCATCGTCATTCCCTGCTACTACAGCGGCGCGAACATCCCCGAGGTGGTCGCCGACCTGCATGGCGCGCTGCCCGGCATTAGCGACGCGTACGAGATCATCCTCGTCAACGACGGCAGCACGGACGACACCTGGGATCGCATCCGCGTGCTCTGTGAAGCGGACCGACGCGTGATCGGCGTCAACCTGATGCGCAACTTCGGCCAGCACAACGCGCTGCTCGCCGGCATCAACCGCGCCCGCTACGACCTCGTCGTGACGATGGACGACGACAACCAGCACCCGCCCGAGGCGATCCCCGCCATGATCGCGCGGCTCGAGGACGGCTATGACGTCGTCTACGGGGTGCCCGAGCGCGAGCAACACGGGTGGTGGCGCGACGCCTCGTCGGTGATCGCCAAGTTCGCCCTCGAACGCCTGCTCGACGTGCACTTCGCGTCCGATACGTCCGCTTTTCGCGTCTTCCGGCGCGAGATCGTGGCCGCGTTTTCGACCTACGTCGGCCCCTTCGTCGACATCGACGCGCTGCTCACCTGGGGCACTCGTCGCATCGCGGCTGTCGAGGTCAAACACGCCCAGCGCCGCCACGGGCAGAGCAACTACACGTTCACCAAGCTGGTCAAACACGCGATCAACATGGCGACGGCCTACAGCGTCCTGCCCCTGCGGCTCGCGTCATTGAGCGGCCTTGTCTTCGCGGGCTTCGGCCTGCTGACCTTTGCGTACGTCCTCGGCGTCTACCTGGTCTGGGGCGTGGCTGTTGAGGGCTTTACGTTTCTCGCGTCCATCGTCTCGATCTTCGCGGGCGCCCAGCTTTTTTCGATCGGCATCCTCGGCGAGTACCTCGCGCGGGTGCATTTTCGGACGATGGGCTACCCGTCCGTGGTGGTGCGCGAGACGTTCCAACATGAAGGGAATTCGCCTACACCACCGTCGTAATAGACCACTTGATCGCGAGACTGAACGCTATTCTTTACGTTTGCTCGCAGCCGAATAGCATGGCGGCGTCCCTGGGGAGGGTTTCAACTATGCAACGCACCGTCCGCCCGCACGTTCTCATCAGCGTGCTCACCGCAACCGCCATCGCTGCGACGTGTTTCGCGCCAGCGACGGCCGCCGCCGTTGACCACAGCGGCAGCAAGGAAGCCGGCCTGTTCGTCGGGTTCTCGGTCATGAACGAGAACACCGAGCTTGGCAATACGTCCCTCACCGGCGCCCCGCCCACCAGCGGTGTCTGCTTTGGCGGCCGTCTTGGCTACAACATCAACAACCTGCTCGGCGTCGAAGGCGAGCTGAAAATCCAGCCCACCGAGCTCGATGACGGCAGCGCGACCGGCACCGTTTTCGGCTTCCGCGCGGGCGGCATCGCCCACCTCAACCTGATGGAAGACAAGCTGCGCCCGTTCGGTTGGATCGGCATGGGCGGCGAGACGCTCAACGTCACCCAGCGCGGCAAAATCGGCGACACGAACTACGTCGAACAGGACACCGACTTTGCGCTCATCGTCGGCGCCGGTGCCAAGTACTTCGTTATCCCCGAGCTGCTCATCCGCCTCGACGCGCGCTACGTGAACATGGCCGATAAGACGGTCGGCGGCACCGCAGCGAACTGGGAGTTCCTGTTTGGCGCGAGCTGGATCCTCGGCGCTGGCAAGTGGGACCAGGACGACGACGGCATCCCCGACGACAAGGACAAGTGCCCGATGAAGCCCGAGGACTCCGACGGCTACCAGGACAAAGACGGCTGCCCCGACCCGGACAACGATGGCGACGAGATCCCCGACGCCAAGGACAAGTGTCCCAATGAAGCGGAGGACATGGACAAGTACAAGGACGGAGACGGCTGCCCCGATCCGGACAACGACCGCGACGGTATCCCCGACGGCAAGGACAAGTGCCCCAACAAGCCCGAGGACGCCGACAAGTTCCAAGACGACGACGGCTGCCCGGATCTCGACAACGACAACGACGGCTTCCCCGACACGAAGGATCGCTGCCCCAACAAGTTTGGCGTCAAGGAAGAGGGCGGCTGCCCGATCGTCGACACCGACAAGGACGGCATCCCGGACAAGGTCGACAAGTGCCCCAAGAAGCCGGAGACGTTCAACGGCATCAAGGACACCGATGGCTGCCCCGAGCGCAACAAGGCGACGGTCGTGATCACCAAGTCCGAGATCAAGATCCTGCAGAAGGTCTACTTCGAGGTGAACAAGGCCGAGATCAAGAGCAAGTCGTTCAACCTGCTCAACACGGTCGCGGCGGTGCTCAAGAGCCAGGCGCAGATCACGGGCATCGGGGTCGAAGGGCACACCGACGACACCGGCAACGACGACGCCAACATGACGCTGAGCCAGGCGCGCGCCGAGTCGGTTCGCAAATACCTGGTCGACAAGGGCGTGCCCGCCAAGCGCCTGCAGGCCAAGGGCTTTGGTGAGACCGAGCCGGTCTGCAAAGACGTTCCTGCGCTGCTTAAGAACAAGCGCAAGAACAAGCGGAAACTCGCCAAGTGCCGCGAGGAGAACCGCCGCGTGACCTTCCGCATCACCTCGATCGACGGCAAGGAGATCAAGCGCGGCGAAAAAGCGGTCATCAAGACCAAGAAGACCATCCACAAGCTGGAGTAAGCGCTTGACGCTCGCACAACCTCTGCGCGGCGGTCCTTCCCCCATCGGAAGGGCCGCCGCGCTCGTTTTGACGCCCTTTGTAATAGCTGTCGCAGCCCTCGCAAACGCCGGCTGCTCGGGCTCAGAAGAGGCGGGTGCCGACGAAAACCGCGCAGATTCGGCCGCTGCGGGCCAGGACGCCGCAATCGGCACCGAAGATTCGGGCTCACCGGACACCAGCTCCGCTTTCGATGCTGGCTCCGCTTTCGACATTGACGGAGACGACGCGAACTGGTCAGACGCAACGACCGACACCGCCGTGGTCAAGATCCTCGGGCCGCCCTACCCGATCGTGTTGGCGCATGGCTTCTTCGGCTTCGACAAGTTCGCCGGCCTCAACTTCGCGACCTACTTCTACAAGGTCGTCCCGCACCTGCAGTCCAAGGGTGAAAAACACGTCTACACACCGGCCGTGGACCCCTTCAACAGCTCAACGGTGCGCGGCACGCAGCTGATCAAACGCATCGAGGCGATCCTCGCCAAGACCGGTCACAGCAAGGTCAACATCATCGGCCACTCACAGGGCGGGCTCGATGCCCGTGTGGTGGCGTCATTGCGCCCCGATCTCGTCGCGTCCGTGACGACCTATGCAACGCCCAACCTCGGCTCCCCGATCGCAGATATGGCGATGAAGCTGCTGCCCACCAAGGAGCTGCAAAAGCTGCTCGACGCGCTCACCAAGGCCATCGGCGCGCCCGTCTACGACAAAGGCGGCAAAGCGAGCAGCGTGGTGGAGGGCATCAAGCAGTTCACCAAGGAGGGCATCGCCGCGTTCAACAAGAAGTACCCAAACGACGACGCAGTGGCCTATTTCTCGGTGACCGGCCGGACCGGAAATATGTTCGGCGGCAGCGCGTGCAAGCCGGACAAGGAAGTGGCTTTCATCAAGGACTTCGCGCTCGTCGTTGATCCGGTCGACGTGCTCTTCGCGGTCCAGGAAGCCCTTATCGACGGCACGCTGACCGCGCCCATCGTCAACGACGGCATGGTGCAGGTGAAAAGCGGCCGCTGGGGCACGTTCCTCGGCTGTGTTCCCGCCGATCACATGGACGAGGTCGGCCACCTGCTGGGCGACAAGCCGGGGCTGTTCAACCCGTGGAACCATCTGGTCTTCTTCGATAAGTACGTCGGGTGGCTGCGGTCGCAGGGGCATTGAAGCGGGTCAACACGGAGATTTTGCGATGGGTCATCACGGATGGATCGGAGCCGTTGTCGTCGCGGCGCTGGTCGCGAGCTCGGGATGCGCGGGCGCGGACGGGTTGAAGCGGCGGACCGGGCCGAAGTTCGTGGCCGAGACGCACTCGTGGGTGCACAGCATCCAGTCGGTGGGGGCCAACGGCATGTGGCTGGTCACGCGCGGCTATCACGCGGGCGACGACGTGGTGGCGGTGTCGACCAATTCGCCTCTCTCCCACGCGCGCATCTCGCCGCGAGGTTTGCGCGTCTTTCTCGGCTGTTTGTCGCTTTCGGTTGCCGTTGTCTGCGGTTGCCGACACGATGCCGGTCCGCTGGCCTGTATCCAGCCCAAAAATACATCGAGGAGTCGCCATGAGCGCCAATCCCTTCGTCAACTTCGACCTCACCACCCTCGATGGTCGCCAGCTCAGCGCCGACGAGCTTGCTGAACAGACGCTGCTCTTCGTCAACGTGGCGAGCCGCTGCGGATTGACTCCCCAGTACCGCGAGCTCGTGGCGCTCGCAGCCGAAACCGCCGAGGCGCCGTTCCAGGTCATCGGTGTGCCGTGCAACCAGTTCGGCGCCCAGGAACCCGGCTCCGCCGAGGAGATCTTGTCGTTTTGCTCGACGACGTATGGTGTCGATTTTCCGCTGCTCACCAAACGCGACGTCAACGGCGCGACGCGATCGAAGCTCTACGCGTGGCTGATCGGCAGCGAAGCCGGTGGTGGCGACGACATCCAGTGGAATTTCGGCAAGTTTCTCGTGCACAAAGGCAGTGTAGTGAAACGCTTTTCGCCAGACGTGAGCCCCCAAGACGATGGCTTGTTGAGCGCGGTCGCGGATCTGCTCGACAACTGATTGGTCCAGATCGGCGGAACTCTTGGCCCTCGAGGCCAATAAATCGCGCTCGGACCCTTGACGCTGCCGGTGGCCGTCTTACCTTGCGCCCGCTGGAATCGATGTGCGCGGCAGCGAGTCGCTCGAAACGCGCTGATTTTACAGCGAAATACCCGCATGGACGGGTCTGACGACGAACCCTGTCGGCCGCATCAAGCGCCGACGAACTGGAGAAAGCGATGGCCATCACTCCTTTGCACGACAATGTCCTGGTGCAGCGCGCCGTACCCGAAGAGAAGACCAAGGGCGGCCTGTTCCTGCCGAGCAACGCGCAGCAGAAGCAGGTTTGGGGCGAGGTCAAAGCCGTTGGTAAGGGCAAGATCCTCAAGGACGGCGGCACGCGTGCGCCGCTGGTTTCCGTGGGCGACAAGGTGCTGCTCGCCAAGTGGGGCGGCAACGAAGTCAACTACAACGGCGAGGACTACCTGATCCTCAAAGAGTCGGAGCTGCTCGCGATTATCAACGACTGATCACGGCATCAACGACTGATCGGGGCATGTGGCGACCGGCTTCGACCGTCGCGCCCGCTGCCCGCCAAACCGAACAAACAACCGCTCGATCCGAGCACTGGAGGCCGACATGGCTGCCAAAGACATCTTCTACAGCGCTGAAGCGCGCAACCGCATCCTCAAGGGCGTCAACACGCTCGCCGACACCGTCAAAGTCACCCTCGGCCCGCGCGGCCGCAACGTGGTCATCGACAAGAGCTTCGGCGCGCCTCTCATCACCAAGGACGGCGTCACCGTCGCCAAGGAGATCGAGCTGCAGGAGCACTTCGCCAACCTCGGCGTACAGATGGTCAAGCAGGCCGCCTCCAAGACCAACGACCAGGCCGGTGACGGCACGACGACCGCCACGGTTCTCGCCCAGGCGATCGTGATCGAGGGTTCCAAGCTCGTCGCGGCCGGCATCAACCCGATGGCGATCAAGCGCGGCATCGAGGCGGGTGTGAAGGCCGTTTCGGGCGCGCTGCTCAAGCTCTCCCGCGAGGTGGACGGCAGCGGTGACATCGAGCGCGTGGCGACGATCAGCGCCAACAGCGACGACGTGGTCGGCAAGATGATCGCCGAGGCGATGGACAAGGTCGGCAAAGACGGCGTCATCACCGTCGAAGAGGGCAAGGGCATCGACACGGTGCTCGACACGGTCGACGGCATGCAGTTCGACCGCGGCTACATCTCCCCGTACTTCGTGACCGACGGCGACCGCATGGAAGCCACGATCGAAAACCCGCTGATCCTTGTGCACGAAAAGAAGATCAGCAGCCTCCGCGACCTGGTCCCGATCCTCGAGTCGGTCCGCCAGTCCAACCGTGGGCTCGTGATCATCGCCGAGGACATCGAGGGTGAAGCGCTGACCGGACTGGTCTACAACAAGCTGCGTGGTCAGCTGAACGTCGCCGCCGTCAAGGCGCCCGGCTTCGGTGACCGCCGCAAGGCCATGCTCGGTGACATCGCCTCGCTCACCGGCGGCCGCGTGCTCTCCGAGGAGATCGGCGAGAAGCTCGAGCACGTCACGGTCGACGCGCTCGGCCAAGCCAAGCGCATCCACATCACCAAGGACAAGACCACCATCATCGACGGCATGGGCAACGATGGCGAGATCGAGGGCCGCGCCGCCGCGATTCGCCGCCAGATCGAGACCACCAAGAGCGACTGGGACCGTGAGAAGCTCGAAGAGCGCCTCGCCCGCCTCGCCGCCGGCGTCGCGGTGGTCAAGGTTGGCGCCGCCACCGAGATCGAGATGAAGGAGCGCAAGGCCCGCGTCGAGGACGCCCTGCACGCCACGCGCGCCGCGGTTGCCGAGGGTGTCGTCCCCGGCGGTGGTGTCGCTCTGATCCGTGCGTCCAGCGCGCTCAACGACATCGTCTTTGAGGACGAACGTCGTCACGGCATCGCGGTGCTCAAGAAGGCCCTGCAGGCGCCGCTTCGCCAGATCGCCGAGAACGCCGGTGAAGAGGGTTCGGTCGTCGTCGCGACGGTGGCTGACCAGACCGGCAACTTCGGCTTTGACGCCGGCCGCTGCGAGATGGCCGACCTGATGGAAGCGGGCATCCTCGACCCGACCAAGGTTGTGCGCGTCGCCCTCATCAACGCGGCGTCGGTGGCCACGATGCTGCTGACGACCGAGTGCGCGATCGCCGAAGCGGCCGACGAGGACGTCAACTAGGGCGGGCTAGACGTCAACTGTCCGCCAATTTGGGTACAGAAACGCGGCCCCGATCACCGTTGACGCGTGGTCGGGGCCGTCTTCTTTCAACACGCGAGCCCATCTTTTTCGGAGGATGAAATGAGCACCGAACACGCGGGCAACGGCAGCAACGGCAGCGATCCGAGCCCGGCCGTCGACGAAGTGTCCGAGGCGCCCAACGTGGCACCTGAAGCCGTGCAAGCCGAGGTGGTCGAGCTGACCCCCGAGCAGCAGAAGATCGAAGCCCTCGAGGCCGAAATCGACCAGCTCCAAGGGCGCGTGCGCCACTACGCCGAGGTTGTCGACAGGGTCCGTACCGAGATGCAGGCCACGCGCGGCCGACTCGAGCGTGAACACGAGCGCGTGCTCGACGAACACAAAGCCAAAGCGGTCGAAGGGCTGCTGCCGGTGGCCGATACGCTCGACAGCGCTCTGAAGGGCGCCGACGCCGGCGGCGAGGCATTCGTGCAGGGCGTGCAGATCGTCCGCGCCGAGTTCGAAAAGGCCTTGGCTGACCTCGGCCTGGAGCGCTTCGACCCGACCGGTGACGTCTTCGATCCCGGCCGCCACGACGCACTGACGATGATGCCCGTGGCCGACGCCGCTCACGACGGCAAGGTCGTCCAGGTCCTGCACCACGGCGCCCGCGTCGGCGACAAGATCGTCCGCGCTGCATCCGTCGTGGTCGGCAAGTACACCGGCCCGGCCAACTGAGTTTCTGGCGGGGAACCCTAGAAGTTGAACGTGTAGTCGAGCCAGGGAATCGGGATATCCAGGTTCTCGGTCGGGATGAAGATCAACCCCAGGTCGACCGCGTGCTGTTCGCCCATGAGTCGGACGCCCAGCGCGTCGATCAAGGTCAGGTCCGCAGTCGGGTTGATGAGCCAGTTCTCGGTAATAAGCGCCACGCTACGCGAGATCCGATAGTTGCCCGAAATCGTGGCGATCATGGCGCCCGGGTCGAACTCGCCCTTGCGCAAGACCACGGGTTTTCCCGCAGCCAGCGTGATGTGGGCGTCGCGCGTACCGTACGTGGCGTTGGCGAAGAGGAAGCCGAACGCGCCGGCCTGTGGCACGAAGATGGTCTCGAAGCCGCCCGCGATACGGAATTTGTCGGCGACGGGCAGCCCCGCCTTGGCTGCGACGATGACGTTGAGTCCGTCTTCACCCATGAACCACGCGGGAACCACGGCACCGGCCAGGAGCGTCACGTTGTCATGCACCCCGCAGGCGACGGCCGAGAAGAACAGCTGCTTTTGCGAGAAGTAGCACTCGCCCTTCTTGAGCGTGAACGCCGATGGCCCGTACAGGTAGCGCGTGCGGTTGGGATCGGCGAAGCGCATCTCACCCGATGCGTCGACCTTGGCGTGTTTGTCGACGCTGAGCCGCCGAATCGACTTGCGCGGCAGCGTCATGCGGCCACCTGTCGCGAGCTCCAACACGATGTGGTCGGCGTTTTGGTCGACGAGCGTGCCGCGGATCACCTGGCCGTCGTTGAGCTCGACGCGGTGGATCTTGCGCGGCTCCGGTTCGGCGGTCTTCGCACCGGGAGCTTTGGCGGCAACGGGCGCCTTCTCGGTGGCGGGCGCGTCGGCCGGTGTCGATTGTTGCGCGACAGAAACGCCGCCGAAAATCGTTATCCCGGCTGCGCAAATGAGCGCAATGGCTGTCGTCTCGATAGCGTGGCGCGGGCGAAACGACCTGGCGGGTATCGCGAACATGGTGGCCTCCAGTCGGCGTCGGAAGGTTGGAAGATGCGCTATCGCGACAAGGGCGTCGAATTAGCCCGGCACCTGTTGGGTCCCTTCCCCTTTGTGCACCATGGTCCCCATGAAGACGTCCCCCAACCAGCCCATCGCGACGGAGACACTCACCTGGGCGAGTTTCGCCCTCGGCCTCGCGACGGCGGCCTTCCTGCCGGTGCCCGAGCTCGTGGGGATCGCGACGACTGCCACGTACGCGCACATCATCACGGCGTCGGCGGCTTTCTTTTCGGCAGCGTATGTCGGCGGGCGCCTTGGACGTCCGGTCGCGGCGGCGCACGTCATCATGGTGACGATGACCTTTTCGGTCGCGGTCTCGGCCTACCTGTACGGCGGCTTGCGGCCGTGGTTGGTCATCGCGTTTCCGATCGCGCCCATCGCCGGCGGTGCGCTGCTGGGGCGTCGCGCTGCGATTCAATACACCGTCGCGCATCTCGCTGTGCTGGCTGTCGTCGTGCCCCTGCAGCTGCTCGGCCATCTGCCCCAGTACCAGGTGCCGGCCGGTATCGACGTCATCAACACGGCGGCCACGGCGGTCATGGGGTGTGCCCTCGCCGCGGCCATTACCTGGCAATGGACGACCGCGATCGAACGACGCGAGCAGTCGTTGGCGCAAACGCGTGATATCGCGGTGCGAGCCGACGCCGCCAAGACGCGCTTTCTGGCCAGCATGAGCCACGAGATCCGCACCCCTCTCAACGGCGTTCTGGGCATGGCCGAAGTTTTGCTGGACGGCGACCTCGAGGCGCGCCAACGCGAGCAGGTGGAGACGATTCATCGCTCGGGTGCGTTGCTGCTACGCGTGCTCAACGACGTGCTGGACCTCGCCAAGATCGAGGCCGGTGAAGTGAACATCGTGCATCGCGAGTTCGCCGTTCGTGAGTCCATCGAGTCCGTGCTGGCCGTGTACCGCGACCTCGCGTCACGAAAGGGGCTCACGCTGGACTGCCGATTCGACGACGAGGTGCCGCATGCGGCTACCGGCGACGAAGGGCGGATCGCCCAGATGCTCGGCAACCTGCTCAACAACGCCATCAAGTTCACCGACACGGGCAGCGTGGACGTCGAGGTGTCCGCCCCGCAGCCCGACCAGCTCCGGATAACCGTGACGGACACCGGTGTCGGCATGGACGCACGGACCCTCGAATCTGCGTTTGACAGGTTTCGGCAGGGCGACGACTCGGACGGTGGCGGGATCAAGGGCACGGGCCTCGGTCTCGCGATTACTCGCGATCTTGCGATGCTGCTCGGCGGCTCAGTGACCGCGAGGTCCGCGCCTGGAGACGGCTCGGTTTTCCAGCTCGATGTCCCGGTGACAGACGTCCGCACCGAGAAGATGCCGCCCCCCGCCGCCCGAGAACGTACGCGCTACGCGACCACGAGCAGCAGTCGAACGCGTGCTCAGCGGGCCGTCCTGGTCGCCGAGGACGACCTGGTCAGCGGCGAGGTCATCATCGCGTTGCTCGCGGGCCTGGGCTACACGAAGGTCACGGTCGTCACGGACGGCGAACAAGCGGTTGATGCGTGCTGTTCGGGGGAGTTCGCCTGCGTGTTGATGGACGGCCAGATGCCCATGATGAACGGCATGGCGGCGACGCTGGCCATCCGCGAACAGGACGCCAACATTCCGATCATTGGGCTCACCGCGAGCGCCCTGTCGCAGGACCACCAGCGCTACCTCGAAGCGGGCATGAACGAGGTCTTGACCAAGCCCGTCGGCCGCCCCGCTCTCAACGAATGCTTGGCGCGTTGGCTCGAGACACCGACCACTTCCGCACAATCGTGAACCGGTCGTGAAGCGGTCAGCGTCGCCCCCCGAGCATCCGCCGCTTTCCATGCAGTCTGCTACGCTGGCGCCATGAGCGGGCCCGAACCGGACAAGCCAGCGGGCAGCAGCGCTCCGGCTGACCAACCAGCTGGTGCAGCCGGCGAGGCGACATTCGGCGCCACGGCCGATTGGCTCCATCCGAGCGAGCGACGCAACACGGTCACGCCCGACGACGAGACCGTGGATGCCGCCGGTCCGGCGCGCCATCGGCTGTTGTCCTCGGACGACGAGACCGTCGACAGCGCCGTGGCCATCAACACCCGACCTCGCACTTCGACCACCCAACCTGAGCGCGGCCGCGCTGCAGCCATCGACGAGTCGCGGTCCACGTTGGGCCTCACCGATGAGCACGGCGGTCGCTATCGAACGATGGACACGCTCGGCCAGGGTGGCATCGGCGTTGTCGTACGCGCGTTCGACGGCCACATCGGGCGCGAAGTCGCAATCAAGGAGCTCAAGACAGCTAAACGCGTCATCAAGCCGGCGACGCGGCGCCGATTCGTCGACGAAGCCCGGATTACCGCGCAGCTCGAGCATCCCGGCATCGTTCCCGTCTACGAGCTCGGTGTGCGCGCCGACGGCACCGTGTACTACGCCATGCGGTGCCTCCGAGGTGGCACGCTCGCCGACGCGATGGAGGGCAAGGAGCTCGACGGCCGCCTGCGCTTGATTCCGCGCCTGATCGATGTCTGCCAGGCCATCGCCTACGCGCACAGCCACGGCGTCGTGCACCGCGATCTCAAGCCGGCAAATGTGATGCTCGGCGAGTTCGGCGAGACCCTGGTGCTCGACTGGGGCCTGGCCAAACAGCAGTCCGACACGCCGACCACCTTGCGAGGCGCCGCACCGGCCGAGTCGTTCGACAGCGTCGGCGCGATGCAGACGATGCAGGGCCAGGTGCTCGGAACGCCCGCCTACATGCCGCCGGAGCAGGCGCGCGGTGACATCGCCTCGATCGGCGCCCCGGCCGACGTTTACGCGCTTGGCGCGATCCTCTACCAGCTGTTGACGGGCCGTCCGCCCTACGTCGGAAAGGACGGATGGGATGTCGTCCGCAAGGTCCGCGAACGCGAGATCAAGCCCCCGTCACGACGCGAACCCGGCACGCCTCCCGAGCTCGAAGCGATCGCGATGCGCGCCCTCGCCCGCGATCCCGATGACAGGTATCCCGACGCCCGCGCCATGGTGGCAGACCTCGAGGCGTTCGAAGCAGGCGGGCTGGTCGCGGCCCACAAGTACAGCTTGGCCGACCACGCGCTGCGCTGGATGCGTCGGCACGCGCTGGCGATCGCGGCGGTCCTTGTTGTCGCGTTCGCGGGCGCCGGCAGCTGGTGGTACCGCGGCCAGCAAGACCGGCAGCTCGAGATCGAAAACGAACGCGCGCGGGTCAAGCTCGTGCTCGCCCACGTCGATCGGATCCTCGACGATGCGCGACGGCCGCACGCCGCCGGCTGGTACGACGCGTTGGCCTACAAGTTGATCTCGCTGAAAGAGGCCGACGTCGAAGAGCGCCTGGTCGCCGCCCTGGCCGACCCGGTTCCGACCGTTCGAAGGTTGGCGGTGCGCGCCCTCGGCGGGATGGGCAGTCGCCGCGCCGTCGACGCGTTGGTGAAGCGGCTACAGCCCGGGGTCGAAAACGACAAGGTCCTGGTCGTCGAGATCATCAATGCGCTTGGAGTTATCGGCGATCCGCGGGCCGACCGACCCGTCCTCGCGGCGCGCAAACGCTACAAACAGTGGGGATACGTCTGGCAGAACACCAAGGTCGCCTACGACATGATCCCGCCGCCGCCGATCCCCGAGGACAAGCTCGGCGACGCCAACGCGTGGGTGAATCGCGGCGTGGCGCTGGTGGAAAAGAAGCGTCACGCCGAGTCCTTGCCGCTCTACGCCAAGGCCATTGAGCTCGATCCCAAGCTGGCGCGCGCGTGGACCAACCGCGGCCTCGTGCTGCGACGCATGGGGCGCATCAAGGACGCGGTCGCAGACCACACCGAGGCACTGAAAGTGACGCCTGGATTTCCCTGGGCGCTGATGAACCGATCGGTCGCGCTGCACATCCAGGGCAACTATGAGCTCGCGAAAAAAGACCTCGATCGCCTGATCGCCCGCGGCGACAAGCTGTTGGGCACGGGTTACCGCGGGCGTGCCTTTAATCACCGCATCGCCGGAAGGTTCAACGCGGCCCGGGCCGACCTCGACGCCGCGCAACGCGTCCAGCCCCACAGCACACAGATGCTCACCAAGCTCGCCGAGCGCGACATGCTGGTCACCGGCAACCTCGACGCGGCCCTTGCGACCCTGAACCGGTCGCTTGAACGTGACTCCAACCACGTGTTCTCGCTGATCCACCGCGCGGCCATCCATCGCTCGCGAGGGGACTTCGACGCCGCGCTCGCCGACCTGGATCGGGGCGTTTCCGTCGACCCCGAACACGCGCTCCTGCTGCCCGATCGCGGTGATCTGCAGCGACAAATGGGGCGCCTGGCCGCTGGCAAAGAAGACTTCGATCGGGCGATCGAGTTGGTTCACGACGGGGGCGCTCCGTGGGCCGACCGCGCCATCCGCTTTCATGTGCCCCAAAAGGACATGCCCGCAGCCCTGGCCGATCTCGACCTGGCCCTAAGCCACGCGACGCCGGTCGAACGCGTCGAATTCGGCCTGTATCGGCAGATCATCGCGCTTCGAGTGGACCCCTCAAAGGCCGATCTCACCGGCCTGGAACCCAACGGTGAGCGCCTCTGGACCGATCGCATGTTGCAGCTGGCCCGCGGCGCCGCCCGTCCCGACGACGTCCTCGCCACTGTACGGACACCCGAGCAGCGCTGCCTTTTCGAGCTGGCCGTTGGGCTTTGGCAACGCACAACCGGGCGCTCCTGGACACCTCGACCCTCGCCGCACGCCTACGCAAGCAAGGCCGTCCATGTGCATATCCGCTCCTGCGCGCTTATCCGGGGGCTCCGCGGAACGACCTGGAATCTCATCGAGAGGGCGGCGGCGCTCGCCAATCCCGTCACCAACACCGGGTCAGACGCCGCCAGTACCGATTGACGACGCACTTCCTTGCACCTCGCCGCCGCATGCGGCACATCACTGTCGCCCACAACTTCGAGGAGGTCCGCGTGACTATGTTTGCCATCGAGATGCGCGTCGACCGCGCGCTGCTGCCCCTGGTCCTCGTCCTGGTGCTCGCTTGTGCCGGCAAACAGGTGACCAAACCCGCTCCCGCCAAGGCACCCACCGTGAAGAAGACCACCGTTGCCAAGAAGGCACCGCTCCCCCCGATGCTCGCGCCTTGGACGGGTCCGCACGGCGGCGTCCCCCCCTTCGACAAGGTCGACGACAAGCGTTTTGAGGCCGATTTCGACGTAGCGTTCAAGCTACTGCTCGCCGATGTGGCCAAGATCGCCAACAACCCCGAGCCGGCGACGTTCGACAACACGCTGGTCGCCCTCGAGCGCGCCGGAAAGCCCCTCGATCGCATCGGCACGCTCTTTTTCACGATGGCCAGCAGCGTCAATACACCCGCGATTCAGAAGCTCTCCCGCGTGATTCGGCCCAAGCTTTCGACCACGTACGACTCGATCTACTTCGACGCCAAGCTCTTCGCGCGCATCGCCAAGGTGCACGCCGCCCGCGACAAGGGGCTCAACGCCGAGCAGAAACGCCTCGTGGAAAAGGCCTACGACAAATTCGTGCAACGCGGTGCCAAGCTGACCGGCGACGACAAGAAGCGCCTCGGCGCCATCAACAAGCGGCTCGCGACGCTCTTCACCGACTTCGCCAACCGCGTCCAGGCGGACGAAGACACCTGGGTCGTGCTGGCCGAAAAAGACCTCGGTGGCCTGTCGCCGGCGCTCGTCAGCGTCTACAAGGCCGCCGCCGAGAAGCGCAAAGTCGCCGGCTACGCGGTGGTCAATACACGGTCTGCCGTCGCCCCGTTCCTGACGTTTTCGGACAACCGCAAGCTCCGCGAGAAGGTCTGGCGCGCGTTCGTCAACCGCGGCGACGGACCCGAGGGCAAAGGCGGCGGCAACAACGACACCAACGCCATCATCGCCGAGATCGTCAAGCTCCGGGCCGAACGCGCCAAGCTGCTCGGGTACGCCAGCCACGCCCACTGGCGCATGGCGAACACGATGGCCAAAGACCCCGCCCGCGCGCAGTCGCTGATGATGCGCGTATGGCCCGCAGCCGTCGCTCGCGTGAAGGAAGAGGTCGCCGACATGCGCAAGATGGCGCGCAAGCTCAAGGCCCGCCACAAGATCGAGCCGTGGGATTACCGCTACTACATGGAGAAGGTGCGCAAGGCCCGTTACGACCTCGATCAGAACGAATTCAAGGCCTATTTCGAGCTCGAGAACATGATCAAGGCGTCGTACTACCTCGCCGAAAGGCTCTATGGGTACGCGTTCAAGGAGATCACCGGCCGGGTCAAGACGTTTCACCCCGACGTGCGCGTCTACCACGTCACCAACAAGGCCGACGGCAGCCACGTCGGCATCTTCTACCGTGACGATTTCGCCCGGCAGTACAAGCGGTCAGGCGCCTGGCAAGCCACCTATCGCGGCCAGCACAAGATCGACGGACAGGTCGACGCGGTCGTCTCCAACAACAACAACTTCGCCAAGAGCGCGCCGGGCAGCAAGACCCTCATCAGCCTCGACGACGCCGAGACGCTCTTTCACGAGTTCGGTCACGCTCTGCACGCCCTCGCCAACGACACGACCTACCCCACCCTGCGCGATACACCCCGCGATTTCGTCGAATTTCCCAGCCAGGTGCATGAAAACTGGGTGCTTTCCCGCGAGGTGCTCGACAAGTTCGCGCGCCACTACAAGACCGGTAAAAAGATGCCGCAAGCGCTGATCGACAAGGTCCGTCGTGCCCGCACCTTCAACATGGGGTTTTCAACCGTCGAATACCTGGCCGCGGCGCTCGTCGACATGAAGCTGCACACCGATCCCGCCGGCGTCATCGAGGCGGATAAATACGAGCGCGACGCCCTCAAGGCCATCGGCATGCCGCGCGAGATCGTGATGCGCCACCGGCTGCCCCACTTCATGCACCTGTTCGCGACCGACGCCTACTCAGCCGGCTACTACAGCTACCTGTGGAGCGACGTGATGGCGGCCGACGCATGGGGCGCGTTCGAAGAGACCGGCGATGTCTGGCACGCCGCGACCGCCAAGAAGTTCAAGGACATCATCCTCGCGACCGGCGACGCGATCGACCGCGCCGAGGCCTACCGCATGTTCCGGGGCCGCGACCCGAAGGTCGAAGCACTGTTGAAAAACCGCGGCTTTCCGACGAAAAAGTGAGCCCGGACACGCGCCCGACTCGCGCTACTTCGTGCAGACGCCGAGGAAGTCGCCGACTGGCTTGGGCGGGTTGCCCGATGTCACCGTCGCGCAGTTGAAGCCCGATGGACACTTGGGGTTGCCGCCGCTGAAATGACACTTGCGCAGGCAGTTCTTGGGCTTGTTGGCGCCGGTCGAGATGCACATCGTGGCCTTGGGACACTCCGCATCGACCGTGCACGTCGCGCCGAGCGCTTTCTTGCCGACCGGAACGCACTGCTTCTTGCCACCGCCAGACGGCATGCAGTTGTGGGTCGCGGGACACCCCGTCGAGGTGAGCAGGTTGCATGCGGTGTTGCCAAAGCACGCGCCGATATTGCACGGCAGCTCTTTACCGCCCGAAACGAGCTTGTCGCACGTCTCACCAGCCCCGCAGTTGACGCCGGTCGCGCCGCTCGTATCGCACACCTTCAGACACAGCTGGTTGACGCAGAGCATGCCCTTCTTGCACTCGTTGGGCGCCGTGCACGCCTGGCCCTTGCTCTTTTTGCCGACCGACGCGCAGCTGGCGCTGTTGAGCGACGGGTTGGGGTAGCACTGCACGGCCGCACCGACGCATCCCTTGAAAGTCACCGGGTCGCACGGAAGCTTGCACGCCGAAACCACGCAGTCCTTGGCGCAGTTGGCCGCGTTTTCGGTCGGCGCCTCGCACTTTCCGTCGCCACACACCGGTTTGCAGGGCCCGCAGTCCTTGGCGCACGTTGCGCAGGTTTCGATGCCGGTCTCGCACTTTCCGTCGCCGCACGTCGCGGGACAGGAGCCGCAGTCGGGTTTGCAGGTCATGCACGTCTCACCGAGCTGCTTTTCGCACTTTCCGTCGCCGCAAACCGCCTTGCACGGACCGCAGTCCTTTTCGCAGGTCGTGCAGGTCTCGAACTTGGTCAGGTCACACTTGCCATCGCCGCAGCAGTCGCCGCAGTCGGCCGGACACGTCGAACAAGACTCGCCGATCTTCGCGTCGCAGAGCGCGTCGCCGCACGCTTGATCCGCGTCCGACCCCGAGCCCGCATCGACCGAACCGCTCGACGCACCCGATGTCCCGCCACCGGTGTCCGTTGGACCCGTCGTGGTATCCCCGCCGGACGAGCCACCTGACGATGTCGTTCCTGAAGACGTGCCGCTATCCGCTCCGCCCGAAGACGCTCCGCCCGAAGACGCTCCGCCCGAAGATGCTCCACCCGAAGACGCGCCGTCAGCGGTCGAACCCGCGTCAGCAACGCCGCTCGAAGACCCGCTCGACGCGCCCGAATCGACACCCCAGGCGACCTTGATGTCGGGGGCTTGGTTCTTGGGCGCCGACGCGTAGGGCGCAGCTTCCTGGCCGCAGCCGCTCAGCGCGACGATTGGCGCGACCACAAGCGCGATAAACGGCGCAATCGCAGCGGTCGGTAGGCTCATGGCTCTTACTTCGTCTTCTTCGGCTTGTACGACCCGTTGCTCAACTCGAGCTTGTAGTAGTCGCACGAAGGCTTGGCACCAGGCTTGAGACTAACGCGCACAAAGAACGTCGCCGAGTTGTCCAGACACACGTTCATACCCGGCTGCCCGGGTCCGGTCGCGCCCTTCTTGGTGCTGCATTTACATTCGCCACCCGGCAGCGGCTTGGGGCTCTTCTTCACCGCGCCGCTCGCCTGCCCGGGCTTGGCCTGTGGACCGTACGGCAACCCGGTGTACGCCACCGTCCACTCGGTATCGACCTGGCCCTTGCAGATCTGGTTCGCCCCAGCACATCCGCCCCGATACAGGTCGACCACAAAGATATTGCCGGGGTTCTTCAACAGGCGAGCCCGCACGTGGAACGAGTCGCAGCCAGCCACATCGGGGCCGTCAACCGCCTTGAACTTGAACCAATCGCCCGCCTCGCCGGGCATCACGTTGCCGCTGACGATGACCTTGCTGCCGCCGTCGCCCATGTTGCCGAGATCCTCAGCCCCCGGACACGTCCCGCCGATCTTGCCGTAGTTGTCATCGGCCTTGCACTCGCAGCCGTTGTTGTACTGACCGTCGATGTCGAACTTGCCGGGCGGGCAGTTGGCCGTGCACTTGCCGCCAACACACGCCGGCGCCCCGGAAGCCAGGGCCGGACACGACTTGGGCGCGGCACCGTCGTCGGTTTTGCCGTTGCAGTCGTCGTCTTTGCCGTTGCATGCCTCCGTCTTGGTCGGGAACACGTCCTTGTCGTTGTCGTCGCAGTCGCCAGCCTTGTTCGCGGTGTAGATCGGGTCTTTGCCGCACAGACACTTGGACTTGTCGTTGGGCCCGTAGCCGTCCTTGTCGCCGTCGATGAAGTAGGGCGTACACCCCTGCGCGTCGGCCTCGTCGGTCTTTTCGTTGCAGTTATCGTCCTTGCCGTTGCAAATCTCGGTCGCGCCGGGTTTGACCGTCGGGTCCTTGTCGTCGCAATCGCCGGCCTGCGCCACGTATCCGCCGGTGTTGGCCGTGTCACAGATGCAGGCCGCGTCGTTGGCGTCGCCGAACAGGTCGTTGTCCGCGTCCTTGAAGAAGACCTTGCAGCCGGTCGCCCCAGCCTCGTCGATCTTGTCATTGCAGTTGTCGTCGATGCCGTTGCAGACCTCTTTGGCGCCGGGCTTGATCGACTTGGCCGCGTCGTTGCAGTCCCCACCGGCGAGCGCATGACCCGGTCCCGGCGACTTGCACAGGCACTTACCCTTGCCAATACCGGCCCCATCGCCGTCCGCGTCGGGGAAATACACCTTGCAGCCGATCGCGCCTTCCTCGTCGGTCTCGCCGTCGCAATCGTTGTCGTCGCCATCACAAACTTCCGCCGCCGGTTGCGCGACATTGCAGAGCGTGAGGCCTTCTGTCGTGCACGTCCGCGAGCCCTTGCAGGTGCCAAACTCGTTGGTCCGCCAACACTCGGTCGACAGCTTCAGGTCAACGGCCTGTTTGCTGCACGCGCACTCCTTGGACTTGGGCACGCACTGCTTGGTCTCGGCTTCCTTGTCCAGCTTGATGGTCTTGCACTGGTATTTGTCCGGGCACTCGTCGTCCTCGCCACACGGGGCTCCGCAGAAGCGGCCGTCGAAATAATTCTCGCTCTTCTCAAAAGGCAGACACTTCGCCTCGCCGACCCCGGCTGCGCCACCGCCGCAATCCTTGTGCTCCTTGCACGGGCGGCAAAGAGTCACAAAACGCGGCAAACAGATGAACGTGGTGTCCGACGCGCTTTTTTGGGTGCACTCCCAGTTGAGGGGGCAGGTATCCACGCAGGTCTTGGTGCAGACTTTGCCGCCCGCGGACTCGATGCACAGGCCGCTGTCGCAATCGTCCGCCTTCTTGCACGGGCAGCCCCACGTGCCGGGTTCGAAACACGGCGTGTTCTCGGGGTCGATGCCTCCATCCACGCCGGCGCCGCTGCCGCCGGTATCCTCGCCGCCGGAGCTGGATGAGCCACCGCTGCTGCCGGTGTCGTCGTTGCCGAACCCGCCAAAGCCATCGGGCAAGGACGCGCCGGAACTGGACGCGCCGTTACCGTCTCCCCCCGCCTTGTCCTCGTCGCCGCAGGACGCGACGACAAACGCAAGACAAGCCACAACACCGGCAGTCCGAGCCGCGGTGCCGATCCATGTGCGAGAGCGCTTGGCGGTGGGGCGCATTGGACAGGGGCGCATTGGACAGGGGCGCATTGGACAGGGGCGCATTGGACAGGGGCGCATTGGACAGGG
>CAZLMW010000042.1:0-51136 GCA_964560875.1 uncultured Enterobacteriaceae bacterium
TCGGGTGGCCCGGACCCGGGTTATCGCTCAGTCAGCGACTTCCAATCGGGCCTGATGGTTTTGGGCGCGACGATGAGCCCGACCGCTGCTCCACCGCTTACGAGCGCGGCGAGCACGCCGAGGATCAATAGCCCGAGGCCAAGCCCTTTCATGGAGTGCTCCGTCCTGCCAGCGCGCTACTCGTCGCTGTCGATGGTCTCGCCCGGGCGGGCGGTTTCGTCGGCGGGGTCGACCGTCGTGGGCAAGCGGCTGCCAAACTGCAGGTTCGTCTTGGCGAACTGCTGCCGACCGACACCTTTCGCGCTGCCGTCCGGGACGTCCGACGCGCCCGACGCGTTGAACTTCGGCACGTTCAGGCCGGGAAGGTCGATCGCCAGCGCGTCCAGCGTCACGTCGCTCTCGTCGAAGCTGACGCCGCCCGATTTGAGCCCCTCGGCCGAGATCTCGGCGGGTGTATCGACGACGACGCGAGCGGTACGCGCGAATTTGGGCGCGTTCTTGGTGGCGGAGACGGGGACTGGCGGCGGCTCGGAAGACACGGCGGCGGGTTCGCGGTTGCGGATGGATGCCGCGCGGGCTGTGGGCGCGTCGAAGAGGTGCATCTCCCCGGTTTCATCGAGCCCGCTGTCGCCACTGTCGACCGGCTCGAAAGCGCCCGAAAGCGTCGCATCCAGGCCGTCGGGCAAGTCTTCTTCGTCGTCCCGGTGCTGCATCGGGCGAGCACGCGGCACGACCGTTGACTGAAAACTGTCGTCGACCAGGAAGAGGTCGGTCGTATCGGTCGCCTCGAGCAGCGCCTTGCGCATCGCGACCGCATCGGGCCAGCGGGCGCCGCGATCCTTAGCGATGGCGCGCATGATGACAGCCTCGACGGGGTGACCGGACAGCGCATCGTTGCGGGTGCCGAGCATCGGCGCGTCTTCGGTGACGTGCATCGAGGCGAGCCGAATCGCGTCGGGATGGTCGAACGGCAGCGTGCCGGTGAGGCAGTAGTAGAGCGTAATCCCGAGCGAATAGATGTCGGTGCGCCCGTCGACCGGCTTGGCCAGCGCTTGCTCGGGGCTCATGTACGCGGGCGTTCCCTGCTGTGATCCGGGGTTGGTCTCGCGCAGGTTGGAGATCGCCGCAATGCCGAAGTCGAGCACCTTGATGACGAGGTCATCGGGACCCGCGCGGTGCAGGATGATGTTTTCGGGCTTGATGTCGCGGTGAGCGAGGCCGCGCGAATGAGCTTCACCGAGGCTACGAAGCACACCCACGCCGACCATGGTGGCCATTTGCAGGCTCATGACCCGACCCTGGCGCGTCATGCGACGCAAGCGACGGGCGACCGAGTTGCCCTCGATGAGCTCGCAGACAAGGAAGATCTCACCGGCGTCGGACTGACCAAAGTCGTGAACCTTGACCGTATTGGGGTGGACCAGCCGCGAGGTGAGCTCGGCTTCGGCGTAGAACAGCCGCGCGGCTTCGACGACATCGAGGGTGGGCGACGGGTTCATCACCTTCACGGCGACGTTGTGGCCGGTGACGACATGGCGCGCCGAATACACAGTCGAGTTTGCGCCCTGCCCGATCTGACCACCGATGAGGTAGCGGTTGGCCAGCAATTCGCCGGTCGGGATTGTCTCGCGCCGCTTGACGCCGGGGACGATCGTTGGGACGTGGTCCCGCGGACAATGCGGCTCGGTCGTGGAGGACCCGCACCGGGGACAGAAGCGGCCGGATTCTATTGCGGCGGTCATCGGGGCTCCGGTGTATCAACGGTGCATAGCACTTGCGAGCACGACGGGACAGGTGGGTGTGCTATACGCGCTGCCATGAATGCTCTCAAGAAGATGCCCCAGTGGCACGTTTTCACAGCAACGGCCCTCCTCTCGATCGCGCTGATTATCAACGGCTGCGGCGAAGAAACGACACCAACCGGCAGCGGCGCGACCGACACCGCCGGCGCCACCAGCGACACGACCGACGCTGGGGCCGGAAACGACGCGGTTTCAGCAACATCAGACGCGAAAACGCCCGAAGATACGGCCTCTGTCTGCCCCAAGGGCGTGATTGCCCCCATCGGGACGGGCTTTTTCAAGGACATCTCCGCTTCGAGCGGCATCCGCGTCGACAACGTGGTGCACGGCAGTGCCAAGCCGATCCCGATCAACGACCACAGCAGGCTCGGCTTCGTCGACATCGACGGCGACGGCCGCGACGACATCGTCTGCCACAGCCTCTTCCCCAACGCGACCAAGGGCATCCCACTCGAGCACCTCATCTACCGCAACAAGGGCGACGGCACGTTCGAGCACATCTCCGACAAGACCAACCTGCGCAAGGTCCAAGCGGGCTTCCTGGCGTTCGGCGATGTCGACAACGACGGCGACCAGGACTGCTTTGCCGGCCTCGACGTGCTCATGAACGGCGCGACCCACCAGATCCTGCTCAACGACGGCAACGGCGTCTTCACCAAGAAGTCCAACAGCGGCGTCGAAGTCGTGCCCAACGTCGCCGCCAACGCGGTCTTCGCGGACTTCAACGGCGACGCCAAGCTCGACCTCTTCATCGGCATGGGCCACACCAGCTACAAGTCGCCCAACCGCCTGCTATTCGGCAACGGAGACGGCACGTTCACCGACAAGTCCAGCCAGCTCAAAGACAACAAGAGCCAGCCGACGAACGGCAGCTTCTCGTGCGATCTCGACAACGACGGCGACCTCGACATCGTCGTCAGCAACTACGGCGTGTCCGTCGCATCGGGCCACAACGCCCTGTACCTCAACGACGGCAAGGGCAACTTCACCAACGTCGCGAGCGAGGCGGGCTTCGCGTTCCTCAAGACCGGCAACTACTGGCTCATCCAAAACGGCACGCTCAAGACCGATGAACCCAAACCCAAGGCGGCCGGCTACATCGGCAGCAACGGCTTTGGCAGCGACTGTGGCGACGTCAACGGCGACGGGCGCATGGACATCTTTCATACCGCCATCAGCCACCCCAACGCCGGCAACTACTCGCGGACCTGGTCGGACCCGAGCCAGCTGCTCATCAACAAGGAGGCGAGTGGTGGATCGCTCAACTTCAAGCTCGAAAACGAGTTCGTGCTGCGCAAGCTCCCCTTCAACGAGGGTGACGTCGACGGCGCGATGGTGGATTTCGACAACGACGGCCGGCTCGACCTGTCCATCTCGCGCGACAAGAAGTACGAGGGCAACTACACCGGCATCGACCAGAAGGCGTGGTTTGGGCTGATGCACCAACAGCAGGACGGCACTTTTGCCTCGATCGGCCCGGACAGCGGCATCAATGCGACCAAGAACACGCCGTCCGCGAGCCATGAGCTGTGCACCAACGACAGCACCTGCAAGGCGCCCGAGAAGTGTCTCGCCAAGCGGTGTCGCAACCCGTGCACCAAGGACGCCGACTGCAAAGCCGCGCACGAGATCTGCCACACCGGGGGGTTCTGCAAGGACCTTTTGGCGATGAAAAGTGCGCAAAACCACGGCTGGGCCGACATCGACCACGACGGCGATCTCGACCTGCTCGTCGGCGGACGGGACACAGGTGGCGGACGGCCCAACTTCCTGTTCCGCAACGACCTGGGCAACAAGCTGCCATGGCTGCAGCTGTTCTTTGTGGGCGACGGCAAGAAGGTCAATCGCGACGCGATCGGCACGCGGGTGCAGCTCGTGGTGGCCGGCGCCTCGGGCCAAACGCGCGAGGTCAAGAGCAGCCGCGGCATGCACAACTCGATGGACACGCGCTGGCAGCACTTCGGCCTGGGCGACAGCGGCTGCGACTACACGGTGGCGGTGACGTGGCCCGACGGCGCAAAGGCGAGCTTCAAGGCGACGCAACTCGGCCCGAACAAGCGCTTCACGATCGCGTATCCCGACAAGCTGTCTGCCGGCTATGCAAACCCGTAACGTGTGACTGAGCCGACCCCATGACCGATCATCTCGTCGTCCTCGATGTGTGGCCCCCCGCCGATGTGCAGGCGGCGGCACAGGCGTGGGCCACCATGTTCGGTGGTACGGCCATGGACCATGCTCGTCAGCTGCGAGCGTGCAAAGGGATCGCGGCCCAGAGACTCAGCGAAGTCGACGCCCGCTCCCTCGCCACGGCCCTGACCGACGCCGGCGCGCTCAGCTATGCGGTGCACCAATCGATGATGTCCGCGTTGCCGCGCCCGCTCACCGCCAGCCGCCTCGACCCGAGCCACGAAGACGCGCTCTACACCCAGGTGAAGCTGACCGGCCCGCCCGAGAAGGTGCCGTGGCGGCAAATCGTGCTGGTGCTGCCGGCGCGCAAGCAGATCACCCGCACGACAACGACGGTGACCAAGGAGAAGGTCGGGATCGGCACCGCGGCGCTCGCGCTGTCCACCGGAATCGGCGCCGGCAAGGTCATCAAGGCCATCCGCAACAAGGGCGGTGACGTGCAAACGCGGACCGACCATTCGTCCCGCGAGCTGGTCGAGATCGTCGCCGTCGGGCCACTGCGCCGCATCCATGCGTACGGTGACCGGCTGGACTACAGCGTGCTGGGCAAGGACCGAGTCCAGGGCAAAGGCAACTTCCCGCGCCTTCTGAGCCAGCTGCTCCCGCGCCTACGACCCGAGCTCGCAAGCCACGGCGCGCTGCGCCGCTTCATCAAGGACGGCGGGGTCCCCGCGTCGCTGCACATCGGGGACAACAACGAACTGGCGGCGATGTCGCGGTGGTTGCTGCTGCGGTCGGCGGCGCGACGACTCGCAACGCGCCGGTGAGGCTGAATCCGGCACCGTCGACGCAGCGATTGCCAAAGCGTTCACGGCGAGAGCGAGGCGCTGCAACGCATGGCTGCAGAAGAATGCAAGCTGATAGCGCCCAAACCGGGCACAAGGTTTGCACGCCTGCCCCCACAAACCGGGCCGTGGTCAGACCGACCGACGTGTAGCAGCTTAGCAAAGACGACGACGCATGGTGCGGGAAGGCGGCGGCCGTTGCGGTCGACCGGCATCCCTGTGCTTGAGAACAGCTGACACCGACGGTACAACGAGTGTACGAACGGAGACACCATGGGCATCGTGACAACAAAGCTGACGGGAATCGGAAACTCGACCGGGGTCGTCATCCCAAGGGACACGCTGAGTTGAGTCTCAAAAAGGGCGATCAGGTAACGATCGTACGTACGGCTGAGGGCCTGCTTATCACGCCTTACGACCCGGAACACGACGAGCAGGTTCGGGTGGCGCGCGAGCACATGACGAGATATCGCAACACGATGAAGGAGTTGGCGCAGTGACCGTGCCGAGGTGGCTGAAGCGTTCCGCCGTGCTCACCATCCACCGCGAGGGCATTCGGCTGTTTGGCGGCTCGCTGGGGATCCCCGAGCAAGAATGACCGCGCGCCGCTGGCGCACAATCCATCGGCGCCGGCACATATAACATCCTGTTTCCAGACGGTTTTCCATAATCGACGTCTGAAAAAGGACGCCTTCGGCGGCTGCTCGGATCACCCCCCTCTCGAACCAGGCTGTTGATGTGGATGAGCAGCTTGCGCATGACAGCCACCAGAGCGACCTTCGGGGGGGCTTGCCCCGGCTGACGAGCCGATCGTACTGCTGCGTCAAGTGGGCGTTGCGCCGCGAGGCCACCAACGCGGCCATGTACAGCCGACAGGGATCCGGTGATTGACACGGGATCCCCCGCCGCATAGAAGCACCTGTTCGCGTGACTGCAACGCGATCGGCGCCGCTTGATCCGCGGCTCGCCAACACCGCACTGGAACGGCTTCCATGGGCTTGAGCAAGGGCAGCATCGGCTACATTCGCCTCGTCGCGATGGGGGACATCCCCGAGCAATTCGAGGAGCCGTACACCGACGCGCTCCTCGAAAACCAGTTCCGCGACCTCGACGCGCAAAGCGACGAAGAGGTGGTGCACGGCTGGGTGCGGCTGGATGACCCGCTGTCGACCCAGTTCAAGACCCACGAGCTGGTCCAGACCGGGCCTGTGATCCCGCTGTGTTTGCGCATCGACACCCTGAAAGTGCCGGCGGCGACGCTGCGGGCACACGTCAAACATCGCGAGAAGAAGAAGCTCGCCGAGTTTGGCCGCCCCAAGCTGACACGCGCCGAAAAAGAACAGATCCGCACCGACGTCCGCCGCAACCTGCGCTCGCTCAGCTTGCCGAAGATGCAGCTCGCTGAGGCCATCTGGAACCTCGGCACGGGCGAGCTCCGTTTGATCAGCACCTCCAAGTCCACGGTCGGCTTTTTCATCGAGCGCTTCGAGAAGACGTTTGGTCTCAACCTCAACGAGCTCGGCCCGCGCGGCTTGCTCTGGATGCGCGGCTTCACCGACGACGAGCTCGCCCGGCTGGGCGGCGTCGAGCCCGAGCGTTTTCACCTGCACGTCAACCCGCCGCGGAGCGTGCGCGCAGAGGGTGAAAGCAAAGACGCTGAGAGCCCAGACCCTGAGAGCCCAGACCCTGAGAGCCCAGACCCTGAGAGCCCAGACCCTGAGAGCCCAGACCCTGGGAGCCCAGACCCTGGGAGCCCAGACCCTGAGAGCCCAGACCCTGAGGGCCCAGACCCTGGGAGCCAGACCGGTCAGAGCACCGACGAGCCCGCGCCCGAACCGGCGCCGGAGGCCCCATGAGCGACGGCCTCAACCACCTCGGCCGCGAGTTCCTGACATGGCTCTGGTACGCCGCCGAGTCCAACGCCGATGTTGTCGACGTCGATGGCGTCGGCTTTGTGCGTGTTTTGTTTGCGCAAAGGATGCTGCTGACCTCGCTGGGACCCGCCCAGGAGAACAGCTCGATCGCGTCGGACAGCCCCGCGCTCACCGACGAGGCGCGAGCGGCCCTGAAAACCGGCAAAAAAGTGGCCAAGGCTACGCTTTTGCTGGACCTTGACGAGCGGCACTTCGAGGTGACTGTGGATGCCGCGACCTTCGCCTTATCCGGCGTGAAGCTCCCGACCGTGATCAGCGACCACGAGGAGGAGCGACTCGCCGAAAGGTTGTCGCTGCTCGACGAGTTGGAATCGGTGCTGGACGGGCTCTACCTGCAGTTCGCACGACTGCGGCTCGATGAACCCGCCTGGTACCAAACCCGCGTTGCGATGCACGCGTGGGTGACATCCGACTACGACCCCTCGGCCGCCGAGGACGCGTCCATGACCCAAAAAGCCACTTAGCAGACTGCGGGGAAACGAGAATCGTGATTCGAATTGAGCCGGTACAGTCTGCTCGACTTTGGGGTGAGTCGGAAGAACCACGCTTTTTCAGACGAGGGGGATTGACTGAATCCCCCTTGCAAGCAAACGGCACCTGCGGGGAAAACACGTTCCCCGCAGTCTGCTAGCAGGACCCACCGGTGCTCTTCAACAGCCTGCTGTTCCCGGTCTTCCTGGTCGTCGTTGTCGGCGTCTCGTGGGGTCTTGCCCGCATGAGGGCGCTGCGCCTGGCCTTCCTGCTGATGGCGAGCTGGCTCTTCTACATGAGCTGGCACCCGTGGTTTATCGGGCTCATCGCGTTTTCGACCATCGTCGACTTCGTCATCGCCAAGAAGATCGAAGACACGCCGCGCACCGACGAGACGACGCGCAAGAAGCTGCTTTACCTCTCGCTGGCCAGCAATCTCGGCCTGCTCGGCTACTTCAAGTACACGAATTTCTTCCTTGGAACGGTCGGCGGCGTGCTGTCATCGGTCGGTCTCGACGCCGCGATCCCGCACTTCAACATCGTGCTGCCGGTCGGGATCAGTTTTTATACGTTCCAGACCATCAGCTACACCATCGACGTCTACCGCGGCGACATCCCGGCCGAGCGACGGCTGGGCCGATTCGCGTTGTATGTCACGTTCTTCCCGCAGCTTGTCGCCGGCCCCATCGTGCGCGCCCAGGACTTCCTGCCGCAGCTGGATCTCAAGCCCCGGCTGACGAGCGAAGACGTCTCCGCGTCGCTGTTCCGGATCACCCGCGGCCTCGTCAAGAAGGTCGTCATCGCCGACTTCCTGGCGGTGAACATGGTCGACCGCGCGTTCTCCGATCCGTCGCTGTACTCATCGGCCGAACTGATGGTCGCATTATATGCGTATACTATGCAGATTTATTGTGATTTTTCCGGCTACACGGACGTCGCAATCGGCACGGCACGGCTGCTCGGCTACAAGCTGCCCGAGAACTTTGACCGGCCCTACCAGGCCACCTCCGTCGCCCACTTCTGGCGGCGCTGGCACAAGACGCTGTCGCAGTGGCTTCGGTACTACGTCTTCTTCCCGCTCGGCGGCTCGCGCGGCGGCGTCTGGATGGCCCACCGCAACACGTTCATCACGCTGATCCTCATCGGCTTGTGGCACGGCGCGGATTGGAAATTCGTCGTCTACGGCGCGATCCACGGTGTGGCGGTCTCGATCAACCGCGTGCTGGTCCGGCGTAAGAAGGCGGCCGATCCGCTCTACGACCAGCGCCCGCAGGACTGGCACCAGGTCTTGTGGAAGGTCTTTGTCACGTTCAACTTCGTGGTCCTGGCCCGCATCCTGTTCCGCGCCGACGGGTTCTCCGAGTCCTGGGATTACACGGTCGCGCTCATGAGCAACGGCTGGGGCCTGTCGCGTATCAGCTCCGGTGTGTGGTGGATCCTCGGCATCAGCTACGCCATCCACTGGACACCGCGAGCCTGGGTCGATGACGCGCGCGAACACTTCAAGACGTTGACACCGGTCGCCCAGGGCGCCGCGCTCGCCGGAATCGCCGCGGTCGTGGCCACAGTCGCCGAAACCGACGTCGTCCCCTTCATCTACTTCCAATTCTAAGAGCCCCAAAACCGTGCGATTTGGTCCCACAGTCGGTCCGCCCTCCTCCTCCACCGACGGTGGTGAGCGGCGCGATACGTCTTCGAACCCGGGGGCCTCGAACACGCGGACAACCGGCGAAATCCGTCGACCTGCCAAGGTTGCACGCGACAAGCCGCGCAAGCACAGTGGCCCCCTCACCAACACACGAGAGACCAACCACCGGGCTGGAGCGTCATTGCGGTCGATGGAAGCACCTCGCAACTACCGCAAGCCGCGCACCGCCAAGCCCGGCGACCCCATCGATGCTGCGGCGCCCGCGCTTCGCCATTTCGGCACCGTCGCGGCGGTTTTCCTGGCGTTTTGCGCGATTCCGTATGCGCACGACTCGATGGAAGACTACCGCTACCTCGATCTCATCGACGCCTCGCCGCTGGTGCGCGCGATCACGTTTTCGGCGCCCAAGAGCACGCTGAACACGCAGCTGTCGATGCCGGCTGTTGGCGAAGGCGGGACCAAAGGTCTGGACGGCGACGTCGAAGGTCTGCTGCCCGAAGACCCCGCCCTCGAAGGCAAGGACGTCAGCAAGAAGCCGCCCAGGAAGGCCGCTGTAACGCCCGAAGGCAAGACACCCAAGAAGGTCGCCGCGGCCAGACCCGCCAAGAAGGTCGCCGATCCGAAGGGGCGCGATCACCCGCTGCTGCGCGACTCGACCGACGAAGAACCGATGGTCGAGCGCCCGGCGTCGCTGCTGCTCAACGAAGACACGTTCGCCGGCCAGAAGACCTGGATCGACGATCCCGAGCACCTGCTGGACCCGTTCTACAAGGCGCTGGTGGAGCTGGCCTACAACGAGCGCGACAAGGTCCGCGTGCGTCACTACGGCGACTCACACCTGGCCAACGACGGCATCACCCACGCCATCCGTGTGATGTTGCAGCGCCGCTTCGGCGACGGCGGCCACGGCTTCACGCTCGTGGCGTCCCGGACCAAGTGGTACAAGCACAAGGGCATCCGACGCAGCGCAAACGACGGCTGGAAGGCCCGCAACTTCCTGGGCGGCTCGCTCAAGGACAAGTCGTACGGCTACGGCGGCGTCGCAGCGCTGGGTCAGATGGGCAGCAAGTTCACCGCGCAGACCTCCCGCAAGGGCGCCGGCACGTCCGCCAGCTTCATCGAGCTGTGGTTCCGCGGCGTCGCGATGGGGCGCATGAGCCTGTACGTCGACGGCAAGCGGCACGTGCAGAAGGTCGGCAAGGACACCGGCGACCGGTGGAAGAAGTGGAAGGTCCCCGACGGCAAGCACAAGTTCACCGTGAAGGTCGAAAGCGGCTGGATGCGGCTGTTCGGCGTCGTGTTCGAGCGTGACAAGGGCGTGGTCTACGACAGCCTCGGCGTGGTCGGCGCCCGGGCGAGCCGTTGGCGCAACGCTTCGGAGAGCCACCTCAAGCGGCAGTTCGACCGGCGGCCGACCGACATGCTTGTGCTCAGTTACGGCGGCAACTCGCGCAACGACCGCGTGAGCAAAGACAAGTACATGTCGCGCTACCTGCGGGTCATCGAGCGGCTGCGGATCGCCCGGCCCAACGAGCCGTGCCTGGTCATGTCGCCCACCGAACACGGCAAGAAGACGCGCAAGGGCGTGATCAACGACCCGAACACAGCGCGCATGATCGGCTGGCAGCGCGAGGTCGCGAAGGAAGCGGGCTGCGCATTCTTCGACGCCCGCGAGTGGATGAAAGAGGTCGGCGACATGAACAAGTGGGTCAAGAAGGGCTACGTCTGGCACGACATGGCGCACTTGACGCCGCGCGGTCAGAGCAAGCTCGGTCAAGCCGTCTACCGCGCCTACATGCACGGCCTCTTGAGCTACCTCGACCGCAAAGGTGACGGCCTGAGCAAAGGCGCCGCGCCCAAGAAGTAGGTCCTGCGTGACGTAGGTTCTGCGTAGGGTGGCGACCGTCGACGCGGCTGGTAGCGTCGCATCATGGCCCATCGTCCCCCCAAACGTCCCAACAACGCCTGCCGCTAACCGCGGTTGGCGTGACGACCGGAAAGCTGCCCGGCGACATGAGCGACGAGGAAAAAACCGCTGCAGCCAAGGCCATCCAGGGGCGGATCGACGCGCTTGATTCCAAGAGCGCGACCTACGCCAACGACAAGAAGAACCTCGAGTTCCAAAAAGGCCGCTACGAATCGAACTGAACGGCGGCCTGTTCGTCGTGCGTTTCAGTCGGGTCGCCGGGGTAAAAACCAGGCGCCTTGACCGTAGACGGTGCCGCTGACGACGCCCAAACCCCACCGTCCGGTGAGCGCGCTGTACATCTGGCCTGCGTTGGCGGGTCCGATCGAGCGCCGGCCGGGCAGCACACCCGCGTACATCCGGCAGAGTCCGGTGGCGTCATCGCACCTTTCGCCGTGCACCTGGCGATTTCCCGGGCGGCCGAAAGGCGGTGCTGTCATGCAGTTGGCGGGCACGATGTCGGCGTCGGCGCGGGGCGGAAAGAGGGTGCGGTCGGCCGCGAAACCGATGAGCGTCTGCCGATAGACGCCGGCGTGGCTGGGGGGAACGCGGCGCAGCGATTGCTGGGGTCGGAAGCCGGGACGCGGACCGATGCGGTCGCCGCCGTACCAGGACCCGCGGCTGGTTTGTGAGCTGATGGCGTACCAGATGTCGGCGCGGCCGGTGGTGTCCGCTGGTGGGGCCTGGATATGCAGCGCGGTGACGGCGTCGGTGCGGCGGATCACACCCCACTTGAGGTCCACGGACGGTGTGCTCGATGTGCCCAGCCAGAGCGCGCCTTTGCAGCCGTCGCGCGGTCCATAGCCGGCCCAATCGGCGATCACGACGCGGATCTCTTGCACGTTTTCAGCGCGTTTGGCGACGTGGATGGCGACGGCGTGAGGGTCATTGAACGCGCGAATGAGGCGACCGACGGGCGCGGGTCCCTTGTAGGCCCAGGCGGCGTCACCGGGTGCGCCGGGTTTGGTTTCGATGGCGGGTATTTCGGCGCGGTAGAGCCCGGGTGAAAGACCGACACAGCCGGGGTTTTGGGCGCTCTTGAGCTCGGTGGCGGCGCGGCCGACCGTGATGAAGAGGCTGTTGCCGTCCACCGCGATGTCGGTCGCGCAGGTGCCCATCAGCGCTGTGGTTTTGCCGTCGGAGAGGGCGATGGGACGGGCCACGGGTCCGAGCAGCTGGTCGGCGCCATGGAGCATCGTGGACCACGCGGACGCGGCCGTTTCCGTGAGCAAGCGGGTGGGGATGACAAGCACGCCTACGCCCGGTGCGGCGGTGATGAGCAGGCTGTGGGGGTGTCCCTGGGCAAGGCGCACGCGGTTGTGGCCGCGCACGAGCCCGCGTCCCGACCACCGACCGTTGGCGAAGATGGGCGCGCCGTTGCGGGGTACGCCCGAGGGCAAGAGCGTGGGGTAGATACGCACCCCGGGACGCCGTGGCTTGCTAGCGAATGGGGCGTCGAAGTCGTCGACCTGCACGACGCGCAAGAAGTCCGATGACGAGCCGCTGCCGTTGGCGAGCCCCCACAAGCGTCCGGGGGTCGATTCATCGGCGGCCAGGGCGACAACCGCGCGAATGGCGTCAGGTCGGACCGTCTTGAAGACATGATGCGCGTCGGGCAGCCAACGGGACATCGCCGAGAACTGCATCCGACGCCCACGGTTGTGATTGGCACCGTTGTGTTTCGCGATGCCAGTGTCGCGGTCATCCATGCCGAGCGCGAAGAACGTGCCGCGCTGGAGCTTGCCGGGCCGGGCCTTGCCGGACACCGTGATGGCGTCGTGGACCGAACCGCTGCTGTGGCCGCGGGTCAGGGTGCGGGTTGGCGCGACCACGTGATTGCCGTCGGCCACCGGGACGCAGGCGTTGGACGTTGGGTCGGGTTCGTGCCGCATCGACCGGCCGACGAGGCAGCAAACGGGCGCGGGTTTGTCGGTGTCGACGTCGTTGGTGGCGGCGGCGCCGGCTGTCGATGGGCATGCCGAGCAGCGCGCGGTGAGTGAACGTGTTGGCGTGGCGCGGGTCTTGGTGTCGCGGGCTTTCTTCCAGGCCGGCTGCAGGGTGGCCCACCGCGGGACATGAGCGCATTGGGCGGGTACGGGGCTGTCTTTGCGTTCGCCGCCCTTGGACGACGATGGCGCGGCGGGGTCACCGGGCACACAGCGGAGCAACCCGACCCGCCTGTGCAGGGAGCAGCCGAGTTTGGGCGCCCGGCCCGCGCCCCAGAGTGCGCAGATGTCAGGATGGGCCCGCGATTTGTCGCACCACGAGCCGCTGATGGCGCCAAGGGTCGTGGCCGGATAGCGACAGTGTTTGGGCGCAGCGATGCATTTGGCAGAGGCGGCATCGCAGACGACGTTGCCATTAGCAGACCTGCAGAGGGCGCGGGGCCTGGAGCCCGTGGAGCCGGAGTAGACCTGCGCGTTGGTGGCGGCGACGTAGAGGACCGAGGTACCGGGCCCCGATGCGATCTGGCGCCGCGGATTGGACGTGACCAGCAACGCATTGGCGTCGGTTGGGAGCACGGTCAGGTCGACGCTGCGCAGGTTGTGACGCCCTTCCCCGAGCGCCTGGGGATCGTGGCGCCCGACCGCGAGATGCCACGTCCGTCCGCGGTCGACCGAGCGCCACAAACCGGACAAGAACCCGCATTGAGACGATGAGTCGGCGACCTCGCGATACGGCCGGTTGGAGCCGGCGTGGTAGGCGATTTGTTGGGACCAGGCCCACGCGTAGACGACGCGCGAATCCGAAGGGGCGACCGCGGCGGCGTGGTAGTCGACGCGGCAGAGGATGCGTTTGGGCGTAAACCGGGCGCGGCTGGCGGAGAGGGGAAGCTTGGTCGGACGGTTTGGGGTCGCCTCGGGCAGCCATCGGTAGCCCGATCTTGGCGAGAAGAGCACAGCGGCGCTTGTGGGGGCGGATTGGGCGGTCGGGGCGGCCTCCTCGGCGTCGAGCCCACGGCTGCTCCGGAAGACGAGGGGGCCGGGCGCCGGGATGGACTCGGGCTTGGCTGCGGGGCTGCAGTTGGCCGGTTCGTGGCCGATGAAGACGTCGGACAGCTGCACGTCGGGCCGCGCCGGATCGCGCCACTGGACCGCGACGGCGTAAGTAAGGTGGCCGCGCCGTCGACGCACGCCGTTGGCATCGGGCAGGTAGCGGACGTCGTCGCGACAGGGCCGGAAAGCGACCGAGATGCGCCCGATATCGACGAGCAGGGAGGGGTTGGCGTTGAGGTCGAGCGCGTTGGCGTCGGTGGGTTTGGCGACGTCGAGACCGGCGTGCGTGAGCAGCTTCACTCCGCGTTCCTGGGGCGGCTTGGTGGCGTATGGCCAGGGGTCGGTGAAGGTGGCGGATTGGGGCGCGCGGCCGACCGCGAAACGGGTGAATGGCCCACTGCCATGGCGGATCCAGTGGCGGCCGTCGCGGCTCATCAAGATGCCGATGGCGTGGTTGCCTCCGGAGGATGCGCGGGCGACGGCGTAGATGGCCCCGTTGCGCGGATCGATGGTGAGCGGGCCCGGGATCGGATAGCGGCAGGCGGGTTCATCGCGGCAGTGGCAGGCGGTCTGGCGGTTGTCGCGACAGGCTTGCTCGACGGGACGTGGGCCGCCCCGGGTCGCGTGACAGAACTCTTTGGCATCGGCGCCGCATGCTGGCCCGGGAACGGTGCCGACGAGGGGGCGCGTACCTTTCGGCAGCTGGGCGGGGGCGGTTTTCAGGATGCACGCCTTGGCGGTGGCCCCCTTGCGATGGGTCGCCTGTGGCACGGCGAGGTGGGCCACCGACGCATAGCGCCATGCAGCTCCAGGGGTGGTCTGCGTTCCCTGACCGCCGGCAAAGTCGACGTCGTATGCCGCGGTGCGCGTTGTTGCGGGAGTTGCGGTGGCGAGGATGGATGCGGCGACCTGGGGACCGACGTCCTCGGACCACGCGATGCGGCGGCGCGAGCATTCCTGGGCGACGCGGCGGGCCTTGGGTTTGGCGGGATCGCGGTCGTTGTAGTTCCAGCAGCCGGCGACGTCGTAGGTACGATGCGAAGGCGTTCCCGAGGCGACGACGACGCGACCCGGCGACCCCGCATCGGCGGCCACCGAACGCACAGCGGCCCGCCACCCATCATTGAGGCGGCAGTGCGGCGGCAGCGCGAAGAACTGGGCGCCGCCATCGGGTGAGACCGACAACCCGGCGCCGTCGACGCGATAGAGCAGGCCAGGAGCGCGCCCCGTTTTGCCTGTAGGCGTGACCGACAGACCGGTGATCCTGGCCAGCGTCTTGAGCTTCAGTGAAGCCGGCCACCCGGGCGCGCCGGCGACGTCGTGGGCGATGAGGTGCATGCCGCCCTTGTCGGGTCCACCTGCGGGGCTTCCGAAGACGATTGGCTGGTCTTCACCGGTCTCGCTGCACGCCTTGCTGACCTTCTCGTAGCCGCCGCAGCGCGATGCTGAAAAGCCTCGTCCGCCGTTTGCCGGCTGCCAACTGACGCCCCAATCCGCGCGCCCGGCAGGCGACGCCCCGGGGATCTTCTCGATAGCCGAACGCGAGAAGCCGCCGTTGTCCGACCCCATGACGAAGACGGCGCCGCCCTCCAACCCGAATTCGCCGGGTGAGGTCGGCCGGCCAAGGTCGATGATGCGCCCGACTCGGGTGGCGGCCCCGTAGTCACCGTCGATGATGCGCCATCCGTCTGTGGCAACGGCGTTTTGCGGCGCGGCGGTCAGCGCTGAAACGACAAGCACCGCTGCGAACAGAAGGCTCAATCGGTTGGAGTTGTTCGCGGCCATGGCCGCATCCTTGACGGGACGAACCGGCGGGACAAGGGCGGATCAGCCTCGGGCGGCGGCTGGTGGCTCGATCGGCAGCGTGAACTTGAACGAGGCGCCGCCGAGGTCGGACTTGCCAGCCCAGATCTTGCCACCGAGGCGCTCGACGATGCGTTGCACGGTCGCCAGGCCGATGCCGCTGCCGCGCTTGGCGACGACGTGCAGCCGTCTGAAGGGTTCGAAAGCCATGTGTTCCTTGCCTTCGGGCAGGCCGAGGCCGTTGTCGGCCACTTCAAACACCCACGTCTCGCCGTGGCGCTTGGCTCGAACGGCAACGTGGGGCTTGTCGGGGCCGCGGAACTTCAGCGCGTTGCTCAGCAGGTTGAGGAAGACACGCTTGAGCTGGGGCCCATTTGTCGTCAGTTCGGGCAGCTCGGCAACCTCGATCCGTGCCTCGTCTTCCGCCTCCGCAGCTGCCAGGTCGAACCGCGCGTCGCGGACCACGTCAGCGATGGCCGTGGTGACCATCGGCCAGTTGCCCGCGTCGGCGCGAGCGAAGGCGAGCAGCCCGTCGATCGAGCGGCGCATGCGCAACGACGCTTCAACGGCGTAGCGGATGTAGGTCTGCGCGTCCTCATCGAGGCGTTCGGCGTGTTCGTCCTGCAACAGCTCCATGAACGCGACAACGACCCGCAGCGGCTCCTGCAAATCGTGTGACGCCGCATAGGCGAATCGTTCCAGGTCGCGGTTGGAGCGTTGCAGGTCCGTATTGAGGGCCTCGAGCTGAAGGGCGCGCTTGTCGTTGCTGATGTCGCGGACGATGGCTGATGCCGCCACCACGTGGCCCATATCGTCCCGCACCGGAGAGAGCATCATCGCCGTGGGCACATCCCGACCATCGGACGCAACACCAAGGACGTCCGGCAGATCGACGGATTCGCCGGCCTTCACCGCCTCCAGCGCCGCCGTGAGCCTCACCCGGTCATCCGCATCGAGGATCGCGCTCATGTTCTGGCCGATGATCGCCTGCGCCGAATGACCAAACAGCTCTTCTGCGCCGCGATTCCATGATCGAATCACGCCATCGAGGTCCTGGGCGATGATCGCGTCGTTCGACCCATCGATGAGCGCCGCCGCGAACGGCAACGAACCCGCCAGCCGCGCGACTTCCCCTCGGTCGGCGCCCAAGTGCAGACGAGCCTGGGTGGCGATCGCGTCGCCGATCATGCCGATCGCGCCGCCGCGGGTCACGAGCGCCAACCCGACCTGCAACCGGTCCTCCGCCGACGCGATGGTCGACATGCCCAGGCCGGCGAGGGTCTCGTCGAGCAGACGGTTGCCCTGCTCCTCGCCCACGAGACGCTGCAGCTTCGTGATGATCAGCTGTCGGTGCGGGGTCGGGTTCATAGAATCTTCAGATCGCCGCCGCGTAGGCGCGAATGCGGGTGCCCCAATCGGTGCCCGCGATCGCCGCGAGGCCGTCGGTCACGGCGAGGAAATGCGGGTGAGCCATCGCCGCGGCCACAAACATCCGTCGGTAGGCGCGTCCGGTCACCTCGATCAACTGGGTGCGCGCTGGCCCGTCGAGGTGGACATCGAGAGCATCGAGGCTCACCGCGTTCATCTCCGCCTGCATCCCCAGCAAGCCTTCCAGCGCGCCGCAGACCTCCAGGTACTCGACGAAAGCGACGTCGATCTGCTGCGGGGTGGCGGACGCGCTCATGCCCTTGAGCAGCAGGGTGTCGATCTTGGCGTGCTGGGCTTCTTCGAGCCAATGGTGCTTGAGGATGGAAGCGAAGAGCGGATCCACGTCCTGGTCATCGCGCACGGTCTCGACGAAGTGGTGTTGGGTGACGACCTCGATATGCAGTGTCGTCAGCAGCACCGCGATCGGCGATTTGCTCAGGATGATGCCCGCGACCTCCACCGCATTATCGAGCACGTCGCAGGGACCGATCGCTTCGAGGACCAGCGCGAAGCTGCGGCGAAAGAGCTCCTGGTGCTTGAGCTCCTCGTCGCAGAACCGGAGCAGCGCCCGCATTGCGGAGTTGTCGCCAAAAAGCTCGGCGTGGGCGTGCTGGCCGGCCATCGCGATGATGTATTCCTCGACGAAACCGAAGAGGTTGAGGTAGGCGCCGCCCATCAATTGGTTGAGCAGCAGCCGCCCGTCCGCGTCCAGCCCGTCCACCTCGCCGGTACACGCCAGCGACTCGGGCAGGAAGGGGCGTGATCGGTCGAATGCGGCGCCTTCCGGCAGGATCTCATCGACCCGCCAGTGGACCTTCTCGGAATTGCGCACGCACGTGTCGAAGTCGTAGTTGACGTGAATCATGCAACCGCTGCCGTTTTGAGTGCGGGGATTGTGACACACGCGGACGGCATCGAACACGGCGGCGCGCGTACGGTTCGTGCTTTGTGGGCGAGGAGTCACCATACTGTCGCGCGTGAGGATCCTTGGACCGGCCATGGCGCTGCTCGTTGCCCTGGGGTGCAGCGATCCGGCGACACCCAAAGCCGAGGCAGACGTCGCGGCCGACACCGAAGCTGACACAGGACCTGGCGCCGGGGACGACGACGCCGGCGCGGTCGATGCCGCATCGGTGGACGCCGGTTGTTTGTCGTACACGGACTGTCCCGAGCTGGCCTTGCCGGCGTGCCAGATCGTCGCTTGCGAGGACGGCGAATGCGTGGCGACCGCGGCCCCCGACGGGCTCACGTGCGATGACGGGACCGAATGTACGCTCGGCGAGTCGTGCAAGGGCGGCCAATGCACCGGCGGAACCTCCAAACCCTGCGAAGACGGCAACCCGTGCACCGACGACGTTTGTGACGCCGACAAGCCGACGGGCGCGAAGAAGGGGGCGTGCGCGTTCCTGCCGAGCGGGACCAAGGCGTGCGACGACGGCGACATCTGCACCGTGGGCGACGCGTGCGCGGGCGGCGCGTGCAAACCGGGCAAGAACAACTGCGAGTGCGCCAAGGACGACGACTGCCAAAGCTTTGAAGACGGCAACGCCTGCAACGGCACGCTGGTCTGCACCAAGACCGCGGGCATCGGCAAATGCGTGCTCAACCCCGCGACTGTCATCGTCTGCAAGGCGGCGGACAAGGCGTGTACCAAGCGCGCCTGCGACCCCGCGATCGGCGTCTGTGTGACCGTGCCCGACGACGGCGCCGCGTGCAGCGATGGCAAGCCGTGCACCATCGGCGATGCCTGCAGCAACGGAGCTTGCGCGCCCGGACCCGACAAATGCGCGTGTCACAGCGACGCCGATTGCATGCCGCAGGGCGGATCCAACAAGTGCGTGGGCGTGAAGTCGTGCGACAAGTCCAAGGGCGCGCCCTACGCCTGCGCCGTCGTCCCGGGAACCGCCGTCACCTGCACCACCGCGCCCGAAGACAAGGAGTGCGTCGTCACCGCCTGCGAACCCAAGCTCGGCGCTTGTGTCACCAGTCCGCTGGCCGGGACCGTCGGCAAGGCCTGCAACGACGGACACCCCTGCACCTTCGGCACTGTCTGCGGCAAGGGCGTGTGCGCGGGCGGCAAATTCAAGGACTGCGAGGACGGGACCCTCTGCACCGAAGACACGTGCGCCAGCAACGGCAGCTGTGTGAGCCTGCCTCTTGCAGTGACATGCGACGACGCCAACGCCTGTACGGTCGGTGAACACTGTGTGGCCGGGACATGCGGAAAGGGGCTGCCCGTCGATTGCAACGACCACAACCCCTGCACAGCCGACAGCTGCACGAGCGGCCCCAAGGGCGGCTGCGTGTCGATCCCGAGCGCAACCACAGCCTGCAATGACGGTGACGCCTGCACGCTCGACGACCGCTGCAAGGCGGACGGCAAAGGCGGGGTCTCCTGCCAACCCGGCGCCAAGAAAGACTGCGAGGACGGCGACCTCTGCACCGTCGACGAGCCCTGTAAAGCGGGCGTGTGTGGCAAAGGAAAACCGCGCAACTGCGACGACGGCAACCTGTGCACGACCGACGGCTGCCAACCGCTCACGACCAAGATCGGCGGCGGCTGCTTTCACGCGGCCAACGCCCTGCCATGCACGCCCACCGCGCCCTGTCTCGGGGCGGGCAAGTGTTCGGCCAAGACGTGCAAATCGGGCAAGCCGCGGCTGTTTTCCCAGACCATGGCCGCACCGAAACAGCGCGAAGGTCGCGCGATCGTCGAGCTGTCTGCAGGCGTGCTGCTCGTCGCAGGGGTCGAACGCGCCAAAGATGACGGACCGGGCGATTCGTTCGTCGCCCGCTACTCGGCGGTCGGGGTGCAGTTGACCGACAACATCCTCGCCAGCAAGGGCCACGACGGCATCCATGCGCTCGCTCGCAGCGGCGAAAGCGCGATCGCCGGGGGCGTTGTCGCCGGAAAGAGCGGTGGGTCCGACGCGTGGCTGGCACGTATCAGCGCGCACGGTGCGCTGGTTTGGAGCCACGCGTTCGGGGCGGGTGGTGACGACGGCGTCAACGCGGTGGCTGTCGACGGAGGGCAGATCTTCGCAGCCGGCTGGCGACCGGGCGGGGGCGGCAAGTCCGACGGCTCGCTGTGGATCACGGACACCAAGGGCGCGCTGGCCTGGCAATGGTCGGGAGGAAACGGCGGTGACGACCGATTTGTGGGCGCGACCGGCGGCGGCAAGGCGGCGACGGCGGCGGGCTACTTGACCGACACGAACACCGGCTTCAAGGCAGCGTGGCTGGCGCAGGTCGCAAAGAGCGGCTTGGCGTGGCAGCGGCGCATCGGCGGCGGCAAAGGGCACACAGCGGCGACCGCAATCGCTCGCCTCGAGGCGGACAACCTCAGTGGCGGGTGGGCGCTCGCGGGCTACGACATCGACCCGGCCGGCAAGGTGACGCCCTGGCTGCGCGGGGTAACCAACCGGGGCGGCGTCGCTTGGAAACGGGCGGCCGCCAAACCGGGCCAGGGCTACATTGCGGCCCTCGCTGCAGGCGACCGTGGCTTCATCACAGTCGGCGCCACATCGCTGCAGGGCGCCAACGCGTCTTCGGACGGGTGGGTCGCGCGCATCGGCCCCACGGGCGCGCGAATCGGCGGCGTTTTCGCGCATTCCGGGCCCGGCTGGCAGGTGCTCAACGCGGTCACAAGGCTCAAGGACGGTGGCTTCGCGGCGGTCGGATCCAGCCAGGTGGCCGCCGGCGGGCCGTTCGTGGATCGCACCTGGCTGCTTCGCATGGACGCCTGGGGCCACGGCAGCTGCACGGCTTCCGGGCCTTGCGTGAAGTTCACCGAGAAGGGCTGCGGCGGCGGCGGTTGCTGGCTCGCGACCTGCACCAAGGCCAAGGGCTGTGCCAAGACGAATCTGCCCGTGCCGTGCAACGACGGCGATGCATGCACCGTGCTGGATCGATGTGGCATCGGCGCCTGCAAGAAGGGCGACAAGCGGATGTGGTCAAAGACCTTCGGCGGCGCCAAGTACGACGTCGCGCACGCTGTCGCTGTCTTGCCAGCCGGCGCCGTCGTCATCGCTGGGGAGACCCAGAGCACCGGCAAACCCGCCGACGGAATGCTCGTGCGCGTCACCGAGGGCGGCGACAAGCGGTGGCAGACCCATTGGGGCCCGGCCGGCGGCGCGCGATTGCGGGACGTCGCAATCGCCGAAGATGGCTCGATCGTGGCGGCCGGCGACAAGACCAGCAGCGGCGTCCAGGACGCGTGGCTGCTGCGGGTCGACGTGGACGGCACCCTGCTCGGCTCCACAGCATGGAGCGGCCCCGGAGCTTCAGCGGTATTCGAGGCGGTGACCGTCCTGCACAACGGGGCGCTGGCAACCGCCGGCAGCTTCCGACCCGCTGGCGTACCAGCCGCGGACCGCACCGGCACCTACCGCCTCTTTGACCGCCACGGCAAACCGGCCGGCACATCCGTCGACGTCAAAAACGGCAGCTTCGTCCGCCTGCGCGACATCGCCCAGGTGGCGCCAACCGCCCTCGTGGTCGTCGGCGCCACGCTCGACAAGGGTGGAAAAACCGACGGCCTGTGGGCGCGCGTCCCCGCCAACGGCGGCAACCCGGTCATTCAGTCGCTCGGCGGCCCCGGTCACGACTCCCTGCGCGCGGTCGCCCCCCTCGGCGCAGGCTTCTCCGGCAAAGGCACGACCATCGCGGCAGGTTTTCAGCCCGGCCTCGGCGCCGCCAAGCGGCAGTCCTGGCTCGTCGCCATCGACGGTTCGGGTAAGACGCTGTGGAGCCGCAATCACCCCGAAGCCGGCGACCTCATCCTCACCGGCCTGACACCGGCACCCGGCGGCTGGATGGCGTCAGGCACGCGCCCGTTCGACGGTGTCAGCGACGAGGCGATGGTTCTGCATACCGACATTGTCGGGCGCCTGCGCTGGCACCACGGGCTCGGCCAGGGCACCGACGCCGCCTCGATCGCGCGACTCGGCGCCGACTTCGTGCTCGCCGGCCTCGGGCCGACCTCGATCGCCAAGGACAGCGGCAACGCCTGGGTGGCCCGCACCGACCGCTGGGGCAACCCCACGTGCAACAAGACCTGCATCGCCCCGCCCAAGACGCCCGACATCTGCGACGACAAGAACGCGTGCACGATGGACGTCTGCGTGGCCAAGACCGGCAAATGCAAGATCACACCCGCGTTCCAGGGAATGCCCTGCGGCGGTGGCCACGTGTGCCAAGCCGGGCTGTGTAAGTAGCCACTCAGCGCGGTCCATGCGGGCACGGCCATGTCGACCGCGAAGCCCAGCCCGCGCAGGCGGGCTTGCTCATTTCGTTGCCCACGGTTTCAACCGTGGGTCAGTCGTCGGCACCTGTGTTCCCATTGCACGGCGCAGCCAACTCCGCGACTGTACGGCCCTTGCCGGGGAGTCCTCATGCACAGCCAGCCCTTTCGTCGTGGCCGTCTCACAGCGTTCACTGCTGTCGTCAGCATCGTCACGATGGTCGCCCCCAACGCCATGGCCACACAGGCTCTCGCCACCAACTGCAAGGGCCAGTTCAAGGTCGTATTCGGCGTCGGATCGGCGATCTGCGTAACCGGTGACGTCGACTACAAGAAGCCGGGCACCATCCTGCCGAGCGCCGACTTCTATATCGTGCCCAAGGGCAACCTCAATCCCTTCGTCGACGCCAGCGGCGCCAAGAACCACGTCATCGGAAAGGGCGGCGGCGGCGCGTTCTTCAACGAGCTCGTGTGGGGCAAAGCCAAGGCCGGTAGCTACGATTTTGTCATCGATCACCACCCGTTTGGCGTGTGGGACGCCAAGAAGGACTGGCGCGGGCCCGGCATCACGGTCATCGCGGGCGCGCCGGTCAATATCGTCAACCTCACCGCGATCAAGGGTGCTGCGAAGCAGGGACTCGGGTTCGCCGACGACCTGAACACCTTCGTCGACATCCTCGAGCTGATGGACGCGCTCGGCACCCTGCTCGATTTGTACGTCACATTCGGAAACGCCGGCGGGATCGTGGGCCTGGTCCTCTTCGGGCTCGGCCAGGCCGGGATCAGCATCCCCACGAGCTACAACAGCGCGATTCTCGCCATCGGCGGCAAGCTGATCCGCAACACATCAGCGATCCTGAAGCTCAACTACGCCGGCATCGTCGCCGATCCGCCCGACAAGAAGTTCTTCGAGCTGCCCGCCCTCGACGCGACAGCAAGCCTCGTCAAAGGAAAACCAGTGGCGTCGCTTTCGGCCGATCCGTACGCCGCCGGGCTCGTGGAAGTGGGCAAGCTCATCGGCATCCAGGCCGCCGCTCATGGCGGGTTGTTGCACGCGATGGAGAAGCTGCAGGGCGCCCAAAACGCCAAGAACGCGCTCGGTCGATGGTTGCAGGCGCGGCGGCTCAAGGCCTGCGCGGGCACGGCGAAGGTCGCTGGCAAGAAGATGCTCACCGAGCTCGACGCACTGCAAGCCCACCTCAAGACCAAGGGGCTTTGGTCCAAGACGCTGGACGGCAAGGCGCTCAAGAAAACGCTGGCCGACGCGCTCAGCAACGGCCTGACCGCGCCGCAGACCGCCGCCCTCGCCTCGATCGGTGTCGACGCGACCGCCGCCATGAAGGGCCTGCAAGCCGCCAAGGCCAAGAAGCTGCCCGACACGATCGGGCCCAAGGCGATGATCGAGGCGGCCAGGAAGAGCTACCAGTCGGTCGAATCGGCGCTGAACGACCTCGAAAAACAGGGCGACAAGATCATCGCCGAGACCAAGGCCATCGCCGTGTTCACCCACCCCGAGCTGACGTTCACGCCTCCGGCAGCCGCCACGGTTGGCTCGCCCATTACGTTGACCGCGTCCGCCAAGCACCTGGACAAGAAAGCCAAGCTCACCTTCACCTGGGACACCGATGGCGACGGCAAATACGACGATGGCACCGGCAAGACCCTCAAATGGACGCCTACGGTCGCGGGTTCGCAGCTGATCGGCGTGCGCGTGGTGGACAAAGAGAAGCGCGCCGACGTCGCGGAGGGGATGGTCACCGCCAAGGCGAAAAACCACCCGCCCGTGTTCGCATCGTGGCTGCCCAAGAACCTCGCGCCTTTCGCGAAAGTAGGCCAGATCGTTGCCCTGTCCGCCAAAGTGACCGACCCCGACGGCGACAAAGTGGCTTCGACCTGGCACGTCGCCGGCAAGCAGGTGGCAAGCGGCGCGAGTTTTGGCTTCAAGATGCCCGACGAAAAGCCCCATGCGGTCACGCTGACAGCATCGGACGGCAACGCCACGACGCCGGATGTCTCGATTGTGTTCGTGGTTCGCGCGATCAAGCACAAACCGGCGACGGGTGGCTGCCAGGGCGCTGGCTGCGGTGACGCTGGAAGTACGGCGGATACGAGCAGCACACCGGACGCCGGCAGCGCACCCGATACCCAAACCGGCCCCGATACACTGTCCGGCCCCGATACGCTGTCCGGTGACGACATCACCACCGCGCCGTCCGACACCGCGTTCGTCGACCCCATCGACATCGGCGGCGACCCCATCGACATCGGCGGCGGCTCCATCGACGTGCCCAAGGTGAGTCCGCCTGACACCGGCAGCGCTACGTCCAGTGACGTCAGCACCGGCAACACCGATACGGGCTCCAACCCATCGCAGGACACAGGCTCTACTGCGCAGGACACAGGCCCGACCTCCGCCCCCGACGCCGTCGTGCAGGACACCGGGTCATCCACGGCGAACACGTCGACCAACACCGGCGGCGCAAGCAACGATGACAGCTGCTCGGCGTCCCGTACCTCTCCGGGCCCCAACGGCTTGGTCTTTGGTGGGCTGCTCCTGCTGTGCCTCGTCGCGATCCGCCGCCGCCGTAGAGCTGGCGCCTGAACCGGGCGAACCGACTGGCGCCTGAACCGGACTGCAACGCCGATCAGGAATCGGCGCTCTGGGATGGGGAACGCCACGAAAATGACACTTTTCGGGGTGTGGGGACGCTCATAGTCCCCCAACCAAATAAGAACCATGCGCCGAGAAGCGTTGCTGTTCGGCGCTCTAACCGGCCGCGTCTTGGACCCCGTCGAGGTAGACCCAGCGTCCGTCGTGGCGCTCGAATCGGGAGCGCTCGAACATCGCGTAGGACCGTCCGTCCGTGACAAGCGTGGCGACGAACGCGACGACCCCGGTCGTGTCCGCGGGACCACCAGCCTTGGTCTCGACAACCTGCAGGCCAACGAAATCGGTGTTGGCTGCCCAACGCCGCAGCTCGTCGCGGTCGACAGCCTCGCGCGTCTGCGGGGCGTGCGTGGACATGATGTAGTCGAGACGCCCGAGCGAATACGCGGCGAACCGGGACCGCATCAGTTGCTCGGCGGTCGGTGCGGCTGACCACCCGTCAACGAACGGGCCGCAGCAGGCGTTGATGGGCTTGTTGGAGCCGCATGGGCATGGCGCGTCAGTAGACATGCCCAGAAGCTAGCATGCGCCGCGCAGACGTCGTTTTTGGCCGTTTCGGGAGGCCAAAATGCCCACAGCAGGCAAAAGAGGCACCCTGGATGCGACTTGTTGTGAAGTGGCTATATCAAGTGCTTCCACGTGTTATCGCCCGTTAGAGCGCGATTTTCGGCGAGCGGCCGCGTTATCGAGGCATCTCGAAAATGCTACGCTGCCGGCCCGCCGCGCGCCCCTCGACGCGGCGACGAGGCACAGACGATGAAGCAATTTTCAGCCCTGGCCGTGTTCGTTGCGGCCGCCACGATGATGACCTCAACGGCGCTGGCCAAGCCCGTGGCGCTCGCTGTCCAGGGCAGCCTCCGCACGACCAATGGAGCCCCCGTCGCGGACGGCGACTACGCGCTGGCGTTCGCGCTCTATGCCGGGTCCAAGGGCGGCCAGGCCGTTTATCTCGAGAAGCTGGCGGTCAAGGTGCAGCGCGGGCTGTTCGCCACGGTCCTCGGTGTCGACGACCCGACCAAGAAGCTCGACCACAAGCTCATCGTCAGCGGCGCGGCGGCGTTCATCGGCGTGCGCGTGGGAACCGATCCCGAGCTGGCGCGTGTCGCCCTCCGACCCGTGCCCATCGCGGCGGTCGCGGAAACGGCGCGCGAGTTGGCCTGTTCAGGCTGCGTTGCAGGCGCCCATTTGGCCGTCGGGTCCGTCGCGGGCAAGCACACCGGCTTCGTCTGGGCCGCCGGCGCAACCAAAGGAGGGTCGGCCAAGCACGCGCTTGTCGCCGATGCAGCCAAGCAGGCCGATGTGGCGAAGAAGGCTGATGTGGCGAAGAAGGCTGATGTAGCGAAGAAGGCCGACGTCGCGACCAAGGCCGGCGAGGCGACCAAGGCCATGCACGCGACCACCGCCGATACCGCGCTCAATGCCAAGACCGCGCAGCAGGCCCAAACCGCCCTCCAAGCCAACTCCGCTAAGTCAGCAAAGTCAGCCGACGCCCTCAAGTGCACCGGATGCGTCACCGCCGCGCACGTCGAGAAGGGCTTCGTCGCAGGTCTGCAAAAGGCCGGCCAGCTCGCCAAGGTCGCGTCTACGGGCAAGTTCGCCGATGTCTCCGGGCCGCTTGGCGCCGACCTCGACTTTGCGCGCAAACAGGCCTTGCAGTTCCGATTCCAGAACGCCGCCAAGCCGCCGGCACCGTGCGACAAGACCACCATCGGACTCGCCTGGTACGACACCAGCACCCAGACGCTGAAGGTCTGCAACGGCGCGCAGTACCACGTCTTCGCCCAGGCTGCGGTGTTCGGCAGCAAATCGCAGCCCGCAGACTCCTGCAAACACATCAAGAGCAAGGTGGCCGGCGCGACCAACGGGATTTCGTGGCTCAAAGCCGGCGGCAAGACGTTCCAGGCCTATTGCGACCAGTCCACGCTCGGTGGCGGGTGGACTCTGGCCGCGATCGTGTCCAGCTCCGACGGCGACAGCTGGACGCACAAGTCCGGCAACTGGGAAAACGCGACCAACTTCGGCCTGGTCACGGCGCCCAAGGACGGCGACTTCAAGGGCGTCGGATTCAGCGCCCTCGCCGCCTCAGAGGTGCGCATCGACCACAACGGGCAATGGCTCGCCCGGACCGGCAATTGTCTGAACAACAAGACGCTGAGCGCCCGGTTCAGCGCGCTGAAGTGGACCTGCGGCGGGTCGGCGAGCTTTGGCAGTCACGGCGCCTGCACCAACGCGTGTTCGGTCGCGGAGAGGCGCGTGCTCAAGGGCGACCAGGCGCTTTCGGAAGGCAAGTTGATCTCACACCTGTACTTCAAGGCGGGCGAGGCCAACGGCGCTCAGGACACCAACAAAGATCGCGCCTACATCTCGGGCAGCGTGCGGACCAACGTCGACGCGCCGATGGGCCTGGGATCGTTTTGCAGCGGCGGCTGCGACGGTAAGCCCGGCGATCGCGACATCGGCATCCGTCACGACGGCGTCAACCCGCTCGGCAAAGGTCACTGGTACAGCATCTGGGTGCGCTGAGAGGCCGGTGAGGAGCGTCGGGGTAAGTTGAATCCCAATGGCTGTCTCAATCGTCGTCCGGGTGCCAGCCGTCGTAGCTCTTTTCGGGTTTGGCGGGCGGCGGTCGTCCAGCTTCGGGCCGCCAAATCAGGCCCACTGTGCCAAACCATGGCCCGGTATCACCGCTGGCATAAAGCGCCCCGATAGCGCCGATTTGAGAGCCCGAATCATAGCCGACTCGTAGACTTACACCGCCCTCGGTGCCGGCTTCTGCGCGCAAGCTGGCCTGCACCTTGGACCATCGGTACCCGACGCCTGCCGACACGGGGATCTCGTTCAAGACGGTTGGCCCGGACAGCAAATCGGCCACGAGATACGGCCCGAGATCGCCGGCGTAGATCGCGGTTGAGAGCGAAAAGAACGGCTGTGTTGTGCGGTCGCCACTCGTGTTCTTGCGAGGTACCAGGAGCGCCAATCCGCCGCAGATGCTCGCGTGCGACCAGGCGTGCCCAAATCGGTAGCTGAGGTTGCCCGAGTAGTCGATATCCCCGATCTGGAGCCGCGGCGGCTTGGGCGATCGCTTCGTGGTGCTCGACGCGTTGGTACCCATCCCCTCCAGCTTGATATTGGCGACACGTTGCCGGGCCACGTTGGCTTCGACCTCGTGCAACCAGCCGTTGTCGTTGACGCGCAGTTGGCCGTTGAGGACCCGCTGTTCGACCTCGTAGCGGTAGACGGGTTCGCTGCAGCCACCCTCACGGAAGCTGAAGCCTCCGGTGCCACCGCCGAGCATCAGTTCGTAGCCATCAGGCGCCGGGCGGGCCGCACAGAGAAAGACGGCGAGCACGCCGAATAGCAGTCGTTGCCAGCCTCGTCGCGGCATGTACTGATTCCTGGCCGCGGATCAGGGTTTGGGTGCCCCGCAGCTCGTACATAGCTTATCCGCCACCTTCTTGCCGGCAATGATGTCGTTGACCCAGTCGGTGAGTTTGGTGCCGTCGGCGCCGATTTTGTAGAACTCGTCGCTGGTCACGATGCAGTGCTCGAAGCCGGGCGCCGTGAACGAGCGACACGTGCTCGCGCCGCCCTTTATCTTGGCGATCGACGCGATCACGAACCCGAACTCACACCCTCACGGGGTGCCGCTTTGCTTGCGGATGAGGCCCGTGAGCATGGCCGCGACCTTGTCGGCCGCCGCCAGCAGCGCTTCGGCTTCGGCGGCCGGCACCAGACCAGGCGCCGCGGCCAGCTCCACCGCCACCGCCGCCTCGCACGCTTCGCCCCGCGCCTCGTTGAAGCGCTGCCGCTTCTCGCCTGCGTTGAGTCGGCTGGCTCGAGTCCGCACTGCGCCCGCTCGGGGTTGTCCGGCCTGACCGTCCACGACATGATGCCGCCGTGGCAGATATCGTCAGCGGAATCGTGATCGGTGAGCGCTACCGGGCCTTCGGCAGGCTGGGCAGCGGCGGGTTCGGCGACGTCTACCTGGGCGAGCACGTCAACACCCGGCAACGCATCGCGCTCAAGGTGCTCAAATTTCACCCTGCTGCGTCCGACGAAGACCTCATCGCGCGCTTCTTTCGCGAGGCACAGACGACGGCGGCCCTGAAGTCGCCCAACACCGTCAACGTCTTCGATATCGACCAGGCCCCCGATGACGGCCCCTATTACATGGCCATGGAGCTGCTGGTCGGCCCGACGCTGCACGACGTGTTGCGCGCGCTGAAGAAAGCAGGCGCGGTGATGCATCCGGTGCACGCCCTGGCGCTGGGCATCGAGGTCCTCAACAGCCTCGCCGAAGCGCATGACGCCGGTCTTGTGCATCGCGATCTCAAGCCCCCCAACATCCTCTTGGCGGACGCTGCGGGCGAAGAGCCATTGGTCAAAGTGCTCGACTTCGGTGTCGCCCGCACGCACGACTCATCGCTGACATCCGACGGGCTCGCGTTGGGAACGCCGGCCTATATGAGCCCCGAGCAGGCCAACCTCGACCCTGTGGACGGTCGCGCCGATTTGTACGGGCTCGGAGTCATCCTCTACCGATGTGTGACTGGGCAACTGCCGTTCGTCTCCTCCGACCGTCTCGCGGTCATGGACGCCCACAAGAACAAGCCGCCGCCCGATCCGCGCGAGCTGGCGCCACAACCGTTATCCGATGAGGTCGTTGAGTTGTTGGGCGTGGCGATGGCCAAGAACCCGGCCGACCGCTACCCAGACGCACGGTCCATGCAGCGTGCCCTGCAAGACGCGCTGGTTGCCATGGTCGGGTCACGTCCCCGAATGGCATCAGGCAGCTACTTGTCTGTCGCAGCCGACCAGGTGCAACCCGGTGACGATCCGCGTTTGCCCTCTGCCGCGATCGCCGTCGAGCGGAGTGATCAGGTTGAGCCGCGGCTGCCCAGCGAAGCGATCCACGTGGACGCCCGCTCCGGCATCACGAAGACACATTTCGCCGCGCTCAGTGATCTGCTGGTGGTCGGCGACGAAGACCTGATGGCCAGGGCGCGGGAGCGGATTGAGCAGGCAGCCCGAGCCCAGTCTGAGCCGATCGCAACGGGCTCGCCTTCGACGCCGCGTAGTTCGGGCGGGCCACGCCGAACGATCCAAGAGCAACGCGCCCAGCCGCGGGTGTTGACGTTTGGAATCGCTGCGCTGGTTGTTCTCGCTGCGGCCGCGTGGCTCGTTGCCCACAACCGGGATGCGGAGGAATCCAGACACGAGAAGCGCCGCCAACAGCCCCCTGTTCACGTTCAGACCAAGCTCAGTACCAGCGTCGTGCAGGCCGCCGTGCACGCGACGCTTGCCCAGCAAGAAGCCGACCCAACCAAAGCGATGGCTCTTCTCCGCAAGGCCGTCGAGCTCGATCCGACGAACGCGGAGTATCAAGAGCAGCTGCGTCGGATGCGACAGAGAGCGGCTGCCGAGGGAGATGCCAGGGAGACGCCCTCGCGCGTCCCAAATGCGGTCAAGAACGCCGATGCGGGCGCGAAGAAGCCGCGCGCAGTCCGGCGCGCCAAGCGAGCTCGACGCCCGTCCGGCAAGACAGCCGCCAAGGGGGGCTCGCCTCGACACGTTCGTGCCGGCAAGGCATCGTTGAACCCGGTTCGTGAACCCCCGAAACGACGTGAGAAGAAGCTTGGTAGCGACGGATTACCCGATCTTGAGCCCCTCGAGTAAACGCCGTCGCCGTGCGCTTCTGGTAGGGCGAATCACGGCCTATCGTCACATTGCGCTGGTGACGGCGATGGCGTTGAGCTCAACAGCGCTGACCGCAACCGAGTCTTATGCGCTGGACCCGGCGCGAAAGCAGACAATCCTCAACCTCCGCAAGCGCGCGAAAGCCGCCGCCAAGGACGGCCGCAACGAAGAGGGGGCCAAACTCTACCTGCAGCTCTTCTATTTCGACTCGACGCGCCCGATAGCGCTGTTCAACGCCGCTGTACTGGAGCGCCGCGCCGGTCAGCTCGACGCCTCGGCGCGCCATCTTCGTCAGTTCCTGGCCAAGACTCCCAAAGAGCACCCGTACTACAAGATCGCGCGCAACAAGCTGGACGCCGTGGTTCGCCAGGCCAACGAAGAAGACGCGTCCAAGTTCGCCCAGATGTCCCGCAAACGGGCGGAGAAGGCCGAGGCAGAGGCAGCCAAGCTACGCAAGGAGCGCGACCAGCTGCTGGTGGCAGGCAAGAAGCCAACGTCACCGACCGAGACTGCAAAACAGCCTGATGTGGAAGAAGAGTCCACCGATCGACGCGTGTACGGGATCGCGGCGCTTGGGATCGGCGGGGTGATGGCTGCCGTTGCAGGCGGCCTCTACCTGGCAGACCGGTCCGAGCATGATTCGCTGCGGGAAGACGTGGGCGACGGCACCAAGAACGCCACCGACGCCAATGCCCGCATCGCCGAGCTCAACGACAACGTGTGGATCTATGGGGCTGTGGCGACGGTGGGGCTCGGCCTCGCCGCGCTAGGGGGGTATTGGGTGGCGACCAGCCCCGAGCGACCCCGCGTTTCGGCCGGGCCATGGCGCGACGGAGCGTATGCGACCGTCCTTTGGGAGTTCTAGATGTCCGCATCGCACGGCCACGACCACGACAACGGCGTGCCTCCGCTGCCACACACCTGGGCGGGAGACGAAGACGATCTCGACCAGGACCAGGAAACGGCGCTGCTGCGTCCGCTGGGTAGCGGTGAAATCGCCGCCAAGCTCGACCACGCCCCGGGCGTTCCTCCGCCCCTGCCTGGTGTCGAACGCAGCGAGGCGCCGATGCCCACTGAAATCCTGACTGTGCCGGCAACGCTGAACGTCGCCGAATCGACCCAATCTCCGCCCCAAATCCCACCGGACATCCCGGTGGTCCCTGCCGCCGCGATCGTGATGCTCGATGACACGCTGCACGAGATGCCCACCGAGGCGATCCATGTGCCCGACGACGGTAGCCAGGAAGCGCCGACGATGATCATGCGCGTTTCCCGCGACGCCCCCGCGACGGCCGACAACGACATCGACGACCCCGAGCTACACGAGATGGAGACGGTCGCGATCGCCGTTCACAAGGACCCGGTCCAGGTCGACTGGAGTCCCAGCGCGCCGCCGCCGCTTCCGGAAAACAAGCCGGAGTAGACGGACAACGGCGCGGAATTGCGGTCTCTAGCTGCCGACCCAGCAAACGTGGGCGTGGTCGGCGAACACGCGGCGGCTTTGTCCGCATGCCGTACAGCAGCTCTTGCCGATGTCGCTGTAATTGGTCGCGTCGTACATCCTCAGATACCGCGTGCCGGCGTACAGGTACACCTTCGACCACAACGGGGCAGTTTTGCCGCGATACGAGTACTGGTTGAGCTTCGTGGTGTACGTGGAGCTGCTCGACCGGTTGACCTTGTAGGTAACGCCACGGCTGTACTTGGACGACTGGCTGCCGAAGCACGTCACGTTCGGGATCCAGGTCCGGATGCTGTAGTACCCTGATTTCTTGACGGTAAACGACCACCTTGCGTGCTCAGACTTGAAGTAGCTGCCGCTGCCCGATGGCGTCGAACAGGTCGTGGCGAAGGTCCAAAGCGGCAACGATCCGGATACCCGGTGCCAACCCGAGGTCTTGCTGCTGCACGTACCCGAGACGCCCACACCGCAGGAGCTGTATTTGCATGGCGACGGCTTGATGTTGTTTTGGCACTTGGGCCCGCAGTCCTTCGAACACGTGGCAGGCGTCTCGTTGCTGTCGCATTTGCCGTTGCCGCAGAAGCTGCAGGGCGACTTGCAGCCGGATGACGAGCAGCCGCATGAACAGGTCTGCGCCCGTGAGCCGCGCTGGCCACACGAGTTGTACCAGTACATATGCCCGCCGTAGCACTTCTTGGAGACGTTGGACTTGCACTGACACGACCGATTGACGCACTGCCGGCCGCCGCTGCAATACGAGCAGGTGTTGCCATTGGACCCGCACTTGCTCGTCGAGGTTCCGGAGTAACAGGTCCCGTTGCTGCAACACCCGCTGCAGTTGCTCGACGAGCACTTCTTGACGCAGGTCGAGCCGCTGCAGGAGTAACCCGAGCTACAGGTCTGGGCGCGCGAGCCCCGTTGCCCGCACGAGTTGTACCAGTACACGTGCCCGGCGTAGCACTTCTTGGAGACGTTGGACTTGCACTGACACGACCGGTTGATGCACTGCCGGCCGCTGCTGCAGGACACACAACTGTTGCCGTTGCTCCCGCAGGAGCTCGTCGATGTGCCCGAATAGCACGTACCGTTCTTGCAACACCCGCTGCCGCAGTTGCTCGACGAGCAGTGCTTGATGCACGTGTAGTTGCTGCAGATGGTGCCGCTGGGGCAGCTGCCGCCGGAGTTACCGCACACGCAACTGCCGATCTTGCCGCACTGTTTGCCGGCGCACACCTTGCTGCAATCGAGCTTGCAGGTGTTGTTCGAGCAGGTGTAGCCGCTCGGGCAGCCGCCGCCGTAGTTGCCGCACGTACAGCCGTTGACCGTGCCGCACGATTTGCCCGAACAGACCGATGAACAGCCGACGCATGCGTTGTTCTTGCACCCGAGTTTGCAGGGCGTTGTGCCAGTCACCGCGGTGCAGCTTCCATTGGTGCCGCACGAGACCGTCGAGTTGCCATTGCACCAGGTCCCCGAGGTCTTGTTGTTCGCCTGACACCAGTTGCTGGGGCAGACGCATTTGCCGCCGCTGCACGTCTGGCCGCTCTTGCAACCACAGTCCTTGGCGCAGGACGAGCACGTCTCACTGCCATTGCAGGTGCCGTCACCGCACGTCGCAGTCACGCACAACTTCGTGTAATCAGGGCAACAATCTTTGTATTTCGCGCAGTCTGTATCGCACTGGCACGGCGCCCCCTTGATGTACTTGCCGGTCACGCAGCGCCCCTTGCAGCTGTTGGGCACCGCTGTGACCGTCAACTCGACCGACCGGTGGTTGTTGGATTCATCGCTCTCGGCGACCTCCTTGCCGGTGTCGAGCATGTAGATGACCCACAGCTTTCCGGGTTTCGCCGTCGCCGAGAGCGTGAAGGTTGCCGAGTAAGGTCCCGCTGTCTTGCCGGCAGCGAGTCCGCCGACCGACGTGAAGCTGATAACCGGCTGGTCGGTCGCATCCAACTTGTTGTCGCTGGAAAGGAAGAAGCGGTGGCTGAACTTGCCGGCGTCGGCCGACCCCGCGTTACGCCGTGCATAGTCGAGCCTCACCTTCTGCCCCGGTTTTGGTGTCGTCGGGACGGCCGCCAGGGAAACCACGACCAGGTCGGGCTTCGGCGTGACCACACAGCCCTTCTTGGACGCATCGCAGTGGGTGCCCTTCGCGCACACCTTGACGTTCTTCCAGCCCAACCAGTGCCTGTTCTCGGCGCCACCATCGCAGGTCGTCGCGCTCGTTCCTGTGCATCCGGCGACGGCATCGCGGCGCGTCAAGGTACTGCCGACACACTTGAACTCACTGGCCACGACCTTGCTCGCGCAGGCGGTGGTCACCTTTTTGAACGTCTTGGTCGCCACATTGCAGCAAACGCCCTTGTCGCAATCGCCCGCCTTGACGCATTTGCCCGACTTACAGGCCAGCAGCGTCCCACACGCCTTGCCGTCGGGCTGATTGACCTTGGAGCACCCTGTCTTGGGCGCACACGAGTCCATAGTGCAGGGGTTGCTGTCATCGCAGCTGATCTTCGACCCGACGCACTTGCTCTGCTGGCAGCTGTCGTTTTGGGTGCATGCATTGTTGTCGTTGCATGGCTTGGAGTTGGCGCTCTTGACGCAGCCCTTCTTGGCATCGCAGGAGTCGTCGGTGCACGGATTGCCATCGTCGCAGACCTTCGATTTGCCCCCCTGGCACTGGCCATCGCTGCAGTGGTCGCCGGTTGTGCATGCGTTGCCGTCGTTACAGGCCGCCTTGTTGGGTGCCAAAACGCAGCCTTTGGCCTTGTCACACGACTCATCGGTGCAGATCTTGCCGTCATCGCACTTGACCGCCGGACCGGCCTTGCACTTGCCGTCCTTGCAGACATCGCTCGAGGTGCAGGCGTTACCGTCCGAGCACAACTGCGTATTAAACACGGTGTGGCAACCCTTGCCCTCTTTGCACGTGTCGTCGGTGCATGGGTTGTTGTCATCGCAGACCCGCGGCTTGCCGGGCTGACACACTTTGGCGCCACACTTGTCGTCCACGCCGCACGGGTCGCCGTCGTCGCAAGGCTTGGTGTTCGGCGCGAAAATGCAGCCCTTGCCGGGCGAGCAGGAGTCATCGGTGCACTTGTTGCTGTCGTCGCACGTCAGCGTCTTGGCCCCCTTGACGCACGCTCCCTTCTTGCAGGTGTCCCCCAACGTGCACTTGTTGCCGTCCTCGCACAGCCCCGAGCTCGGCACGTTTGCGCATCCGCCTTCGGGCGAACATGCGTCGTCGGTGCACGCATTGGCGTCGTCGCAGCTCTTGGATTTGGGACCGGAACACACGCCCTTGGTGCACGCATCGGCGAGACTGCAAACGTTGCCGTCGTCGCACGGTCCCGCTTCGTTCACCGATACCAGCCCTGTGCATTTACCCGACTTGACGTCGCACTCGTTGCGCCTACACGCGTCGTTCTTGCTGGTGTCGCACTGCACCACCGTGGCCGGATTGACCTTGCATACGCCCTGTTTCTTCGGACCCTGCTTGGCCGCGAGATCACAGAAAGGCACGCCGTTGCACGGGTTGCCGTCGTCGGGGCAGTCGGCGGTCTTGTCGCACAGCTTGCACGACAACCCACCTTTGCAGACGCCCTTGTTGCAGATGTCGTTGCTGGTGCAGACGTCGCCATCGTCGCAGACCGTGCCGGCGAGCGGGAGGTGAACGCAGCCCTTGACCGCCGAGCACTCGTCCTTGGTGCACTTGTTGGCGTCGTTGCAGTGCACGCCGCCATCGAGCAGCTTGCCGACGCATTTGCCGCCGACGCACGCCTCGGCTCCGGTGCAGGGGTTGCCGTCCTGGCATGAACCCGTGCGCGGCTTGTGGGTGCATCCGACCTTGGCGTCACATGCATCGGTCGTGCATGGGTTGTTGTCCTCGCAGCTCACCGGCTTGCCGAAACACACCGCTTTGACGCAGGTATCGTTGTCGGTGCACTTGTCGTCGTCGTCGCAGCCCGCGTTGTCGGGCTTGTTGGTGTAGGCGCAGCTGCCCTTGGTCTGGTCACAGGTCGCCTTCACGCACGCATCGGCGCTCGTACACAGCACGACCTTGCCGCCGGCACACTGCTCCGCCTTGCACTTCTCGCCCTTGGTGCACTTGTTGCCGTCGTCGCACGGCTTGTTGTCGTCGGCCGCGGTCTGGCAGCCCTTGACCTTGTCACAGCTATCGAGCGTGCAGTCGTTGCCGTCGTCGCAGTTCTTGGCTGTGCCCGCCTTGCACACACCACCCTGGCAGGTGTCACCTTCCGTGCACTTGTTGTCGTCGGCGTTGCAGCTTCCTGCGGCGTTGCTGAAGGAACAGCCCTTCTGCGGATCGTCGGCGGTCGCTTTCTTGGGGTCGCACGCATCGTTGGTGCAGGGATTGCTGTCGTCGCAGGCAGACTCGTCGGTCTCCCCGTCGCAGTCGTCATCTACGCCGTTGCACAGCTCTGCGACGGGCGAACCGGCCGTACACGCGGTGAGTTTGCCGTCTTTGCACGTGCGCTTGCCGGTGCATTGCAGCGTCTTACCGTCCACGATCGTCGCGGTCTTGCACGAGGTCTGCTTTTGGTTGTCGGACGCGGCCTGCGAACACGGACACGTACCGAGCGTCCCCGCAGCGCCGCCGGTCGCCGCCTTGACACACACTTTGGCCTTGACGCTGTCCTTGCCCGACGTTTCGCGCGACCCGATCTCGCTGCAAAGGTAGCCGTTGGGGCAATCCGCGAGATCGCTGCACGTGACGCCGCAGAACCCGCCAGCCTTCTCGCCATAGTCGGCGCATAGCACCTGCTTATCGTCAAAGCCCAGCTGCTTGCAGTCGGTGCTGTCGTCGCAAGGGTCGCAGAGCCGCAGGAAGCGCGCCACGCAGATCGACACCAGGTCGCCGCTCGAATCGCTGATCGGCTTACACACGAAACCTTTGGGGCAATTCTCCACGCATTTTTGGGCGCACCGCCGACCTGCGGGCGTCTCGATGCACAGAGCTGAATCGCATTCAGCGTTGGCGGTGCATGGGCATTGCGCGCCACCGGGGCAGTTTCCGCTCTCACCATCAGGCGTCGCCGCGTCCGCACCCGCGGTGTTGACGTCATCGACTCCGCCGTCGCCGATCTCGCCATCGCCCTGCCCCGCTGTGTTGTCGATGTCCGCGGCGGCGTCGGTTGGCAGCTCCTCAAACCCACATCCGCTGGCAAATACGAGCAAGGCGGCCACAGCGAAGCGGCCGATCGTGATGTGCATGATGTTGTCCATCTCAGGGAAACTACTGGTTCGAACCAGACCAGAGTATACGCGCCGCATCAAGACGCAACGTGCAACTGAAGGCCGGAGCTACAACCCCAGCTGCACCGGATCGTCGCTGACCATCCATTCATCGGCGAGTTCGCGAACGAATGGCGCCTTTGCGAGCGTCGCGTCGCAGCTGGAAAAGACGTGGGCGAGCATGCCGCCTTGCAGCTGTTCGACCTGCGTTTCGGCCTGCTCGCGGGTGATCGTCTTCGGGTCGTCGATGAGCAGCGCGAGGACGCGGGCGTCGTACCAATCGCTGGTCCATAGCTTTACGGCCAGGTCGCTATCCCACCCGATCTTCTTGGCGAGTTTGCGCAGCTGGGTCAGGCCGATGCCGTAGCTCCGCATCCCGCTTGGGCCGTGCTGTGATGCGTTCCAGTTGTCGATCCCGCGCTGGTTTCGGTTGTCGTGCAGCAGCGTCATTACGTCGGTGAAGATCACGTGCTCTTCGAAGAACTGCCAAAACCCGGTGGTCACTTTCTTGGCGGCGAGCTGTTCGGTGCAGAGGTCGAGAAACCACGCGTCGCCACCCGCCTTGCCCAGCGCGTAGCCCATTTGGCGGATCTGTTTGCTGGGAGGTGGGTTGTCGAACACCCATGCAAGAGGGGCGGCCATCGGGCGGCGGTCGGCGTGATGGTGCACGAGGTCTTGCAGAAACGACGCGGAACGCTCCAACGCGGCGCCCTTGACGGCGGCCATGCGCGCCATGAGCCCGTGCGCGACCGGCCCGAGCGGCAACTCCAAGAGCTCGTTGTGCGCGGCGGATTCGACGCTGGACTTGACGCGGTTGGCGGTCAGGGCGTCCAGCGGCTTGTCCCATTTTCCTTTTGGCGGCGCGCTGTTGCGGCCTTCCTCGGTGAAGTCGAAGCGGCGATAGCGGCCCTGCTCATGTTTATGCCCGTGTTCCCACCCGCGCTCAGAGAAGAATTCGAGCTGCCATCGCGACGCGCCGAGGTCGACACCGAGTTCGCGGCACAGCGCTTGCTCCCATTGCGCGAACGCCTCATCGACGGCGTGGAAGGGCACGCACATATCGAAAATCGCCGAGCTGCGGCGCGACAAGAAGACGATGATTCGGCTGCCTCCGTCGCCGTCGACAAGGCCAAGCGGGACGGGTTCATCGCTACCTACGGCTGTCCACATGGGCTCGAAAACGAGCTCGAGCGCGAGCGCGGGGTCGGAAGCTTTTTCGTCGTTTCGATGGCCGTGTGACCAAGAGATGTCAGGCGCGCCGCCGTGCTCGTCGACAAACGCCGCGAGGGCCCGCCACTTGCTTTCAAACGCGGCCGCGTCGAGCTCATCGGCCTCCAGACTCCAGCCCGTTTGCCACAGGTCGCCGCAGACGCCCTGGCCGAATCGATGCGGCTCCCCGGGTCCGAATTGCTGTTCGGCGATGGCGACAAGAGGCGAGACTTCACCGTGTTCCCCGCGATTTGCCAGCGCGTCGGCCTCTTCATCCGGCTCTGGATCCCGGCTGGTTGCGGCAAACAGGGCTTCAGACTGCTCATCGTAGACTTCGAGCTTGGCGGACACAGGCCGCGCATGCGTCGCGCAGAGGCGCAGGGCGTTTGTGATCCGTTGCAGGGCGGTCGACGCATTGGCCCGCAACGACTCGCCGCCGTAGTTGGAGTGATACGCAAGGACCGGCTTGAGCCACTTGGTCTTGGCCATCTCAAATTCCTCGGGCAACCGCTTCGAACGCGGCTCAGTCAGTCGGTCAACTCTGTCAACTGGCTCAACTCAGTCAACTCGATCAACTCGGTCAACTCTGTCAGTCGCTCAACTCGCTCAACTCTGTCAGTCGCTCAACATGGCGAAAGCTTCCGCTTCGGTGATGCAGCGCCGCTCCCCGACGAGCCCGTAGCTGTCGGGCTTCTTGTCGATGAACCATTCGGTCGTCATCTCAAAACCCGCCTGGTCGTCGAGCGTGCCAAACGCGACGCTTGTGTTGCCGTGATAGGGCCCTTCGGCGGTCAGTCGGTAATACAGTGACGAGCCGCACTTGCTGCAAAACGCGCGCTCGGCCCAGGCCGATGACGGGTGTACCGAGACATGTGTGTCGTCGGCGAAGCTGAGCGACACGGGTCCGTACGAAAGCAACGGGCCGCCGGTCCACTGCCGACACATGGTGCAGTGGCAAGCCGTGAGGTGCGCCTTGTCGCCGGTCGCCGTGTACGTGACGGCGCCGCACATGCAGCGTCCAGTGCGTGACATCGAGGCCTCCGGGGTGTGGTCGCGGGAGTCTACTTGGACGTCGGCCGCACGAATAGCGGGCAGCGCGAATTGACAAACTGGAGCGCGCCGAAGAGTGCCGTAAATGGCCGTGGGTCCCCCTGGCGCCAAGAACCGCCGCATCGAGGTTCGCGCGCGCTAGACGACTGCGGCGTTTGCCCTACAGAAACCAAGCCGATGCCCTGCAGGCGTGCAACGGACTGTTCGGACGCGGGCGTTGCGACAAGACGAGCGGACGTGGACAATGGTGGATGGACAAGCCCCCGTCAGTCGGTGACGGTGCGGCTCTGACCACGCTCGCGAGCCGCAACCGATGCCCACCAAGGACCCCTGGGATAGCGACGAAGACCTCTGGATCGACACCCAGACGCAGCCCAACCTGCTTGTCGCAACAGGTCCCAAAGTTCCCCGCGCGTGGCTCCGCATCGTCCATCCACCCGAGCTCACCAAGCGCAGGCCAATCCCGCTCGAAGGGCTGCCGGTCGTCATCGGCCGCAGCGAGGGCAAGGGCGCAAGCGACGTCGTTCGGCACCTGACCGTCTCGCGCCGCCACTTCATCGCCCAGGTCGACCTGGATCGCGGTGTGCATATCGGCGCGGACCTCGACTCGTACAACGGCACCCGCGTCAACGGAGAGATCGTCGAGATCGCGCCGGTGGACCTCACGGATGGTTCGCTGATTCGTGTCGGCAGCGTGCTTTTTGTCTACGAGCGGCGCCTCGACACCGACACCACCGCCACGACGGATGTGCGGCTGCCGGGCGTGTCCCTCGTCATTGAGCGGCTGCGCAGTCTCATCGCCCAGGCCGCCGCCGACCCATCGCCCGCGCTGATCGTCGGCAACACCGGGACAGGCAAAGAGAACGTCGCAGCGGAGCTCCACCGGCTCAGCAAACGCAAGGGCCCCTTCGTCGCGATCAATTGCGCGGAATTGTCGGCCAACCTCGTCGAGAGCCAGCTTTTCGGTCACGTCCGCGGCGCGTTCACAGGCGCATCGGAGTCGGCACGGGGCCTCTTCCGCGACGCTCACGGCGGCACGCTCTTCCTCGATGAGATCGGTGAACTCCCGCTCGAGCTGCAGCCCAAGCTGTTGCGTGTACTCGAGCAAGGCGAAGTGCGCCCTGTCGGCAGCTCAAAGACATTCCCGGTCGACGTTCGCGTCGTCGCCGCCACCAACCGCGACCTGCCCGCGCTGGTCCAATCCGCGCAGTTCCGACGCGATCTCTATGCGCGCATGAGCCTGTGGGAGCTGTACGTCCCGCCGCTGCAGGAACGTATCGCCGATATCCTCGGGTGGTTCGACGTTTTCGCGGCTCAGTGGGCGAAGCGACGCGGCGTCGCCGACCTCCACATCCAGTTCGACGCCAACGCGGCCGAGACCCTGTTGTTGCACACCTGGCCCGACAACCTGCGCGGCATTCACCGGTTGGTGCATCGTTTCGCCGAGATCGCGCGCTCTGGCCGCGAGATCACCGCTGACGACGTGGCCGAAGCGCTGCCCCCATCATCGGCCTCGACGCCGGTCGTCCGCTTTCAAACCCCGCGACCCAAACCGAACAGCCGCGCGACGATGCCGGCCGAGGTTCGACGCAGCTCGCCACGACCCGCGCCCGACGCCGACGAGCTCCGCGACACGCTTCACCGGCTCGGGAGCGTGCGCGCGACGGCGAAACACTATGAGCGTGACCGCAAGCAGATCTACCGTTGGATCAAGCGCTTTGGCATCGAGTGGAACGGCTGAGCCAGGCCCAATGCCGGTCACTTAGGGTGTAAAGGTTTGATTTACCGTTCAAATTCATGCGAGCGGCCGAAGCCCCGGGCCTGAAGCCGGGGTCGGTAAGTGACCAGCATTGGAGCTAGCCCCGCCTGCACGAGACTACTTCACGACGACCTTCACGGGGCTGGGACTATCGGTCTTGGTGCCGTCGCCCAGCTGGCTCTTGTGGTTGCGGCCCCAACACCAAGCCGATCCATCAACCAGGGCCGCGCAGGTGTGCGCCCGACCCGCAGTCACGGCGACCGCCTTCTTGGGCAGCGGCACGATCGCGACGATCTTGATGGTCTTGCCTTTGCCCGGGCCGACCCCGATCTGCCCGTACTCGTTGCGCCCCCAACACTTCACCTTGCCGTAGTTGTCGACAACGCAGGTGTGCGAGGTGCCAAGCGCCGCCTGCTTGACGCCGCCAACCTGCTCGGACCACACAGCCTCGGCCGCCGTATTGGTCGACTTGTTGCCAAGCTGCGATGAGCTGTTGCGCCCCCAACACCACATCTGACCCGCCTTGGTGAGCGCGCAGGTGTGATCGTAGCCGCAGAAGATTCGCGACGCCTTCGGGGCCTTGACCACGACCGTCGGAACCTTGACGAGGTTGCCGCTGCCGGTCTTGCCGTTGCCCACCTGGCCGTCCGTGCCGCGCCCCCAGCAGAGCGCCGTTTGGTCCGAAGCCCGGATGGCACACACGTGGTTGGCCGCCGAGCAGATGTCGCTGACCGCGGGCAGCGCCGTGGCGGAACCGACCTTGATGGGAATGAGCGCGGCGCCAGCGGTGCCGTCGAGCAGGTGACCGGTGACGTTTTTGCCCCAGCCCCAGACCGAGCCGTCGGTCTTGCGCGTAAACGTGTAGTCGCCGCCGGCGCTGACCTTGACCACGCCCTTGAAGCCCTTGATGACCTGCGGGATGTAGACGTCTTGGGACCCCTTCACGCCGATGCCCAGGTCGCCCCAGAAGTTGTGGCCCCAACAAGCGACCTTGCCGCCGCCGAGCAGCGCGCAGGTGTGCTTGGTCTTCGAAGACAGCGCCGTGACGCCGGCCACGGTTTGCACCGGATTGGGTTTGGTCGAGACGCTGGTCGGCCCGGGTTTGGCGCCGGTTTCTCCGTTGGAGTTGTCTCCCCAGCACGAAACGAAGCCCGTGCCGTGCAGCGCGCAGGTGTGGTAGTCGCCGGCTTCGATGGCTGCGGCGAACATGGACCCAACGACGTGTTTCGGCCCGGCATCGACCGCCGTACCTGCGTCTTGGTCGCCAGCGGAGTCAGCCGTCGCAGAGCTCGAATCTACGGGGCTTTTTGCAGCGTCGACCGCGCCAGCGCCCGAATCTCCGGCCGTCTTGGAGCCTGTGTCCGCAATCGTGCCCGTGTTTTCGGCGTCTTTGTGACCCGATGGCGCGTCCGTGCCGGCGCTATCGACGACACCAGCCGCATCTGTCCCCGACCCAAACGCGCCGGACTCTTCGGCGTCTTGGGGACAGCCGGTCAGAAACAGCAGGGCGACAACGATGAAGGGGTTGAAGGCGGTGACGGCGTTGAAGGCGGTGAGGGCAGTGGCGTGGGTGGAGGCGTGGCGCATGGCGGGGTTATCGCGTACCGGTCGGGCTCACCGCAAGGGGTCTTCGGGCCAGGCGTGTTTGGGGTAGCGGCCGCGAAGTTGCTTGCGAACGTCCGCATAGGTGGTCGCCCAAAACGACGCGAGATCCGACGTCACCTGCGCTGGACGCCCGTTGGGAGCAAGCAAGTGCACGACGGCGTTGACCCGTCCACCGGCGAGCCGCGGTGTCGTGGCGAGGCCGAACAGGTGCTGAATGCGCGCCGCGAGGACCGGCGGATCATGGCTGTAATCGACGCGCGCACTGCGACCGCTCGGCAACCCGATCCGGGCCGGAGCATGACGATCGACCGCGCCAATGCCTCGCCCGCCGAGCAAGCCGCGCATCAACCCGATCCAATCGACCTTGCGCAGCTCGCCAAGCGACCGGCGACCGGCACAAGCGGCCTCGAGAATGCACCCGCAGGCGTGTGGTTGCGCGCCGGCGGTGTCGAGCTCGGCAAACGAGGGCAGGTCCAACTCCGGCATCGCGGCGACGACAAATCGCACCCGTTCCAGGTAGCGGTTCGCGTCCCGGTCGAGCTCGATCGCGCGGCTCGGATCGGCGCGGACAGCGGCGAGCAGCGCGGCCGACGCAGCTTCGTGATCGGTAGCGGTCGGTCGTTCCGAGAGCACCAACTCGCCGTACCGAGTCTGCGAAAACGTCGTCGCGCGGTCGGTGCTGGGGTCAAAACGCGTCTCGGTGACCGTTTCAGTCGCCAACGCCGCCGGCTCCACCAAGCAGCCGATATCGACGATGTGCTCCGCGCCTTCGCCCCGTTGCCCGGCCCGCATGGACACCGCGACGATGTACGGCGCATCAACAAGCGCGCTGCGCGGCCCGAGCTTGGCGCCATGACCGTTGGCGAGCACATATCTGCCGGTCCCGGTCAATCGCTTCCGCCCGACGCGCTCGGGAAAGCCCGCCAGCACCAACTCGGCCCAATCTGCGTCGCCGGATGTTGGACGCCCACCCGCGCTTTTTTTCCCCATTGCCCGCAGCAGCGCGTCGCGGACCGCCACAAATCGCTGGGCCCCGCGCCCATGAACCCGCCGCGCGTTCACTCCGCGCGTTCCCCCCCGGCGCTTCTGCCACCGGTCGAGGGCATCAAGCCGAATCTCGACGTCATCGCCGCGCACACCGGGCGCATCGACGAGCACATCGCCCTCTTCGATAAGGGCCGCGACAGACGCCGCATCGCGCGCACGACCGGCCCGCAATCCCGCCAACAACACGCAGCCAGTGCGAGGATGAACCGGCCAGGCGGCGACGCGGGTGCCGTCTTCCGTGAGGTGACCGCCATCGAGCAAACCGATCCGGCCCAGCAGCTCTTCAACCCGCTCGATCTCGCCGCCGGCAGGGGTCTCAAACCAGGTGAACTCACGAGGCGAGCTCCCCCAGGCGTGCACTTCGACGATGGCGCGGCTCAGGTCCTCGCGGCCGACCGCCGGTGTCAGGAAAGGTCGCAGTCCGCGGTGTTCAGGTGCGCTCCACAAACGGATGCACGTCCCCGGTCCCGTTCGCCCGGCACGCCCGGCCCGTTGCTCGGCGGAAGCTCGTGAGATCCGTTCATCCACAAGCCGCTGCAGCCCGGTTGGCGGGTCGAGCCGGGCGACCTTTACGCGTCCAGTATCGATGACACAGACGACGCCATCGATGGTCAACGACGTCTCGGCGATGTTGGTCGCGAGCACGACCTTACGGCGCCGACTCGGAGCGACCGCGCGATCCTGTTCCGCGGTGCTCAGCGAGCCGTGCAGGGGCATCACGTCGGCGTCGATTCGATTCTGAATGCGCCTTTGCAACGAACCGATGGCGCCGGCGCCGGACAGGAACACGAGCACGTGCCCGTCTTCCCGGTCGCCGCGGTCCATGGCGGCGATGACACCCGCGATGGCGTCTGCGGTGTGGTCCAGCAGGTCCTGGCCGGGCATCGGCGGTTCATGGAGCAGCTCGACCGGGTGGATGCGCCCGTCTGAACGAACGATCGGGGCATCTCCGAGGAACGCGGCGACAGGCTCGGCGGCCAGCGTCGCCGACATCACGACGACCGCCAGATCCGGCCTCACATCGCGCCGAACTTCGGCCAACAACGCCAGCGCGAGGTCGGCGTGAAGGCTGCGCTCGTGAAACTCGTCCAACACCACAGCGTCGACGCCTTCAAGGAACGGATCGGCTTGCAGGCGCCGGGTCAACAGCCCCTCGGTGACCACTTCGATGCGGGTTTTGCGCCCGGTCTTTCGCTCAAACCGAACGCTATAGCCGATGGTCTCACCAACCCGCTCGCCGCGCGCCTCGGCCATCCAGCGTGCGGTTGTTCGCGCGGCCACACGGCGAGGTTGCAGCACCAGGATCTTGCCACCGCTTGTTATTCCTTTGCGTCCGCCGAACCCATCGAGCAAGGCGGGCGGAATGCGCGTTGTTTTACCCGAGCCCGGCGGTGCCACGACAACGACGGCGCCATGGTTCGTCAACGCGGCGAGCACGTCGGGCAAGACCTCATCGATGGGTAGCTGAACGCTCACGAGGGCGATGGTGGCGTGTTGCGCGGGCTACGTCACTTGCACACACCGCCCGACAGGCATGTTCGCTTACCCGGCGAGTAGCACGACGCGCCCTTAAGCTTGGCTTTGTACGTGCACAGCCCGCTATATCCCTCGCACACGATGAAGCGCGGATCGGAGCCGCTGACGGTCAACGCGTTGTACAGTCGCCAGCCACCGTTGCTCAGCATCTGGCCGCCGTAGTGCCAATACTTCGGCACGGTCGCGTACCAGTTGGTGTATTGGGCCTTGCTGCCGTCGGACAGCAAGAACTGGTTGCTGTGCCCGTAATAGAGCCCCAGGAACGCATACTTATGGCCGTTTTTGAGCATCTGGCCCTGGACAAAGTCGTTCTCCGCCTTCGAGTTGATGGCGACGAGGTGCCGGCCGCTTTCCCAACACAGCTGCGCTGCCGCCGACCAGGTAATCTTGCGGCCCGGGAAGAACGTGTAGCACGACCCGCCGAACTCAAAGCCATCGTCGCAGTGAGGCTTTGCGCCACAAACCGGAGTCCCCACGATGCAGTGACTCGCGTTGCCGCACGTGGGCTTCTTGTTGATGCATGTCCCGGTCTTGTTGTCGCAGGAATCGATCGTACAGGCGTCGTTGTCGTCGCAGTTCTTGTACTGGCAGGCCTTGGTCGCCGTGCAATCTGCCACCAAACACGGCCCCTTCGTGCACGGCTTGAGTTCGCTCTTGCACCCGGTCGACGGTTTGCACGTGTCGACGGTGCACCCGATGCCGTCGTCGCATGACTTCTGCTTGAACGAGCACACGGTTTTGCCGTTGACGACCTTGCACGTGTCGTCGGTGCAAGTATTGCCGTCGGTGCAGACCGCCTGCGTGTGTTGACAGCCTTTCGCGCCGTCGCAGAAGTCGGTCGTGCACGGGTTCTTGTCGTCGCAAGAGGTCGGTTTGAGCTTGCTGCACTTGCCCGAAGACACGCAGTCGGCGTGCCCCCACACATCGGTTCGCAGGAGCTTACCGGTCGAGTCACCGAGCGCGAATCCACCGTCATCGAGCGACACCATCGGCCGCGAATGTTCGCGACTTGTGACCGTCCCAGGGTAGGTCCGGCTCCAGATCGGAGCCCCCTGCAAATCGAGCCGCGCCAACCACATGGACTCGCCGATGCCATCGACCATTGGACCGGACGCGAACAGGCCGTCGGTTCGCATCATCAAGGCGGTCACGATCGGCGCTGAGTCCTTCGCCGTCTTGCGCTCCCACTTGGTCTTCAAGGCGCTATCGAGCGCCAGCAACCACATCGCGCGCTTGTTGTCCTTGATGTGCACGCCACCGGCCAGCAGCGTCGCGTCGGGCAGCTTGGTAACGGCGCGGAAGAACTCATCGCCACCGCGATCGACATATTGCTCCTCGAGGACCTTTCCGTTCTTGTTGGCGCGCAACAGCAGACCGTTGCGGGGTTTGCGGGGCTGCCACAGCAAGACCGTCGGGACATGGGTTCCCACGCCAGTGACCACGCCGAATTTATCGACATGGGCATCGGCGACAGATGCGGTAATCGCGTTGGTTTTCGCGGTCCATTCGACCGCTCCGTCGACGTTGTAACGGCGGATCATCCCGTACCGCGAGCTGCCGCCGCCCGAGTTCACCTCCCCGACAACGGCAAGCTTTCCGTCCGAATAGGCGCGGATGGCAAAGACGGCCCCGTTATCGGTGTAGTACAGCGAACAACACTTCTTGGTTGGGGTGCCGACATAGTTATTCCAGAGCACCTTGCCCACGGCGGACACCCGGGCGAGCGTTGCCGACCAACGCGTCCACGCTCGTTCACCGTCAGGTCGCCAGTAGTTGCTTCCGTACGCGCGCATGAAGTTCACGCCGACAAGCATCGAACCGTCGGGCAGCCGCTTGATCGCGCCGACGCGAGCGGCGGGAGCGGTTCCGTATTTGTCCAAGATGGTCTGGGTGTGGATCGGCAGCTTCCATTTCAGCGAGCCATCGCGGCCGTGACGACGCACGTACGCGCGCCAAACCGTCCGGAACGTGCTGCCCGGCTGAAGCGTGACCTTTGTTTGCCAGGCGCCAACGGCGTAATCCCAGTCCTCGCCATTGGCGCTGGGCAGCTTCTCAAGCGCGCCGATTTGAAGGGCCTCGTCGGGCAAGGTCTTGCGGAAGTACTTGCCGTTGCTGTCCGCGATGCATTGGCCCGACTTGCACGCGCCCGACAGCGAGCACCCGTCGTTGGGCCGGCATGTAAACGCGTCGGTGTTGGTGAAGAAGCAGCCTCCCTTTGTGTCCTTGTCGCAGCTATCGGCGGTGCACGCCTTGCCGTCGTCGCAGTCGGTCAGCTTGCGGCCGAGGCACGGGTCCGTGGTGTCGCACGTCGTTCGGCCCCAGGCGTTGCTGCGCAGGACGAAGCCGCGGTCACCATCTTTGGTCGCCTGCAAGCCAGCCGCAGCCAGCGTTCCGTCCGCTGTCACAGCCAGCGCGGCCGCCTCTCCACCGCCGGGGACCTGGAGCTCGCGCTGCCATTGCACGTTGCCATCCAACGCCGCCATCGCCAGCCACGGATACGTCAGCGATCCGCCGCTGCGCGACACGCCCGAGAGCACCACCCGTTTGTCGGATCCGGCGATGGTCGCCACGGCCCGGTAACCGCCCTGGATCGAGCGTGTCGAGCGCCATTTCTCGGCGCCCAGTGGGCCCGTCGCCAGGAGCATCGGATACGTCGTTGTGCCCTTGGCCATCTCGCCCACGAGCAGCCAGCCACCCGCGATCTTGGTCAACGCGTGGATGCGCGGATCTGTCGCGCCACCGACGAGCTTTGTCGGCTGACCGTACGCCTGCTGCCACTTCACCTTGCCGTTGGCCTGCACCTCGAGCAGCCGCCCCTTGTTGTCGGACCATCCCGCGACGAGCACGTTGCCGGTCGACAAGTACTTCACCGCCCGCGCCGTGCCCTTGGATTGGGTGCCGAGCGAGACGTCGTAGTCCGCGTGGTACTCGCCGGCGGAGTTGAGCAGCAGCAGCCACATGCCGGATTTGCCCGATTTGCGGCGTTCACCGGCCATCGCGATGGAGCCGCTGTCGTTGGTGGCGACGGCGTACACGAGCTCATCGCTGTCGGTTTTTCCGAAGCTGCCCGGCGTCACCAGCTTGTGCTTGGCCGGATCGGACGCGGGTTGGACCAGGACGACCTTGGCGTTGAGCCCCGCATTGGCTGTGTTCGTGGTGCCGGCGACGACCCAGGCGCCCTTGCTCGACTTGGCAACGGCGGTGGCGCCCGTTTCTGCGCTCGCCTTGGCGTCGTCCAGCTGCTTGTGCCACGCGACCTTGCCGCCCGGACCGGTCTGCGCCAGCCACCACGCGCTTGAGCTTGGCGATCCTTTGCTTCCTGACCCATTGCTGCCTGACCACGATTTCCCGGCGAGCAATAGCCCCGACTTCAGCGCCAGCACCGCCGCAAACCGGCCCGACCGTTGTGCCTGGCCCTCGGCGGTCAGCGGCGCGTGCGTTGTCTCGAAGTACCGGTTGATGGAGCCGGGCAGGCACGTGCCTTTGTGGCAGGTCGCGCCGACGGTGCAGGTCGCCGAATCCGCGCATGGATCGCCGTTCTTGAGCGCTTCGACCACGCACTTGAAGGTGTCTTTCTGTTCGAGGCAGACCGCCCGCTGGCATTGGCCCACCTTGTTGTCGCAGACGACCGGGTTTCCGGCCTTGCACACGCCCGATGCGCACCGATCTACCGGCGTACAATGCAGGTTGTCGGCGTTGCACTGCTTGCCCGCGCCTTTGACGTCATCGTTGACGCACTTGCCGGTCTTGGCGTCGCACGAATCGACAGTGCAGTCGTTGGCGTCGTCGCAGCTCTTCTTGGCCTTGAACACGCAGCCCTTCTTCGGATCGCAGTAGTCCTTGGTGCACAGGCTCTTGTCGTCGCAGGAGAGATCCTTGCCCGCGCACTGTCCCTTTTTGCACGCGTCATCGCTGGTGCACGCGCTGTCGTCGTCGCACGTCGCGCCTTCCTTGACCGGCTTTTCGTAGCACTCGCCGGTCGCGGGATGGCAGGCGGGCACACGACAAATCGTGCCGGTCTTCTTGGTGCAGAAGGTGGTGATCGAGCTCTTCTTGCAGGTCCATTTCTTGGTCGACTTGTCGCAATAGAAGCGCTCGGTGCACGGGTTGGCCACCTTGTGGTCGCAGTCCTTGTCCACGAAGCACTCGCAGCCCTGCCCCTTGGGTCCGGCGAAGCATTTTCCCTTGAGGCAGAAGTCGTTGACCGTGCACGGGTTGTTGTCGTCGCAGGTGGTGTGGGTATCGGGCGCAGTGGGCGCCAGCTTTTCACGGCGACACGTGGACGAGACGCCTTTGCCGTCGGGGCCGACGGGTTGCCACTTGCCCTTGGCGTCCTCGCAGAGCTTCCGCGCGCGCTCGGCGATCGTCATCTGGCAGGCGCCGTTGCCGGGCAGGCACGCGTTGACGAAGCAGCCGGTGTCGTTGGCCGTCGAGCAGATCTTCGCGCTGGACGGCTTGGGCTTGCAGACCGGCTTTTTCGCGACCGATTTATCGCAATACAGCGTGCCGTTGCAGAGGTTGCCGTCGTCCTGCTTGACGCAATCGGCGTCGTTTCCGCATGCGCAGGCGAACGTTCCGGGCGTGCACGTCTTGCCGGCACACACATCGGACACCGTGCACTTGTCGCCGTCGTCGCAGGCTACATTTTTGTCCAGCGGCGCTCCGGCGGGCTTTTGAACCCATCGACAGCCCTTGGTTTGGCCGCTTGCTGGCACATCGCACACCTTGTCGACGGCGTCCGTCGCGGTCACGTCACAGGCGCCCGTCTTGCGCACGCACGCGTTCTTGGCACACGGGGTGTCACCGCCGGACTTGCAGACGACGATTGTCGCGGGGTTGAGCTGGCACTTCTTGGTGGCCGCGTTGCAAAACAGCTTGCCGTTGCACGCGTCGCCGTCTTCCTGGCCAGCGCAGTCCTTGTCGGATGTGCAGCCGCACGTGTCCTTGCCCTTGAGGCATTTGCCGCCGTTGCAGACGTCGCCCTTGGTGCACTTATCGCCGTCTTCGCAGTCGAGCGACGTATTGCTCTTGCCCGGCGGCGCCAGGTTCCACGCGCAGGTCTTCTTGCCGTCCTTGCACGTCTGCAGCACAGCTTCGAGCGGCTTGAATTGGCAGACACCCTTGGACGGCAAACACACGTTCTTGAGGCACGCGCCGTCATTGACCGTCGGGCAGACGACCACCGAAGCGGGGTTGTGCGTGCACTTCTTGGTGACCTTGTTGCAGTACATCGTGCCGTTGCACTGGTCGCCGTCGTCCTTGGCCGCGCAGTCCTTGTCGGACTCGCAGACGCAGGTGTTCGTCTCCGCCACGCACTTGCGGTTGGCGCAGCGCTCGTCGGGCGTGCACTTGTCCCCGTCATCGCACGCGAAGATGTTCGTGCTCGCGATCGGGTGCGGCGAACAGTGGCTGGGGTTGTTGGTGCAGTCGCAGGCTGGATCGCTGGTGCAGACGAGGTTTTCGATCGGTGTCGGCGCGCACTTGCCGGTCTTGGGCTGGCAGACGTTCTTGGCGCAGGTCGTGTCCGCGTTGTCGGCGCACTTGACGATCGAGGCCGGGTTGACCCGGCACTTGTGCACGCCGCC
>CAZLMW010000042.1:51236-60030 GCA_964560875.1 uncultured Enterobacteriaceae bacterium
TGTCGGCGCACTTGACGATCGAGGCCGGGTTGACCCGGCACTTGTGCACGCCGCCGGTCTTGTCGCAGAAAAGCGCGCCGTTGCAGGGGTTACCGTCGTCTTTGCAGTCCGCCGAGGTCTGGCAGTCGCACAAGCCGGGCGGCTCTTTGCCCGCACATTTACCGTCTTTGCATTGGTCGTAGATCGAACACGGCAGCCCGTCATCGCAGGGCGTGTTGTCCGGTCGCGGTTGCTTGACGCAGGAGCCCGTTTTCGAGTCGCAGGACGACGCCTCGCAGGGACCGTCGGCGCTGGTCGAGCATTTCACCGCTTTGGCGGGGTTGATCCGACACGTCCACGGCAGCTTCGCCTTGTCGCACAGCATCGGGTTGCACTTGTCGTCGCTGGGGCAGTCGGCCGTCTTCGTGCAGCCACACCAATTCGCGCCGCTCTTGCAGCTGCCGCCTTCGCACTTGTCGCCGACGGTGCAGGGCTTTCCATCGTCACAGGGATCGCCGTCGCGAGGGCACGGCCCGGCGTCGATGGATCCCGCCGAAGTCGTGTCGTCGATCGTCGCGGCGGTGTCAGCGCCGTCTTCGCTTTCAGGCTCGGGCGACGAGCACGCAGCGACCGCACACAACGCACCGATTCCGAAGCACGCCCAGAGCGTGGCGGTTTTGAGCATCGATCTCTCCCTGCGCGAAGCATCGTAAGCACGCCGCGCCGTTGTCACAACGGCAAGGGCAACGATGACGTCCATGTGCCGTGTTCGTACGCCCGGATTTCCGTGGTATACCGGCCAAATCAAATCACAAGGTCGGGTGGCCACGGCGCCCGGCGACCGATGAGCGCAACGGCCGCAAACCCGGTCGAGCCGCGAACCGCGGAGATCGCACGTCCATGGGCGCAGACAACGCCAACGGCGAGAAACATACAGACAACGTCGACGACCGCGAACGCTTGCTGGCAGAGCTGCGCGCGGCCAACGAAGGACTGGAGGCAGCCAACGCGAACCTGGGTCGCTTCACCCACGCGGTCTCCCACGACATCCGCGAGCCGCTGCGCACGATCGTCGGGTTCATCGACATGCTGAAGATGCAGCTGGGCGAGCTGAGCGAGGAAGCCGAACAGTCGATGGCGTTCATCGAGTCGGCCGCTCAGCGGATGGAAAACCAAATCAACGGCCTGCTCGAGCTCTCCCGCGTGCAGACGCGCCGCCTCGCCACACGGCCGGTGGACCTCGTGGACATCGTCGAGGGAGTAATGGCGTCGTTGCGCGAGTCGATCGAACGCCACGACGCCGAAGTTCGGGTCGGCCCGTTGCCGATCGTGGAGGCCGAGCCGGCGCTGATGACGAGCTTGCTGCAAAACCTGATCAGCAACGCGCTCAAGTACGGTGACGTGGAGTCGCCGCGGATCGACATCACGGCCTCACACACGCCGCGCACCTGCACGGTGACGGTCCGCGACAACGGTATCGGCATCGACAAAAAGCACCACAAACGCATCTTCGAGGTCTTCCGCCGCCTCCATCCCGCGCACAAATACGAGGGCATCGGCATGGGGCTGGCCTTGTGCGAACAGATCGTGCGGCGCTACAGCGGCCAGCTCTGGGTCGAATCCGCGCCCGGCGAAGGCACGGCGTTCCACTTCACGCTGCCGGTGACGAGCCGACGACCGAGCGGCCGAACAATGGTGCGCAGGCGCTCGGGTTCCTTCGGTTGAAAGCCGGCGCTACCCGTCCTTTCCGGCCAGCCACCTGGCGATCCAGTCCGCGATAGGACCGCCAACTCGCTGCACGGCGGCTGCGTCGACGTCCATCTCGGCGAAGAGGTCGAATCGCTTGACCAGCAGGTCGCGACGAACCTCGAGGCACAAAATGCGATCGGCGTAGTCGATCGCCCACCGGTAGCCCTGGGTCGCCGGGTGAAGGTGGTAGGTCCTGGTATCGACGGCGTTGTACCCAAGCGGTCGCCACGCGTCGATCAGCGCTTGGGCGATGCCGTCGGGCGCACGTCGGGTGCGGTCCTTGTCGCGGGTCAGCAGGTCGATCTCGGGGCGCAATGGCCACCTGTTCCACGCCTCGGGCTCCGCTGCGCGATGCAGGTTCTCCACGATGTGCTCATCGATCTGCGCGATCCCCATCGTGCGTGGCCCATAGGTGTGGGGAATCAAGCCGAATCCACCGCCGCCAACAACGCGAATGAAGGCCTTCTCGACGAGCTCGACATACCGTCGATGAAGGTCGAGCAACAGGCGCCGGTCGCTATCGTCGGTCACGTACGAAGGGATGCCGGCCGTCATGGCCCCCTTGCGCAGCTGGGGCGTTGAGGCGTCGATGGCGAGCTTCGCCACGCGGTTGGTGTCGACAAAAGTGCGCGGCACAAGGCAGCGGATCGCGACGGCGCGTCGGCGTGGATCAGCGGCTACAACCGCCTCGGCGACATGCAATCCGTATTGCCACGCCCCGACATCGGTATTGGCGAAGAAGAAGTGGCGCAAATCCGCGGGAAAAGGCCCGTTCAGGCGGGCGGCGAGGGCGTCGTAATGCGCGGCCCGATCGGCACCATGAGGCACCTCGACCAACAAACAAGCCGGCGTTTCATCGCCACAATCGCCGCCTCGCACCTCGATGACATCGGCGACACCATCGATCGAAAAAAGCCCCTCGATCGACGGGCTCGCGGCCTCAATTCGTCGCTGAGACGTCATTGCGGCTTGCCGATGAAATCGAGCAACGCCCGTTCAAAGGCCTTGGGTGACTCGCGATGGCAGAAGTGGCCGCCGCCGATCGCCACCACGTCGTACGGCCCGCTGAACCTTCGCGCGGCGTCGTGGTAGGCGGGCACGGGCAGGTTGGGATCGTCGGCGCCCGCGATGGCCAGGGTCGGCACGTTGATAGTCGCCTTCATGAACCCGGGAATGACCGGCGATATCGCGCGGTAGTAGCCAAGTGCGGCGTTGCAGCTGCCGGGCGCCGCAAACGCGTTCTTCGCGGCTTCAACCTCTTCTTTGGGGTAGTCCCAGCCCGGTGACCAGCGCTGGTAGAGCCGATCGACACCGGCGTAGTCGTCGGCAGCAAACCGTTTCAGGGCGCCGGGCAAACGCAAGCCGACGAAATGCCGAACGTTCCACAACAGGCCCAGGTTGGGCTTGATGCCAGCCGGATGCGGGACGGCGATGTGCACGAGCTTGTCGACCCGCTCAGGCGCCAGGGAGGCTGCCGCGATAACCGACAACGAACCCCAATCGTGACCCACGAGGATGGCCGTCTTGTGCCCGAGCGCCTCGATCAACGCGACGGTGTCTTCGCCGAGGGTCCGGTAGTCGGCGTCGCGGTCGGGGATGGACGTCGGTGCATAGCCGCGAAGAAACGGCGCAACGGCCCGATAACCAGCGGCGGCGAGCACCGGGCGCACGTCGTCCCACGTGTGCGCAGTGTCCGGAAACCCGTGCATCAACAGCACCAGCGGACCGTCGCCCGACTCGTAGTAGGCGAAGTCGATGCCGTTGGCGTGAACCGTCTTGTAGCCCTGTTCTGAGACGTGTGTGCGCATCGCGGCTCCGGGAAGGAGCGGCACAATCAATCAGCGTCCCGCGCCGGTCAAGCCGCGCTCGTCTGGCCCCGTCTGGCCCGCCCTCCGCGATGAATGGCGTCGCACGTCCTTTCTGTCCGCGAGTTGGCCGGCCAACTCGCGGACAGAAAGGACGTCGGCAACCATGCAGCGACATGCATTCCTGCGCCTGCTGAGACAAAGACGCCGCCGAGCTCCGTCGTGGTCCGCACCACGGACTCGTCAGTTCGCGAAGTAGCCCTCGATCACCGAGAAGACGGTCGCCGAATGGCCGTTGCCAACGCCGGCCGCTGCGGCTTTGACCTGAGCATTGGCTGTGACGTCGTTCCATTTCCCGGCCGGAATCACCTTGGTATCGGCGAGCTTGGTGGGCGCATCGAGCGCTGGCTTGTCCAAATCGGTTGCCTGCAGCAGGTACTCGGACGGCGCTACGGTCTTCCACTCGTGCTTGAGCTTGCCGTCGCCGTACTCGGCCGGATCGCGCCACTCTCCGAAGTTGGCTGGGCCGTGATGGTCGACGACCAGGTAGAGCTTGCCGCCGTGGACCGCGACATCACGAACCGCGTCGTACGATGCCGGGTTGGTGCCGGTAAAAAAGTAATGCTCCTTGGCGAGCGTTCCGTCCGCGTTGACGAGCAGCAACGCCCCATCGCCGAACTTGGCGTCCGAGAAGGTCGCGGTCCCGGTCGCGAGCGTGTTGCCGGCCACGACGACCTGGTTGCCGACGACCTTGACGACGTTGGTGTCCGATTGAATCGAGTCGCCGTAGCGGCGCGCCCAGGTCAGCTTGCCGTCGGCGCCGAACTTCAAGATCTCGATACGCACATCGGCTGCGCCCGTGATGTTCAGACCCACGTACAGCGAACCGTCCGACGCGACGTCGAGCGAGCCGATCTTGGCGCCCTTGGGAGCGGGGATGCGTTTGTCCCAGTCGACGTCGTAGCCGGCGCCGTTGTGCTTGAGCTTGAGCAGCACCGCGTCATCGTCGCCCGAAAACCCGGCCCAGCCGCCGAGGTAGATGGGGCCGGCGGCGGTGGCCTTGACGGCGAACATGCGCGGCAGGCCGATCCGACGGTCAAGAAGCTCGTCGTCGCCATCGCCAAGAAGACCGATGCAGCGCAACGCAAGCTGTTCAAGAAGCACAAGGCGATCGGTCAGACCGGCAGCGGCAGCCACGACGTGACGTGCGTGTTCTCCAAGTCGAAGATCGGCAACAAACCCCGGTCCGCGGCTAAGCTCACGACGCACATCACGGGCGGCAAGGTCCATGTAACGTGCCGGCTGCCGCAGCCCGCCAAAGCTTATGCGCCGTACCTGAAGTCAGTTTTCAACCTGCAGCTGGTCAGCGAGCGCGGCAATACGCAGTGGGTGGTGAGCCAGCAGACGCTCGGCTACCCCGGCAAGTTCGGCAAGGCGCGCTATGTCAGCGGGACGTTCACGCTGCCGCCGCCCAAGTACGGAAAGGAAGCCCGATGGCTCTTCCGCGGCCAGGTTCAGCACACCCGCGCGCTGCACGACGACCACCTGTTGAGCAGCGGTCAGTTCACCTGGCACCGGTAGAAAAGCCTGCCGCCGATCCAACCGCGTCTACGGGCCCGACGCCCGCACAGGCACGATCCAGGCCCCTTTTTTGAGGGCATATGCCCCTGGCGGGCTCGTAGAAGCTCCAGGAGCGGTTTTGGGGTAGGGGAGCTATATCAATAGCCTCCAAGCTCGATCGCCCCTTAGAACAAGCCTACGCGCGTTTGCGGTTCGCAGGCTTCGGAGCGGGTTCGCGTCGCTCGACGAGGTCTGGAACTGCCGTAGATGCGGTCCGTTGATAGCGAATCGCGCGGTCAGGCGTTCATTGCACCCAGCCATTGCGCCACGCTGGCGTCGATCGCGCTATCGGTTTGCCTACGTTGTCGTTCAGCAGCCGCCATCGCTTCCCGGGCAGCAGCGGCAGAGGCGTCCAGCGTCTCCAAGTCGGCCGCGTCGATGGGCAATACGACATCAGGCAGCAGCGCCTCCTCGAACGCGGGGTAGGCGATGCCGACGTTGTTGCGGATGAGCTGGGCGACGACGGCGTCGGACTGCAGCAGGCGAGCGAATAAATACGGGTCGATTCCGCGGGGCTGCAATACGGCGAGACCGGTGGTGCAGACGGCGCCATCGAGTTGTGGCGGCACGACGCCGATGCAGCGCAGGGTCGGTCGGACCGTCGAGACAAGCACGTCGCCGGCGGCGACAAGACGGCGGGCGCGGCTGGGAGCTGCATCGCGCTCAACCGTTCGCGCATTGACCCGCAATGTCGCGGCGTCGAGGCCAGAGATCTCGATGTACCGAAACGACGATGCTTGTTGCCGCCGTGGATCGACTCGGTCCGAACGCAAGGTCGCGACGGAGTTCACACGAACGATTCCCGCGACTTCGCCATCGACGGCACGCTGCAGGTCTGGCGCCAGTCCGGCGTGATAGCTGGCATCCCAGCGATGCGCATTGGCGGGGGTGACGACGAGGCGACCGGCGGTGACGGCTTGTCCCGCAATGCCTTGCTTGAAACCGGCAACCGCCTCCTCGATGTCACTGTCCGTTGTGGGAATCCGCGTGCGATTGGACCCCTTCGTCACCACCTCGAAGCCCAGTGACCGGCTGATGAAGAAAAAGCTCGGCGCAACCGGCGCCCCGCTGAGCTTGTGCATCACCAGGATCGACGTCTTGGTCTGGGTGCCGGCCAATCCGAAGGTGCTCGGGGGCAACGAAACGACGGCGACCAGGCGTCCGCGGCGCCGCATGATGTCGCGCAAACGCGCATAGGTTCCCTTGTTGGAGAGGATGCTGTCAGGCACGACCGAGAGCAGGCGGCCACCCTCGCGCAGCCAGTCGAAGTGACGCTCCAAGAAGAGCAGCTCGGAGTTGATGGCGCGCCGGCCACCCCCCTGGGACGCGAGCTGGAATCCCTTGAGCGCGTCGCCCCTGAACTCGGCGCCAAACGGCGGGTTGGTAAGGATCAGCCCAACTTTGCCTTCGAGTTGGCGCAGGACCGGTGCGGCGTCCGGGCTGCGGTCCAGCCCATTGGTGCGATGCAATTGGACGTGGTCAGCGCCAAAGAGGGTCGCCGACGCCAGCGCCAACTTGAGCATGCGCGGGCTCTTGTCGATGCCGACAAGCTGATGGCGCCAAACCGTCCGTAGCCAAGCGGTCAGCGCGGTGGGGCCCTACGCGGCTCGTAGAGGCTCAGCCAGGAACCTCGGCCGCATAGAGCGACCCCGATCTACGGACATCAACCAGCCGCCGACTCCTCAATCTCAAACACCAGCACCTGCTTGCCGCGCCGGATCTTACGCCGGTTGACCTCATCGACCGCCCGCCGCAGCTGCGCCATCCGCTCGGGCTGGCGCCGGTTCGCCTTGATGACGTACACGCACCGCCGCTTGTTGCTGCGGACCTCGACAGGCAACCCGACGAACTGCTCGATGAATGTCCGCCAGTGCATTCCGACGCCGCCGAAGTACTCCTGCATCACGAACTCGAGCAGCGACAGCACATTGAGCTTGAGGCAGGTCATCACGCTGTCGCGGCCAGTGTCGCGCACGTAGATGTCGCCGGGCAGCGTGTCGACGCGAGCCTTGGCTTGTTTACTGCGTTGCTGCGCTTTTTCGCGGTCGGCGACGGCGCGGTGGGCCAGGGTCAGCGCCTGCTTGCGTGCCTTGGCGGGGGCGTCGACAAGCGCTTCGGCCAGGTCGTCGCGGACTTGCTCGGCCAACTCGCGGCGGCGGGCTGAGTGTCGGACGGAGCGCTCGGCCCTGCCGAGCTTGCCCTCCAGCGCGACGTGCTCCACGTGCGCGCCGCCGTAGCCGTGCGACCGGTTCAGCCCGCCACCGTTGCGCCCGGTCGCGAACTTCTGCTCCTGCTTTGGCCAGCGGCCGAGGTACCAGGCGGCGACCTCGCTTGGCGGCAGGTCTTCGGCGCTCGCGTTGGTGGCGAAGAGCGTGGTCTGCGGCCGGCGACCGTCACCGCGACGCATCTGAACGCCGCGGACGCGGATCCCCTCCTCGGGCGCGTCCTTGCCGCGAAGGTGAACCTCGACGTCGCGCACCTGGTCGCGCTCGCGGAACGACTGCCACCGGCCCTCGTCGCTGACTGCAGCCCCCTTGAGCACTGCGCCCTTGAGCACGGTGACGAAGAGCATCTCGGTCTGGTCGTGCATCGCCCAGATACACCCCGCGGTGCCGAGCTCGGAGTCGACCAGGGTGAGCCGGCCCACGTCAGCGCTCGGCCCGATGGCGCGATCGAGCTTCTCGAGCACCGGCAGCAGGCGCTTCTTCAGAGAAACCGCCCCGGCGTGCGTCTCGCCGAGCACCCCGAGCCACTCGCCCGACGGCCCGTCCAGCCCGTCGAAACCGCGGCGCTCGGTGAGCAGCGGGGTCGCGCCCATCGCCAGAAGCTTGCTCGCCAACGTGCCGGGCTTGTGCCGCACGGTCGCTATTGTGGCGAGGTTACGCCGTGTCGCCTTGTCAGCGTCGGTGCCCCAGCGCTGGTCGGCGTCGCCGGGCTTGGTGTCGAGCCGACGGCGGGCGTTGTAGTCGGCGGTGAACCGGCCCCGATCGTCGCGGTCGTCGGCGTCCTCTTGTGCCTCGACGGTGTCCTGCGCCTTAACACGCTGCTCGCCCGCCGCGAGGATCGCGTGCGCCAGTTGCAGCGTCGTGCCGACCTCGGCCTCAGCTGCGCCCAGCAGCGCCAGGCCGGCGCCGCCATGAAACAACTCAGTGGCCATGCCCGGCGCGCCATGGCTGCTTGTCGCGCCAGCCGGCCGATTGAGCCCAGCGTCGTGCCACACGCGCTTGAGCCAGGTGTCGCTGACGTGCCCCTTGTCCTCGCCAAACCGCTTGATCAGGTGCTTGCGAGCCGCCGCGACCCCGATGTCCGGGTCGAGCTGCCGCAACAGGCACGCGGTGATCTCGACGTCCTGCGGTATGCTCGTGTCCGGTGGCGCCCGGCCGTCCAACAGCCGCTCCCACGTCGGCCCAGGCCGCGCCTCATAGTGCCGCTTGTGGTGCACGAACGACGGCCACGGCAAATCCGAGGCCACTTTCGCCACCGCCTGCCGCCACGAGATCCCGCCCTCGTCGTGCAACGCCACGACGGCATCCACCACCGCGGCGCGCTCGTCGGCCTCCGACACGATGCGCCGCCATCGCTGGTCGCTGACTTGCTCGCGAACGCGCTTGCCGTGCTCGGTCTGTGGGGTGCGTGTCGTC
>CAZLMW010000043.1:0-51978 GCA_964560875.1 uncultured Enterobacteriaceae bacterium
CCAACCGGCACGACGCGTTAGCGGCGTGCTCGGGCGCCGAAACTGACAGCGAGCCGGAGGCTCTCCGCTGAAAGACGGTGCGTTGCACCTTCCTCGGTTGCTCACGCAGCCCGACTCAAACGATCCGCACCCTGGCGCCGCGGAACCGGCCGATACCGTCAATCGCCTTGCAGGAAAACCCGGTCGTTCAGCGCGATGGCCCCCGGTTGTACCGTCGTCCCGTAGACACCGAGACAACCCTGACGTTGGTCCGCTACGGCTCGAAGAATCGCGGGTTTGCGCTGCGCTGTTTGCGGATCGATGGTGATGACGACACAGCGCCCGTCACGCTTGTCCACCCGCATTCTCGCGCCGCCGATGAGCAGCGTGCGGCCGACCCACGCGTCTTCGGGAAACGGTGCATCCTCGCCAGCGTCCACGAGGATGTTGGGCCGGAATCGCCGCACATCGAGCTGCTCGCCCACAACCTCGCCAAGCTGCGCGATGGTCTGGGTCGTGATGAGTGACAGCGCAAATGTGTCGAAGATGCCGCGGCCCTGGCGGATGAGGCCTGTCCCCGCGGGTCCGAGCTCAGCCGCGAGCGCAGGGTCGGTCACATCGAAGACATCGCCCGAAGGCGTTGTGACGACCGTCTTGGACGTGTCGGGTCGGCTCGGGTCGACGAAGGACGGCACGTAGCGGCTCATGTCGCCGCGTTGGCGGAGCGTGAACCAAGGGAACCCGCTGCGCACCGCGTTGTCGCGAATGAACGCCCAGCGGCGGTCCCCGGCGAGGCCATTCCAGCCGACCTGCGCCGAGTCGAGCGCCTCGCGAGCCATCGACTTGACGGGATAGCGCCATAGCCCGACGACACGGCCAACCGACGAGGTGTCTCCAACCATGGTCATTGCTCGCCCCCTGTTCGGTCCCGAGAACGTAGCACGCGCCGCGCCTTCTACGTGGCCACCTTCGATGGCGCCAAACACCATTGACAGCCGTCCTCCGGGTTGAGCGGAACTCGAGGGCGGCTCACCTGATTGTGCTAACGTCCTTGGCGTGACCCGCTTTTTTCGCTCCATTGCGCCGCGCCGGTGGCGCCTCGTCGCCACGTGCCTGGCCGTGGGCCTCATCGGTTGCGGCACGAATTCCCCCGATGAGAGCGCCGCAAACGCCTCCGACACGGCGCCGAATGACTCCACCGGCGGTGCGAACGACGCCGCCCAAGACACCGCCGCCCAAGACACCGCCGCAAAAGACGCCGCCCTCAAAGACACCGCGGTCAACGACACGGCTGCAACCGACACGGACTTCGACGTCGCCACCGGGGCCGCTGACACAGGACCCGCCCAACCGCCGGACTGGCTCGATGAGTGCCAGTCGAACAAAGACTGCGCCAAGTACGGCGACAACAACCCCTGCAACGGCGTGCTTCGCTGCGACAAGACCGCGGCCCCCACGCGGTGTGTGCACAAGGTTGGCAGCACAGTCAGCTGCCCAACGAATGCCGATCACGTTTGCGCGGTCAACACATGTCAGCCCGGCACCGGCGCCTGCGCCATGACGCCGCAGCCAAAGGGTGTGCCCTGCGTCGACGGCGACCCGTGCACCATCAAGAGCGCGTGCGATGGCGCCGGACAGTGCAAACCCATCACGTCGGTCAGCGCGTGCGGCTGCAAGACCAGCAGCGACTGCGCGGTCAAGACCAAGGCCAACCCGTGCGCGGGGAGCTGGTTTTGCGCCAAGGAGACCTATCCCTGGGCCTGCAAGCTCAACCCCGCCACCGCCGTCAAGTGCCCGGCGAACAAGGACACGGGCTGCAGTGTCAACGCGTGCCAGGCGACGACCGGAAAATGCGCGATGGTCGCCGTCAAGGACGGAACGCCGTGCGACGACGGCGACAAGCTGACCCTCGGCGACGCGTGCAAGGCCGGACTTTGCAAACCGGGCCTCAAGCCGCCCTGCAAGAAACACGCGGACTGCGACGTCGAGGAAGACGGGGACCTCTGCAACGGTGTGCTCTTCTGCGACAAGGGAACGGGCGGCTGCAAGGTCAACCCAAAGACCGTCATCAGCTGCCCATCGGTCGGCGACACGGCCTGCACCCTCAACAGCTGCGACCCCAAGACCGGCGCGTGCAACCCCAAGGCGGTGAAGAACGGCACCGTGTGCGATGACGGCGTCAAGTGCACCGCCGGCGACATCTGCATCGCGGGAAAGTGCAAAGGCGGCGTGAACACCTGCGCGTGCAAAGCAGACGCCGACTGCGCCAAGGAGGAAGACGGCAACCTCTGCAACGGAACGCTGTTTTGCAACGCGGCCACCAAGGCGTGCCAGCTCAACCCGACCACAATCGTCTCGTGTCCGACGGTCGACGACACCGACTGCGTCAAGAGCACGTGCACGCCCAAGACAGGCACCTGTCAGCCCAAAGCTGTGGTCGACGGTGGCGCTTGCGACGACGGCGACAAGTGCACGGCGAAGGGCAGCTGCGCGGTCGGCAAATGCGTGCCGGGGCCGAAGATTTGTTTCTGCACCAACGACGCCGACTGCGACAAAGAGGACGACGGCGACAAGTGCAATGGCACGATGTTCTGCGATAAATCCGGCGCGCAGCCCAAGTGCAAGCTCAACCCCGCCACCGTGGTCAAGTGTGCCAGCGTGCTCGATGGGCCTTGCCGCAAGAACCTGTGCGCCAAGCTGACCGGCAAGTGCGCGTTGACCAACCTGGCCGACGGGCTGGCGTGCGACGACAACAACGCGTGCACGAAAAACGATGCCTGCGGAAATGGTGACTGCAAAGCGGGCGCGAGCGTTTGCGAATGCCAGGTCAACGCCGACTGCGCGAGCAAAGACGACAACGACCTGTGCAACGGGACGCTGTACTGCGACAAGTCCGGCAAGGCTCCCAAGTGCAAGCTCAACCCTGCGTCCGTCGTGGTCTGCCCGGCGACCAAGGCGGGGCCCTGCCTGTTCAACGGCTGCGACCCGATCCTCGGCAAATGCAAGCTCCAGAGCAGGCCGGACGGGTCTGGGTGCGACGACGGCAGCGTCTGTTCGCTCGGCGACGCGTGCGCCAAGGGCCAGTGTGTCGGCAAAGCCCGCGACTGCAACGACGACAATCAATGTACGACCGACACCTGCATCGCGCTCACGGGCTGCAAGAACACCGCGTCCAACTGCAACGATGGCAACGACTGCACGCTCGATCTCTGCAACAAGAAGACCGGCAAGTGCGCGTTCGACAGCAAGCCGCGGCAGGGTAAGTCATGCAACGGCGACAACGACGGGTGCACCGTGGCCGACACCTGCAACCAGGGCGTCTGCGCTGCGGGTCACAGCGCGTTGTGCCAGGTCAAAACAGGGCCCTGTCAGCGCGCGGTGTGCGTGTCGACCGCCGCCACGTCGTTCAAGTGCCAGGTTGTCAGCGAGGTGGACGGCACCGGCTGCGACGACAACAAGAGCTGCACTGTCGGGGCCATGTGCGCCAAGGGTCAGTGTCAACCCGGGACCGCCGATCGACTCTTTCTCAAGTCCTTCGGCGCGACCGACGCCGGGATTCGCGCTCACGGGGTTGCCGAGCTGCCCGGCGGGGACCTGGTGCTCGTAGGTCAGTGGCGTCCTTCCGCGCTCAAAGGCAAGTCGGATCGATGGTGGATGCGCCGGGTCGATGTCGCCGGGCAAACCAAGTGGACGCGTTACCTGCCGATGGTCGCGGCCGAGGGTCCGCGCGCGACGGCGGTCGTGGCGCAGTCGGGCGGCGTCGCGGTGGTTGGCGTCAAGGCGACAGGCAAACACCAGGGAGGCCACGCGGCGGTGGTGCGATTGAGCGACGCGGGCACCATCACCAGCGAGACGGCAGTCGGCACGGACAAAGAAGGTTTCGAACCTCTCGATGCGGCGAGCACCGGCGTTGGCGGCCTCGTCCTGGTCGGCCGGCGCTACAACGGCGCAGCGCTCATCGCCCACGCGCGGCAGCTGTCTTCACAGGGCACGCAGCGCTGGCAACGGGACTTCGGGACCGCCGGGCGATCCGGCCTGAAAGCTGTCGCGACGCTGCCAACCGGGGGCGCATGGCTGGCGGGAATGGACGGCAGCAACACCGACACGTGGGGCACCGTCACGCTCGTCGACGGCTTCGGCAAGCCGCTGAAGGTCATCCAGCTCGAAAAGACACCGGTCGAAGCGCTCGCGGCTCACTCCACGGGGGCGCTCATCGTCGCGGCGACACGCAAAGTGGGTTCAGTGCTCCGTTCCGATACGTGGCGCATCGATCCCGCCCGCAAGATCCAGTGGCGCCGATTTGGCACGGCCGGTGACTTTCTGCCCAGCGCGGTGGCGTTCGTCGGCAACATGGCGGTGACCGCCGGCACGTTTGGCAAGCTGCACACTTCCGGCCAGTTCTTCAGCAAATCCGACGGCTGGTTGTCGGCGCGCGACACCCTCGGCAACCAGGTGTGGGAGGGCGTACGCGACGCCGGTGGCGTCGACCACATTGCCGACATCGTAGCGACCAGCGACGGCGGACTCGCCGCGGTCGGATGGACCCAGGGAGGCGGCGATGACAAGGGGCTGCTGCTCCGGACCGACGGCTGGGGACACAGCTCGTGCGCTGCCTCCGGCAGCTGCCTGGCGAAATCGCCCAATGACTGTGCCGACAAGGACCCGTGCACCCTGGATCGCTGCGCCGCCAAGGCCGGCTGTACCCACCTGCCGACCGACGCGATCGTTTGTGGCGATGGGGACGGCTGCGTCGAGTCGCGCATCTGCAAGGCAACGAAGTGTGTCGCGGCCCCCAACCAAAGGCTGAAGACGGTCGTGATGACCGGCTGGAGCAACGTCGACCGAATCGCGGTGGCCCCGGACAACGGCATCGTGGCGGTCGTGACGGAGAGCTCGGACAACAAGACCTTCCGCTGGTCTGTGCGGCGTTATTCCAGCGAGCTGCAGCAGCAGTGGTCGTGGTCCCGCGCGCCGTTTCCCGCTCCGGCCTATCCGTACGATGTCGCGGTCGCGGTCGACGGGACCGTAGCGATGGCCGGCTATGTGAAGACCAACCAGTTCCGCGCGCACGTGCTGCTGGTGTCCAAGGACGGCAAGACCGGCAAAGACCGGCAAAATGTCGCGAGCGAGTGGGCGGTGCAGGCCGTGAACGCGCGCAGCGACGGCCATTTCGACATGCTGTGTGGCAAGGCGCTGGTCAAGATGTCCACGTCGGGCGCGATCCTCAAGCAGATCGATATCGGCTTTGTGAGCGGCGATATGCTGGCCACCGAGACCGGGCGGCTCGTCATCGCTGGCAACGGCGGCACTGTGGCCGTCTACAACACCCACCACGCCAAGGTCTTTCAGACCCACTTCAAGCCGCCGGTCGCCGGCCTCAACCCGCTCTATCCGCAAGGCGATGTCATCGCGCTGCTGACCGACGGCACGATGGTCAGCCAGTGGACACACTGGCCCAAAGGAGGCACGACCCATGCCGATCGCGTCGTCTATCACACCGGCATGAGCGCGACCGGCAAGCTGTTGTGGACGTCGCCGCCCGACAACCTGCAAAACCCATCCAAGTCGCGCCCGGATCGCACCGCTGTGGCGATGTCGGACGGCACATATTGGGCGTTTGCCAACTCGACTTCGAACACGCCGCGGCCCTTCATGCAGCGCTACGGCCGGCTGGGCAATGTCATCGAAGAGCGCACGCTCGACGTCGGTGTAACGTCGACACATCGCTCCGGAACCGCTCCCGTCCCGCTGGACAACGGTGACTACGTGGTGGCCGTTATCGCCACCATCAAGGGTAAGAAGACGCCGATGCTGACGCGCGTTTCCGGCTTCATGGCGCCGTCGTGCGCCGCCGCGGGCAAGTGCGCCAACCAGACCGTCAAGAGCTGCGACGACGGCAAAGCCTGCACGTGGGATCTGTGCGATCCGAAGACCGGCTGCGTGCACACGCTCGCCGCCGAATGCGACGATGGGGACCCGTGCACGGTCGACGGCTGCGGACCTGCCAACACCGGCGTCGGCAAGTGGACCTGCACCCACGGCGCCAAAGACTGCGACGACAACGACAAGTGCACGGTCGATTCCTGTGCGCCAAACACTGTCAAAGGCGCCAAGGTCGGCCAGTGCACGCACGCCAAGTCCTTCTGCGACGACGGCAACGACTGCACGAGTGACTCGTGCGACGCGGCGAAGGGCTGCGTCTACAAGGCGGTCGCCGACGGGGATTCCTGCGTGGATTCTGCGTGCTACGGGCGTCAATGTGCGGCCGGCAAGTGCACCAAGGGCAGCCAGAACACGATATGCGGGTCGCAGGCGAAGTTTGCCGCCCGCAGCTGCGCGCTCATCAAGCTCAAGCATCCCAAGGCCATCACCACCGCCTACTACATCGACCCGGACGGCAAGGACGGGCCCGCTCCAAGCCTGTACGCCTACTGTGACATGACCACATCGGGCGGCGGTTGGACGATGGTCATGGGCCTGGCCGGGACGACGCCGCCGTCATGGCACATGTACGACTTCCCTTCAGGCACCGGCCTCGCGGAACTCAAACAGGGCACCGGCAACATCTCGGCACAAACGCTCGCGCCGCGCGACTGGGTCAACAAGGTCGTCGCCAACGGCAGCGGCGAGTACCTGACGTGCAGCGGTGGCGCCCCTGGGGCTGGCTGGTTGCGGTTCAACAAGGACGGCTTCGACGCGTTCCGAGGCATCTGGGACATCGCCTACCTGGCCAAGTCACTCAAGGGGTTCAGCGTCGCGGACAACGACTGCCCACCCAAGGCCGGAATCAAGTGGAAAGCCGGCTCCCAGGCCCTGGCCCAGCACGGTTCGGGATGCCCGGGCAGCGGGTGTCACTATATCCCGTCGTACATCCCCAAGTCCGGCCGACACCATTGGGTCCACCGCCACAACTTCTCGCCTGCGGCTGGCAACGGCAAGGTGTCGCGCGTCTGGGTTCGTTGACCTGAGCTCGACAGCCCGATGGCGGCGGTCCGCACACGATGCCGCGTGATGTTGTTGACGTCGCGAGGCGTCTTCAGGCAGTTCAGAGCGCCATGGGCAAACGCAGCAAATCTCCGACCACGCGTGCGGTCATGGCCTTGCGGCGGGCCGGGGTTGATTTCACGGCGCATACCTACGCCTACGAGTCGCGCGGCGGTACCCGGGTCAGCTCGCGCGAGCTTGGGGTCGACGAACACGCCGTCATCAAGACACTCGTGATGCAGGACGAAAACGCGGCGCCGCTGATCGTGCTCATGCACGGGGATCGAAGCGTGTCGACCAAGAGCCTCGCCCGGCAGCTGCGCGTCAAGTCGATCGCGCCCTGCCGGCCCGAGGTCGCCGAAAAACACACCGGTTACAAAGTTGGTGGAACCTCGCCGTTTGGGACCCGCAAACCGCTGCCGGTCTACGCTGAGCGTTCGATTGCCGAGCTGCCGAACGTGTATATCAACGGGGGCAGCCGGGGGTTTCTCGTCAACCTGCTGACCGAAGACCTGATTACGGTGCTCGAGCCAACACTTGTCGACGTCGCCGCGCTGTAGCCGTTCGGCGTGCCCGGTTCGTGACTCGCACCCTCCCTCGCGCTGCGCCGTTGTGGCAGGATGCCGCCATGTCTACGCCGATTCGTATCCTGGTGGCCGAAGACCTGCCGTCGGATGTCTTCCTGTTGCAGCGAACGATCGCCAATCTTCCCGGCGATCCGCCGCAGGTGATGTACGAGGAAACGCTCACCGGCGCCCTCGCGCGTCTGGCCGAGCAGCGGATCGACCTCGTCCTGCTCGACCTCGACCTGCTCGATTCTTCGGGCGTCGACACGCTCGTCGCGGTTCGTTCCGCGGCGCCGGATATCCCCGTGGTTGTTGTCAGCGGGCGGACGGACGACGAAACAGTGCGCGCTTGTCGCGACGCCGGCGCGCGGCAGTTCCTTGCCAAAGGGGTGTTCACCGCCGACCACCTCAGGCGCGTGCTGCCCGCGGCCAGCTGAGGTCGCCCACCCGCCATGCCCGCGCGCTCGGAGCTTGACTATCGGGCGGTCTTTGAGGCCGCGCCGACGTCGCTATGGATCGAGGATTACAGCGCCGTCGTCGAGGAGTTTGCGCGTCTGCGCAGCGCCGGAATCGCGGCGGTTGGCGACCATTTGCGCGGCGACCCGGACGCGGCGCGTCGGTGCCTCAACCTCGTGCAGATTCGCTCGGTCAACGCCGAGACCCTGACAATCTTTGGCGCCGACGACGCCGACCAGCTCATCGCGCGCCTCGACGACGTGTTCGGCCCCGAGGCGTTGCCCACGTTCGCAGAACGCCTTGCGGTGCTCGCAGACGGGGGCACGCAGTTCGCTTCGGAGGTCACGGTTCGCCGGCTGGATGGCGCCCCGATCCAGGTGCTCGCGCAGCTCGTGGTGCCCGGCGATCCGCCCGACTTCAGCCACGTGATCACCAGCGTCTCCGACATCACGTGGCGGCAGCGTCTCGAGAGCAAGCAGCGGCAGCAAAACAACTTCCTCGACGCGATGATCGAGAACATCCCCGACATGATCTTCGTCAAGGAGGCGCCGGCCATGCGGTTTGTACGCCTCAACCGGGCTGGCGAAGAGCTGCTCGGCGTGTCCCGACAACGCATCTACGGCCAGGCGGACGGTGACCTCTTTCCCGCCGCGCAGGCGGCTCGCAACGCCGTCACAGATCGCGAGGTATTTGCGGCGGGACGTCCGATCGAGATCGCCGAGGAAGCCATCGACACGCCGAGCGCACGTCGCTGGCTGCGTACCCGCAAGGTGCCGTTGTACGACGACAGCGGCGAGGCGGCGTTCCTGCTCGGAATCTCCACCGACATCACCGAGCTGCGGCAGGTGCGGGCCAACCTCGAACGGTCCAACCGCGACCTCGAACAGTTCGCGTTCGCCGCGTCCCACGACCTGCGCGAGCCGTTGCGGACCGTCAAGTCGTTCGTGGATCTGCTGGTCAGCGACCTCGACGCCGCCGAAGCGAGCGGACTCGAGGCGGCGGACGTCGGGCAGTACGTCACCTTCATCACGGCAGCGTGCGAGCGGATGCAGCGCCGTATTGATGCGTTGTTGCGCTTGTCCCGCATCGGGCGCAAACAGCATGAACGCGTCGCGCTGAACCTCTCGGAGCTGGTGGACGAGGTTTGCGAGACATTGCGCACCGCCATCGATGAGTCTGGCGCCGCCATCACGCGCGACGAGCTGCCTGCCGTCGTCGCCGATGGGCCGCTGCTCGGAGACGTCGTCCAGAACCTGCTGGCCAACGCGCTGAAGTTCACGAGCGGGGCGCCGCCGGAGGTGCACGTCTCGGCCTCGCGCGGTGACCGGGAGTGGTTGATCGCCGTACGCGACAACGGCATCGGCTTCCCGCAAGCGCAGGCAGACCACATCTTCGGCGTGTTCAAGCGGCTGCACAGCGTCAACGCATATCCGGGAACCGGCATCGGGCTGGCGTTGTGCAAGCGCATTGTCGAGGACCACGGCGGCCGCATCTGGGCCGAGTCGCAGCCCGGCGCAGCAACGACGTTCACATTCAGCGTGCCCGACGACGCACCGACCGCCTAACGGCCCAGCGGCAAGCATCAGCCGGCCCGTGTTCCACCACGATCACGCAGGCACAGAATTGTAGGGATTTTTCCCACACCGCAACGCCATGAAAACACGATGCAAGCGAGACTCTCTGCCGTAACAAAGGCGTTTCGGTGTTGCAATTCGCGACAGGATAGAAGAGCGTCCGCACACCCTTACGTGCAGCGGCACGACCCCAATTACAGCCTCGACCGACGAAACGGCGACCGTGCTCCGGCGCTCATCCCATCCGAAAGTCAATCGCTGTTGCATGGAGCAGCCCATGTTGATCCGACCTCGCGCGACACGCGCGCACGTTCGCTTCGTGACCCTGGCCCTGGCCGGCGCCCTCGCGCTGACCGTTGGCTGCGGCACGGTGCCCGGCGACGGCACCGAAAACGACGCAAGCGCGGACGCAGGAACCGAAACCGACACAACCAAGACGGTCGACACCGGCCCGTCACACGCCGATGTTGCGGCGGTTGACGCGGCGGCCTGCCCGGGAGCGCTGGGCTGCGCCTGCAAGCAGGACAACGAGTGTGCGAGCGGCGTATGTACGGTCGCCAAGGGCGCGGCCGAAGGAATCTGCGTTTCCGCCTGCGGGCTCGACTGCGACGACAAGAACGCGTGCACCGTCGACCTGTGTGTCGCCGCCACATCCGTCGATGCGAAGGCTAGCTGCTCACACACCAACGGCCCCGACGGCGAAATCTGCACCGACGGCACGCTGTGCACCAAGGGCGACACCTGCCTGGCGGGCGCGTGCGAAGGAAACGCGGTGGACTGCGACGACGGCTCGGACTGCACCGTGGACTGGTGCCACCCGGCCGAAGGCTGCAAGCACGACGAGCGCAAGGGCGGCTGCGACGACGGCGACGCCTGCACGATCGGCGACACCTGCGTCAGCGGTGGCTGTGCGCCCGGCAAACCGCAGGACTGCGAGGACGGCAACCCCTGCACCACCAACACATGCGACGCCGCAACCGGCTGCAAGAAGGCCGACGCCGACGGCGCGTCCTGCAGCGACGGCAACACGTGCACCGCCGGTGATACCTGCAAAGTGGGCGCCTGCGAGCCGGGCAAACAGCTCGTGTGCGACGACGACAACCCGTGCACGAAGGACGGCTGCGTGGCCGGCGACGGACCGAAAAGCGGCTGCGCGCACAAGGGCGTCAAGGGCGCTCCGTGCGACGATGGCAGCGCGTGCACGGTCGGCGATGCCTGCCAGGTGGCCAAGGACGGCAAGGCCAGCTGCGTTTCGGGCGCGGCACAGCCATGCGATGACGGCAACCCCTGCACGACCGACACCTGCGACGCCAAGACCGGCTGCTCGTCGACCCCGCTCAAGGCCGGCGCGCCCTGCGACGACGGCAACGCCTGCACGGTCGCCGATGCCTGCACCAACGGCGGCTGCAAGGGCGGCAAGCCGCTCAACTGCGACGACGGCAAAGCCTGCACCAAGGACAGCTGCGACCTGCAAATGGGCTGCGTCATCATCAACAGCGACGGCAGCAAGTGCATCCCCGCAAACAACAGCTGCACGGTCGGCGGCGTGTGCGCCAAGGGCGCGTGCAAGCCGGTCGCCCAGGTCGGCTGCGACGACGGCAACCCGTGCACCACCGATACCTGCAACAACAACGCCGGTAGCTGCGTGTTCACCCCGGTCAAGGACGGCACCGGCTGCAATGACGGCCTGCCCTGCACCGGCGCCGACGCCTGCAAAGCGGGCGCCTGCAACGGCGTCGCCATCAAGTGCGACGACAACAACGTGTGCACGGTCGATTCATGCGACGGGCTCAAGGGCTGCGTCTACAAGCCCCTGTCGAACACCGGCTGTAGCGATGGCAGCGTCTGCACCACCGGCGACCGCTGCGAAAAGGGTATCTGCAAGGCCGGCAAGGTCCAGGAGTGCGGCGACAACAACGCGTGCACCGACGATAGTTGCGACCCGAAGAAGGGCTGCATCAACGCCAACAACAAGGCGCCCTGCGACGACAGCAACCCGTGCACCGAAAACGACGCGTGCGGCGGCGGCAGCTGCAAGGGCGGCCCGGCCAAGAAGTGCGACGATGGCAACGGCTGCACGGTCGACATCTGCAACGCCGGCCTGAGCGGCGAAAAACCCGGCTGCCAGTTCCTCGCCAACAAGGGCGCGGGCTGCACCGACAACAACGTCTGCACCCAGGGCGACACCTGCCAGCCTGGCAAGGACGGCAAGCCGCAATGCATCCCCGGACCGATCCAGGTGTGCGACGACCAGAACGTCTGCACGGACGACTGGTGCGACCCGAAGAAGGGTTGCCAGGCCAAGCCGAACACAGCCAGCTGCACCGACAACGACGTCTGCACCGTCGGCGACGCCTGCAAAGTGACCGCCTGCGTGCCCGGGCCCTACCAGAACTGCGACGACGAGAACGTGTGCACGGTCGACACGTGCGATCCCAAGACCGGCTGCAAGCACGCATTCGCGCCCAGCAAGTGCGACGACGGAAACGCGTGCACGGTTGGCGACGCTTGCAACAACGGCAAGTGCCTCGCCGGCAAAGCGCAGCTGTGCAACGACGGCAACGCGTGCACCGACGACACCTGCGCCACCGACAAGGGCTGCGTGCACAAGGCCAACGCCTCCCCCTGCAGCGACGGCAACGCCTGTTCGCTCGGTGACGGCTGCGCCAAGGGCGCCTGCGTGGCGGGCAAGGGCATCAAGAACTGCGACGACTTCGACGTCTGCTCCTACGACGTCTGCTACCCCGACAGCGGCTGCAAGCACCTCGCCAACACGGCGTCCTGCGATGACGGCAACAAGTGCACCGTCGACGACACCTGCAAGGGCCTCAAGTGCGTCGCCGGACCGGCCGTCAACTGCGACGACAGCAACCTGTGCACAAACGACATCTGCGAGCCCAAGCTCGGCTGCACCCACAAGAAGAACAACAGCAAGCCGTTTTCCGCGCTCGTCGACGACGGCTCGACCAACAGCGGCAAGTGGAAGTTCGCGGCCAGCACGGGCGCGGTCCGGTTCACGCACTCGGGTTCGGGTTGGTACCAGCTGTCCGGCGCCCACAACGCCACGCACACGATGACGCTGCAGGCCAAGGTCGACCTGTCGTGCGCGTTCGATCCGGTGTTCTACTTCGTCGACCGCTTCTACCGCGGCTACCACCGCATCGACGTCTCGTCGGATAACGGCAAGAACTGGACGACGCTGCTCATCCGCAATAACGAGAGCGACTACATCTGGCGGCGCCGGGCGGTGTCGCTCGACGGCTACAAGGGCAAGACGATCCTGCTGCGATTCCAGTCGGTGATGCACAGCACCGCCTACTGGTGGCATATCCGCGACATCGAGGTGAAGGAACGCGACCCGCTGCCCAAGATCGTGCCGTGGGGAGCCAAGCTCGGCTGCTCCAACATCCGCACCGAAGGCATCGCGTGGTCGTGCAACGTCGACGGCACGGGCTACCAGCTCAACTACAAGGGCCTCAACCAGTCGCCCAACCCGAACGGCTACAACAGCGTCGCCCTGTACAACGTCCGGCTCGACATCTCGAAGGTGCCCGCACCTTGGTTGTCGTTCGAGGAGCGACGTTACTACGGCGAGCTTCGCGTGGACGCCCGCATCGCTGGCGGCGACTGGAAGCAGGTGTTCTACCGCGCCGACAATACCGACTACAGCTGGCGTAAGCGGCACGTCGACCTGTCCGACTTCAAGACCAAGCTGGTCGAGGTACGCCTGAGGGTGCGGCGCACAAACAGCAACTCCAACTACTGGGGCGATCTGCGCAACATCCAGTTCGGCAGCAAGCCGGTGCCGCCCACACCCATCAAGTTTGGCGCTGGGCTGACCAAGTGCGCCGACTGGATGCTCGACAACGCCGTGTGGAAATGCGACCCCGCGGCGACGACGTGGGTGCTGCGTGCCCAGTCCGATGCGCCCGGCGCGAAGACGGCCAACTCCTACTCGCACTACGCGACGTTCAAGCGGGCCATCAACCTCGCTGGCGCCAAGAAGCCGGTGCTGCGTTTCAGCCACCGCTTCTACCGCGGCTACAACTACATCCAGGCCTCGGCCGACGGTCTCAACTGGACCACGCTCAAGCAGACGCCGTCGGGTCCCGGCCACCACGACTACGTGTGGCGCAGCGAGACGATTGACCTCGATCAGTTCGGCGGCGCGAAGATGTGGCTGCGGTTCCGCGCGACCCCCTACTACACCAACATGTGGTGGGAGCTGCGCAATGTCCGCATCGTCGAAAAGCCCAAGCCGTATCCCTCCGCGGCCTTTACGACGCCCAAACACAGCTGCGGCGACTGGACCTGGGAGGGCACCAGTTGGCGCTGCGACAAGGACACCAAGGCCTACCAGTTCAAGTACCAGGGCATCACCACGCAGCCCAACACCAACAACTACTGGCAGGCGCTGACCTACAAGAAGACGCTCGACCTGTCCAAGACCAAGTCGCCTGCGCTCAAGCTGTGGTTGCGCCACTACTACGGTGACATTCGCTTCGAGGCTCGCAAGGGCGACGGCAGCGGCGAATGGGAGCTGCTGTGGTCGATTCCGCACCGCGTCGACCCGATCTGGCGCCCGCTGGTGATTCCGCTGGGCGCGTTCAAGAAGACCGGTGTGGTGCTGCGCATCCAGGCCAAGCCCCGCCACCAGAGCTACTGGGCCGAGTTCAAGGGCATCGAGTTCATCGATGTGAAGCCACCCGGGTCGGACAAACCCAAGCTCGTCGAATCGTGTGCGGGCTGGGTCTTCGAAGGCAAGTCGTGGAGCTGCAACAGCGCCGGCAAGCCGTGGGAGCTGCGTTATGCCGGCACCAACGAATCGGTCAACACCAACAGCTACGAGCACCACGCCACGACCAAGACGCGCGTCGACCTGGCGGGCTTGAAGAACCCGGTGCTGCAGTTCACCGACCGGCACTACTACGGGGATCTGCAGGTTCTCGTCAGCACCGACGCGACGAACTGGGTCAAGGTGTACAGCCACCCGAATTCGCGCCACGAGGTGGAGCGCTGGCAGGAGGTCAGCCTCGCGCAGTGGAAGGGCGATAAGGTCTGGATTCGCGCGACCGCCAAGCCGCACCACCCCAGCTACTGGGGCGAGCTGGACGACATCAAGGTGACCGAATACGTGGCGCCCAAGGTGGCCAAGCCCGGCGACCCAATCTCACCGGCCGACATGCGCATGGAAGGCGACTGGGCGTACAACTCGGCGCACAAGCACTACATCACCGGCAAGCTCTACACGTCGCAAGATAAGTCGCTGATCTTCAAGAAGGTCTACGACCTGAGCGGCGCCAAACGTCCGGTCATCAGCTTCGAGCACGCGTGGGAGTATGGGTACGGCCATCTGGACGTGAGCACGGACGGCAAGTCCTGGACCACGATCTGGTATCGGAAGTTCCACGGCTACTACCAGCGCGTGCCCGAACCGACATTCATCGACCTGAGCAGCTACGTCGGCATCAAGGCGCTGCGGATCCGCTTCCGCTACCGAGGATCGCATTCGAGCGTGAGCTCATGGACCATCGCGAACCTGTCGCTGGCGGAATACGTCGCGCCCAAGGCCGTCGCGGCGCCGCTGTCGCTGACCGACGCGCATTTCCGGCTCACCGGCTTGTGGACCTACAACGGCGCGCACAAGAAGTGGCTGCTCAACAACCCGCAGACGTCGCAAAGCAGCCACTTGTCCAACGCGTACCACTGGCTGTGGTCGAAGGTCGCGTTCAACCTCACCGCGCTGAAAAACCCGACGCTGAAGTTCCGCCAGCTGAACAGCGGAACGACCCGTCACGTGGACGTGAGCGTGGATGGCGGAGAGACCTGGCAACGCGCCGCGGATGTGCAGCACCCCAACCACAACATTATTTGGCGGTGGGTCTCGGTCGACCTGACGCCGTGGCGCGCGTCGAAGCGGGCGCTCATCCGCCTCACCGTGCGGCCCGATAGCGCGACGCGTTGGTGGCAGGTGCGGGATCTCAGCATCGCGGAGCGGGCCAAGCAGGTCGTCGTCAAAGCGGGCTATACGGCCAAGAAGAACGACTGGAACCTCGAGACAGGCTGGAACTGGAACGACGGGCTCGACCTGCTCGAGCGCAAGCAGTACGCAATCGGCCAGTACACACGCGCCCAGGTCACCAAGGCGTGGGACCTGAGCGGGGCCAAGGCGCCCAAGCTCGAGTTCGAGGAGCGCTACCAATCGTCGACCCGCGCCATCTACATCAGCGTCGACGGACTGGCCTGGGAACGCGTGTTCAACCAGGGCGGCAGCCAGACGACGTGGAAGAAGCGGTCCATCGACCTGGCCAAGTTCAAGGGCACCAAGTCGCTGTACGTGCGGCTCGAAGCCCACATCGGCTCCATCTCCTACTTCTGGCGGGTTCGCAACCTGAAGGTGGTGAACCAATGAACAACGCGATGACGACACGAGGTACTACGATGCGTTCACGCAGCTCACAGCTGTTGGGTCGCGGCGCCGTCTTTGCGCTCGCCGTGATGCTGGTGGCAAGCGCTCCAGGATGCGGAGACGACGTCGGCGAAGAGCTGGCGCTCGACGCGACGGCTGGAGACGGGGTCACCGAAGGCGACGGTGAAAGTGACGCCGGACCGGTCGATTCGGGCTGCACGCGCGGCGTCGGGTGTGCATGTACGGCCGACGACGAATGCGACTCCGGCCTCTGCCACACGGTCGGCACCTTCACGGTGTGCGCCAAGCCATGCGAGACCGGCGGCAAGAAGGGCTGCGACGACGGCAACCCATGCACGACGGGTCTATGTCAGCCTGGTTTGGCCGCGGATAAGGACGCCAAGTGCATCCAGTCGCCGCTGAAAAACGGCGCGCCCTGCGACGACGGCAACGTCTGTTCATCGCAGGATCGGTGTATCGCGGGCGTCTGCGGCGGCGATCTGCTCGTCTGCAACGACAGCAACCCGTGCACGACCGACACCTGCGACAAGACCGGCGGCTGCACCTACACGGCCAAAGACGGGGCGCCCTGCGACGATGGCAGCACGTGCACGACCGCCGATGCGTGCAAGGACAAAGCTTGCGCTAGCGGCAAGGCCATCGACTGCGACGACAACAACCCCTGCACGACCGACACCTGCGACGCCAAGGCCGGCTGCCAGCACGCCTCGACCAAGGCCGCTTGCGACGACGGCGACGCTTGCACGACCAAAGACAGCTGCAAGGGCGGTGTCTGCGTGCCCGGCCCGGCGGCTGTGTGCGACGACAACAACCCGTGCACCAAGGACGCCTGCTTGCCCGCGAGCGGCTGCACCGTGACCGACAACGACGGCGCGACCTGCAACGACGGCAGCGTTTGCACCGTCGGCGACGCCTGCAAGGGCGGCACCTGCCTGCCCACCAAGGACCAGGACTGCGACGACGGCAACCCGTGCACGACCGACACCTGCGACCACAAGACCGGTTGCCAGTACGCCAAGGCCGACGGCAGCGCGTGCGACGACGGAACCACCTGCACCACGGCCGACAAGTGCAAGGGCGGCGCATGCAAACCCGGCAAGCTGCTCGCCTGCGATGACGGCAACCCCTGCACGGCCGATTCGTGCGACCCGGTCAAGGGCTGCGTCGCCAAGAACGTCGATGGCCGCGTCTGCGTACCCGCCACGAACACCTGCGACACCGGCGGCCAGTGCAAGGCCGGCGCGTGCAAGACCGTCAAAGCGACAAGCTGCAACGACGGCAACCCCTGCACGGCCGACACCTGCGACAAGTTGAGCGGCGCCTGCGTCTACACCAAGATCGCCGACGGCGGGGCCTGCAACGACGGCAACGCCTGCCTCGCCAAGGAGACCTGTCAGAAGGGCGCCTGCATCGGCTCACCCGCCAACTGCGACGACAAGAACCCGTGCACGGTCGACACGTGCGACGCGGTCAAGGGGTGCGGCCACGCGGCCAAGTCCGGCACAGCGCTGCCCTGCGACGACGGCAACCTCTGCACCATCAGCGACACCTGCACGGGCGTCTCCTGCCAGCCTGGCAAGCCGCAGAGCTGTGGCGACGGCAACCCGTGCACCGACGCCGCCTGCGACCCGAAGACCGGCTGCAAACCGGGCTCCATCGCGGCCAGCTGCGACGACGGCAACGCCTGCACCGTTGGCGACGCGTGCAAAGACGGCCATTGCAAACCGGGTGCGACCATCGACTGCGATGACGGCAACGCTTGTTCGCTCGACAGCTGCGACGTCAAGAAGGGCTGCCAGTCCAAGATCGCCGACCTGTCGTGCTCCGACGGCAGCGTCTGCACGGTCGGCGACGCGTGCAAGAACGGCACCTGCCTGGCCGGCAAGACGATGATCTGCAACGACGGCAACCCCTGCACCATCGACGTCTGCGACGCCAAGAAGGGCTGCGTCGGCAAGGACAACGCCGCCAGCTGCAACGACGGCGACGTCTGCACGAGCAACGACGTGTGCTCGGGCGGCGTATGCAAACCCGGCAGCCCGCTGTCCTGCGATGACAAGAACGGCTGCACCAAGGACTGGTGCGATCAGAAAGCCGGCTGCAAACACGCCGACACCGCCAGCAGCTGCAACGACGGCAACGCCTGCACCGTCGGTGACGGATGCAAGGACGGTAAGTGCTTCCCCGGGCCGATCCAGGTCTGCAATGACGGCAACCACTGCACGACCGACAGCTGCGACCCGAAGTCGGGTTGCGTGCAAAAACCCAACAGCCTCGGCTGCGACGACGGCAACGTCTGCACGGTCGCCGACAAGTGCGGCAAGGGTAAATGTCAGCCCGGCACCAAGACGCTCGGCTGCAACGACGGCAACGTCTGCACCGACGACCTGTGCGACGCCAAGACCGGCTGCAAAGCCAAGCTCACCGACCGGCTCTGCAACGATGGCAACGTCTGCACGATCAAGGACGCCTGCAAGTCCGGCAAGTGCGTCGGCGGCAAGCTCAAGAGCTGCGACGACAACAACAAGTGCACCGACGACTTCTGCCACGCGACCAAGGGCTGCGTATACGTGCCCAACGGCCCATCGGTCTTCAAGCCCTTCGGCGACGCCGGGGTCAAGGACAAAGGCCAGTGGGTGTTCGCGGCGACCAAGGGCGACAAGGCGTTCGATCACCTGGCCTCGGGCTACTACGAGCTGGCCAACGCCAAGAGCGGTAGCACCCAGACAATGACGCTGTTCAAGAAGCTCGACCTGCAGTGTACGGGCGACCCCGTCCTGTACTGGGACCAGCGCTACTACGCGCGCCAGTTCTACGTCGAAGCCAGCACCAACGGTACGACCTGGGCCAAGCTCGCCGACATCCCCAGCACCCGCGACCACGTGTGGCGCGAGACGTCGGTCAGCCTCAAGCAATACAAGGGCACGGCGGTGTGGATTCGCTTCCGCGCGCTCTCGGCGGGAACCGGCTACTGGTGGCACATCCGCAACCTGCGCGTGGCCGAAAAGGATAAGCCACCGGCGACCATCAACTGGACGGCGACCACGTCGTGCGCGATGTGGCGTACCGAGGGGCCCACCTGGGTCTGCGACAAGACGCTCAACCCGTATGAGCTGCGTCACCAGGGCGTCAAGCAGCTGCCCGATCCCAACGGCTACCCGAACATCATCCAGCTCGACCGGATCCTCGACGCTACGAAGGTGAAAAACCCCGCGATTTCGTTCCTCGAGCGGCACTACCACAGCAACTTCTACGTCGACGTCCGCGAGGTCGGCGGCGCGTGGGAGGCCATGTACACCCGCCAGGGCAGCGCCGACTACGTGTGGCGCAAGCGCACGCTGTACATGCCGAAGTTCGCGGGCAAGAAGCTGCAGGTCCGCCTCCGCGCGACCATGAACTCGAGCTACTGGGGCCACATCCGCAACTTCAGGCTGCTCGACAAGGCCAAACCCGGTCCGCTGGCCGTGGTGGCGGCGCCGCTCGCGCTCAAGGACTGCAAGCTGTGGTCGTTCGAAGGCAAGGCGTGGCGCTGCGACCCCAACGCGAGCGTCTGGAACCTGAGCTACGTCGGGGACTCGTCGTCGGTCTACAACACCAACGGGTACTACCATTACGCGGACTACCAGCGGCGCATCGACCTGAGCAAGCTGAAAAACCCCGAGCTCGCGTTCGACGAGCGTCACTACAACGGCACCGTCAACTTCGAGATCAGCGAAAACGGCGTCAACTGGATCAAGCTCTGGCAGTACCCGACCGGCAGCGACCATGTTTGGCGCGAACAGCGCGTTGACCTCACCAAGTACAAGGCCAAGAAGTGGTACCTGCGCGTCAACGTCCGCCCGGGGAGCAGCAGCTACTGGGGTCACTTCCGCAACCTCCGCATCCAGGAGCGCCCCAAGCCGTGGCCGACGGTCGCGTATGGCACCAAGATCGCGTGCGGGCTCTTCAAGTTCGAAGGCAACAGCTGGGCTTGCGATGATGGCAACGACCCGTGGATGCTGCGGCTGAAGACGACGAACGTGCAGCCCGGCACGTGGGGCTACGACCAGAGCAGCTTCCTGACCCGCTGGATCGACCTGACCAAGGCCACGTCGCCCGGCCTGGCGATGGAATACCGCCGCTACCACACCAACATCGCCGTCGACGTCTCCGAAAACGGCACGACCTGGAAGCAGGCGTTCGGCATCAACGGAAACGCAGACTACGTGTGGCGCAAGATCCACGTCGACCTGGGGGCGTACAAGGGCAAGAAGATCCTCGTGCGGGTGCGCGGCAGGCCCAACCACTACACCTACTGGGGTGAGCTCCGAAACATCCGATGGCTCGACATCAAGCCGGCGCCGGTCGTCAAGATGGCGACCGCGAAGATCACGTGCGCCAACTGGAGCATCGAGGGCAGCGCGTGGAAGTGCGCCGACAGCGGCAAGCCCTACCACCTGCGCTACGACGGGCTGAACACCCAGCCCAACCCCAATGGCTACCCGCACCACGCCAGCACGCGGTTCCTGCTCGACCTCACCGGCGCGAAGAACCCGACGCTGTACTTTGAGCGCCGCCGCAACAACGGCACGTTCGAGGTCTCCGTGTCCGGGCCGGTCGACGCGCGCAAGACGATGTGGACCGACCCCGTCGGCTACGACCCCGTGTGGAAGCGCTGGGCCGTGGACCTGTCGCAGTTCGTCGGCCGCAAGATCCACGTGAGCTTCGACGTCAAACCGCACCACCCGACCTACTGGGGCGAGCTCCGCAACATCGTGCTCAAAGAGCGTGAGACGGTCGGCAAGCTGCCGCTGGGCGAGTCGCCGAACTCCAACGACTGGACCACCGAAGGGGCCTGGGTGTGGAGCCCGAAGGTCAGCCGCTGGCACCTGTCAGGCACGTTCTTTGGCGCCTGGCAGGGCGTCCTTACCAACAAGCGAGTCGACCTGACCAAGGCCAAGGACCCGGTGCTTGAGTTCCGTGAGTCGGTGCAGACGGTCAACCGCGCCGTCCGTGTCTCGGTCGACGGCTTCACGTGGCAGAACGCCGCGCTCGATTCCGCCCAGAACGACCCGGTCGCGCGACGGAAGGTGATCAGCCTCGCCAAGTGGAAGGGCAAGCTCATCCACATCAAGTTCGACGGCTACCCGGCCAACATCAACTCGTGGTGGCAGGTGTTCGACATTCGCATCATGGAGCGGCCCGCCAAGGTCGTCGTGAAGCCGAAGACGATGCTGACCGAAAAGCAGTGGGAAGCCGAAGGGCTGTGGAAGCGCGCGACCGACGGCTCATGGGGCATGAACGTTGGCGTCTCGGGCTCGAGCAACCACGACATTCTCATCAATTACTGGCAGCACCTGACGTCTCGGGTCGCGTTCGACATCAGCAAGCTGACCACCCCGACCATCGTGTTCGAACAACGCTACTACCAGACGACGGGCGCGGTTGACGTGAGCGCCGACGGCGTCTCGTGGGAGCAGGTCTGGTACCGGTCGGGTCAGACCCTGCCCGACTACTACAACCGGGTGCGGATCCCCATCACGAAGTTCAAGAAAGGCGGCGCGCTGTACATCCGCTTCCGCAGCCATCCGAGCAACCAGCCCAACTACTGGTGGAGCGTGCGGAACATGACCGTCATGGAGATGCCGGTGATCGCCAAGGCCGCCGCGGGTCACGTCGTCGGCAGCAACGAGTGGTACGTCTCGGGCAAGTGGACCTGGGACAGCAACAACAAGTGGTTGCAGGTCATCGATACGAAGACCAGCCGCAGCCACTACGCCACGGTCGAACGCATCTACCAGGTCGCCAAGGGCAACAGCGCGCCCAAGCTCGAGCTCGAAGAGGCCTGGTACCGCGGCCGGCGCATCGTGGAGGTCAGCCTCGACGGCAAGTCGTGGCTCGAGGCCTACAACGAATACAACAAGGGCGTGAAAGACACGTTCGTCACCACCACGATCGACCTGGCTCCCAAGCTGGGCGGCGCGGCGACAGGGGCGACCGTCTACGTGCGGCTGCGCTGGTACGCGGTCTACACCAACGACTGGTGGCGGCTGCGGAAGGTGACGTTCAAATGAGCCGCGAGCCGATGGCGCAAGCCCACACCGAAACGACCGAACGAAAGCACGACCGATTGCGGCGCGGCGGGGATCAACTCCCCGGGCCCGCGACGGAGGCATCCATGACGCATCAACGCACCTACTCCACGGCTGCGACCAGGCTGTTGCAGACGCTCGTCATCGCGTCCGTGGCGACACTCTCCAGCGCCTGCGCGACCGACACCGGCGGCCCCGTCTCTTCGGACGCCCAGGTCCTGGCCGACACCGGTGACCAAGCCGACGCCAACGTCGACAACGACACAGGCGCCGTAGACGCCGGGCCGGTCGACGCCGGAACACCCGACGTGGGTCCTGCGGACGTCCCTCCGGTCGATGCCGGACCGTGCAAAGGTGCCGTCGGTTGTCCCTGCCAGGGCAACGCCGACTGCGATGACGGCCTGTGCGTGGGCGCGGGCAAGCCCGGTGCGATGTGCGGGCTCGACTGCAAGAAGCCCTGCAACGACAGCAACGCCTGCACGGTGGACCTGTGCATCGCGGCGACGAAGGTCAACGGTGAGCCGTCTTGTTCGTTCACGGCGGCGCCCGACGGTGGCGCCTGCTCCGACGGCAACCCCTGCACCACTGCGAGCAAGTGCGCAGCCGGCAAGTGCGGCGCAGGCACGGCGAAGGACTGCGACGACAAGCTGGTGTGCACGGTCGACTTCTGCGACCCGACCGGCGCCTGCAAACACGTCAACAAGGACGGCAAAGCCTGCGACGACAGCGATGTCTGCACCGTGGGCGACGTCTGCGACGGCGGGGCCTGCAAGAAGGGACCGGCCCAAAAATGCGCCGACGGCAACCCGTGCACCAAGGACGCCTGCGACGCCAAGACCGGCTGCAAGCACACCGACGACGATGGCGCGGCGTGCGACGACGGCGACAAGTGCACCGGCGACGCGAAAAACCCCGACACCTGCGCCAAGGGCGCGTGCAAATCCGGTCCCGTGCCCAAGTGCGATGACGGCGACACCTGCACGCTCGACGGCTGCAACAGCGCGACCGGCTGCACGCACAAGTCCAACGTCGGCGGGCCCTGCGATGATGGCAGCGTCTGCACGGTCGGCGATTCCTGCACCGCCAAGGGCTGCTCGGGCGGCAAGACCCAGCTGTGCGACGACGGCAACCCCTGCACGGCCAACGCCTGCGATGCCAAGACCGGTTGCAAAGCCACCGCCTTGCCCGCGACCGCGACCTGCACCGACAGCAACGCCTGCACCGTCGGCGACCGCTGCAACGCCGGCGTCTGCCTGCCCGGCGCGCTGACCGCGTGCGACGACAACAACCCGTGCACCACCGACGCGTGTGACGCCGCCGCAACCGGCAAGACCGGAGCGTGCCAGCACAAAGCCAAGGACGGCGGCGCTTGCGTGCCCCAGGACGACAGCTGCTCGGTGAGCGGTGTCTGCAAGGCCGGCGCCTGCGCGAAGGTCAACGTGGTCGGCTGCGACGACGGCAACCCCTGCACGGCCGACAGCTGCGACAAGGCGTCGGGCAAGTGCGTGCACAAGACCGCAACGAGCGGGGCCTGCAACGACGCCAACGCGTGCACCGAGAAGGACTCGTGCACCAGCATCGGCTGCCGCGGCACCCCGAAGAGCTGCGACGACGGCAACACCTGCACCGTCGATTCGTGCGACCCGGCCACCGGCTGCAAACAGAAGAACGCGGTCGGGCTCGTCTGCGCCGACGGCAACGTCTGCACCACCGGCGATATCTGTTCGGACGGCAAATGCACCGCCGGCAAGCCGCTGGGCTGCGACGACGGAAACCTCTGCACCGACGACAAGTGCGACGCAAAGAAGGGGTGCACGCAGACGCCCAACGCCAAGGCGTGCGACGACAACAACGCGTGCACCGTCTCGGACAAGTGCGGCAGCGGTGCGTGCCAGCCCGGTCAGCCCAAGACGTGCAACGACGGCAAGCTCTGCACCCAGGACAGCTGCGATCCCACCGCCGCCGGCGGAAAGGGCGGCTGCGTGTCCAAGCCCGACAACGGCATCGGCTGCAACGACGGCGACCTCTGCACGGTCGGTGACACCTGCAGCAACGGCGCCTGCAAGGCCGGCATCAAGCAGCTCTGCAACGACGGCAACACCTGCACGGTCGACAAGTGCGACGCCAAGAAGGGCTGCGTCGGCGATCCCCGCACCGGCGCCTGCTCGGACAGCGACGTCTGCACCAAGGGCGACACCTGCAAGCTCATCAGCGGCAAGGCCAAGTGCATCCCGGGCAAGCCCATCGTCTGCTCGGACGGCAACGGCTGCACGGCCGACAGCTGCCACCCGGTCAAGGGTTGCGTCTACACCGTGCTCAAGGGCGCCTGCGACGACGGCAACGTCTGCACGCTCGGCGACAACTGCGCCACCGGCAAGTGCATCGGCAACAAGAAAAAGGTCTGCAACGACGGCAACGTCTGCACCGACGACTCGTGCGACAAGGTCGCCGGCTGCAAGGTCAAGCCCAACACGGCCAAGTGCAGCGACGGCAACGCCTGCACCGAGGGCGACAACTGCGTCAAGGGCAATTGCACCGCCGGATCCAAGGCCAAGGTCTGCAACGACGGCAAGGTCTGCACCGAGGACAAGTGCGACGCCAAGAAAGGCTGCTTGTTCCCCGCGAACACCGCCTCCTGCTCCGATGGCAACGCCTGCACCGCCAACGACCAGTGCGCGAAATTCAAGTGCGTGCCTGGCGTCAAGCTGTCCTGCAACGACAACAACCTCTGCACCGACGACAGCTGCAACCCGAAGACGGGCTGCGTGCACAAAGCCAACAGCCACGCCAAGTTCAAGGCGCTGGCCGACCCGATGACCAAGAACACCGGGCTGTGGAAGGCGTCGGCGTCCAACAACCAGGTGCGCTGGTCGTTCAACGGCAAGGGCTACTGGCAGATCACCAACTCGAAGAGCAGCACGCAGGTGCTGGAGCTCAAGTCAACGCTCGACCTGTCGTGCGCGACCACCCCGTGGCTCTACTACGAAGAGCGCTACTACCACGGCAACCAGTCGGTGCAGGTCAGCCTCGACGGCAAGCTGTGGACCTCGATCGCGGTGCGCCAGTCGTCGTCCGACTACGTGTTCCGCCGCAACGCCGTCGACCTCAGCGGCTTCTCCGGCAAGAAGATCCAGCTGCGCTTCCGCAGCAGCCCCAGCCACCCGTCGTACTGGTGGCATATCCGCAAGGTCGAGGTGAAGTCGAAAGAGGCGCCGCTCAAGGTGGTGCCATGGGGCAGCGCGCTGACGTGCGCAAACCTGCGTTTCGAGGGCCCCAACGGCTCGTGTGCGACGGTCAACAAGAGCTACGAGGTGCGCTTCAAGGGCGTCAACAGCACCCCCAACCACAACGGCTACCGAAACTGGGCCGTCTACAACGTCGCGTTCGACCGCAGCAAGGTCGCGATCCCGCAGCTCCGCTTTGAAGAGCGACACCGTTACGCGGCGCTCGTTGTCGAATACCGCGACGGGGCTGGTGGCGCGTGGCAGACCGCATACAGCCGGGGCCACTCCACCGATCACGTCTGGCGCAAGCGCGTCATCACCCTCACCGACCTCAAGAGCAAGACCGCCCAGGTGCGGATCGGCACCTCGTACTACAACCACGATCACTGGACGGACATTCGCAACGTCACGTTCGGCGCCAAGGCCGCGTTGACCAAGCCGATCAAGCCCGACCACCTGTTCAAGGGCTGCACGGGCTGGGCGCTCGAAGGCAAGGCGTGGAAGTGCGATCCGACCGCAAAGACGTGGCACCTGCGCTACGAAGACAAGGCGACTGACCCCAAGCAAACGTACAGCTACACGCACTACGCGACGCCGATGGCGCGCTTTGACCTCAGCGGGTTGAAGACCCCGGTGCTGCAGTTCAACTCGCGCTTCCGGCAGGGGTCGTTTTACGTGTACGCCAGCCTCGACGGCGCCAACTGGCAGCAGGTCTACTACCGCGGCAACTACGCCGACTACGTCTGGAAACGGCAGACGGCGTCGCTGATGCAGTTCGCCGGCAAGACGGTCTGGGTCCGGATGGCGATCGTGCCCCATTACAACTACGCGTGGGGCGAGTTCAAGGACATCAAGCTGCTCAAGGCCGATCCGACGCCGCCGGTCGCCAAGTTTGGCGCGCTCAAGATCACGTGCGCCGACTGGCGGATCGAAGGTCAAGCGATCAAGTGCGATCCCAAGGTCGCGGGCACCCGCCTGCACTACAAGGGCCTGACCACGGACCCGCAGACCAACGGCTACTGGCAGCACGCGTTCTTCAACAAGCGGCTTGACCTCACGGGCACCAAAAAGCCGGTCGCGCGCTTCCAGGTTCGCAAGAACCACGGCGCTGCGTACTTCTACGTGCGCGAGGTCGGCGGTAGCTGGGTCAACCACTGGTACAGCAGCAACCATCGCGACCACATCTGGCGCAACCACGAGGTGGACCTGTCGAGCTACATCGGCCGCAAGATCGATATCCGGCTCAACATCATTCCGTACAACAACTCGTACTGGGGCGAGTTGCGCAACCTGACGTTTGTCGAGGCCAAGGCGCTGCCGGTCGTGAAGTTCGGCGCGGCGCTGCCCTGCGGCTCCTGGCTGCTCGAGGGTAAATCGTGGCAGTGCGACCCGAAGGCGGCCAAGTGGATGTGGCGGCTGACCGGCAAGTCGGAAAACCCGACCACGCACAACTACTGGCATAGCGCTTACCTGCAGGCCTGGGTCGACCTCAAGGGGACCAAATCACCGCAGATCTACTTCCAACTCAACGGCCAAAACAGCCCGCAGCTGTACATCGACGCCTCGACCGACGGGAAGAAGTGGACGTCTCTGGGCTACATCAGCGTGGGCACCGACCCGATTCGACGCTACCGGCGATTCAGCCTGGAAAACTACGTCGGCCAGAAGATCCGCCTGCGGATGCGCGGCTACCCAAACTCCACGTCCGGTTGGATGGAGCTGGCGGCGCTGTCATTGCGCGAGCGCGACAAAGAGGTCGTCACCAAGCCCGGCGCCACGATCACATCCAAGGACTTCGGATCCGACGGTGCCTGGAAGTACGACAGCAAGACGGCCACGTGGAGCGCCGACCACACGTTCCGCAACTACTACCAGTACCTGTGGCTGAAGAATCCCTACGACCTGACCGCGGCCAAGAACCCCGAGCTGCGCTTTGAGCACAAGGCCACCTATGGGCGGCTGCGCGTCGAGGCGAGCCTGGATGGGTCCAAGTGGAGCACGGTCTACTACCGCGACAACCACGGCCGGAAGATCGTCGACTACGAGCCCGCGAAGGTGTCGCTGACCAACTGGGTCGGCCAGAGCAAGGTTTACATCCGCTTTCGGCACTACCCGCTGTCGTACAGCACCGGTGGCTGGTGGCTGCGCAAGATCGAGCTCAGCGAAGCCAAGGCGGTGTCGGCCATCAAGGCGCCGAGCGACCTGAAGAAGGCGCACTACCGCGCGCTCGGCCAGTGGAAACACGACGCCACGGCCAACGCGTTCTCTTTGAACAACCCGACGAGCAAAGACACGACCAAGGTGGGCGGCGACCACAGCCTGTGGCCGCTCATCGCGTACGACATCAGCGCGCTCACGACGCCGACGCTCACGTTCTGGCAGCGGCGCAACGGCATGAACACGTACATCGACGTCAGCCTCAACGACGGCGAAACGTGGCAACAGCTGCCCTACTCCAGCTCGGGCCACTCGGTGGTCTGGACGCCGACCGCGGTCGATCTCTCCGCCTACAAGGGCAGCAAGTCGCTGATGATTCGCTTCCGCGGCCACCTCAACAGCACGTCCTACTGGTGGCAGGTGCGGGCGCCGCGCGTTGCCAACGCGCACGTCTACCAGGTGTTGCAGCCCGGGCAGGAAGCGGCACCGAAGGACTGGCAGCTGGAGAGCGGTTGGTCGGTCATCTCCAACAGCTACCTGCAGCGCAAGGGGACCCACGGCCACTACACGTACGCGCGGCTGATGAAGGTGTTCAACCTCAAGGGCGCCAAGACACCCAAGCTCGAGTTCGAGGAGCAGGGTGTCAGCCCGACGCGATGCGTCGACGTCAGCGACGACGGCATCATCTGGACACAGGTGCAGAACTGCACGTCGTCGGGCGTCACGAGCAAGTGGAAGAAGAAGAGCATCGCAATCCACGATTTTGGCGGCGTTCCGACGCTGTATGTGCGACTCCGCAGCCACGTGGGAAGCACCAGCAATCGCTGGGATGTCCGCAAGCTCACCGTCAGCAAGAAATAGCAACGAACGGGTAGACGCGTCCGGCGAAGGACGCGCCACACATCCAGCGCGTTGCACGACGACGCGCGACCCCGCGAGGGCAAGATGAATACACAACTGACACGCAATCGACGACTGGCGAGCCACCCAGCGACCTGGGTTATCGCCGCGTTGATCGGGATCACCGCGGGCTGCGGTGACGACGTGATCACCGACGGCGAGCTCGGGGCCGATGTCAACGCGGTGGATGACGCCGGGGAAGACGCCGGTGCCGACGCGGACACCAATGTGGACGCGGGCTGCACGGGCGCGATCGGCTGTGTGTGTACGGCCAACGACGAATGCGACAGCAAGCTCTGCCACATCGAAAACGGCTCCGGACTATGCGGCAAGCCGTGTGAAACCGGCGGCAAGGCGGGCTGCGATGACGGCGATCCGTGCACGCTCGACACCTGCAAAGTGAGCGTCGACAAGGACAAGGACTCGACCTGCAACCACCCGGCCGCGACCAAGGGTACCGCCTGCGACGATGGCAGCGCGTGCACCAAGGACGACGGCTGTGACGCGGGCAAATGCGCCGGCGCCACGATCGATTGCAACGACAACAACGCGTGCACGACCGACGGGTGCGACACCACCAGCGGCTGCACCAACAAGGGCGACGTGACCTCGTCGTGCGACGACGGCGACGCCTGCACCAAGGACGACGCGTGCAAAGCCGGCACGTGCACGGGCGGCGGCAAGGTCTCCTGCGACGACGGCAACCCGTGCACCACCGATTCGTGCGCCAAGGCGACCGGCTGCAAGCACGCGACCAAGAACGGCGGCGCTTGCGACGATGGCTCGGCGTGCACGACCGGCGATACGTGCGCCAAGGGCGTCTGCACCGGCGGCAAGGCGCTGATCTGCGACGACAAGAACCCGTGCACCAAGGACAGCTGCGACGCGACCAAGGGCTGCGAAGCCGCGAGCATCGACGGCAAACCCTGCAACGACGGCTCCGCCTGCACGCTCGGAGACGCCTGCGCCGCGTCCAAGTGCGCGCCCGGCAAGAAGGCCAACTGCGATGATGGCAACCCGTGCACGAAGGACGCCTGCGACATGGCCGTGGGCTGCACGGCGACCGCGCTGATCGGCGACAAGTGTGACGACGGCTCCGCCTGCACGATCGGCGACAAGTGCGCGGTTGAAAAGGACGGCTCGTCGGTATGCGCGCCGGGCGCCGCGAAGATCTGCGACGACAACAACCCCTGCACCAAGGACGCGTGCGACCTCGCGGTCGGCTGCACCACGACCAACCTCGAGGGCGCCAACTGCGTTCCGGCGGGCGGCAACAAGTGCAACACCGGCGGCGCCTGCAAGGCCGGCGTATGCGCGGTCGTTCAACGGGTTGGATGCGACGACGGTAACGGCTGCACGGTCGACGCCTGCGACAAGAACACCGGCCTCTGCACCTACAAATCGGTCAAGGACGGCTCGACGTGCACCGACGGCAACGCGTGCACCGGCTCAGACGCCTGCAAGGCCGGCAGCTGCAAGAGCGCGCCGAAGGTCTGCGACGACAAGAACGCTTGCACCGCCGATAACTGCGACCCCGCCACGGGCTGCACGACCAAAGCGCTCGTCAACACGCCGTGCACCGATGGCAGCGTGTGCACCCAAAAGGACACCTGCAAGGGCGGCAAGTGCACCGGCGGCGCCAAGATCGTGTGCGACGACGGCAACCCCTGCACCGACGACCTGTGCGTGGCCAAGACCGGCTGCCGCACCTCGGTTCGCAAGGGCGCGTGCAGCGACGGCAACGCCTGCACCAGCAAGGACACCTGCAAGAACGGTTGGTGCCAGCCCGGACCGCTCGCTGACTGCAACGACGGCAACTCGTGCACCGTGGATTCGTGCGACGCCAAGTCCGGCTGCGTGAAGACACCCGCTGCCATCAGCTGCAACGACGGCAACCCGTGCTCGGTGGCTGACCTGTGCAGCAACGGCGCCTGCAAGGCCGGCAAGCTACAGAGCTGCGACGACAACAACGCGTGTACCGCCGACAAGTGCGACACCAAGAAGGGCTGTGTCAGCCTGCCAGTGGGCGTCAGCTGCACCGACGGCGACGCCTGCACGGTCGGCGATGCCTGCAAGGACGGCACCTGCGTCAAGGGCGCGTTCAAGACCTGCGACGACAACAACACGTGCACCGCGGACTCGTGCGACCCCAAGTCGGGCTGCACCTACGTCAACAGCTTGGCCAACTGCACCGATGGTGACGCCTGCACCGTCGGCGATGGCTGCAAGCAGGGCAAATGCGTGCCGGGAGCGCCGCAGAAGTGCGACGACGGCAACGCGTGCAGCGATGACGCCTGCGACAAGACCAAGGGCTGCGTGCAGAAGGCCAACGCCAACAAGTGCGACGACAACAACGCGTGCACCGTCGGCGACGCGTGCAAAGCGGGCTTCTGCCAGGGCGGAACCAAGCCGCTCGCCTGCGACGATAAGAACCCCTGCACCGACGACTTCTGCCGCCCCGACAAGGGCTGCGTGAAGCTGCTGAGCACCAAGCTGTGCGACGACGGCGACGCCTGCACGGTCGACGACGCCTGCAAGGCCGGCAAGTGTCAGCCCGGCGCCAAGCGCGACTGCAACGACAACAACAGCTGCACCGACGACTCCTGCGACCAGAAAGTGGGCTGTAAGAACGTCATCAACAAGGCCAACCCGTTCAACGCCATCAACGACACCGGCGCCAAGGACAGCGGCGACTGGACGTTCGAGGAGTCCAAGTCGGGCAAGGTCACGCCGACGATCCTCTTTGGCCACTCGGGCGCCGGCTACTACCGGATGGCGGCCGGCGCGACGAAGACCTGGTACTTCATGAAGCGCAGCAAAGCGATCGACCTCAACTGCACGGGCGCGCCGACGCTGTACGTGGAGCAGCGTTTCGCCGCGGCGGTCAAGTACATCGAGGTCAGCCTCGACCAGAAGAAGTGGACCGCGCTCCAATCGGTGAGCCACACCGACCATGTCTGGCGCCGCTACAGCTTTGACCTCAGCAAGTACAAGAACAAGCTGCTGTGGCTGCGGATGCGGTACTACCCCAACAACTCGACGTACTTCTGGAACCTCCGCAAGATCGAGGTGAAGGACAAGGAAGCGCTGCCCAAGAAGGTGAGCTGGGGCACAAAGCTGGCCTGCGCTTCGTTCAAGTACGAGGGCCCGGCGTTCCGCTGCGACACGACCGAGACGCCGTTCCGGCTCAGCTACCACGGCGTCGTCGCGCTGCCCGACACCAACGGCTACAACAACGTCGCCCAGACCAGGTGGCTGTACGACACCAAGGGCGTCAAAGCCCCCGCGGTCACCTTCCAGGAGCGGACGCGCGGCATGCTCGCGCTCGACGTGCGGGAGCCGGCCGGCAAGTGGGTGCAGGTCTGGTCACGCGGCAACAGCACGGACTATGTGTGGCGAACCCGCACGCTCTACCTCGACAAGTACAAGGGCAAGACGCTGCAGTTGCGCTTCCGTGCGACGATGGGGCCGACCAACTGGGTCCACGTCCGCAAGCTCGCCACGGTCGACCAGACCAAGCCGGCCGAGCCCCCCATGGTCAAGGCGCCCGTCAAGCTGTCCGACTGCAAGCTGTGGCGCTCCGACGGCAGCCGGTGGACCTGCGACCCGTCGCAGACCATCTTCAAGCTGGCCTACACCGGTGACGCGGCGCAGACGTTCAACACCAACAGCTACTACCACTACCAGTATTACGAGCGGCGCATCGACCTGTCGGCGCTGACCAAGCCGCAGTTCGTGATGGAGCAGCGCTACCACGCCGGCCAGCTGTACGTGCAGGTGTCCAACAACGGCACCTCGTGGTCCCACATCTACAGCCACGGAAACGGCGTCGATTACGTGTGGCGCACAATCCGCTACGACCTGACGTCGTGGAAGAACAAGAAGAAGCCCATCTACCTGCGCATCTACGTCCGCCCGAACAGCAAGACCTATTGGGGCCACCACCGCAACATCCGCATCGAGGAGGCGCCCAAAGATCCCGCGACGTTGCCGTGGGCCGGCAAGATCGACAGCTGCGGCATGTGGAAGTGGGAAGGGCCGTCGTGGAAATGCGATCCCGCGCAGGGCAGCTGGCTGTTCCGTGTTGATACGGTCAACAGCGAGCCGAATCCGGGCAATTACTGGCAATACAACACGCTGGACCGCTGGATCACGGTACCGAAGACGGGCACCCCGAGCATCTTCTTCGAGTACCGCCGCAACTGGTCGTACCTGAACCTGCAGATCAGCACCAACGGCACCAGCTGGTCCAACCGGTGGCAGATGTCGGGCGGCAGCCCGGACTACGTGTGGCGCCAGATGCGCTACGACCTCAAGAGCTACAAGGGCAAGAAGATCCGCATCCGGCTGGGCACCTACCCCGGCCTGGGCCAGAAGTGGGCCGAGATCCGCAAGCTGTCCCTGCAGCAGCTGCCGGTCTGGAAGGACGTCAAGTTCGGCACCAAACCCGAGTGCAAGGACTTCGAGTTCGAAGGCACCGTCTGGACCTGCGGCACCGGAGCTGCGCCGTACTTCCTGCGTTTCCAAGCGTCCAAGGCGCAGCCTTCGCCCAACAACAACCACCACCTCGCGCGCTGGAAGGTCAACATCGACCTCACCGGCACCAAGAAACCGACGCTGTACTTCGAAGCACGGCGCTTTGGCGGCGACGTCCGCATCTACGCGACCGGTCCGTCGATCGGCACGCGGCACTTCTACTCGTTGGGCGGCGTCGGCAAGTTCTGGCGCCGCAGGAACGCCGACCTGACGCAGTTCGCCGGCAAGAAGATCTCGCTGTACTTCTACGTGCGCCCGCAAAATGAGAACTACTGGGCCGACTTCCGCAACTTGGTGTTCAAGGAGCGCGAGGCCGAGAAGACAATCATGTACACCACCCCGCTGAAGACGGCCGACTGGTGGCTTGAAGGTGGCTGGAAATGGGACTCACTGGACAGCCGCCACAAGCTCGATTCGTCGTTCCCAAGCGAGTGGCAGTACCTGACATCGCAGGTGAAGATCGACCTCAAGGGCCTCAAGGACCCGGTGCTTTCCGTTCGCATGGCCGGCGTCGGCATCACCCGCTATGTGCGGGCGTCCACCGACGGCAAGAGCTGGCAGACGGTCCGCTACTTCGGCAACCCGAGCCAGGCGATCGAACGGCGCGAAGAGCTCAGCCTCAAGAACTGGAAGGACAAGAGCATCTACCTGCGCTTTGACGGCTACCCCAACGGCGCCAACCGCTGGTGGAATGTGGGCGACATCGTTTTCAAGGAAGCGACCGTCATCAACACCGTCCCCGCGTCGACGGTGCTCAGCAAGCTCCAGTTCGAGCCCGAAGGCCTCTGGAAGCACGAATCCATCTTCGACTCGTGGGCCATGAACAAGGGCGTCAAGGGCGCCTCGTACGAGAAGTTGCTGTACGGCTACTACCACTCGCTGACCGCGACGGTGGCGTGGGACGTGAGCAAGCTGACCAAGCCGGCGCTCATCTACCGCGAACGCAGCAGCGGCTCACACGGTCATCGCCAGCTGCGATTCCGCATCGACGGCGGAAGCTGGCAACACCTGGGCTACTCAAGCAGCCTGAGCAGCACGAAGTTCTGGCAGGACCATGTCTTCGATCTCTCGAAGTGGAAGCCGAAGAAGACCGTCCAGGTCAGGTTCTACGGATACGCGCACACCGACTATTGGTGGCAGGTCAACAACATCCACATGGGCGACGTCCCAGCGGTTCCCGTCGTGAGCATCGGCTATAAACCCGTCGGCTCGGACTGGCACTACCACGGCCACTGGACGGACAAGACGACCCACCTCGACGCGACGATGGACAACGAGGGCCAACAATCGCGCCTGACGCTCAAGAAGGGTTACAACTTCAAGGGCATCAGCAAGCCCCAGCTGGTGTTCGAAGAGGCGTTCAAGACCGCGTACCGATATGTGTATTGCAGCTACGACGGCAAGAGTTGGCGCCAAGCCTTCTACACCTACAACGGTCAGCAGGGCGTGTTCAAGCAGCGTATTGTCAACCTGCAGACCTGCGGCAACCGCGACAAGGTCCAGATCCGCTTCGCGACAACGCGCCGTCACGGTTCGGGCGAGTTCTGGCGGCTGCGCAACATCACGGTGACGAAGTAGCGGCAGACTTCATCGCAACGCGCCTTGCCGCCCGCGTCGTCGCGTGCCAAAAGGACGCCGATGAACACGCCTGCAACCACGCTCCTGCTCACGCCCGGCCCGCTGACCACAGCGGCCGGGGTTCGTGACGCCATGACCCGCGACTGGGGCTCGCGGGATCCTGCCTTCGTGGCGCTCATCGGCGAGACACGCCGCTTGGTGACCCAGCTGGCCGCAGACCTGGCAACGCACGACGCGGTCTTGCTGCAAGGCAGCGGGACTTTTGGGGTCGAAGCCGCGCTCGGGACGTTTGTGCCCCGCGATGGCCGCGTCCTGGTGCTCGTCAACGGCGCCTACGGCCGCCGCATGGTGCAGATTTGCGAGCGAATCGGCCGCGCGGTTGAGTCGCTCGTGTTCACCGAATCCCAGCCTGTCGATCCGACCTCCGTCGCCCAGCGCCTCGCCCATAACCCCGCCATCACGCACGTGGCCGCGGTCCATTGCGAGACGACAACCGGCCTGCTCAACCCGATCGAAGCCATCGCCGAGGTCACCGCCGCCGCCGGTCGTGAGCTGCTGCTCGACTCGATGTCCGCGTTTGGCGCCCTGCCCGTTCACGCCGACACCGTGCCCTTCCAAGCGCTCATGGCTTCGTCCAACAAGTGCCTCGAAGGCGCTCCCGGGATGGCGTTCGTCATCGCCCGCAAGGACGCGCTCCAAGCTGCTGGCGGCAACTGCCACTCCGTCGCGCTCGACCTGCACGACCAATGGGTGCGATTCAACAAGGACGGCCAGTGGCGTTTTACCCCGCCAACGCACGTGTGCGCCGCGTTCCACAACGCGCTCAAGGCCCACGATGCCCAGGGCGGTGTCGACGCGCGCGGCGGCCGCTATCAACGCAACTGCGCCACCCTGGTCGCCGGCATGCGCAAGCTCGGCTTCGTCACGCTGCTGCCCGACGCCCTGCAAGCGCCGATCATCGTCACGTTCATGGACCCGGCCGACCCAAAATGGGACTTCCCAACCGTGTACGGCATGCTGGTCGACCGCGGTTTCGCCATCTATCCGGGCAAACTCACCGACGCCGCAACCTTCCGTGTCGGTTGTATCGGCGACCTGCAACCGGCCGATATCGACCGCTTCCTCGCGACGATGAACGACGTGCTCGGCCGCATTGGTGTGACCGAGCGAGCGCCCGCAACGGCCTGACCAGACAGCCTCTCGCCGATGCCAAAGCCACTTCGCTGGATCGTCTACCTGGTGGTGGCGCTGTCGGCGCTGTCCGCGGTGCTCTTCATCGGTGGCCTGATGTTGCCGTCGCACCTGGAGTTGCGCGTCCAACACACGATCTCAGCCCCGGCCAAGGCGATCTTCGACCACGTCGACAGCCACGCCGGAATCCGCGCTTGGTGGCGACCCATCGCGCTCAAGCAAGGCGAACACGGAAAGCCCAGCTTCACCATCGAGCCGCTGCCCGGTCCGGCCAAGGGCCACAGCATGCGCGTCGCCTTCGCGGCCGCAGACGAACGCTTTGAGACCTGGACATGCATCGCCAGCGAGCCGCCTCGGCGCATCGAATTCGACGTCGACTTCGGCGCCTTTCGGTCGCGACGCACGCTTGCGTTCAAGCCTGCAGACGGCGGCGCGACGACCGTGACATGGCACGAGACCGCGGACGTCGACGGGGTGTTGATGCGATGGATCCTCACTTTGGGAACCGACGCGGCCAAGGCGCTGCGGGTCGACGCGCTCAAGGAGCTTGGCGCCGTCGTCGCGGCCACCAAGAACAACCCAAACGCGGCGAAATCCGCTAACGGCGAGTATCCATGACCCCGGACTGCAGGCCTGATTGGAAGTCGCAGACTGAGCGATGGGCCGAGCCCGAGCGACCCGAACCCGAACCCGAACCCGAACTCACACCCTCACGGGGTGCCGCTGTGCTTGCGAATCAGGCCCGTGAGCATGGCCGCGACCTTGTCGGCCGCCGCCAGCAGCGGTTCGTCTGCCCCTCTTGTGTCTTCACGATTCGGTAGGCTGCGAGCGCGCCGGGGCTATCGTAGGCCTTGTCGACGACCTATCCGCCCTCGCCATCTACAACTCGTTCGAGCTCGTGAAGTTCTGAGGGTGCAGCGCGCTCCGCGGAGGCGAGCCTGCGGGGTTTCGGCGTACAATCGCTGCATGAGCCACTGGTGCCTGCGCCAAGGTCAGGCGGCGGCTTGCAGGCTCGTGCCGCGCAAGATGGCGTCGGCGTCGCGCCAATCGTCGAGCTTGACCCGCGGATGGCTGGGAACACGGGTGTCGAGGTTGCGTACGCGGTCGAGGCTCGTCGCACCCTGCGACACGACCGCGATGTGCCGGAACGAGGTCGCGGCATAGAAGATCCGGTAGTGAAAGAAGTTCTTCTGCACAATGGCGTCGGCGCGGCGCGGCTCGAGGCCAAGCTCGCGCCAATAGCTCGGGTGGATCGGCAAAGGCGGGCGCTCGGTCACCGCTACGTGGAATTGGTCGACGTCAAGGCGCACGATGCGGCCGAAATCGGTCGTGGCGTGGGCGCCGACGGTCGCGTTGAGGGCCACCTCGGGCATCCCGTAGCCGGGTGTTCCGCGCAGCGTGACGTGGCGCTGGCTACCGTCGGCGACGTCCCAAACTTCGTTGAGCAGCGCGGGGTCGTGGACCGGCACAAACGTCTTGAGGCCACGGCCGTTGCGAACCAGCGCGTCGACGAAATGCGTGTTGCCGCCCGGCGCGCCGGCTCCGACGATGTCATCCACGTCGACAAGGGTGACCGGCGCAACAAGCCGGTGGCGACCGCGAGCAACCTCGTCCAGCGCGTCATCAATGGTGCGCATCGGGGGAAGCTCGACGTTGCGTTGCGCCCAGGCCCGGTCAGCCAGCTGGTCGGCGAGACGTTGGCCGAGCGCTTCGTCGCCATCGGTGCAGACATGAGCCGCCCAGCCGAGGTCGTCCGCGCTGGTGTAGGGATGAACCATGAACAGGCTGGCCGACAGCACGCGCGGGTCGTCTTCGAGCTTCTTCATCCAGCGGAACACGCCACGCATCGGCGCGAGGAAGTCGATGGTCATGCCGCCGCCGAGCAGCATCGGAAGTTTGCGCCAGCTGTGAATGGGCCGAACCTGGCCGCGCAGACTGCGGATCATGCGGTTGCCGGCCCGAAATCCGGTCGGGGCGAGATCCCAGTGCGGGTTGGAGCGATAACCGATCAGTATGTCGACCGTGTCCACGAGGCCCGGCGAAAGGTTGGCGTGCAGGTCGTAGCTGACGGCGATTTGCGCGTTGGCCCCGAGGGCGTCGCGGACGCGGCCGATGATGACGGATTCAGGTGCTTCGCTGAGCCCTTCGACCTGCATCGAGCCGTGCAGCGCCAGGTAGACGCCGTCGAGAGACCCCGGCCCAGCGACACGATCCGCTCGCTGAACACGGTCGACGAGATCATCGACAAGCCACTGGAAGCACGCAGCGGATAGCGGACCGCTCGGGATGGCGAGAGACGAGGCCAGCGGCACACAGTCGACGTTGCCGGCCAGGCGGGCGGCCTGCACGAACCCGGTGAGCTCGGCGTGGGGCATGAACGACGCGAGCTCTTTGCCGCGGATGGTCGTGGCGGCAGCGAGCTCGTCGCCGGCGATGTGATGCATGGCCGTGAAGCTGTCGCGCTCGGTGAGCAGCGGCGAATAGGCGCAGGCTTCGTGGAAGAGCCGTCCGTAGGCGATGCGCAGCGGACGTCCGCCGCGGCCGAAGCGGCGTGGATCGAGGCGCGTGGGCAAAAGGCTCATGGGGACTCCGTGAGGTGGAACGTGGCAGCGTCGCAGTCCTTCTTGAGGGGGGCGAGCACGTGCTGCCAAAGGAACTGGTGGCTCGGGCCAAGGTCAACTCCGACCATCACCCGCTGCACAACGAGGCCATCGATGACCGACCGAACCAGCGACACGAGGGCGTCGGCGTCGCAGGGGTGGACGATGCCGGCGTCAATGCCGGCGCGAATGCGGTTGGCGGCGTCGGTTCTGTGCGCTTCGAAAACGCGGTTGCCGACCGCGATGATGGCGGCCATTTGGTCGGCGGTGCTCGTGGCGATGGCCTGGGCGAGAAAGACGAGGCGGCCCTCGCGTCCGTCGTGAAACGCATGCACCGCGCGGACCTGAGCGTCGAGACGGTCGATTGGGTGGTCGTGTCGATTGACCTCGGCCATCACGTACGCCGCTTGGCGCGTCAGCAGATCTTCGAGGGCGACCCGGGCGATGTCGGCGCGGGTGGGCAGGTGATACAGCAACGTGGGGCGCTTGACGCCAAGCTCGGCTGCCACACGGCTCATCGAGACTTCGAGGCCAAGGACCTGCAGCACACCAACGGCCCGTCGAGCCAACGCGCGGCGTTTTTCGGGCTGGGCAGGTCGAGCCATCGGTTTCTTCGTTCCGCAGCAGTTAGTTGACGATTTGTCAGATAATCGATCTCGGGCGTTCGGTCAAGCGAGAAGACACGCGTGAGCAGTTTGCGGGCCGCGTGACCGACGGGTCCGAGGTACAACCGCGCCGTTTCGCGACGCCCGCGCAGGCCGTATCATCGCCAGCCCCCACGCGTGGCGATAATCGAGGGCAGGTGCAATGAACTGGTGGCTACATGCCGTCGTCGACGGCGAATCGACGCGTTTTCCACTGTCCGAGGACACGCTTGACGTCGGTGGACCGGCCGGTGCGGGGCTGGAGTTCTACGAGGACTCGGACCACGACTGGATGGCGGGCGGCCTCGGTTTGTCGCTTCACGGCGATGGACCGTCGTTTGATCTCGCGGTCGTCGATCCGGCAACCGGGTCGCGACTGATCGTCACCGACATCGACATCACCATGCGGACGCTCTGCTACATCGACGTGCTCGACAGCGTGGTTGTCGTCGAGGGCGACGCGGGCACGACGTTGTCGCGCAACCTGTTGTTGGTGCCGTTGCGTGAGCTTCGCGAACACCTCGCGGCGGGCAAGGGCACGGTTGCTGCGACCGACCTCGACCTCGAACGCGTCCGAGGGGCGTCGAGCGGCATCGACCTGGCGATCCCGGGGTGGAGTTTCGTGTCGCCTGCCCGAACGCGTGAGCTCTGCGGCTTCGCCAATGTGCCGAGAGTTCAACCACCGGTCGGGCAGCTCTTGTTGGTCGACTTCCGCGGCGTCCAACCTGGCGGCTACCGCACCGGCGTCGTTCCGCTGATCCATGGCGGGATCCCGTTGGAGGGCCTGTGGATCGCGGATGCCGTCGCGGGCCACCTCGACGACGAACGCCTGCGTACCATCGTGGTTGGAGCTGTCCGCAAGCGGCGCGAATTCCTGCTCGGACTGCGGGTGATCACTGCCAGCTCGCCAGACGAGTCGCTCTACATCGCAAAGCGCGACACGGGCGTCGTTGCACACGAGCTCGCCAACATCGAGCTGCGCGACGCATCGGCCATCAAGGCGGTCGCGATGCTTCCCGGTGCACGCGGCTGCATGGTCGTCACGCAGGATCCCTACCGAGGGATGCACCTGTATCGGATCGAGGTCGATGAGGGTGGCGCCAACGCGACGGAGATCCAGCTCGACGGCACGCCATCGGACATCCGCATCGTTGAGGAGAGCGGCGCAGAGGCGGCAGGAGCGGACGAGGGCAGCGTCGACAGCAACGACAAGCTCGTCACCGTCAGCCCGAACGGATGCTCGGTGGCGCTGGGTCAGCTCGCCGCTGAGGCGTGGATCAACGTGATGGTCAGCATCGTCGGTGATGGCGATGGCGCGGACCTCCGCTGGTGGCTGAGCCAGGGGGAAGGCGAAGGCGACGTCGACTACACACTGCACCTCAGCGCCGCGCGGACCGTGCGCGTTCGTCACAGCGTTGCTGGCAAGCCATGAGACGTTCGCAGACCCGCTTCTTGAGGGCGGCGGGCTTCGGCTGAGCAAATCGAAAGCGCGATTTGAACCATAGAAACCCGGCGATGAATGTAAAAATCCAGCCAGCTTGTTTTTTGCGTTCATGTCGTGATTCTGGGTCTCTGGTTTGCTCTCTCCTCGCTCCAAGGATTCAGCCGCCATCCTCCTGGGAGCGTGGCAGTACGATGGAGATCTGCGTGCCGACCCCGGGTGATGAGTCGCAGTGCATGCGTCCACCGGCGCGTTCCACGATCCCGCGGCATGTCGACAACCCGAGCCCGGTGCCGCCCGCGTGCCGCTTGGTCGTGTAGAACGGCTCGAACGCGCGCTCCATCACGTCGCTGGACATGCCGCAGCCGGTGTCCGCCACGACAAGTTCCACGGTGGCTTGGTCGGACGCCCCATCGGGTGCCACTTCGAATCGCAAGGTGCCGCCGTCGGGCATCGCGTCCCGGGCGTTGACCGCGAGGTTGAGGAGCACTTGCTCGAGCTGCCCGGCGTCGATCGGAACCCGTGCGGCAGCTGCGCCGAACTGCGCCTGGAGCGTGATTCGTGCGCCGAAAGCACGATCGATCATGCGGCTTACCCGCCTGGCCACCTCGATCAGGTCGGATTCGCCATCGTCCCCCTCGGAGCTTCCCCGCGCGATGTGGAGCAGCTGGCGCACCAAGGCACCGGCGGAGCGGCTCGCGGCTTTGACCTCGGCCAGGTCGTCGCAGGCGGGGTGTTCGTCGGGAATCGAGCGGGCCGCGAGCTCGGTGTACGTGCCGATGACCGACAGCACGTTGTTGAAGTCGTGTGCGATGCCGCCGGCGAGTTTGCCGATCGACTCGAGTCGCTGCGCCGATTCCATGCGCTCGAGGCATTCTGCGCGGGTCCGGCGAGCGATCTCGTCACGCAGGCGCTTCTCTCGCACCAGGTTGCGCAGGCGGATCAGCAGCTCGTAGGCGTCAAATGGACGAACGAGGAAGTCATCTGCGCCGACAGCGAGCGCGCGGATCTTCACGTGGCGGGCCGAATGACCGGTGACGACAAGGATGGGCAAGGTCTCGGTGGCCGGGTCCGACCGCAGGGCGTCGATCACGCCGTAGCCGTCCAAACGCGGCATGTCGAGGTCGAGCATCACCACATCGGGCAGCTCGTCTCGCACCCGTGCCAAAGCTTCAACGCCGTTGCTGGCGAAACCGGCCTGGTGGCCGTGCACGCCGAGCAGCTTGCCCATGATCTCGCGATTGCGTGCGTCGTCGTCCACGACGAGCACGTTGCCGGTGGGGCCCATGTCGCATTCCGCCTTTTCTTCCGATGCACTCCACAATTAGAACCCCGAGTCCGCCCGCGCCGCACAAGCGCACTCAAACCTGAACAATTGCCGCCCGAGTAGCTGCGCTGGCGCCATGCCCGACCGGCGCCAGACCCGCGGTCCGCACCCGGAAGACGCCGCTCTTTTTGCCCCTGATCAGCTGTCACGGTTGTGCGAAGCGGACGGGGACCACAGCCGGCTGCTGTCCCGATAGCAGGGTGGCCGCGAACTTCAGTTGAGCTTCTTGGTGCACTCGGGATCGCCGGTATCGCAGGGCACGACGACGAGCAGGTATTCGCCGGACGCCGCTTTGCCCTTGCTCGTGAACGAATCGAGCGACAGGTGGTAGGTCCCGGCCTTGAGGGTGCCCGCGACGATGCGGTGATTGCGCGCGATGCAACCGGCGGCTGTCGCGGTGCTGTCGAGCAGGTGCACGTCGATGTCGACCCCGGTGCCGTCCACGACGAGCGCCCGAAGCGCCGTTGTCTTGGCCACTTTGAGCCGATACAGCACCTCGGGTCCGGATTCGTCGGCGGTGCTCTTGCAGCCCGTGTATTTCGCGATGTTCTTGGTGCCGTGCAGCGCGGTGTCGCGGCTGTCGGAGAAAGGGAGCTTGGCGATGACAATCGGGCTGTTCGGTCCACCGTCACCAACGTCGTGGGGTCCGTCAGCGTCGAGCTGCTGGGTGCCCACGACGAGGACTTTGCGCATCCGATCGAGCGCCTGGAGCACGATGAGGTTGCGCACGTTGTAACCGTAACCAAGGCCGGTCGCGCTCAGCAAACACGCACCTTTCCAGTAGCCGTTGAGGTGCAGGCCGTCGCTCGACATGCCGTGGCCTTTGAGCTTGGCCGTCGCCAGCCAAAGGTCGATGAACGGCACCTGGAAACGCTGCGCGAGACCGCGAATCAGCGCGTTGTAGACACCGACCCACCGGTTGGCCTTGCTGCTGTCCTTGCGCGGTGAGACGCCCGTGAGGATCGGCACGATGCCCTGGCTGGTCAGCGTCGTGAGCAGCTTCATCATCGACGTGTAGAAGGGGTACGAGGCGTGCATGTAGGTAGCGCCCATACCCATATCGTTGGTGCCGTAGTGAACGATGGCGAGGCCGGGCGAGAGCGCCTTGATCTCGGTGGAAAGCGGCGACGGCGAGCCGGTCGTCACCCACTTGGCGGTCTTGCCGGACTTGGCGGCCTTGGTCTTGCGATCAAACGGCGTCGTCGAGCCAGCTTTGCCGGCCAGGAAGTAGTCCAGGGTGGGTTTGAGCGACTTGTAGGCGCCGAGATCGACCTTGCTCCCGGCGAAACAATGAAGCGTCTTGGTGCTCACGGTGCTCGATGCGCCGACCTTCATGAAGACGTCGTCGTAGAGCTTGGGGCCCTTGTCCGCGATGTCGCGCATCGCCTCGGCCACCGCGTAGGGAATCGGCGAGTGCACGACGCCGCTGGGATAACGAGCCGGCGCCGTCGATGGTGCGCCTGCATCGGCGCTCGGCCACGACCCTGCGTCCGTGGCTGAACTTGCGTCGGTGGCGGTCCCTGATCCCATGTCGGCAGCTGATCCCGTGTCCGCGCTGGCGCCGGAATCGGCCGACGAACCCGCATCGGCAACGGCGCCCGAATCGGCCGACGAACCCGCATCGGCAACGGCGCCCGAATCGGTCGACGAACCCGCATCGGCAACGGCGCCCGAATCTGCAGCGGCGCCCGTATCGCCAGACGTTCCCGAATCGCCCGACTTTCCCGAATCGAGGGGCGACCCCGCGTCAATCGTCGCTCCCGAGTCTTCCGCCCACGCCGTATCCGACTGCGAACCGGTGTCCTGGTTTCGCGGACCCGCGTCGTGGGCATCGGCCGCAAACCCATCGGCGCCGCCGCCGTCGACAGGAGGCAACGCGAACGTCTTCAGACCGGTGTCTTCGTCCGATCCACAAGCGACGAAGAAGACCACCGCGACAACGAGCGCCAGGTGCGCGAATCGACGTAGGCTCACGGGGTCACGACCTTGACGTCAACGCGGTAGGCCCCGTGCCAATCCGGTGCGCGCGAGTCGATGACGACCAGGTACGTCCCCGCGCTCTTGGGCTTGAAGGCGAACGACTTGGCCTTGTTGGTGGTGAGCAGGTAGCCGTTGACGGGCGATGCCTTGCAGCTGGTCGAGATGGCCTTGGCGTCACAGCTCTTGGCGATGACGTAGACGCGCGCGCCGAAGTCAGCGGTGAAGGTGAACTCGTAGGGCTGGTCCTTCTTCAGCGCCACCTCGTGGTAGAGCTGTGGGCCATCGAGCGCGAAGGGCTTGCCGCAGTTGACGGCGGTGCCGAACTCGTTGGTCGCGAACGTTGTTGAGCCGATGGCGGTGGCTGTTCCCGCGAACCACTCCATCTTCTGGGCCTTGGCGCAGCGCTCATGCACAGGGGCCTTGTAGCCGCCGTCGACCGCGTCGATGCCGTAGTGGTCCTTGAGCCAGAGCAACACCGCCTGGGCAATGGTCTTGCCCTGTTTTTCGCGCTTGGACTCGGCGTTCATCTGGGTCCAGTGGTTTTCGATCTGGATGCCGTCGATGAAGCCGCCGTTCTTGCTGCCGTGCCGCTCGGTGTTGTAGCCGCCGTTGAAGTAGCCGCCGCCCGCGGGATGTTTGTAGGTCGGCGACGGGACGGTCTTGATCTTGGCGCCCATCAGCACGGCCCCGATCGACTTCGGGCCACGGATCAGCGCGCTGTGCTTGACGCCGGAGAAGGTCGCGAGGGAGCGCAAAGACGACGTCTTCACGACGGCGGCAGAGTCAAGCTTGGCGTCGCTGCTCGCGAGGGTCTTGGACGACAGCCGGATGCCGATTTCGGTCCATGCCTCCTTGTGCCCGTTGGTGTGCATGTCGATGTACAGGCCCTTGCCGCAGCGCGCCGTGATGTCCTTCTTGGCCTCTTCGGTGAAGCCGTGAAACTGCAGCCACGCCTGTTCGGCCGCCTTGTTGCCCTGCGCTGCCTCCTTGAGGGCGCGGTTGGCGTCGAGCTTGATGCGCGCGAGGCGGTTGATGATCACGTGGGGTCGTCGGCCGGTCATCAGCGCGAGCTGCCGGGCCAGGTGGTAGGTCGTCTCGCGGCTATTGCTGTCGTTGCCGAGCGTGCCGTACGTCCGGTTGGGGATGCTCGTGGGCTTGAGCGACCCGCCATGCGGTGAAGTGATGACGACCGGCAGCGTTCCCGGCATGTACTTGACGTAGTTGTTGTCGCCGAACTTGGCGAAACCGGCGTCGACGGGACCGGCGAGCACGGGTTCTTTGCAGGCGCACAGGTTCGCGGTGGGTTTGGCGGGGACGTGTCGGCAGCCCAGCTGGGCATCGCAGGTGTCGGTGGTGCAGCTCGTGCCGTCATCGCAGGCGACCGGGACACCCGCCATGCACTTGCCCTTTAGGCAGCCGTCTTGGTTGGTGCAAGGGTTACCGTCGTCGCAAGCGGTGCCTGCGGGGGCCGTTTTGAAGACGCAGCCGCTCGAGGGCGCACAGCCATCGGCCGTACACGGGTCGTTGTCGGTGCATTCGGTGGCGGCGCCGGCCAGGCACTTGCCGTCTTCGCAGGTGTCGGTCTTGGAGCACACGTTGCCGTCGTCACAGCCGCCCGCGATGGGGATGTTCACGCAGCCTTTGCCCTTCGCGCACGAGTCCGCGGTGCAGCTGTTGGCGTCGTTGCAGTCGAGCTTCTTGCCGGGTTTGCAGGCGCCGTTGACGCACGACTCCGGCGAGCAGGCGTTGCCATCGAGGTCGCACGGCACCCCGTCAAGCTTGGTCGTGACACAGGACGCTGCGCCGCCGCTTGCCTTGCAGGTTTCGTAGGAGCACGCGGTTTGGCCGCCGCACGTCTTTTCGTCGGTTTGCCCATCGCAGTCGTCGTCGATGCCGTTGCAGGTCTCGGTTGCGGGGGCGGGGGCGGAGCAGGCGGTCATACCCTTGGTCGAGCAGCCTCGCGTTCCCATGCAGACCGCGGTCGCGCCTTTGACGAGGCCCGATGTGGTGCAGGTGGTCTTGGCGTTTTCCTGCAGCGCCATGGCGGAACAACCGCAGAGCGTCGGTTGATTGGCCGCATCGACCCGGACGCAACGTTTGCCGATGACGCCGCCGGCCGACGCGATGGAGCGACAGTCGTAGCCGCCGGGGCAGCCGCCGTTTGCGCCCATGCCGGGCCCGCATGGGGTGCCGCAGAACGAGCCGAGATGGCCGTATGACACGCAAACAGCGCCCGGGAAGCCGCCGCAGGTGACGTCCTTGGTGCAGGGCATACAGAGCTGGCCGGGAGGAGGAGCGGAACCGCTGTCCACGGAGCCCGAATTGCCGGCGTCGATCGCTGCGGCACCGTCGCCAGAGCTGATGGAATCGGCGTCTTCTGCGTCTTGCTCCGCTGTGGGGCCGGAATCATCGACCGCAGCGGTGTCGTCGCCGCTTTGCTCGCCGCTGTCGAACCCGTCGCGCGACAGGAAGCCGCCGTCTGCCGTGCCGCCGTCTGCCGTGCCGCCGTCTGCCGTGCCGTTGTCTGGGCCATCGCCCGTGGTGGCCGAACCGTCGCTGCCGCCATCGACCACCACGTCCGCGTCGCCCTCGGCGGGACCATCGGCCACTTCGTCGCTGCAGCCGGTGACCGCCCACACGGTCGCGCACAGCAGCGCAGCAGTGAACGCAACGCTGCTCGCCCGCTGGAATAAGTTGAGGCGCCGCACGTCAAAGGTATGGTGGATTGCGTCGTCCCAGGGCGTGGCGGCGTAGCGTTGTCGAGGGCTCATGCGCGCATTCCTGATCGTAGCTGCGGTGATTGCGGCCGGCATGCTGGGACCGTCCGTTGCGTCGGGCAAGACCAAAAGCAAGCGATTCCGCACCGACCGTCCCGTCCGCGTTGTCGTCATGGGCGGCTCGATCTCGATGTACTACAAGGGCAACTACGGCCAGTTCCTCCAGCACGCCTGCAAGAATATCGAGGTCGTCAACCGGGCCAAGGTCGGGGCTGGCGGCGCCGCGCTCGTGCGTCGATTCAAGGAAGCGGTGCTCAAGGACAAGCGCTTGCTCAAGCAGCTGCATGACCGCGAGGCGTGGCTGCTCTTCCAGGGCGGGCTCAACTCCGTATTCAGCCCGGAGATGACCAACTGGCACCTGGCGCGCATGTTCAAGCTGGCGGCGGACACCGGGCTGCGGACCTTCGCGCTGACCCTGACGCCGTGGGGCCGGGAAGGAACCAAGCGCTTCGACGGTTTTGAGGGCGTGCGATTCGTGCGAGCGACCAAGAAGGTGAACAAGTTCCTGCTCGGCAAGCTCACGCCGGACCGCGCGTTGGGTCGGCGCGCGTCCAAGCACCCGCACGAGTGGATGCGCGGCGAGCTGCCGGAGCTCGCGGTCGATGTGTTCAATTCGGATCTGCGGGACAAGGGTGCGGCGCTGCGACCGGAGGCTCCGCTTCGCAAAAAGTTGCGACGCAGCCGCTACCGCAGGGCCAAGAACAAGGACGCGATCATCGCCGAGGCCCGCGCGGTGCCGCGTAACTACATGAAGAGGTCGTACCGCGACTTCGACCACATCCACCCCGGCACACGGGGCCACAAGGTGCTTGCTGCGCGCGCTTGTACCAAGGCGCCCAAGTCCTGGGGCTGCGACTGCGGCAAGATCAAGCGCGCCAGCTGGAAGCGCGGCAAGGTGATCGGCAAATGAATTGGGGGTTTGTCTTGGCAGACGGCGCCTCGATCAAGGGGGAAGGACCCAACCCGCGAAGGCGGGGGGCCGGGGAATCCCGGGGTTTTGTCTTGGCAGACGGCGCCCCGATCAAGGGGAAAGGACCCAACAGGGGAAGGCATTTTATGATCTGCGAGGCACCTGGTGTCGCCGCGTTTGCGTCTTCGGGCGACGACAGACTGCCTTCCCCTGATCGGTCCTCTCCCCTTGGACGCCTCTCCCCGTTTACCCCAACCGCCTGTTTTTGTGTTTCTTTTCGTAATTGCTTCACGTCTTGTGGGACGCCTGCAACGTCGGGTCGCGTTCGGGGTCGCGCGAGGGGGTGTGATCTTTTGGCCGGTCAGCTGTCGCTTTCCGGCCGGATCACACCCCCGGGGGTATTCAAGACCCCGGCTGTGTTCAGGGCTCCAGAACCGACCGATCGGGCTAAGGAAAAAAGTGTAATATGTAAGGGTCAGACCCCGGGGGTAGGGGTGTTCGTTTTGGGGCTTATTCTCGCCCTTGGATGCAGCCCGGCAGCGGCTCAGGCTCGGCCGAGCACGGCGAAGAGCGGCGCCAAGACCAACGCTGCGAAGCCGCGAGCGCAAGCCCAGATCACCGCCAACGCGACCGAAGACGCCACCGATTCCGGACAGGCGCCCGTCGAAACGGCGCCGGTTGATCCACGCACCGAAGACATTCGCGTCGACGTCTACGATCCGGGCGGCGAGGCGCTCGCGAGCTTTCACAAAGCGCTGGCGGCGGCCGAAGCGGGCAAAGGACAGGCGCGAATCGCGTGGTACGGGGCTTCCCACACGGCGGCAGACCTGTGGTCGGGCCAGGTGCGACGGGTGCTACAGGGACGCTTCGGCGACGCCGGGCACGGCTACTTGCTGCCCTACCGCTGGCACGGCGGCTACCGACACCAGGACGTCGTGCTCAAGTACGCGCGCGGCTGGAAAACGCACCGACACAAGCTGCTCAACCCCGTGCCGATCGGCGACTACGGTTACGGCGGCGTGGCGATCAGCAGCGACAACCCGAGCCACTGGTTTTCGGTCAAGACATGCACCGACAACGTCTGTGGGCGATTCGCCGGACGATTCGAGGTGTGGCTGCGGGGATCGCGCAAGGGCGGCACGCTGCTCGTGACGATCGACGGCAAAGAGCACGCCATCTCGACCAAACGTCGCCGCGGCGGGGTCATCTACAAGCGCTTCGATTTCGCCGATGGTGCCCACCAGATCCGCGCCCGCCCCAAGGGCGACGGCCGGGTCTATGTGTACGGCGCCGTGTTTGAGCGCAAGGGCCCGGGCGTCATCGTCGACCAGATGGGCATCCCCGGAATGCGCGGCAAGATCCAGCTGCACTGGGAGACCGCAGCGTGGCGCGACCAGCTGCGACGACGGGATCCGCACCTGGTGATCCTCGCCTACGGAACCAACGCGACAGGCGACAAGGGCGCGCCCATCAGCCGCTTCGTCAACCAGTGGCGGCGTGTGCTGGAACGCCTCAAGAACGCGGTCCCGCGGGCATCTTGCTTGCTCGTGGGCCCCACCGATCGGCCGCTCAAACCCGACGAAGAAGGCGTCCGCGCGCATCGCCCCCGAATCGACGCGGTCGTCGCCGCACAAAAACGCGTGGCCGCCGAATACGGCTGCGGGTTCTGGGACGCCTTCGCGATGATGGGCGGGCGTGGGTCCATGGTTCGCTGGGTCAACGCCGGCCTCGCTGGCCGCGACCACGTGCACCTGACGCGCGAAGGTTACGAGCTCAAGGCAGCCCGCTTTCTCGACGCGATCCTGCGCGGCTACAAATAGCTGGAACGTGGCGCTGAGCGCCGCCCCTACCACCACTTCAGGCTGACGTGCGTGTCCGCAGTGACCCTGGCACACGTCGACGTCGGCGACGGTCGCGTCGGCCGTGAGGGGGTGAGTTCGCGTTCGCGTTCGGGCTCGGGTCGCTCGGACTCGGCCCTTCGCTCAGTCAGCGACTTCCAATCGGGCCTGCTGCGAGAGGGCAGCTACTTGCTTGTCATGGTGAAGGCCCCGTCCCAGTCGCCCGGTGGCGGGATGTCAGCGTACAAGCGGCAGCGGTCGGCCAACACCGTCGCCGCGCTGTCGCCGCCGAGCGCCAGGCGCGAAAAGCCCTGTGCAGCTTCGGCGAAGTTGCCGTTTCGGTACGCCTTGAGCGCGACGGCGTAGGAGGTTACGTCCTCGAGCTTGTCCTGGTCGACGTGGCCCTTTTCGCCGACGAGCTCGAACACCGCGAGGGCCTGGCTTTTGCCCTTGGCGCGAACCCAATCGAGCTGCCGGAGAACCATCGCGTCGCCCACGAGTTCAGCGGTGCGCTCGCCGACGATGATGCTCGTCCCGTAGACCTTGTTGAGCCCTTCGAGGCGCGCCGCTGCGTTCACGGGATCGCCGAGGATCGCGTAGTTGAAGCGGTCGGGAGCGCCGATATTGCCGACCATCACGTCGCCGGAATTGACGCCAAAGCGGGTGGGCAGGGGCGGCTTGCCTTCGTCGCGGGCGGTTTGCAGGAGCGATTCGGCCTCTTCGCGCATCCGCAGGGCGCCGCGGCAGGCTCGGATCGCGTGGTCGGGTTGCGGGTCAGGGGCGCCCCAGAAGGCCATGATGGCGTCGCCGAGGTATTGGCAGACGGTGCCGCCGGTCTCGCCGATGGCCAGGTTCATGCGATGTAGGTAGTCGCCGAGCGCAGAGAGGACAATGGGCGCAGGCGTGGCTTCGACCACGGTTGTAAAGCCCGCGATGTCCGAGAAGAGCACGGTCATTTCGCGTTCTTCGCCGCCGAGGCGGGCTTCCTGTCCAGATCGCAACAGGTGGCGGACGAGTTGGTAGGGGACGTAGCGTGAAAAGGAGCGCAACCCGTGCTTGAGGGCGGCCACGGCGGCGCCCATCTCGTGCACTTCGCGGATCGGCGAGCCGATGATGGCGGCTTCGTCGTCGCCCTCGAGCTCAAACGAGGCCGCGCGGTGCATCTGTGCGTTGACGCGTCCGACAGCGCGAGACAAGGAGCGGGAGACGAGAAAAGCGACGAGGATGGCCACTAGCGCCACGGCGGCGGCGATGAGCAATGCGTCGCGGGTTTGACGCTTGACCGAGCCGTACAGATCGTCGGCCGGGACGACGGTGAGAGCGACCCAGGGCAGGTCCGCGGCGGTATCGAAGCTACGCGCCATGGCCAGGTAGGGGCCAAACGAGAAGGGGTGTTTCCTGGCCTCATCATCGAGGGTGCCGCGGGCTTTCCAGGCGCCGCTCAACATCGGATCGGGGTGGCTCGCGGCGAGATGATTGACGAGCTTGCCGTCGGCGAGATGCACGGTCTCGTAGCCGGGGTGGCCGATGACGACACCGCTTTCGGCGACGAGATAGACGCGGCCGCTGCGTCCTACTTTCTGGGCGCGCAGGAAACGGGAAAGCGGAGCTGCTTCGAACTCGGCCGCCACCACGCCCAGGAGGCGACCCGTGCCGTCACGAACGGGCCGTGAATAGGCGACGCCGGTCTGTTGACGCGAGGTGAAGACGTACGGCTTTTGCCAGCGGCCGTGGCCCGGAGCGGACTTGAGCGCGTCGAGGTACCAGGGGCGCTTGCGGGGGTCGTAGCGGCGGCCGGGGGTGTTGAGCGGGCGCCAGCTGCCGTCGTCGTTGCGTTCGTGGTCGTTGAAGTGGGCAAGCGCCATGCCGTCGGTAAGGGTCGCGGCTTCGGCGGGATCGACGGTGCGGCTCGTTCGGCGCATGTGCTCGGTACCGTCGGCGTCGGGCCACCGGTAAACCGACAGGTAGGTGCCGTCCGCGCGTCCGAAGCTGGCCCAGGTGAACTGCGGGTGGGCTTGCAGCGCGATCTCCATCCAGCGCAGGACCGCCGCGTTGTCCGAGGCGTCGAGCTGACCTGTGCGCATGGCTCCTGCGGTGGCCTTGGTCCACGGGAGGGCGGGTTCGAGAAAGCGCAACGTCTCTTGCGCGGTGCGATCGGCCAGGGTCTCGGCCAGGGCGTTCCAGAGACCGTCGACGGTGCGGGTCGTCGCCAGGTAGGTGGTCGCCGCGACGGACAGGGTGGCGACGAGAATCAGGCCAACGAGCGCGCTGGTGACCAGCGAAAGGAGCGAAAACCGGGTTCGAGGAGGCGCATCCACGGCGGAATCGTGGCACGGATCGGGTCGGCACGACAGCGACGCCGATTCAGTTGGAGGAATCGGACGGGGACCGGCATGCTCTGCGGACGCGGAATGGAGAAGACGATGACTACTGCGCGATGGAGTCACATTGTGGCGCTTGTTGCTGTGCCCACCCTGGTCGTTGCGGCGGGCGGGTGCGGGGGCGATAGCGCCGACGAGGTCGTGAGCACCGGCACGACGGGCGGCGAAAACGGCGACAAAGACGCTGGCACGATCGGGGAGACAGCGCCTTCGGGTGGGTCTTCGACCAGTTCGAGCGGCGGTTCATCGACGGGTTCCGGGTCGAGCACGAGCAGCTCCGGTTCCAGCACAGGGAGCTCCGGGTCGAGCACGAGTTCGGGGTCGGGAAGCTCCGGGTCCAGCACCGGTTCCGGGTCGGGTAGCTCAGGGTCCAGCACCAGTTCCGGGTCGGGTAGCTCAGGGTCCAGCACCAGTTCCGGGTCGGGTAGCTCAGG
>CAZLMW010000043.1:52078-59498 GCA_964560875.1 uncultured Enterobacteriaceae bacterium
GTCCAGCACGAGTTCGAGCTCGGCAAGCTCAGGGTCTGGGAGCTCGGGGTCGAGCACGAGTTCGGGCTCGGGAAGCTCAGGGTCGAGCACGAGTTCGGGGTCGGGGAGCTCCGGGTCAGCAAGCTCGGGGTCGGGAAGCTCGGGGTCAGGAAGCTCGGGGTCGAGCAGCGGATCGGGCTCAAGTGGCGGCGGCTGGCCTGCGGGACCCGAAGACAAGTTCAGCGGCGTGGATCCCGCGAAGGCGAAATACAAGACCTGCCCCGCGGCGTGGGGATGCGCGCTGTCGTCATGCAACATCGACTCGAAGAAGACGTGCATGGACCTGTGCCTGAACGCGTCGAGCAAGACGGTCGTGCCCGAGCTCATCGACTTCGTGAAGTGCTACAAACACGTCTGCCACGGCAAACAGTGCAAGACGGGTGACAACAAATGCCTCGGTGAGTGCATCTGGAGCCGATGTGCGGGGTTTGCGGTCAAGTGCAACGCCGACAAGAAGAGCGGCGGCAAGAGCTGCGCAACAGCATGGGCGTGTACCGACAGCTGCAAGGGCGACAAGGCCATCGAATGCATGTCGGGGTGCTACAAGCAGCTGAGCAAGAGCGCGCAGACCGATTACGACAAGCTCTGGTACTGCCTCGCCAACAGCAACGCCAAGCAGGCGTGGGCCGATTGCCTGGACGAGTCGCTGCTTTGCGTTTCGGGCGGAACGACGGGCAAGAACTCGTGTGTCGAGGTCTCGGTCTGCGACAGCAAATGCCCAAAAGGGCCGAACGGCGATAAATTCCCCTGCACTTCAGCGTGTTATGGCAAGGGCACGAAGGCCGCGCAGGGGCAATACGCCAAGCTGCTCAAGTGCATCTACACGGTCCAAAACACGGGCGGCGACCCGGGCGGGACGTGCGGCAACGACGTGGTCGCGTGCGCGGGTGCCAAGCCTGATGGGACGAAGGGAACGCTCGGCTGCCAGGAGATCAGCGGCTGCGAAAAGAACTGCAAGAAAGCGGCGAACGGCAAGGACGAGGCCTGCGCGATGCAATGCCTCGCCAAAGCGTCGAAGACCGAGGCCTTGAAGTGGTGGAAGCTCGCGATGTGCTACGGCGGCTGCGGCGGCAAGTGCAAGGACAGCAAAGACCCCAAGTGCAACGAGAACTGCGTCAAGAAGGACTGCAAGCAGCAGACGCTCGATTGTCTGAGCTGACCTGAAAGCAAGCCCCATGCCGATCAGCTTGTTGATCAGCGTGGCGCTCGACAAGGACGCGAGGTTGCTGAAGAAGACCGACTTGCGCAGGCGTTGCCAGCGGCTGACGGGCGGTTTGGGCGTGTTGGTAAAGGGACGGGCCGGGCGATGCGGGACGAGCCCGGATGGACGGGCTTACCAGCCGGCCTGGATGGCGCCGATAATGTGCGTGACGTCGTCGTCCGAGAGGCCTTCATGCACGGGGATGGCGAGCTGCTCGGCGTCGAAGATGACCTGGCCGGGGAGGTCGTCGCGCACGCCGCCGAACACCGTGTTGTCGTCGATGCGGTTGTGGACCACCGTGCAGGGGACGCCGCGGGACTTGAGCGCGCGGATGAGTTGCAGCCGGTTGTCGCAGCGGAATGTGAACAGCCAGTGGGCGGATTCGCGGTCGACGGGCGCGGCGAGCAGGCGAATGCCGGGGGTGTCGGCGAGGGCCTCTCGGTAGGTGGCGGCGATGGCGCGCCGGCGGGCGAGTCGGTCGAGGAAGTTGGTCAGGTTGCCGATGCCGAGCGCCGCTGCAAGGTCGTTCATGTGGTACTTGTAGCCGACTTCGGTCAGGTCGTAGTCGCGTTCGCCGAGCTCGGTTGTTGGGCTGTTGGCGCGATTGATGCCGAACCAACGGAGGGTGCGCGCGCGAACATGTTCGGCGTCGCGTTCGCAGCAGAGGGCGCCGCCATCGCCGACGGTCAGGTGCTTGATGGCCTGGAACGAAAAGCAGGTCATGCGCGAGAGGCTGCCAACCGCTTTGCCCTTGTAGGTCGCCCCGAGGGCATGGGCCGCGTCTTCGATCATCGCGAGGTCGTGTTCGGCGGCGATGGCGTTGAGCTCATCCATGTCGCACGGCAGACCCGCCCAGTGCACAGGGATGATGGCGCGGGTGCGTTCGGTCACCCGACGAGCGACGTCGGCCGGGTCGATATTGCCGGTGGTGGGGTCGCAATCGGCGAAGACAACGTTGGCCTTCTGCATCAGCACGGCGAGGCCGGTGGCGATGAATGTCTGCGCGGGGATGATGACCTCGTCGCCGGGACCAACGTTGGCTACGACGAGCGCGAGATGCAGGGCGGACGTGCCGCTGTTGACGCAGACAGGGTTGACGAAGCCGAGGGTGTCGGTGAGCGATTCCTCGAACCTCTTGACGCGTTTTCCTTCGCTGAGACGGCCCGATTTCAGGCACGCCATCACCTCTTCATAGGCGGCCGGGGCGATATGGGAGTCGAAGAAGTCAATGGCCATGATGGGTTCCGATGCGGTGGGCGATGTGGGCAAGCGGCGACAGATGGGCGGCGGAGTATAGACGCGCACAAGGCCGTCGCAAGCAGGTGCGGCAAGCGTTGGTGTCGCGGCGGTGGGCGCGGGATCAATAGCGGCGACGTGGGGTGTTTCGAGCGGAACGGGCCGGATGCATGAGGCCTTTCAGTCGTGCGATTCGTACAGGTTTTGGGCGATCGGCCGATCACCATGTATGGCGAGTCAACCGCGATGGTTCCCACCGGACACCGTATTGATGCTCTCGAGCCGGACGCTCGAGGGGCGGATGTACATGCTGCCCGACCGGCCGGAAGTAAACCGTACAATCGTCGGTGTGGTGGCGCGCGGGCAGGACGTGTACGCGATGACGATTCACGGCGCGGCTTTTGTCAGCAACCACTTTCACATGGTCGTCACCGGGAGGAATCCCGAGCAGGTCGCGGGGTTCATGCAGTACGTGAAGGCCAACCTGACGCGACGGATCAACGCGATTCGCGGGCGGTCGGGGACCATGTGGCATCAGCGGTACGACCTGCGGCGAATCGGCCGCGACGACGGCGGGCACCTGCGCGCGCTGGGGTACGTCCTGGCGCACGGCGCAAAGGAAGGGCTGGTCCGGCGGCCGGAGGATTGGCCAGGGGTATCGTCTGCGGGGGAGTTGCTGCGCGGCGGGGCAGCGCAAGTGGGGGTCTGGGGTCGTGGAAAGCGGGCCGAGCGGACGATCGAGCTGACACCGCTTCCGGAGCTCGCGGACGAGACGGAGAGTGGGCGACGCGAGGCGCTGGTCGCGGCGGTGGACGCGGCGCTTGAACGGGCGGAAGTGGACGATCCGGGCGCAGATGCGGCGCGGAAGATTCAGCAAGGCGATTGGCAAGCAACGGTGGAGGAGCCGAAGAAGCGTCGTGCAGATAGCGGACGGCAGCGACGGGCGGACGAACCGTTTCGCGAGGCATTCGAAGAGATCGTGGCGCGATACAAGGCGGCCGCGGCGGCGCACGTGCAAGGGGATGCTTGTGTGTTTCCGCCGTGGACGTTCCCGCGATGGCAGCGCATGGGCGGGCGCGACGGGCTGCGGTTCGGGGGGATGCTGGCGGCCGAGCGCCGGGAGTGGCAGGACCGGAAGACGAACGGCGTCTATCGACAAGGACGCGGACCACCGCCGCGGGAGTAGCGGCGCCTCGGCATTGGGGCGGCACGCGGCTGATTGACTCGGAGCGCCCGGGGCAGCACACAGCGCGACAGATTGAAGCGAGCGGTGGATCGAGGCCGCGGTGGACAGGTGTTTTGTCCGTCGCGGCCTCGTGGGCGTTTTGGTCGGTTTTGGGGCCGTTGAGTCGACTGAAACGACCGCTTGTGAGCCAAGCGGCCGGCGACGTAGCCGAGGTGTCTGGACGCGACCAACTCTGGGACCAGCAGGCACGTCCGAGGTGGTTCTCGGCGTCCCGAGCGGGGCACGATGCAAATATAATCACTTGTAATTACTTATAAAATACAGGGCTCTGCGTCTAACACTCAAACGCCCCTGTCCCTACGAGCACCAAGTCGCAGGACACTGCCGCGGCAAGAACCCGCCCGCTGCCGCTGAACGCCAGTTTGAGTTCACCTCCGCGTCTGGTATACACGCGCGCCTTTTGCACCCGCGGCTTCGTTCAACGCACCGAGCCGCTGCGACGCGATAGCCACCGTCGCCCGCCCAAAAACCCGGCGACACGCGCGCCACAACCCCTCGCAGGAGACGCCCATGTCCGCATCCAACCAGCGTGTTCTCGTTCTCGGCGGCAACGGCTTCCTCGGCCAGCACGTCGTCCAGCAACTCGGCGTGCGCGGCCACGAACCCGTCGTCGCGTCCCGCCGCACCGGCGTCGACCTACGCGACCTGTCCGCCTGCCAAAAGCTCGTCGCCGACATCAAACCGGACACCATCGTCAACTGCGCCGCGCATGTCGGCAGCGTCCATTACGTCACGTCGTGGGCCGCCGACGTGGTCACCGACAACCTCTTGATGCTCGTCAACATGTACAAGGCCGCCCAGACGGCCGCGCCCGACGCCCGCATCATCAACCCGATCAGCAACTGCAGCTACCCTGGGGCCGCGAACGTGCACAAGGAAGACGCGTGGTTCGACGGCGCCGTCCATGGCAGCGTCCTCGCGTATGGCACCCCGCGCCGCATGATTTATGTGCTCGCCGAGTCCTTTCGCAAACAGCACGGCACCCGTAGCGTCAACTGGCTTGTCTCCAACGCTTACGGCCCGGGCGACCACCTCGACCCCAACAAAGTCCACGCCCTCAACGGCATCGTGATGCGAATGATCCAGGGCCGGCGAACCGGCAACACAGAGTTCAGCATCTGGGGCAGCGGCAAGCCCGTTCGCGAGTGGGTGTACATCGTCGACGTCGCCAGGATGCTCGCGCTCTCGGTTGAGGCCGAAGACGAGCAGACCTACCCGGTCAACCTGGCGCAAAACAAGGCGTGGTCGATCGCAGAGATCGCCGAAATCGCCGCCAACTTGATGGGTTACGACGTGGAGTTCACATTCGACACGAGCAAAACCGACGGCGCCCCCATCAAGATCCTCGATGACGAGTCGTTCCGGTCGAAGTGGCCGGACTTCGCGTTCACCCCGCTCGAAGAAGGCGTCCGCAACACCATCGCGTACTACGAAGAGGCGTTGGTCTAGCGCACAAACATCAGCACGCCGCGAACGCGCCCCACGTGTATTCGCACCGAACAAACCGGGTCAGGCATGGACGACCCACCAAGGAGCAATGAAATGCAGATTACGATCACCGGCGGCGCCGGCTACGTGGGCACGAGCCTCATTCCCCTGCTGCTCGCAGACGGCCACAAGGTCTGCGTGTACGACAACTTGATGTGGGGCGGCGACCCGATCCTTCCCTTCTTCCGCAACCCCAACTTCTCGTTCGTCGAGGGTGACGTTCGCGACAAGGACGCCCTTGCCACGGTGTGCAAAGGCGCCGACGTCATCGTCCACCTCGCCGCCATCGTGGGCTACCCAGCGTGCCGCAAGGACCCGCGCCTCGCCGAAACCGTCAATGTGGACGGCACACGCAACGTCATCGACGTCACCACGGACGACCAGCTCGTGCTTTTCGGCTCCACCGGCAGCAACTACGGCACCGTCCGCGAGATCTGCACCGAGGAAACGCCCCTCAACCCGCTCAGCCTCTACGGAGAGACCAAGACGCTCGCCGAGAAGATGCTGATGGAAACGGGCCGTGCCGTTGCGTACCGGTTCGCCACCGCGTTCGGTGTGTCGCCGCGTCTGCGTCTGGACCTGCTTGTCAACGACTTCACGTACAAGAGCATGACTCAGGGCTACCTCGTCGTTTACGAGGGCCACTTCATGCGCACGTTCATCCATGTCCACGACATGGGCCGGTCGTTCAAATTCGCCATCGACAACGCCGACAAGATGCGTGGCGAGGTCTACAACATCGGCTCCAACAAGATGAACCACTCCAAGAAGGAGATCTGCGAGCTCATCAAGTCCCAGGTCGACAACGCGTACATGCATTACGCCGACATCGGTGAGGACGCCGACAAGCGCAACTACGTGGTCAGTTACGAGAAGATCCACGCCCTCGGCTACGACACCACCATCGACGTGCCGACCGGCATCACCGAGCTCACCCGCGCCCTTCGCGCCGTGCACTTCAAGACGCCGTACACCAACATCTAGTTCGGCTTTGCATGGACCGGAACCTGATCGGTCGCCTCGAGCCCTGCGGATCGATCTGTCGAACGGAACAATAATGCCTGATTTCAAGCAGCTGGCGGCGGACCTCGATCCGGAGGGCGTCGCGGGCTTCACGCGTTCGTTCGTCGATAACCTCCGCGGCGGTCTCGCTGCGGTGACCGTCGATGCCTATCCGTGGATCAGCGATCTGTCTGCGCGTTCGTGGGCAGGCGTTCTGTGCCTCGGTATGGGCGGCTCGGCGGCGGGCGGTGACTTCCTTGCCGCCCTTGCAAGCGACGCCGGTTCCGCTCCCGTCATCGTCAGCCGCGGATACGCGTTTCCGTCGTGGTGGCGCGACGGGTGGTTGGTCTTGGCGACAAGCCACAGCGGCAATACCGAAGAGACCCTCGCAGCCGTCACCGACGCTCTCGAAGCGGGCGCCACAGTTGTGGTCATCTGCACCGGCGGCAAGCTGGCCGACCTCGCAGCAAGTCACGATCGCTGCCATCGGGTCGAATCGGTCGCCGGCCAGCCCCCGCGCACGGCGTTTGGTCACTTGTTCTCGCGGCAAGTCGCGCTCTTGAGGTTGCTCGGTATTCTGCCGGATGGACCGGACGACGCGGCGATGCTCAACCGGCTCCAGGCGGCTTGCGAAGGCCACGATTTCGTCTCCCACCCCGATGTCCTCGGCGAGCGAATGGCGCAGCTCCACGCCCATCCCATCGCGATTCTCGGCCCTCGCGACCTCCAACCCGCGTTGACTCGCTTCAAGAACCAGCTCAACGAGAACAGCGGTCGTTTCGCGCGGATCGGCGCGGTCCCCGAGATGAACCACAACGAGGTCGTCGCATGGGGCGGTGTGGGACCCGATGGCGATCCGCGTAACGGCGACCAAGCGCTCATCTTGCTGACCTGGGCCGGAATGCACGCGAGAACTCGCGCCCGCCAGGATTGGATCGCCGACCACACCCCCGCGGCGACCACGTGGGCGCTTGAGCTTGCCGGCGAATCGCTTCTCGAAGCCCTTTTATTCGGCTGCATCGTGATGGATTGGGCATCGATCGGCCTCGCGCTCCTGCACGGCAAAGACCCGGTCGCCATCGCCCCCATCGACGCGCTCAAGAAACACCTCGCCTCGCTCGCATAACGCCATAGAAAAGAACGCTGCGAAGGCGCTAGATGTGCCGGGCACGAGTGCTGAATCGTTTTTCTTGCCATGTGATCCCGTT
>CAZLMW010000044.1:0-1330 GCA_964560875.1 uncultured Enterobacteriaceae bacterium
ATTGCCGATGAGTGCGGCGACGCTCACGTCCGAACAACTCCGATCCGATCTGGGCCTGCCTGAAGATTACTTGAACATATGTTCAGTATCGATCAGACTCGATGCATGACTGCGCCGCCTCCTCCAAGTCACCGCAAGAAAGCCCGCGGCGCGACGTTCAACCCGGCCAATCGGTTCGAGTCATCGCGTCTTGAGGCGTTTGATGACGGCTGGAACGACGCCCACGACCCCGCTGACACCCCGCTGCTGAAGACCCGCGTGATCCCGGAGCGCTCGCGGACGATCGTCTCGAGCAACGAGTCGCCGGACATCCCCTTTGACCGCTCCATCAACCCGTACAAGGGCTGCGAACACGGCTGCATCTATTGCTATGCGCGCCCGACACACGCCTTCCTGGGCATGTCGCCCGGCCTCGACTTCGAGACCCGTATCGTGGCCAAAAACAACGCCGCCGAGCTGCTCCGCAAGAAGTTCTCGGGCCGCAACTACAAGCCGCAGGTCATCGCGATCGGGGCCAATACCGATCCATACCAACCCATCGAGAGACGGCTGCGCATCACCCGCTCAATCTTGGAAGTGATGGCCGAATACCGGCATCCGTTCGCGATCATCACCAAGTCGCAGGGGGTGCTGCGGGACCTTGATTTGCTCGCTCCGGCGGGTCAGGCGGGGCGGTGTCGCGTGATGGTCTCGGTCACATCGCTGGATCCTGAGCTATGCAAGGTAATGGAGCCGCGCGCGTCGCCGCCAAGCGGTCGCTTACGGGCCATTCGCGAGCTGCGCCAGGCGGGTGTTCCCGTCGGCGTGATGGCAGCGCCGATGATTCCTGCGATCAACGACATGGAGCTCGAGTCCATCCTCGACGCCGCGGTCGAAGCAGGCGCAGATCGGGCGGGCATGGTGAACGTTCGCCTACCGCTCGAAATCAAGGAGCTCTTCGACGGCTGGCTGAACGAGCATTTTCCCGACCGCCGAGAGAAGGTGCTCGACCTCATCCGCGGCATGCGAGGCGGCGCCTTGTACCAGTCCCAGTTCGGCACACGAATGCGGGGAACTGGACCCTACGCGCACGTGTTGCAGGCGCGATTCAAAGCCGCTTTGCGTCGGCATGGCCTGGACTTGCCGCTGCCGTCACTGGACACGACGGCCTTCCGAATCCCGCCGCAGCGAGGCGACCAGATGGCGTTGCTGTAGACGGATCGGGTTGAGCGGATCGGCGCTCTGGCCAACTCGAGGTGACGAAGTCGCGGAGGACAAGGCTGCGAAGGCAGCCGTAAGCTGTGGGGAATGCCGGAAAAATGACACTTTTTCCGTCATGGGGGCCGGGCGC
>CAZLMW010000044.1:1430-23985 GCA_964560875.1 uncultured Enterobacteriaceae bacterium
CGGCCCCCCCAACGAAATAGTCAGGAGTAGCGAGAGAAGCGCAGCGCTCTCGCTAACTCGACGCGACGAAGTTGCGGAGAGCAAGGCTGCGCAGGCAGCCGCACGCTGTGGGGAATGCCGGAAAAATGACACTTTTTCCGTCATGGGGGCCGGGCGCCGGCCCCCCCAACGAAATAGTCAGGAGTAGCGAGAGAAGCGCAGCGCTCTCGCTACGACTTCGGACAGAACCGCGTGTCGCAGGCGTATTCGGTTGCGAACGGTGTGGTGAGTGTCTCGTTGCCCTGGCAGACGTGGCAGTAGAAGCCGCACGGCATCGCTTCGTCGTTGCCGGGGATGCACGGTGGCGTGAACTGCTCGACGGTAAGCACCTTGTTGCTGCATTGGCGGAACATGTTGACCGGATCGACGTCGTCGACGCCAGGTGAGGTGCCGGGCAAGAACAGCAGGCAACCCCAGCACAGGTTCATCGGATAGCGGACGATCTGGGTTCGAATCACCGTGCCGTCGGCCATCCTCGCTTCGATCTGGAAGTCCAACATCGCGGGCACAACAGTTGTGTAGCGATCTTCGTATTGCTCGTTTTCATTGGACCAGGCCCGGCGTAGGTCTTGGCCCACGTCAGGCGGAATCAGCTGAAAGCGGGCCAGCACGCGTTCGAGGCTCGGGATCGAGCGCGCCATGGGCGAAAACCAGGTCTTGGTGAAGTAGAAGGAGGTCGGCGCGAGCGCGTCGGTTGCGGCCTGCTGCCGGACCCAGCCGTTTGACGCGGGCAGATCCGACGATTTGTCGTATGGCCCTTCCTTATCCTGGCGCAGGCGGATGGTGATCTCGGCGCCTTCGACCGTGATATACGACGCATCGGCGCGCAGGTGCGACGGCAGGTTTCCGGACACGTTGACGCTTCGCTCAAGGCGGTTTTCGATCTCGGGGAAGAGGTCGTACTGCGTCGCGATCATCAAATCGATGGTGCCAAACGAGCGGTAGAACTGCGTCTGGTCCTTGATGCAGGTGCCGGGCTGGGTGCCGCCACCGCCACCGGGCTGGCGAAGTACGGCGGCGTTGCCGACGAACTGGATCGCGGTCGGGTTTTGCTGCACGCAGCCGGTGACCACGACGGCGGCGACAAGCAGCAACGCGGTCGTGATGTGTCTGTGGATTGTTGCGCTCATCTGCGCCTCCCAGTCGATTCTAGCGGATCTCTGTGCCGGGCCAGGGATTTGTTGCACGACTTATTTGCCCACGGTCATGGCCTGCGCGCGGTTGACGATGCGCGGCGTGATGAAGATCAGCAGCTCGGAGCGCTTGTCTTCTTGCGAACGGCTGCGGAACAGGCCGCCGATCAGGGGCAGATCGCCAAAAAACGGAACCTTCTTGACCGACTGGCTGCTGCTGCGCGTGTAGATGCCGCCGATGACGGTCGTTTCGCCGTCGCCGAGGAGCAGCTCGGTTCGCGCTTCACGCTGCGTGATGGTCGGGTTGCCGTCGGCTGCGCGGTTACTGAAGTCGGGCTCGTTCTTGGTGATTTGGATCTGCATCAAGATGTTGCCGTCCTGGGTGATGTGTGGCGTCGCGATGAGGCGCAAGTCGGCGTCGAAGAATCGCGTCTGCACACCCTGGGCCGAGACGACCGAGATCGGGATGCTGATGCCTTGGCGGATGCGGGCCTCGCGGTTGTCGAGGGTCAGCACCTTGGGGCTGGACACGATCTTGACCGTGCCTTCCTGTTCGGCGGCGGACAGACGGAGGTTGAGGTTCGCGGCGCCGCCGAGCGAGCCGAGGGTCAGGCCAATCGCACCACCAGCACCGGAGCCGACAGCAGCGGGGAGATTGACCGCATAGTTGGGTACGGCGATCGCGACACCCTGGGCGTTGGCGTTACCACCATCGGCGCCACCGGCGACACCGACCACGGACGGGAAGGCAAGGCCGGTTTCGTTGCCGTAGACCGAGGACGCGGCCATGTTGCCGCCCCACTGGATACCGACTTCCTTGGTGAAGTTGCTGGACGCCTCGACGATGCGGGCTTCGACGAGCACCTGCGGGGTCTGGCTGTCGAGCTTGCGAATCATCTCCTCGACGGCGGCGACGTGCTCTTCGGTGTCCTTGACGACGAGGGCGTTGGTGCGTTGGTCGACGGTGACGCTGCCGCGCTTGGAGAGGATCTCCTGCACCTGCGTACGGAGCGTGGTGGCCTGGCCGTAGTTGACCGGGATGATGCGCACGACGAGCTGCTTGACCTCTTCAACGGCCTTGCGGCGCGCGACCTCCTCGTCGAATTCCTTCTTGAGCTTGTCGAGGGTCGAGACGCGGATGACGCCGGACTGGCGGACGTAGTCGAGCCCGCGGGCGCGGAGGATGACGTCGAGCGCGAGGTCCCACGGGATGTTCTCGAGGTGGAAGGTGACCGAACCGGCGACCTCGGGGCCGGCGACGATGTTCACGCTGCCCTCTTTGGCGAGGAAGGTGAGCACGTGATGGATGTCGGCGTCCTTGATGGTGAGGTTGATGCGCTTGCCGGTGTAACGACGGTTGTTGCGCCACGGCGTGCGGATCGGGTTGGAGTTGACGCCCGCGCCGCCGCCGCCGAACTGCTGCATACGCGGTTGCGGGGTGCGCGCGCGGATGTCGCCGCCGACCGGCACGCCCTGGTGAGCGGGACCGCCGCGCTGTGCGCCGAGACGACGGCCATCGGTGCGGATGAAGTCCCAGATGAGGCGGCCGCTGGCGACCGAGATGACGTTGCTGGTGCGCGCGGCGAGATCCACGACGACGCGGGCTTCGCCTGGGCGGTGCTTGGGCATGAACGCCGTGACGCGCTCGATGGGACCGCGGAGTGCACGGGTGTCGTAGACGCGCTGCAGGCGGCTGGGCAGGCGGGCGTTGCGCATGCGCAGGACGACGCGGCGGCCCTTGTTGCTCTCGACCTCGAAGTCGGGTTTGCCGGACACGGGTAGCTCGACGCGTCCGCGCAGGTAGCCTTCGGCCGTGATGTTGAGGTCGAGGATGCGGGTCTGTGACGAACGCGACGCGACATGCTTTCCGTTGCGGGCGATCTGGCGGGCGCGCATGCGTTCGAGGGCGGCTTCGGCTCGCATCCGGCGTCGCGCCTCGGTGGTGCGGGCTGATTGGGTGCGGAGCAGCGCTTGGCGTCGGGCCTGTTCGACCATCCGCTTGGCGCGCTTTTCAGCGGCGCGCTTTTCGGCGCGGGCGCGGGCGACTTCGTTGATGCGGGCCTTGGCGGCGGCGGCGGCGCTCTTGCGGGCGTCGGCGAGGCGACGCTCGAGCACGGCGGCGCGAGCGCGATCGCGCTGGGCCACGTTTGAGGCTTTTTGCCGTCGTTCACGCTCGCGTTCCGCGCGGGCTTCGAGGATGGCCATGCGCATCTGCTGTTTGCGCACGAAGTTGTCGAGCGCAGGCTTGGCGGGGGCGGCGGAGCGCGGTGTCGCGACAGGGGCTGCAGCCACGACTGCACGTGCGGGCGGCCGCGGACGCGTTTTCATCGCAACCTTCATGGACGTCTCGCGCTGCGCGTAGCGGGCGTCGAGCGCCTTTTGCCGACCGGCGAACCATGCGTCCCGGCGCGCTGCCAGGTCGCGCAGCTGGCGGTTCAGACCGCGGGCGATGTCCGCATCGGCGCGGAGCTCGCGAGAGACCGCGGATTGGAGCGTGCCTCGCGCCTTGGACACCGCCGCCTCGGTCTTCTTGATGCGGCCCATCGAAGTATGCGCGGCGCGCTGTTTGTCGAGCGTGCGGCTGCGCGTGTGATGCGTGCTGAGCAGGGCCGCGAGCTTGCGCTTGTTGGTCTTGCGCGCCTTGGCGTGGTGGCGGGCTTTGCTGCGAAGGCGGGCGAGGTCGCTGTTGCGGGCCGCGACGGTGCGCTGGACGACGTTGGTCCGCGACGCGTTGAGCTTGAGCTCGCGGGCGATGGCCTTGGCGAGCGCCTTGTTGCCCGATTTCAAGGCCGCCTTGTGACGCACCCGAATCGCTGTCTTGGCCGTCTTGAGGTCCTTGGCCTCCTTCTGCGCGTGCTTCTTGAGGGTCTTCAGCTCCTCTTCGACGCGCTCGAACAGCTCGGCCGTCCGGCTGACGCGCTCATGTCGCTCGGCGACGACGTCCGCGGTCTGGGCGCGTGTCATCGATGAAGCGCGAGCTTGGGCGCGGGCGAGCTCGGCCTGTCGCAGACGCTGTGCAGTCGCCATCTGGGCGCGGGCGGTCTGGATGCGGCGCTGCACTTCGGCTTCCATCTTGCGGATCGTCGCGTCGCGCTGGGCGGCGGCTCGGCGCAGCTGGTCGCGGGCCTGGGCCACGCGCCGCTCGGCGTCCTGCACGCGCTTGCCGGTGTTGCCGCTTCGCTTGCGCAGCTTCGTCAGTTCGCCTTCACGAGCGCGCAGTGCAGCGGCCAGCCGCGCCGCGCGTTCTTCGGAACGTCGGCGGGCTTTTTCCTCGCGAATGGCCTCCGCCTTGGACGCGTGCAGGGCGCGGCGCGCCGAACCGAGGTCGTTTTGAAGCGACATCAGCGACGATTGCAAGACCTTGCGGAGCTTCGCGGCGCGGCCAGCCTCGGCGGCTCGACCCTGCTCGCGGGCCTTCTTCTCAAGGCGCGTGGCCTTGGCGAGACGGGCCGCGAGCTCCTTTTCCTTGGTGCCGAGCTTGTCACGCACGCGGCGCAGCTCTGTTTCGCGATCCGTCAGCATCTTGGCGATGCGCTCGGCGCGGGTGCGTGCCTTCGCGGCCTTCTTGGCCAGCTCGTTGCGGTCGCGCTGGGCGGTGCGCAGTGCGTCGCTGAGTTTGGCGTTACGGTTGCGGGCGGCATCGAGCTCCGAACGCACGTCCGCGACCTGACCCTGGAGCTCTTTTTCGACCCGAGCCAGCTTTGTTTCGCGGGCCGCGAGCTTCTTTTCCAGCGCATGGCGCGCCTGCTCGACGCGGCGTCGTGCTGCCTCGAGCTGCTCTGCCCGGGCTGCCCGTGTCTGCAGCGCAGCGAGCTTCCGTTCGCGTTGAGCGACCTCTTTGCGCAGCCGCGTGGCTTCCTTTTCAGCGCGCGCGCGCGCGGCGGCGGACGCTTTGGCCTCGGCGGCCGCGGTGCGGGCTGCCTTCTGCTGGCGGGCGCGTTCGGCGTGCAGCGCGCCCATGTCCTTGAGCATCTTGCGGCGGGCGCGCGCCGCAGCGGCAGCCTCGGACGCGAGCCCTTTGCGGCGGGCTTTTCGCTCGCGCTGTTCGGCGCGCGCGAGCTCTTTTTTCAGCAGGTTGGCGCGCTCGGACAGCTCGGTGTGGATGCGCTGCAGCTCAGACTCACGCTGCTTGAGCAAGTCGGCAACGCGCGCGGCACGCTGACGGGCCTCTGTGGCCAGCTTTTCGGCGCGAATACGAGCCCGGTCGCGCGTTCGCGCGAGGTTCTCCGCTTCGACGCGCGCAGCCTTCTGCGATTTCGCGAGCTGGCGGGCACGCTGCAGTTCGCGGCTCAGCTTGTCGTTCTGCGTGCGCGCGGCTGCGAGCTCCTGGCGTGCGATCGCCACGCGCTCTTTCAGCTGCAACTCGGCCGACTGCAGACGCCGGTCTCGTTCAGCGAGCTGCTTGAGCAGCTTGTTGCGCACCGCCTGGACGTGCCGCGTGGCGGCCGCGACCAACTTGCTGTCGACCTTGCTGCGGTCCGCTTTGGCGTGCAGCCGAGCGAGCGTCGCTTCCCGCTTCTTCAGCTCGCGCCGCAGCGTAGCCGCCTCTTTCTCGGCGCGCGCGCGGGCCGAAGCATTGCGGCCGGCTTCAGCGCGCGCGTCGGCCAACTGGCGTTCTTGTTTGCTGAGCTGGCTGGTGAGCCGGGCGCGCTGTTCTTCGAGAGACCGGCGCAGCGCCTTGGCCTGGACGGCCTCACCGCGCTTGCCCGCCCGTCGCGCTGCGTCTTCGCGCGCACGAGCCCGCTTGAGCTGCGTCATCAGCGACGCCTCGCGCTTCTTGAGCTCGCCGCGAACCGCCGTCAACTCGCGTTTGCGGTCGTCGAGCAGCTTGGTGATGCGACGCGCGCGCGTCATCGCCTCGGACGCGAGCTTTTCGGCGCGGACACGAGCCTTTTCGGTGCGCTCGGCGACCTGTAGCGCCTGACCGAGCTTGCGCTGGAGCTCGTCGTTGCGCTTGCGGGCGCCGTCGAGTTGCTTGCGGGCGCTGTCGAGCGCGACGCGGGCCTGGCGGGCGCGGGTGCGAGCGGTCTTTTCGGCCGACTGAAGCTTGCGGTCGCGTTCGGCGAGCTGCGCCATGAGCTTGCTGCGAAGCTTATTGACCTGCTGTTCTGCCTTCGCGACGCGCGAGGCGTTCGCGGCGCCTTGTTTGCGCTTGGCGGCCAAGCGGGCCAGTTCGGCCTCCCGCGACGCGAGCGCTTTGCGCAGGGCGCGCGCTTCTTTTTCGGCGCGGACCCGCGCGGTGGAGTTGGCCGTGGCCTCGGCGCGGGCGGCCTTGAGCGCTTTGTCCTGCTTGGCCATCTGGCGCGTGAGCGCGCGGCGCTCCCGTTCGATCGACTCGCGGAGCTTGCGGGCGACCGATGCTTCGCCGGCCTTGCCGGCTTTGCGGGCGGCCGCTTCACGCGCGCGCGCTTGCCGAAGCTGTGTGTTGAGCGTCTTGGCGCGGTCGGAGAGCTCGGTGCGCATCGCATTGAGCTCGCGCTCCCGTGACTGCAACAACGACGCGACGCGCTCGGCGCGGGTCATCGCTTCGGCCGCGAGGCGTTCGGCTTTCTCACGCTGGGCGACTTGTTTGGACGCGCGCGCTTCGGCCGCGCGCTGCTTCGCGGCTACCTCGGCGAGACGTTTTTCGGCCGCCTGCCGTTTGGCCAGCTGCTTGGCTGCGAGGGCCTCGGCTGCGCGGCGCTTGTCGGTGGCTTCGGCGGCGCGCTTTTCGGCGGCCAGCCGGCGGGCGAGCTGTTCGGCGGCCCTGGCTTGCGCCGATTTGTGCTGCTTGGCCAGCGAAGCGGCGCGCTTTTCGGCGGCTGCCTGCTGCACCGCGAGCTTGGCGACGCGGGCCAGGGACTCCTTGCGAAGAGAGGCCTGCTGTGCAGCGCGGCGTTCGGCTTGCTCTTGACGCTGCGCGAGCTGCGTGACGCGGCGTTCGGCCGCACGCCGACGTTTGGCTTGTTCCTGCGCACGGTTTTCGGCGAGCCGTTGCTGCTCGGCGAGCTTGGCGACGCGCTCTTCGGCCTTGTGCAGCGCCGCCTGTCCGGCCGCAGCCTGCTGCCGTGCGTTGTCGAGATCGCGGCTGAGCGCGTCGTTGGTGCGTCGGCTCTTGGCGAGCTCGGCCTGGACCTGTTTGACGCGTCGGCCAAGCTGCAGTTCGAGCTTATCGAGCTGACGCTCGCGGTCTTCCGTTTGGGCCTTCAAGCGCGAACGCGCCTGGTCCATCTGCTTGCGCAGGTTGGCGATCTGGCGCTGGGCGTTGCGGCTCTCGGCGCGGCCCTGCTGCTGGGCGACAAGGAGCTTGTGCAGCTGCGTCTGACGGGCGGCCAGGTTGGTGCGCAGGGTGCTGGCTTCCTTCTCGGCGCGAGCGCGGGCGCGGGCGTTGCTGTTGAGCTCGGCGCGCAGGCTGTTGAGGGCGGCCTTCTGCCGGCCGAGGCGTTCATCGAGCTGCTTGCGGGTGGCCTCCAGGCGGGCGCGTTCCCGCTTGGCGATGGCGACTTCGCGCTGTTTGCCGGCCGCGATCGCCGCGTCCTCTCGGCGTCGTGCCGCGGCCAAGGCCGATGCGAGCGATGTTTCCTTGGCCCGGAGCTGTTCGCGGGCGCTCGACAGCTCGCCTTCACGGCGCTGCAGCAGGTCGCGGATCTGGGCGGCGCGCTTGCTGGACTCGTCCTGTTGGCGCGCGATGGCGGCCATGGCCTTCTTGGCCTTGGCGAGCTCGCGTTCGCGTTCAGCGAGGCGCTTTTCGACCAGCTGGGCACGCGCTTCGGCGGCTCGCCAGCGGCGCTCGGCCACGTCCCGCTGACGGTCGGCCTGGCGCGCTTTGACCAACGCGGATTGACTGCGGCGCAGCTCGTCGTGGACCGCCTTGAGTTCCGCGCGCGAGCGCGAGACCTGCTGGGCGCGGCTCTTCTTGCTAAGCGCAACACTGCGAAGCTGTGACTGGATGGCCTGGTCGCGCCGCTTGATCTCGGCTTTGAGACGCGCGACTTCTTCGGCCTGTGCCTGCCGGCGAGCGTCCTGCGCCGCCTTGGCCTCTTTGCGAAGCTGCTCGGCGTGGCTGCGCGCCGACTGGAGCTTGGTCTGTAGCGCGGCGATACGCTTGTCGTCGCGCCGTTCGGCGTCCTTGCGCTCGCGGGCGATTTGCTGCCGCAGCAGCGCGATCCGGGCCTCTTCGGCGCGACGCTGGGTGATGACGTCGGCGAGCCCTTGGCGCTGGTCTCGCAGCTGCTTGCGCAATGCCGCGGCACGTCCCTGCACGTCCTGCATCGCCGCGGTCGTCTTGGCGAGGTGGCTCTGTGCGTCCGCGACCCGTTTGGCCAGCGTCGAGCTGCGCGTCTTCAGGGCGTTGAGGTCGCGCGCGGCATGACCTGCCTTGCGCATTTGGGCCATCTCGGCTTGGAGGCGTTTCTGCTCGGCCACCGCCTTGGCGCGCTGCGACTCGGCCTGCGCCTTGGCAGCACGCACCGACTTTTCGCTGTCACGGATCGATCGTAGCTGACCGAGAAGCTCTTTTTCGCGCGCAGCGGCGCTCTTGGCGGCTTCACGGACCGCGGCGATCTCGTCGTTTTGCGCCTTGCTGAGCTTCCGATCCGTGCCGTCGACAACGATGACGACCGACGTCCCATCGGCGCGCACGTGGTACAGCGCGTCCCGGTCAAACGTCACAGTCAGGCGTCCGTAACGACCGCCTCCGCGCCGCATCGGCTGCACATTGATGGACCGAACAACGCCGTTGCCAACCGTGCGGGCTCCCCGAATCGCCGAAACATCGCCGCCCGCCACGTCGACGAAAAGTCGCATCGGGCGCTCGAGCCGGAACGTCGTGAAAGTCGGAGCTTTGGCGCCTCGTACCGTGATGACCGTGGTGTCAGGTGTCTCGCGCACCGAGAGCGCTTGCAGCGAATTGGCCGCTACCGCTCGCGTCGGAACGGAGAAAACTGGTTGGACCGGAAACGACAGCGCGACGCACAGAACGACCGCTGATACCGAATCCAAGAACTTGCCGCGACGCATAACCGACCCCCAGGACGGCGCACAGCCCGACACGGACTGCGCCGCTTGCATGGTCGCAAGGGGTGGTCACCTGTCAAAAAAACATATTGGCGTCATCCGCCTGAAAACACAGCGGTTTTTGGTAGAGCGCCGAATCCCGACTCGGCCCGGTTACAACGTCGCCGCCCGCGTCGTGAGCCGCGGCGAGCGGATTCAGAGGCGTTGAGCCGGGATCGGCAGCGGGATCGGCAGCGGGATCAGGAGCTGGAGACCAGACGCCGCTAGAACCTGTCGCCCTGGTGGTTCGTGTCGGTCAGCTTGTACTTCAGCGCTTTCACCTTGAAACCGGTGGCCTGGTAGGGGCTGACACCGTGCGGATTCACGGTCCATGCGCTGAACGAAACGCCGATGTACCAGGTCCTCGCGGCGCCGACGACGCACACGAACCCGTCCTTGCTCTTGTAGACGACCTGGTTGCCCATCGCCTTGGTGTAGCTGTGGGTGTGAATGCGCTTGATCGACTTGCTGGGCGCGTGCGCGTACCCGGCCCACGTCGTGTGTATGGCCTCGGAGTCTTCGTACGAGAAGCCGCGCGCCTCGATGACGAACATCGTGCCGTTCATCGGGATATTCGTGCACATATGCAGGTAGTTGATGCCCTTGTCGGCGCTCTTGGACGTCGCGAAGTGTCCGAAGTCTCGATGCACACGATTGCTGTTGGTGCGTAGGGTCGCGTCGACGCTGACGCCATCGTCGTCCGCCACGAGCCGCTGTTTGTCATTGGCGTAGATGCGGGTGTCCTTCCACGCGATCGCGAGCCCGCGGGCTTTGAGCACGTTGCGCACTGTCACGACCTTGTCTTTCGTCGCGAATCCGGTCGCCGTGATGTACCCGCTCGGCACCTGCGCATCGCCCAATCGCAGCTCGCCCGTCACCGTGGTTGTGCCTTTGACGGTCAGCGCGTCGTCGTCACGGGGCTCGGTCAGGATGCCGACTCCCTTCGCGCGCACGATCACCTTGGTTTGCCCACCGACCGAAAGCGAGATGTAGTCCTTGTGGCGAATCCGAACCGCCCAGTCGTTGTTGGCGTCGACGAGTCCAAACGATTGGTTCTTGCTCTGTCCGTCATAGGCGATGCCGCCCTGCGCGGTGGCGTCGTTGTCGAAAAAGCGCACGCCCCCGTTGCCGCCCGACGCGCCGATATAGGACACGAAACCGCTCGTCGGGTTGGCCCGGATGCGGTCGCCGCCCTGCCAGCTCACCGCCTTGGTGTCGCGCACATCGTGGCCCTTGAGCGTGACGTCGCCGCCAACCGTGAGCGCGTATTTGTCCGTCGGGAGCGCGCCGATCGCGCTCGCTCCGTCGTGTCTGACAACGAACAACGGCTTGGTGCCGCTTCCGTCGAGGTTGCCTGCAAACACGCGCATCGCGTCGGTCTTGGTGTCGAGCCCCTTGCCCTTGGCGACGGCCGAGCGAACCTCCAAGGCAGCGTCTCCCGCAAGCCAGACGTCGCTGGCAGCGGTGGATGTTTCGGCGCGCGCGTGGGCGGTTGCGCCGTGTCGAGGCAGCGAAAAACCTCTCCCTTGTGCTCGCCAGGCCGCCGTTGAGCGCAGATCGATCTCGCCTTTGCCATCGCCGAGCGATTTCGGGTCGAAAACGGACCAGGGACCCGCCGTCCAGCTGTTGGCGCCGTGGTCCGAGTCGACCGAGACCCTCGCCTTTCCCGACGCCGCGGCCCGGACGACAACCAACATGCCGGTGCCCGTCTTCAAGGCGCGCAGCCGGTCGAAGAGCGCGCTGCTTCCGTAGGTGCTCTCGATCAACGTCGCCGTCGCGCCCGCGCTGGCCTGGCCCACCACGCCTACCGCGACACGAATTCGTGGGCCGCCAAAGGGTTGGGTCAATGTCAGGATCGCCGTGCCGCCCAGCTTTGTGGTGGCTGCCGCGACGTACCATTTCCCCTTCTGGACCGTCCCCGTGAACGGCTGGCCATGGCCGGCGTCGACGCAAACCACCTTGCCGTCGTCGCCGATCGAGGCGATCGCCGTACCTGACTTGCACGCCCCGGCGACCCGTCGCTGCACCGATGAGCTGTCGACGTCCTTGGCCGTGACCGACCCATCCTTGAGCATCTTGCTGTCGACGCTGTCGACCTCGCCGCTGTTGACGTAGCGCGGATCGAGCGTCTTGAACTGGTGGGCGGCACCACACTTGACCTTGCCGTCGTCGTGGATCGCAACGATCGCCTCACCGACCGCGCAGAACGCAGAGACGCGTTGCTGGATCGACGTCGGGTCGATGTCCTTGGCGGTCAACGAGCCGTCTTTGACCATGGCGCTGTCGACGCTCGCCGCCTCGCCGTGACGCACGTACTGCTTGTCGAGATCGGCGCATTTGACCTTGCCGTCTTCGTCGATGCCCGCGATCGCTTCGCCGTGCTTGCAGGTTCCGGTCACGCGCGCCTGGACCGAAGAGGTGTCGATCATCTTGGCGTCAACAGCCTTTGCCTCGCCGTGGTTGACGTAGCGCGTGTCGAGGTCGGCAATCGGGTTGGCCTCGGCGCATGTCACCGTGCCTTCTGAGGAGATATTGGCGATCGCCTGCTTGGCCCCACACGTGCCGGTGACCCGCTTCTGGTAGCGCGTGTCGAGGCTGTTGATACCGTGGGCGGCCGTGCATTGAACCGTTCCGTCTTCACCGATACCTGCGATCGCCTCGTTGGCTTTGCAGCCGCCGGTCACACGTCGCTGCACGCTCTTGGCGTCGAGCTGTCCAGCGCCGATACAGCCGGTGCATTGCACGTCGCCAGCGACCGCCGCACGAACGGCAAACGGCGCGCTATGCAGGGCGAGACGAGGCAGCTCAGGCTCCGTGCCGACCCCGATACCAAGCCATCGGACACCGCCGCTCACCCATGGTCCCTGGGCACTCATGTCGACGTTGACGGCCACGCTGAAACCGCTGTGAGCCACCTTGACCGGCACCTTCGCTTTCTCGAAGACGGCCTTGGCGTCAGCCTTGTTGGCGTAGAACTTCAGCGTGACCTTGTAGTCGCCATCCGGTGCCGGTCCGCCGCTGGTCAGCAGTCGCCCCTGGAGTAGGATCGAGCCGGGCTGGGCATGGCTGGCGACCGGGGCAAGCGTGGCCAAGAACACGGTGGCCAGCAGGGTGCGCATGGTTTTGCGTCGCATTGTGGGTCTCCCGTTTCCGATATATTTCCGGGTGTCCGTCGTGTTTCCGGTGTCCGTCGTGTTTCCGGTGTCCGTCGTGTTTCCCGGTGTGCGCATGTTTGGCGCGGTCGGTCAGGGCCACCACGCGATCAGCCAGCGCATCCACCCCACTTCGAGGGTGGTCTTGCCGTCACGACGACCGCCCACGGCGCCGCCCAGGTCGATAAAAACCGATGTTGCGCCCTTGCCGGTCGCGCCCAGGTGGCCAAATCCGCAGCCGGTTGTGACCTGGGCTGCGATGACTTTGCAGCCTTCATCGGTCTTGCCGTCGCAGTCGTCGTCCTTGTAGTCGCAGGACTCGCTGGCGGCCGGTGTCACGGCACCTTCGCAACCGGGCTGGAGCGCCCCGTCTTTGCAAGACTGGAAACCGCCAACGCACGTGCCCACACCTTTGGTGCCAGCAGGCCCGTCGTAGCACGCCGCGGTGGCTTCGATCGGCAGAGCGGTACAGCCCTTTTTCGAGTCGCACGCGTCCTTGGTGCAAACGTTGTTGTCGTCGCAATCTTTGGCCGCTGTTCCGGGCGCGCAGGTCGCCGAGGTGCCCTTGAGCTCGCAAATATCGCCAACAGTGCACGGATCGCCGTCGTCGCAGCTGCCTGTCCGGGGCGTGGTCGTGCACGCGCTCTTGGCGGCGTCGCACGTGTCATCGGTGCACGGGTTGCCGTCGTCACATGCGTAGTTGTCGGTCGCGCCGTCGCAATTGTTGTCCAGGCCGTCGCACAACTCCTTGGCATTGGAGTCGCTCTCGCAGCCGCCCAATCCAGCCGCCGAACAGCTTCGAGTCCCCGGACAGCTGACAGCGCCCTTGGTTGCCGTGCACGCCGTCTTCACCCCCGCCGTGACCGCCCACGCGCTGCAGGTGCATTCGGCGTCTTTGTCCGTGAGCTTGCACTGCTTGGTCGCCGCGCCGGTCCCGTCTATCGCGTCGCTGCAGGAATGGCCCTGGGGACAGTCGCTGTCGCCCACACAAATCGCACCACAGAACCGCCCGCGCGCTCCGTAATCGATGCAACGAGCCGCAGCCGCCCCCGCCGCACAGTCCGCGTCGGTGGCGCACGGCGAACAAAGCGCAGTCCAAGCGGCAAGTTGAGCGGCGTCACCACCAGATGTGTCGGATTCGTCGACGACAACGTCGCCAATACCGGCGTCGTTGAACTGGACGGACTTGCCAGATCCACCGGACGCATCATCGGAGCAACCCACGTTCCAGCCGGACAGCGCAACGCCGACCATCGGAATCAAAAACGCACGACGAAATCTAAGGCCGCGGGCCAGCATGAGCGATAGATCCGGAACGAGTTGATACGTCCATGGTGGACGTCACGCATCAACGGAGTCAACCCTTTGTACGGCGCAGCCGCAGCGGCTTGTTGAGACGCAGCCGAAATCCACGCCTTGGCGTAGCGCTGTGCGGCGCAGCCGCCAACCGTACGTCAGCTGCAGCAGCATGCGCGAAGGCGTCAGCCGAGCCATGCCGCCCTTCAGAAAGTCGGGGTGAGCCGGGAAAACGACGCTTTTTCCGGCGAGGGGGCTGCGTTCAGCCCCCTTGCATATTGGCGTCCCGCCACCCCGCCGGCGACTCGCTGGCGGACCGCGGCGAAGCGAGGAGCAGACTAAATCCCGAGCGAAGCTCGCCGATTTAGTCGACGCGACGGAGTTTCGTCTTTTTGCCGATACGGTCGCGCAGAAAGTAGATGCGCGACTGGCGAACGTAGCCCTGCTGGAGGATATCGACCTTGAGCAGGCGCGGGCTGTGCGTCGGGAAGATACGCTCGACGCCGACACCGTTGCTGATCTTGCGCACCGTGAAGGTCTGGTCGAGGCCGCCGCCGTTGACGCGCAGCACCGTGCCTTCAAACACCTGGACGCGCTCTTTGGTGCCTTCGATGATGCGGCAGTGCACGCGGACGGTCTGACCCGTGCGGATGGAGGGCAGGTCGAAGCGGAGGTGCTCGGACTGGATGAAGTCGATGTGGTTCATTCTTTGCTCCCGGCCATAGCGGCCCGCAGGTGAGGTCCCATGACGCCGTTCTTCGACGACTGGGGCCTCGGCGCCTTGGCGGGCATAGGGCGCGCGGTTGGCTGCTCGATGAGCGCGGTCCTGGCGACCGATCAGCCGAGCAGCCTGTCGAACACGATCGCCGCAGCGGCTCGTACCGACAGGTGGTTGTACCCATCGTGCGCGCCGAGGGACGGGTCCCTGACGATCGCGGGCAGTCGCAGGTCCGCCTGGTTCATGGCCTCTTCAGCCAAGCCCCAGCCGGTTCCAAACACGATCAGCACGGGCCGATCGAGCTCGGAAAAGCGCGCCCGCAAGTCCGCGTACGAGATGCTGGGCCGGTCTTCCCGGGCGCTGGTCACGACGATCAGCGGCGGGCGGCCACAGCGCTTCTCGACCGCGGCGCACGCGGCGTCCAACGACTCGCTAGCAGTGACGCGGCGCAAGGCCTCGGCTCGACGAGGATTAAACGTCGAGCCTTCACCAGCCGTCCAATGACCGAGGATCTCCCCGACCATCCGCTGCTGGAGCGTCACCGGCGTCACCACGAAAAGGTGTTCGAGTCCGTAGGTACGAGCCGAACGTGCAATGTCGTGGATGTCGACGTTGGTGAGCGCCGTCGTTCCCACCTCGCCCCGCCGATTCAGGACAGGGTGGTGAACGAGGGCGGCGAAGATACCCATGCGCAAGCCCGCGTCAAGCACTGATTTTTCGGCTTCCACGATGCCCTCTTGGCTGTTCGATCGCGCGTTCTCCGTGCCCACCGGACCCGCGTTCAGCAGGTCGGGTCGGATCGCCTTGGTGCGCGCCAAAGCTTGTTCGCGACGCCACGTGGCGATCGCGCCGTGGTTGCCCGATAGCAACACATCGGGGACCGCTTCGCCCTCAAAGACCCGGGGCCGCGTGTAGTGAGGCGCCTCGAGCAATCCCGTCGCGTGCGATTCATTGTCGAGCGACGCCGCGTTGCCGATGACTCCGGGCAACAGGCGCGCGATCGCCTCGATGATCGCCATGGCTCCGACCTCGCCGCCATTGAGCACGTAATCACCCAGCGAGATCAGCCGATCGGCCCGCGCCTCGATCCGGGCATCGAACCCTTCGTAACGCCCGCACATCAAGATCGCGCCGGGCCCTTCGGCAAGCTCCCGCGCCATCGCCTGGTCAAACCTCTCACCTGCGGGCGAAAGGGCGAGCACAGGCACATCGGGACGTGCCTGCCTGACAACGTCCAGGCAACGCGCGATCGGCTCGGGCTTGAGCACCATCCCGGCCCCGCCACCAAACGGCGCGTCATCGACGGTGTGGTGCTTATCGGTCGCAAACTCGCGGAAATCGTGCAGGTCGACCGCGAGCACCCCCGAATCGACGGCCTTTCCGATGAGCGACTCCGCTAAAAACCCGGAAAACAGCCCCGGAAACAGGGTCAGTACATCGAACGTGTAGGGTTTGGGGGAAATATCGGTCATGTCAGGCGGGGCGACGGGGGCCGTGCGTCGTCCTTATTCGGCGATCCAGTGGTGGATGTCACGCACCACGACCTCGCCATCGCGCTGGCCGATCGACGTGATGTAGCGCTCCAAGATCGGCACCAACACCTCGCCGCCGCCGTCAAGCTTGATCTCGAGCACGTCCACGCTGGTCTCGCCGAGCCGCGCGACGACGCCCAATCGATCGCCAGAGTCGTGGTCGAAGACAACAGCGCCAAGCACATCGCTCAGGTAGAACTCGCCATCGTCCGGGTCGGGCAAACTCGACCGCCGCACCCGCAACGTCCCGCCCGTCAGCGCGATCGCTCCGTCGCGGTCATACACATCGACAAACCCCACGAGGAGCGCTTTGCCCTGCCGAACCTGTTCGATCTCCAGGTCGCGCATGGCCTTGCCCTTGGACCACCGCACGATCACCCCGGGCTCAAACTGCTCGGAAGCCTCGTTGTGCGGGGCGACATTGACCTCGCCACGGATCCCGTGAGCCCGGCCTACCACCGCAATTTCAATCCACTTTTCGCCGGACACAAGGCCCCCAAAGCAGGGGGTCAGACCCCGTTATAACTACGAGATGGACCGCCGCTAGTTGAGCTGCAGTTCCATGCCCAGCGGGCGGTGCATGAGGTTTTCGAGCGCATCGAGCAGCGGCAGGCCCTCGTACAACACGCGGTAGCAGTTTTCGATGATCGGCACGTCCACCTCGAGCTTCTGCGCGAGCATCCACGCCGACTTCGACGTCAGCACCCCCTCGGCCACGGTCACGCGCCCGCTCAGGATGTCTTCGAGCTTCTCGCCGCGACCAAGGCGCAGGCCGACTTGCCGATTTCGCGACAGGTCGCCGGTGCACGTCAGCACGAGGTCGCCCATCCCGGCCAGGCCCTGCAGGGTCAGCGGGTTGGCGCCCTTTCGGACCGCGAGCTTGGTGATCTCCGCCAGCCCTCGGGTGATGATCGCGGCGCGCGCGTTGTGGCCAAAGCCCAGTCCATCCGCAGCGCCCGTCGAGATCGCCATCACGTTTTTGAGCGCGCCGCCCATCTCCACACCCACAACATCGCGGCTCGCGTAGCAGCGGAAGCGGTGTTTGGGCGACGCCATCATGTGCATCGTCTCGATAGCGACCGACGCGATGTGGGAGGCGATCGTCACCACGGTTGGCACTTCGGCGGCGACCTCCTTGGCGAATGACGGCCCGGACAGAAAACACAATGCGCTGTGAAACCGGCGTGGCAGCACGCGCTGAAGGATCTCGTCGACCGTCTCGAGGCTCTCGTTTTCGATGCCCTTGGAGCAGCTGCAGATGATGTGCCGATCGTCGAGGTATTCCTGGATCCCGCCGAGCACGCGGCCGACATGCGGGGTCGGCACAACCGATAACAACAACGGGTCGGCGTGGCGGCACACAAGCTCGATGTCACCGCTCGCCGTCATCGTGTCCGGCACCTTGAACCCGGGCAGGAAGATCTTGTTTTCGCGCGCGTCGTTGATGTCGCGGACCACCTCGGGCTCGCGCGCCCAAATGACCGTCTCGTAGCCCTTGCGCGCGGCCTGGATCGCCAGCGCGGTGCCCCATGCGCCAGCGCCGATAACGCCGACTTTGACCTTCTCTGCCATGCCGTTTTCCGTGGTTTGGATATGCGACCGCTCAGCGTCGCGGTTGGTTTGTCGTTGCCATGGCCGCTCGGCCGACGCTCGAAAGACTGGGTTTATCGCCCGTCTGGCTCAGCTTCGCCAGCCTTCGTCGCCGGTGCTCTTTGCATCGGTAAAAAGCTCGCGAAGGCTGCGATCCCGCGCCGCTGACCTCGCCCTCTTGCGGGCCCACTCGCGCAGCTCTTTGACCTGTTCGGCATAGGTGTCGACAAAAGGCACGGTGTCCCGAAGCGCGCGGTGGATGTCGGCATCGGTCAGCTCCCGACCCGCCGTAAACGCGATGCCCAGCGCCTCGATGATGGCCTGCTGAAGCTCCGCCCCGGTCAAGCGGTCGGCGGTCGCCGCGTGACGCGCGAGGTCGAATCCCGTCGGATCGCGACCGGATCGCCGCACGTGGATGGCGAGAATCTCCGCGCGCACATCGACATCGGGCAGGTCGACGAAGAACGTGTCGTCAAAACGGCCCTTGCGCATCAGCTCCGCGGGCAAGTGGTCGACGCGGTTGGCCGTTGCAGCCACGAAGACGCCGCCCTTGTGTTCGGCCAGCCACGTGATGAACGTCCCGAAGATCCGCGAGGTGGTGTCCGAGCCGCCCATCGCCGCCGCGAAACTCTTATCGATCTCGTCGACCCACAACACGACCGGCGCCATCGCCTCGGTCACCGACAACGCATGACGCAGGCGCTCGTCAGGGGCCGCATCGCGCGTGAACAGACGGCCCAGATCAAACCGCAGCAACGGCAGCCCAAGCTCCGCGGCAGACGCCTTGGCGAACAGCGACTTGCCACACCCCTGCACCCCGATCAGCAAGACACCTCGCGGCGCAGGCAGCCCAAAAGTCCGCGCGTCGTCCCGCAACGCCAGTCGCCGTCGCGCCAGCCACTCCTTGAGCGTGTCGAGGCCACCCACTTCGCGCACACCAGGCACGTCTTCGACGATCTCGAGCACGCCGCTATGGCCAACCAGGTCACGCTTTTCCGCCTGCATCGCCGCGATCCACGACCGATCGGCCACCGGTCCCCGCAGACGCACCCGCCGCAACGCCCGTCGCAGCTGGGCAAGGGTCATCCCCCGGGCGGCGTTGAGCGCATCTTCCACCAACCCCTGGTCAACCGCGCCGTCGCTGCCCGTAAACGCCGCAATGATCGGCGGGCGGAGCTCTGCAGCACCGGGCAACGCGACGCTGAGCACGACCCGTTCACCCTCCAACTCGGGGCACGCCTCGGACACCGGCGCCAGCAACGCCACGCAATGGCCAGCCCGCTCGACGTCCCGCAAGCGCTCGGTCAACGCCCGCACGAATTTCGGTTGCCGCAAGAGCCGATGTCCGTGGTCGATCGCCACAACCGTTCGCTCCGCGGACTGCAACGCCGTCTCGATCGCGTCACACATCGCCGCCACGGCGTCGCCCATCCCAGCCCGCTGCACGACCAGGTGCATCCGATTGGCGCGAGCGGATTGGCCGAGCAGGCGCGTCGCATCTTCGACGTCGCCGGTGACGAGATAGAGCAGCGGATAGCGCGCCGCCAAACGCTCGTTGATGGGGTCTGAACGTCGCGCGGTCATGATTGTCGCTTCCCGCAATTCTGCCAGTGCTTGGGTGCTAGTGCTTGGGTGCTAGTGCTTGGGCGGCCGGCCGACCGTGCCGGGGATGTCGATTCCGTAGCGCTGGATCTTGTTGAGGAGGCTGCGCTGCGAGATCTCCAACAGCCGCGCCGCATGCGTTCGATTGCCGTCTGTGCGCTGCAATGCGACCTCGATCAACGCCCGCTCCGTCGCCTCGATCGCATGCGGAATACTGAGCGAATCCACCGGTAGCCGCAGCCCATTGTCCCCGTCGTCGCGCGGCTCAGGCCGATGCACAACCGAGGCGGGCAGCGCGTCCACGCCGATCTCGCGCGTCTCGCTCATCACACACGCTTGCTCGATAACGTTTTGCAGCTCGCGCACATTGCCCGGCCACGAATGCGCCATCAGCTGGGCCATCGCGTGCGGATGGACGCCGGTGATATCGGTGCCGAGCCGCCGGTTCGCGCCCTCGACGGTGTACTGAACCAGCAGCGGGATGTCTTCAAGCCGGTCCCGCAACGCCGCGACATGCAGGTCGATCACGCTCAGGCGATAAAACAGGTCTTCGCGAAACCGCCCGTCGCGCACCCGATCGCGAGCCGGAACTGCGCTCGCCGCAAGCACCCGCACATCGACAGCGGTGTCCTTGTTGCCGCCGACCCGCCGGATCTCGCCCTCTTGCAACACACGCAAGAGCTTGACCTGTAGCTGCAACGGCAAGTCGACGATCTCGTCGAGAAAGAGCGTGCCGCCGTGCGCTTGCTCAAACAGCCCCTTGCGATCGCTGGTGGCATCGGTGAACGCCCCGCGAACGTGGCCGAACAGCTCGCTCTCCAACAGGTTGGCGGGAATCGCCCCGCAGTTGACGGCGACGAACTTCTCCGTGGCGCGCGGTGACGCCGCATGGATCGCCTTGGCGACGAGCTCCTTGCCGGTGCCGGATTCGCCGCTGATGAGCACAGTTGAATCGAACCGCGCGACCCGCTGCAGCTTGGTGAAAAGCGTCCGCATCACGTCGCTGCGACCCACCATGTTGTGGAACATCGCCGGTTCGGCGCCGTCGTCGGGTTGCGGTGCGATCCCGCGTCGTGTACCCGATTCCCGTCGTGTGCCGCGCGTCTGGCGGGCCTTCTCAAGGGCGACTTCGACCTTCAGCTCGACCTCGGGCAGGCGGAACGGCTTGGACAGAAAATCCATCGCCCCAGCGCGCACCGCTCGCAGCGCCGTCTCCAGGTTGCCGTACGCGCTCATCACGATCGTCGGGGGAAGTTTGCCCGCGGCCGACAAGCGCTCGACCAATTCCAGCCCGGTCAGGCCCGGCATGTGCACGTCGATGAGCACGAGGTCGGGCTGCAGCAACTCGATTTTGCGCAGGGCGTCGTTGCCGTCGGACGCCACGGACGTCACGTGGCCTGCACGCGTCAACTGCTTGCTGATCAGCCGCGCGAACGCAGCTTCATCGTCAGCCACCAGGATGGACGCGGTCACGGTGCCCCCCAAGCACGCGCCGAAATCGCGACCGTCCGGCCGCGTTTACGACACCCGATTACGGCTCTCTTCGACGAAGGCGACGCGGAGATCGTGCAGCACGCGCGACAGCAGCTGATCCTCCTCGCCGGTGAGGTTGCCGCGCGTCTTCTCCTGCAACATCGCCAACATGTCGATGCTCTGGCGCGCGAGGCCAAGGTTTGGACTGACGTTCTGACCGGTGGGATCCGGCACGCGACCCAAGTGCAACATCGCCGACGACGCCAGCGACAGGACAAAGGTCGAAAAATCGACTGTGGAGGAGGGTTCGCTCATCGATTGGCTCATCGGCGCTGACGGTGGCTTGCACGGCGGCGAATGCGTCCTTACGTGAGGAAGCGGGCGCCGCACGGTCACTATAGCCGCAAGCGCAGGCCGCGAACAGGGACGCCGACAAGCTTCCCGCAGACAATGAAGCTGGCCAGCACGGTCAAGCTTCCCTTTCCCGGAAGGAATGTCATGATGACCCCGAGCGTTGTTTCAGCAGGCCACGGCTCCACCATCGAACACCACGTCGATGTTGCTGCCACCAGCCGGGGGACAACAATGACCAGCCACCGAACCAACGCCGCCGCGCGACCCTTCACCAAGGGCGCCAAGCTGGCCGCCAACCGGCTGACGCGACCCGAAAAGCTCGCTCGACTACGCCGCGGAAACCACAGCGCCATGACCAAAGAGCCGATTCTGAACAATCCGCTCGAGCAGTACTTGCGCGAGGTCAACCGCTACCAACTGCTCACCCGCGAGCAGGAATACGACTTGGCGGTCAAGTACGCGGAAACCGGCGATCCCGAAGCTGCGCGCGCGCTCGTGACAGCGAACCTGCGCTTCGTGGTCAAGGTCGCGTATCAATTCCATAACTACGACATCAAGCTCACCGACCTCATCCAAGAGGGCAACATCGGCCTGATGAAGGCTGTGCAGAAGTTCAAGCCCGATCGCGGCTACCGCCTGATTTCGTACGCGGTTTGGTGGATCAAGGCCTACATCCAGAACTTCATCATCAACAACTGGTCGCTGGTGCGCGTCGGTCCGGTGTCGCAGCAGCGCAAGGTCCTGTTCGGCAAGCGCGAGCTCCCGGCACCCGAAGGCTCCACGGCGACGGCCAAGCCCGCGTCTGCCAAGCAGACCAAGGCCGGCAAAGCTCCCAAGCGTAAGGCCAAGAACGCCGACGACGTCACCGAAGCCATCGCCGGCGACAAGAAGACGTCCGACGCCGCGACCTTCCTCATCGCCGCCGAGTCAACGTCCAGCCCCGCGCCGCGCCGCAAAGCCCGCAAGCCCACCGCCGAAGAGGTCGAAGGTTGGCGCAAAGCCGCGATGGCCGCGCGCTACGACTTGAGCATCGACGGGCCGGTGCGCGCCGACAGCAAGATGACGCTGGGTGAGACGCTCTCCCGCCACGAGCCCAGCGCCGAGGACCGCCTCGCAAGCGCCCAGATCACCGCCGAGGTGGCCGACCGCCTCGCGGAGCTGCACGCCGATCTCAACGAAAAGGAGCAGGTGATCCTCACCGACCGCCTGCTCTCGGACGACCCGCGGACGCTCCAGGCCGTTGGCGACCAGTTCGGCGTGTCCCGCGAACGCGTCAGGCAGATCGAGGTCAACCTGAAGAAGAAGATCTTCAAGCGCCTCGAAAACCTCAGCCCGATCGCGCTGCTCGAGCCGCCTCGCAAGAAATAGCGCCGCCCGAAATCAAGTAGCCGCGGACGACCCCGTACCGGGACTCTTGCGCCGCGTCGTGGTCTTCTTGGCCGCCGTCGCCTTCATAGCGGTCGTCTTCTTGGCCGCCGCCTTCGTGCCAGCCTTCTTGGCCGTCGTTTTCTTGGCGGTCGTCTTCTTGGCAGTCGTCTTCTTGGCCGTCGTCTTCTTGGCCGTCTTCTTCTTGGCGGTCGTCTTCTTGGCTGTCGTCTTCTTCTTGGCTGTCGTCTTCTTCTTGGCTGTCGT
>CAZLMW010000044.1:24085-33126 GCA_964560875.1 uncultured Enterobacteriaceae bacterium
TCTTCTTGGCTGTCGTCTTCTTCTTGGCTGTCGTCTTCTTCTTGGCTGTCGTGCGGGACTTTGCCGTCGTACGCCCACGGCCAGCGCGCTTTTTCACTGGCTTGCCGTGACTCGCGAGCCGCTCGAGCGCCATGCGCAGGTCGACCTCGTCCTTGCCCATGCCCCGCGGCAGCGACGCGTTCATCTTGCCGTTGGTCAGGTACGGTCCAAACCGCCCGTCGAGCAGCCGCACATCCTCGTCGCAGGACGGATCCTTGCCGAGAATGCGGCCGATCTTGGCCTCGCGCGCCAGCTTGATGAGCTCCACAGCCTTTTCGAGCGTCACCGTCTCCGGATCGAGGTCACCGAGCGTCTTGTTGGTCTCCCCATCGCTGACGTAGTGGCCCCAGCGGCCGTTCCACAGCGCGATCTCGACGCCATCCTTTTCGCGGTTGCCGATCACCCGCAGCTTCTCGCGGCCGCGGGTCTTCTTCTTGGCGAGCGCGGCGATAGCACCTTCGAGGTCCACGTCGATCGCGAACGTCCCAGTCGGCAGCGTCGCCGTCTGCGAATCCGTCTTCACGTAGTCGCCGTAGCGGCCAACGTGCGCCGTGATCATCAGGTCGCTGTCGGGGTGCTTGCCAAGCTCGCGCGGCAACGACAGCTGGGCGATCGCCCGGTCGCGCGTCAACGAATCCGGCGCCATGCCCTTGCTCACCGACACCATCTTCGGCTTCTCGTCGTCCTTGCCGGTGCCCAGCTGCAGGTACGGTCCGAAACGGCCAGTCTTGAGGAAGACATCGGTGCCGTCTTCGGTCTGGGCGATCGGCATCTCCGCCCGCCGGCGCTCTTCGATGAGCTTGAGCGCCGCCTCGATCGACAGCTCGTCGGGTGCCTGGTCTTCGGGGACGCTCGCGGTCGACTCACCGAAGCGAAGGAACGTGCCGTAGCGGCCGATGCGAACCATCACGTCGACGTCGTCGTGGCTGCCGATGCTCATGCCGCTAGCGTCGGCTGGATCGATGCTGTCGCGGACCTCGTCGAGCAGACTCGTCAGCCCCTTCACGTCGCCGTCGAGCTGCGGGAAGCCGTCGGTGTAAAATCGCTGCAGATAGGACGAATACCCCGCGCTTCCGGTCGCGATCTCGTCCAACCGCGCCTCCATCGTGGCCGTGAAGTTGTAGTCCACGAGGTGCGGCATGTGCTCTTCGAGCATGCGCACCACGATCATGCCCATGAAGGTCGGAACCAGGGTGTTCGCGCGCCGGAAACAGTACCCGCGGTCGAGCAAGTGCTGAATGATCGTGGCGTAGGTGCTGGGTCGTCCGATGCCCTTGTCTTCGAGCGCCCGGACCAGCGTCGCGTCGTTGAGGCGCGCAGGCGGACGGGTGTGGTGACCGCGCGGCACCAGCGCTTCTTCACCATCGCGCTCGAGCACTTCGCCTTCGGACAGGAGCGGCAGCTGCGGCGCGCCCGAATCGCTGCGGGGCTGCACGCGGAGGAAGCCGTCGAACACAACGGCGCGGCCACTGGTGCGGAACGTCGCGTTGTCGACGCCGATCTCGATCACCGTCTGCTCGAGCTGCGCGTTCTTCATCTGGCTCGCGATCGTGCGGCGCCAGATCATCTCGTAAAGGCGGGTCTCGTCCGGGCTCAGGCGGTCCTTGGCGTCCTCGGGCGTGGTGAACCGATCGCCGGCAGGTCGGATCGCCTCGTGGGCCTCCTGGGCATTCTTGTCGCGGGTCGCATAGAGGCGCGCCTGCTCGGGCACGTAGTTGGCACCGCAAGCCTCTTCGATCCAGGACCGCGCGGCACCGAGCGCCTGCTGCGACAACGTCGTCGAATCGGTACGCATGTAGGTGATGAAACCCTTCTCGTACAGCGACTGGGCGACCCGCATCGTGCGCGCGGCGGGGAACCGAAGGCGCCGGTTGGCGTCCTGCTGCAAGGTCGACGTCGTGTACGGCGCGTGCGGCTTTTGCGTGACCGGCTTGACCTCGCGGGACTTGACCACCACCGGCTTGTCGGCGAGCCGGGCAACGAGCGCCCGGGCGGCGTCACCATCGAGCACCATCGCCTTGGCGTTGGTGAGCTTGCCGGTCGTCTGGTCAAAATCGCGCCCGTTGGCGATGCGCACGTTATTGACGCGCACCAGGGTCGCATCAAACGGGTGTTCGGCGCCTTCCTTGCGCAGCTTCGCTAGCAGATCCCAATACTCGGACTGCACAAACGCGATGCGCTCGCGTTCACGGGCGACCAGCAAGCGCAGCGCGACCGACTGGACACGACCGGCGCTCAGACCCGGCTTGATCTTGCGCCACAGGACCTGGCTGACATCCCATCCGTAGAGTCGATCGAGCACGCGACGGGTGCGCTGCGCGTTGACGAGGCGCATGTCGAGGTCACGGGGCATCGACAGCGCCGACTGGATCGCGCGTTCGGTGATCTCACGAAAAACGAGCCGGTGAACGGGAACTTTCGGTTTGAGCTCCTCGACGAGGTGCCACGAAATCGCCTCCCCTTCGCGATCATCATCGGTCGCGAGATAGAGGGCGTCGGCGTCCTTCAGCGACCGCTTCAGCGCGTCGATCTGCGCCTTCTTGTTGGGCGGAACACGGTAGATCTCTTCGAGCGGCTCAAACCCGTTTTCGATGTTGACGCCGTACTTGATCCAAGACTCCTGGCGCCGCTTGTCCTTGGCGGATAAGTCGGTCTTGCGGGTCACCAGGTCGCGTACGTGGCCGACGCTGGCTTCCACCATGTAGCCCGGCCCGAGGTATTTGCGGATCGTGTTGGCCTTGGTCGGCGACTCGACGATCACCAGCTTCATGCCGGTCTCTTTGCCCGCCTTGGCGCTCTTCGAGCTGGCTTTGGCAGACTTGGATTTGCTGGATCGTGCGGCTGGCATCGGGGCCTCATATATTAACTGTGTGCTCGATATCGCTGGCGAGCTGCTGAGCGACGTGTTGCGCCTCTCAGGCCCGGCGATAGCGTCCGAAGCTCGCGCGCTGCAGCTGGCCGTCCATGCACAGCCGCAGCAACAGAGCCGCCAATTCAGACCGCGTTCCGCCGGTGCACGAGACCAGTTCCTCCAAAGAGAGGCCGGTGTCCAGTGTCGTTGCGAGCGCTTGGTCGATGGCGGAAACGAGCCGCGAATCGCCGCCCTGGGGGACCACCAGCGGCAGTCGGCCCCGGGGCTTCGGGGTCGCGTATCGTTGCCAGCCCTGTGCGGCGCCGTCAATGGTGGCGTTGTGACCGAGGTCGGCGACGAGGGTCCGCGCACCGGTTCGGTCGCTCACCAAGCGGCATCCGAGCCGCAACAGCTCGTTGCTGCCCGCCGATGGAAAATCCGTGCCTCGCCATGGCACGACGAAGACGGGGATCTGTTGCTGTCTCGCCATGTTGGCGGTCATCAACGTGCCGCTGCGCAGGTCGGCACACACCACGACGAGCGCGTCGATCAGCCGCACCAACACCGCATTGCGCCGCCGATAGCTGCCGTTCATGTGGCCCGACAGCGGCTTCTCGCGGCTCATCACAATGCCGCCGCCCGTCCTCACGAAGCGACACAAAACGGCCTGGCGCTTGTCGACCCCAAGCAACCCCGCCGGCAACACGACGGCCGTCCTTCCTCCAAGCTCTACAGTGTGGCGATGGGCCTGTTCGTCGATCCCGCGCGCGCCGCCGCTGACGACGATGGCCCCGGCCTGCACCAACCCAGCCACGATGTCGCGCGTCGCAGCGAGCTGTTCCGGCATCGGATCGCGCGACCCCACAACCCCAACCCGCGGCCCCTCCGGAATGGCGCCAAAACTGGTGACCTGACCCCCACACCCCCGCCGTGCGATCGATTCCAGGTCGACGGTGACGAATTGCTTCCCCGCGACTTCCACGCCCATTGAGCACCTCCCAAAACGGTTCGCCGCTTTTCAGCGACCGGTACTCAAGTGATCGGGAGATTGACCAAAAATCTTTCGAATCGCACGACTGAAAGGCTGTCGGCGAAGGGAAAACGGCGCATCTGCACAGATGCCTTCCGTCTTGATCGGCGTTCTAGGTGGTCCGACGAGCGGACGGCAACTCATCAAAACTCCTGAAACGGACCACTACTTGCGAGTGAGGCAAGCGGCGTAGAAAGCGTCCATCCCGAAATCAAGGGGATGGGTCCTCAGGTCCTCGCCGACGCGGCTGAAGTCGTCCCGCGCCGCGAGAAAATGGTCCACCACACGGCTGCCTTCGGCGCGGGTCATCGAGCAGACCGCGTAGATGAGGCGGCCGCCGGGCTTCACCATCTCCGCTGCGTTCGCAAGGATGCGGCGTTGCAGTTGGGCGTTGATGGCGATGTCGGCTGCGCGGCGGCGGTGGCGGATCTCGGGTCGGCGTCGCACTGTTCCGAGCCCTGTGCACGGCGCATCGACCAGGACGGCGTCGAATTGTGCGTCGAATTCCGGGTCGCCCTTGGTCAGGTCGAGCACGCGTGTCTCCGGCATCGACACACCGGCGGATTCGCACAGGCGTTTGGCAGCGGCGAGCGCGTCTTTTCGGGTGTCGAACGCGGTGACCTCGGCCCCAGCGCCGACCAGGAAGAGGGTCTTGGCGCCGCGGCCCGCGCAGACATCGGCGATCCGTTCGCCGGGTTGGGGGGCGACGAGCTTGACCACCGCCGCGCTGCCCGCGTCTTGAGCGATGGCGCGACGCCGCTGGAACGTCTCGGATGCGAAAAACGCGGGCCCGTTGGCGGCGAAGACTCGCTGCAGGTCGCCGATCCGTTCGAGTTCGACGCCCTCTGCCCGCAAGTCGCGCGCCGCGTCGTCGTCGATGGCGTGGATGTGCAGCGGCGCCGGCGCTTCGAAGGCGGCCTGGAGCTCTGCGCCGGGCACACCAGCGTCTTCGGCGAGCTCATCGATGTGGCGGCGGATCCAGGCCGGGAGGTCGTCGCCGGCGTCGTCATTCCACGGGGTGGTCCTGGCCAGGGAGCGCATCGCGCCGTGGACAAACCCGACCTGGCCGCGCCCGATCACCTTGCGTGCGGCGTTGGTCGTGGCGTCGATCGCCGCGTAGTCGGGCACGCGATCCATCGCCGCGAGTTGGTAGGCCGCGAGCCGTAGCGTCACGAGTGACCGCACGTCCATGCCGTGGAGCCCGCGCTTGGCGACCTTGGCGATCCATCCGTCGAGGCTTCGTTGCCGGCGCAGGCACCCGTACACCATCTCGGTCAGCAGCCCGTGGTCGACGCTGGCGAGCAGGGGCTTACGCCTCAGGGCGTTGCGGATCGCCTCCTGGCTGCCAGTCTCGTAGCCCTCGACCGCGAGCAGCGCGTCGATCGCCCGCCGGCGCACCAGGGCCCCCGACTGAGGCTGATTGGATGGGGTCGGCTTGGGGTCGCGTGTGCTCATGCCGCGATGGTGGTTGGGCGGCGCCAAAAAAGCGACCGCCGCCGTGAATGCACACGACGGCGGCCGCCTTGGGGGAGGAGATTGGTCTATTTCACGTCAGGCTCAAGCAGCGCCGTCATCGTGTCGCTTTCGTGCTCGCTGACGAGTGCGAAGCGTTCGCCGCGTTGCAGTACGTGCAGCACCGTGTAGCCGGCGAGGTGGTTGCTCATCGTGCCGTACGCCTGGCTGCCGGGCGCGCCGGGGGTAGCGGCGGCCTGCGGCTCCTGGAAGGGGGCCTTGCCGTTGGGCTGCAGGAATCGAATCGCGGTCAGCGGCTTGCCGAGCGCGTCGTAGCGGTAGACGACGACCGCGTGTCCGGCGATCTGCGAGAAGCGGGCGCCGCGCAGGTGGACGCCGGTTCCTTCGCTGATCGGTGGCGCGCCGATGCCTTGCATCCGGCCGTTGAGATACTGCTGCACCGTCGCGATGCCGCCGCGGACCTCGTCGGGGAGCGGGTTGGCGTGCGTGGTGACCATCGACTTGATCGCACCGGCGGTGCGCGCTTGCGGAATCGGCCACGCGTCGGGCGCGGTGTTGGCTTCTTCCTGGCCACCGACGTAGCCGGCGACAGGTTGCTCGGCGGCCACGAGACGGACCGCGCTACCTTGTTGGGCGGCAGGCGCGGCTGCTGGTTGCGCGGGTGCTGCGGCGACTGCGGAAGGCTGGTTGCCGGCGACGCGCGCGGCTTGGTTGTCGGCGCGCGGGGCGGCGATGGCTTCGACCGGGCGAACAGCGGCGGGGGCAGCTGCGACGGCGACCGCCGGTTGCTCGTTGAGGCCATTGGTCTGCCCGCTCGCGACGAGCCCGTTGTAGCCAACAAACGCGATCGCGGCCGACGCGGCGAGCGCCATGGGCACGGTCAACGTCGCCGACAGCCGCGCTTTGCGCCGCGCCGATGCAAGCCGCTGCTGCACGCGGAGCTTCATCTCCGGATCGCAGGGCGTCGCCACGAGGTGTTTGCGTACGGTCGAACGGAACGTTGCGTCGTGTTGCACAGCGTCCCGACAGTGGCCGCACATCGCCAGGTGAGCTTCGAGCTCGACCCGGTCGCGGGCATCGAATTCGCCATCGAGGTAGGCGAATGAAAACTTCATCACGTCTTCACAGTTCATCAAGCGATCCTGTTTCCGTGGTTGTGAGTAGGTTGGGCTGACGGGGCGGGGGTGACCCCGATCAACCCTCGTTGGCGGCTTTGCGTTTTCCGCGCAGCCGGAACTGGTCCATGTCGATGACGCCGTCGCTGTTGCGCTCGGGCTCTTTGACGATGCCTTCGCGGATCGCGTGGTCGAGCAGCTTTCGTTGCATCGCGCGGCGAGCGCGGTACAGGCGGCTCATCACCGTGCCGACGGGGCAGTCACAGACCTCGGCGATCTCCTTGTAGGAGAAGTCCTGTAGGTCGGCGAGCAGCAGCACCGTGCGGAAGTCGTCCGGCAGCGAATCGATCGCTTCGAGCACGTCCTTGCTGACCATCCGGTCGAGCACCTGCGCTTCGAGCGGCCGGTAGATGCCGCGATCGTCGTGCATTTCGGCGACCTGCATCTCGATCTCGGGCAGCGCATCGTTGCTGACCCCACGCCGCCGCTTCCGGCTGCGCTGCACGTTGTAGAACGTGTTGGTCATGATGCGGAACAACCACGCGCGGCAGTTGGTTCCCTGCTGATACCGATGCCAGTTCTTGAGCGCCTTGATGTAGGTCTCTTGAACAAGGTCTTCGGCGTCGCTGGCATTACGAGCCAGGTGCATCGCGTACCCGTGGAGCGCGTCCATGTGTGGCATGGCTTCGCGTTCGAAGGCGTCTTTCTCTTTGTTCCTGCTAAACAGGCGCAACATTTTTCTCTCCTCTGACACCAGCTTAATGCGGTGTTCCCAAGCTTCCAAACCATGGGGTAAGGGGGGTATTCCGCGGAGCGGGATCTTTTTTCTGCGAGGCAGATCTTCTCTGCGAGGGCCGCGTTTGTCTGCGAGATGGCTTCAGCCGTCAGTTTCTCTTCCCACATCGCTGGCTCCTGGAGCTGGTTGTCGCGCACACGTTCTTACGCCTCGACTGCAGCCGGAAGGCAAGGCGCGTCGGTCTCGCAGGGAGCTGCGGTACCAATGCAGCCATCGCGTTCGCAAGGCGGCGCCGTCGTCGGGGCGCAGGCGCTGCAGCTCGTCGAGAATCGGTCAGAGGCGCGCCGGAATTGGAAAGCTCCGCGATGGCTACGAAGCGACCGTCGTTCGGATCGGCGTGGTGGGAGCCGACCCAGAGATCCTTGCCGACCTTGAGCCGCAGACTGACAGGGCAGGTGCGATGCACGATCAGCGCTCCCTGATCATCGATCATCTCGATCCTCGTGGCCAGCTCGGGGCTCGTGTCGTAGTGCGGCTCTGCGGCGCACCGGTTGAAGACGCGGATCGCCGAACCCCAGTCGGGGAACCGGCCGATGACGGCGGGCCCCTCCTTGCGCTCCGGTGAACGCCCCTCATCGAACGGGTCAACGCTAAGAACGCCGTACCGCCAGCCGGTGCCGCTCTTGTTGTGCCAGCCGGTGTTGCTCTTGTTGTGGTCGTTGTGCTTGCCCATGGTCCCTCCTGTTTGGGGCCGTGGCAGCCCCTTCCACTCTGGTTACGGGTGGTGAGGGCGCCGGCTAACACGAGCGAATTTTTGAGCGGACATTCCTGCAGCCGCTGTGCCGGGTGGATCAGCGCACCAGATCGGTCACGACTGCGCCGAATTGCCCGTTGCGACGCTCGGTTTGGCTGTTGGGCGCAGTCTCCGCGCACCGCGCTCCATCAACGATCCGCGGGACGCTGAGATGGAGCGGTTTGGGGCGGCGAATGATCGCGCAAATGCCGCTTGACAGCCCTTGCGCCTTGGCTAGTATCCGCCGGCCCTAATGCTCTGACACGGGCTGGAAGACGGTGGATGTAGCTCAGTTGGTAGAGCACGGGTTTGTGGTACCTGAGGTCGCGGGTTCAAGCCCCGTCATCCACCCCAAAGTGAGACTGCTTCGGGTTGCCTGCGCGGCGACAGACGAGCAAGATTCACGCCGACCAGCTGGCAACGACCGGCGCTGCGCCCGTAGCTCAGCTGGATAGAGCAACGGACTTCGAATCCGTAGGTCGCAGGTTCGAATCCTGCCGGGCGTGCCACAAGTGGAGCTTTCGGTTCCACGAACAGATCGCGCTGCCGACCAGGGCAGCCAAAATAAACTGCGCAACGGCCGACGGTCCCACCGGAAGCTGACGGCGCGAGCGGAGACAGCCCCCTAGCTCAACTGGCAGAGCAACGGACTCTTAATCCGCAGGTTGGGGGTTCGAGTCCCCCGGGGGCTACCAGGTTTCGAGACGTCGAAAGACGCGACGAGACCAACATACGCTGGCATTCAGCTGGCAACCGTCCGCCGTGAAAGCCCTCGTCGGTCGCGACGGGGGCTTTCTTGCATGAAGGGAAGGCTTAGGGCTTCCCGCCGGGCCCGTGGCCGCTGACGCTGATCAGCAGCTGTGAGCCGAAAGAAAGTTTGGGGTGAGGAGGGAAAACGACGCTTTTCCCGACGAGGGGGATTTCCAATCCCCCGCATCTCGCCGCCGGCCCCGTGGCCGCTGACGCTGATCAGCAGCTGTGAGCCGAAAGAAAGTTTGGGGTGA
>CAZLMW010000044.1:33226-57878 GCA_964560875.1 uncultured Enterobacteriaceae bacterium
CCCGTGGCCGCTGACGCTGATCAGCAGCTGTGAGCCGAAAGAAAGTTTGGGGTGAGGAGGGAAAACGACGCTTTTCCCGACGAGGGGGATTTCCAATCCCCCGATGCTCCCCTACGACGACCACCAACGCGAAGTGCGCAGCACTTCGCACTTGCGGAAGTGGCGGAACTGGTAGACGCGCGAGATTTAGGTTCTCGTGCCCATGGGCGTGGGGGTTCGAGTCCCCCCTTCCGCACCGCAGCAAGCATCCACCGGCATCGGAGGTAAGGATGAACGTCACCGTTGAAACCACCAACGACGTGCGTCGCAAGGTGACCCTCGTGGTCCCTGCGGCGGAAGTTTCCAAGATCTACAAGCAGGTCATCACCAAGGTCGGCAGCCGCGCCCGCATCAAGGGGTTTCGGCCCGGCAAAGCGCCTCGGCGGCTGCTCGAGCGACGGTTCGGGCCGATGATTCGCGAAGAGGTGCTCGACCGCGTGCTCACGCGCAACATCCCGGCCGCCATCGAAGAGGGCAAGCTGGAGCCGATGGGGCAGCCGGAGCTCGACGAGATCGGCGATCTCCGGGACGGCGAGGACTTGTCGGTGGCGTTTTCGGTCGAGGTCTTGCCGACGCTCGAGCTCACGGATTGGCAGGGCGCCGAGCTCGCGATCCCGACGTGCGAGGCCGATGACCAGGATCTCGACCAGGAGCTGCAGAAGATCGCCGACAACTTCGGCGAGGTCGTCAGCGTGGATTCGGCGGACAACGACGCCGACCAGGTCCAGCTCACGTACACGATCCATCGCGCCGAAGATGACGGCAGCGGCGACACGGGCGAGCCGATCGAGCGACGCTTCATGGTCGGCGGCAGCCATCCCGACGAGTGGGTCGACGGCGCGATTCGCGGCGCGAAGGTTGGCGACACGTTCGAGGTTGACGAGTACACGCTCGAGGAAGACGACGAGCGCCCCGCCGCCGGCAAGGTCAAGGGCGAGATCCTTGGCATTCAGCGTCGCGTCGTGCCCGAGATCGACGATGGGCTGGCCAAGAAGGATGGTCGCTTCGAGACCCTCGATGAGCTCAAGGCCGACCTCAAAGCTGAGCAGGAGCGCCTTGCTGCCCGTCGCGCTGAGCAGTGGCGCCGCGACTTTGCGCTCGATCACGTCCTCAACGCCAACCCGTTTACGGTGCCCAGGGCGCTCATCGACCGGGAAGTCGACCACCGAATCGCCCGCACTTTTGGCCCACAGGCGTTGCAGAAGGGCAGCCAGTTGCACGGCTTGATGGGGCAGTTGCGCGACACCATGAAGCCCGAGGCCGTGACCAACGTCCGCCGCGCGCTCGTCGTCAAGCACCTCATCGAGAGCGGCGAGATCGACGTCACCGACGAGGAGATCGACGCGCAGCTCGACAAGATCGAGTCGGAGTTCAAGGAGCTGACCGACAAGGCGAAGGCACAGATGCGCAGCGACGACGGTCGCCAGCAGACGCGCGAGATGCTCCAGCAGGAGAAGGCCCTTGACGGTCTCCTCGCCGAGCTGAAGGTGACCGACGGCGATACGCTGCACCTGCGCGATCCCAACCCGTCGCTGCCGATCGAACAGCCCGAAGCGGCTGAGGACGAAGCCAACCCAGGTCACGGCGAAGAAGGCCACGTGCACGGCCCCAACTGCTCACACGATCATTGATCACGCCATTGACAGGGACCGCCGATCGCCTTGTGTGTTCGGGAACAACGGACCCTTTCCGCTGGTTCCAGCCTTGATGAAGCCCTGAAAACGGAGCGCGACGACATGCAGCCAAAGGCCAACTGGGTCATCCCAACCGTCATCGAGTCGACCCCCCGCGGCGAACGCGAGTGGGGCATCTATTCGCGCCTGCTTCGCGACCGGATCGTGTTCCTGGGCAGCGAGGTGACCGACGGCCTGGCCAACTCGATCATCGCGCAGCTGCTCGTGTTGGAGAGCGAGGATCCGAAAAAGGAGATCTCGCTGTACATCAACAGCCCGGGTGGTTCGGTGACCGCCGGTCTCGCGATCTACGACACCATGCAGTACATCAACGCGCCGGTCTCGACGATCTGCATCGGCCAGGCGTACTCGATGGCCGCGGTGCTTCTTTGCGCCGGGACAAAGGGGCGGCGCCACATGCTTCCGCACGGCCGCGTGATGTTGCACCAGCCGCTGGGCGGCTTTTCCGGCCAGGCGACCGACATCGATATCCAGGCGCGCGAGATGCTGCGGATCAAGCAGATGCTCAACGATATCGTGTCGCGGCACACCGGCCAGGACGCCGACAAAGTCAAGATCGACACCGACCGCGACTACTACATGGGTGCCGACGAGGCCGCCGAATACGGTCTGATCGACCAGGTGGTGCGTCGCGAGGAGCCCAAGCTCTGAGCGGCGAAAAGCGTTGCGCGGGCAGAGGTCGCGGCGGGTCTGTTGACCTCGGCGCCGCAGCAAAAAACCAAAGAGTTTTGACCCTCAGGTGGGCGCGTCGCTACCATCGATGGAGCACCAACGCCCGGGTTGACGGGTTGGGAAGGATTGCATGAGCGACCGTCGGCGAGACAACGGCAACCTCAGCTGCTCCTTCTGCGGCAAGTCCCAGAAGGAAGTGAAGAAGCTGATCGCGGGGCCGACCGTCTACATCTGCGACGAGTGCATCGCGCTGTGCAACGACATTATCGCCGAGGAAGTAGACCGCGACGAAAAGGTCCCTGCGCTGGCGTCGGTGCCCAAGCCCAAGGAGCTGCGCGCGATTCTCGACGAGTACGTTGTTGGCCAGGACCTCGCCAAGAAGGTGCTCTCGGTCGCCGTCTACAACCACTATAAGCGCATCGATTACCGCGGCGCCAAGCGCAACGATGTCGAGCTCGCCAAGTCCAACGTGATGCTCATCGGGCCGACCGGATCGGGCAAAACGCTGCTCGCGCAGACCCTCGCGCGGGTGCTGAAGGTGCCGTTTACGATCGTCGACGCGACCACGCTCACCGAAGCCGGCTACGTCGGTGAAGACGTCGAAAATATCATTGTGCGCCTGCTCGAAAACGCCGACCACGATGTCGACGCCGCCATGCGCGGGATCGTCTACATCGACGAGGTCGACAAGATCACGCGCAAGTCCGAGAACCCGTCGATCACCCGCGACGTGTCGGGCGAAGGCGTGCAGCAGGCGTTGCTCAAGATCCTCGAAGGCACGGTCGCCAACGTTCCGCCCAAGGGTGGTCGCAAGCACCCACAGCAGGAATTCATCCAGGTCGACACGACCAACATCCTGTTTATCTGCGGCGGCGCGTTCCAGGGGCTCGGCAAGATCATCGAACGCCGCGTCGGCAAGAAGACCATCGGTTTCGGCAAGGAATCGGAGATCGTCGACGACGCAAATATCGGTGAACTGCTCAAGCAAGTGCAGCCCGAAGACCTGCTGAAGTTCGGCCTGATCCCCGAGTTCATCGGCCGCCTCCCCGTCCTGGCCACCCTCGGCGAGCTGGGTGAAGAAGCGCTGGTGAAGATCCTCGTGGATCCCAAGAACTCGCTGACCAAGCAGTACCGTCGCCTGTTCGAGCTCGACGGCATCGACCTCAAGTTCACCGATGACGCTCTGCGCGCCGCGGCCCGCAGGGCGCTCGACCTCAAGACCGGCGCTCGCGGTCTGCGCGCTATCATGGAAGAGGCGATGCTCGACTGCATGTACGAGATCCCGGGCAGCACAAGCGTGCGCGAGGTCGTCATCGACGAGGAAACCGTCCTGTCGGGCAAGTACCCGCTCGTCGGCCTGCAAAAAGAAGCCGCATCCGCGTAGCAACTCGTTTGTCCTCGCGACTTGAAAGCCGCCCGTCCGCGCGGTATGCGGCGCCATGACTTCGCGACGGCTCGACAACCTGACGACACGACTGGTGACAGCTGCAACGGCCGCTGCATTGCTCGTTACCGCGCCCTCCTGCGGCAAAGAACCCGCGCCGATTCAGCCGCCCGGAGAGGCGCCTGCGGCCAAGACCGCGCCTGCGTCGGCAAAGAAGGCTCGCGGCTCAAAGCGTGGCCGCGCCGTCCCTGACCCCGTGCCAGCCGCTGCTGGAGCCACGCCAGGCGATGTCGTTCCCCCGCTACCCACGCCGGCTCCCAGGTTGTTCGACGGCACCACATCCGCCGCGGCGCTGCCCGACGTTTCGTGTGAGGAGCTCGCGCCCGAGAAGGGGTTTGTGCTCACCCGCAAGCTCGAGGTGTTGACGCCCCCGGCCAAGAAAGGCGACGCGATCCAAACGCTCGAACTGTGTCTGTTTCACAAGTGGAACAAGCGCCTCGAAAACGAGATCGGGCAACGTACCGGTCGCCGCCATCACTTCGTCGCGGCGTTCCCCGGCTCGACCGCGGCGTCATGGACGAGCAAAGAGGTCCTGCGAACGGACCTCGGTCTCAACGAAGCGGGCGCCAAGGGTCTCGCGGCCGGTTGGGCCGCCATCGTACCGACGCGGGTGCCGAAGTGGCCGGCAGTCGCGGTTGTGTCCGCGCGGTTTTACGGCGGAGAGCTGGGTGAAGAGGTTCACTACCTGCGGCGGGCGCGGGTGCTCCTCAAATCCGGTGGGCGCTGGACCTGGGCTCCGCTGCATGAGCGCGCATTCGCAACCCTCGACCCGCGTCACCTCAAGGCCCGCTGCGCGGACACCGCCAACGCCGAAGCCGCGCCTTGTACCGACGTGAATGGACGCATCCTGCGCGCCGCCAAGCAGGCCGTGTCGCGGCTGAAAAAGCGCAAAGCTCGCCTCGCGGGTAAGGCCGACCGCAAAAGGAAGAGGTCCCGCAAGGGCGCCCCGAACGCCTACAAGGGCGATCCCGATCCGCAAGCAAGTTGGCTGCGCGATGGCCACAAGGCGCTCAACAAGGGCGACTCCAAGCTCGCGATCCGCAACGCCCTGCGCGTCTTCGCGGTGTGCGGCGAAACGTCTCGGCCCGCCGCCGACCTGATCAGCAAGGCCGCCAAACGCAGCAAGCTGAGCCTCGACCAGGTGCGGCCCAACCAGAAAGCGCACGATCTCTGCGCCCCGCTGCCGGACAAAGATCCGCCCAAAGAACGCAAGAAGTAGCGAAGGGCCTGCCGGTGTGCTGGGAGGGCGCTACGCGTCTTCGCGGGATGTGCCGTCGCACGACAGGACCAGGTCGGCCCCGAATGCGCCTGCGGGTGTGTGAAAGCCAGGCTCCACCTCACCGGCGAGCACGCGCTGGGCGATGCGAAGGCTGGCGTCGGCGGTGAAGGTATAGCCTTCGGGGGTGGCGATTCGGGCCTGGGCCACGTTGCCGGCTGCGTCGCGCGCTTCACCCCATACGTACACGGTCACGCGTCTACGGGCTTCATCGCTGGGACCGGCGGGGCCTGCCTCGATGCGGTTGCGCAGAAATCGCTGCACGGGACCGGTCTGGAGCAGGCCACCCAAGGCGCCGGACAGGCGGGCGCCGACGCGCATCGAGGTGGGCATGGCCACCATCGTCGTGATGTTGCCAACGCCGGTCGTGTAGTACGCGGTCGAAACGTCGCCCCATGGGATCGCGACCGCCTGCTGGATGCCGCCGGCGCCGAAATCGACTGTGCGCTGCTCGTGGGCGGGCGAGACCTCGGTGATCTTGCCGTCGCGTCGCACGTAGCCGGGCTTGCCGAGGTTTTCGACCGCGGTCTTGGCCGTCCCCTGCGACATCGCGCCGCGGGTATAGAACGCCAAAGTGAGCTCGGTGGCCCCGGGCAGCTTGGCGCAGACGTACGCGGCCATGCAGTCGGTCGGGACAACATCGAACCCGACGCCCGGCATGGCGACGATGCCGGCGGACCTGGCCTCTTCACCCCGGGCCGCGACCGCCTCGAAGACCTCGATCTCGCCGGTGATGTCCATGTAGTGCACGCCGCGGGCAACGCAGGCGTCGAGCATCGGCCGGGAGGTGGCAGAAAACGGGCCCGCGCAATGGAGCACCGCGCCGACGCCATCGAGGTGATCGGCGGCGTCTTCGACCGAAAACACCCGGTGCTCCATGCCGACCTGTTCAGCGATCGCCGCCGTCTTGGCCTCGTTGCGTCCCGCGAGGATCAGTGAAACGCCACGCTGCGCTGCCAATTTGGCCGTCAGGGTGCCGGTATAGCCGTAGGCGCCGTAGAGCAGGATGGTGGGCATGAGTCGGATCCGTATCGCGTCGGGGATGGCATCGTCCTATCACAGCCGACCGCCGTTGTAGATCGCGGCTCGCCCAGCAGAGATCGTTGCACTTGTGGATGTTGCGCTCTTGAGCCAACTTGCAGCGAACAGGAGGCCGCCATGAATCCCATCTTCGGCAGAATCGCCGCATCAACTGTCTGCGCACTCGCCGCGCTTACCTTCGTCGCCAGCCCCGCCCACGCGGGCAGCATCGAGTACCTCAGCAACCTCTCCGCCGACTACATCCGCACGTTCAGTCGCAACGCCGCGACCGACGGAGCCGACGTCGCGCTGTATAACCCGGCCGGCACGACGTGGCTCAAGGACGGCATCTACGTCCAGCTCAACAACCAGACCCTCATCGGCAAATACAACATCTCGTACGACGGCAAGGACTACCCGTCCGACATCATGGTTCCGGCCCTGCCCTCGCTCATCGGCGCGTTCAAGATGGGCGATCTCGCGGTGTTCGGCGCGTTCTCGGTGCCCTCCGGTGGCGGCTCACTCGAATACAAAGAGGGCGTCCCATTCCTGCAGCCGCTCAAGCTCATCGTGGGCTCGAGCGACGACCCGAAAAACGGCTACTTCAAGGGCAGCTCGATCTTCTACGGCGGCACCCTCGGCGCGGCCTACAAGTTCAAGGACATGATCTCGGTGTCGCTTGGCGCGCGCTACGTCATGGTCAAGAAGCAGTACGAGGGCGGCGCCGACTACGGCAGCACACGGGCCGAGCTCAACGCCAGCAAAGAAGCCGCGGGCCTCGGGTTCATCGCCGGACTCGCCGTGCAACCCGGATTCGGCCTGACGCTGGGTCTGCGCTACGAGACCCAGACCGACCTCGAATTCGAAGCGACCACCACGTCCAAGGGCCTCGGCAGCGAGGACTCGTGGAAGACCAACGCGCTCAGCTCGTTCCGCAACGGCGCCAAGGAGCAGCGTCCGATGCCGGCCGTTCTCGGTGGCGGCCTGGCGTGGTCGGCGATGGGCCTGACCGTCTCGGCGAGCTTTCACTACTACATGACCGAAGCCGCCGACGCCGCCAAGGACGAGGCGGGCGACCCCAACACCGGTATCGGCGCGTACATCAAGAGCTGGGACGACGACTACGAAAACGGCTGGGACCTCGGCGTCTCGGCCGAATACCAGTTGACCGAGGAGCTGCTTGTCTCGGTCGGCTACATCAAGGCCAAGATCGGCGGCAACGAGAAAACCTATTCCGACTTCGAGTACGCGATGGACTCCAACTCGGTCGGCGGCGGCGTGCGCTACGGGTTGACCGATTCGCTCAACGTCACGGTCGCCATCTCGCGCACCTTCTACGACGACGTGCAGAACAAGGAGCTGGGCCCGAAGATCCTCTACGCCGAGCCCGAGACCTTCTCCAAGTCGATCACCGACATCGCGCTGGGTCTGCAGTACCGCCTGTGATCGCTCGCGACGCCGCCTGAGATGCCGGTGAGAAAAGGTGGCACCATCAATTGGGTGCGCCACGATCTGCAGGTCGAGTCGATCGGCGAGGTCGACGTCAAGGGCAAGGGCCGTCTCGAGCTCTTCGGAGTCACCTGACGCGACGTCGTGTTCGCCGCCCTCGAATCGATCTTGCCGCCCCCGCTGCACAACCGGTCGCGGCTTGTCGCCGGCTGTGTCATTTTTGCGATGCCCAAGTCCCTGTCCTGATGCGTCCCGAGCGACCCATCCACCGGAGCCGCCATGTCGACCGCCGACCTGCTCGCCGTCGCCAACCTGCCTTTCGCCGAGCAGCTCTACGCTGACTGGTCGCGCGATCCGGCCGCCGTCGATCCGGCCTGGCGGGCCTACTTCGAAGCGCTCGACGCCGACGAGGCGCAGTCCGACAAAGGTGGCCCGGGCGGTGGCATCGACGCAAACGGCAGCGCCGCAAATGGCAGCCCCAGCAATGGCAGCACCGGCAACGGTCGTGTCGCGCTCGGGCCATCGTTTGAGCAGCGGTCCGTTTTCAACCCTCGCGGCGGCCGCAACGTCGCCGCGCCTCGGCCGCTTCCGCCCGCCGTCAAACAAGCCGCCCGCGCGCCAACTGCTTCCGGTGCGTGGTTGCCCACATCGGTCACCGATCCCGAGCTTGTGGCGCGCAGGATGCCGTTCATTCGGCCGCTGAGCCTGTTTGCACAGATCGCGGACGCCGATCTCGGACCGATCTGCGAGATCGTCGAGGACGTCGAGGTCCCCAGCGGCCACTTCCTGATGCACGCGGGCGAGGTCGGCGACTCGCTGTACATCATCACGTCCGGCGAAATGCGGGTCGAACGCGGCGGCGAAACCATCGCCCAGGTGGGCCCCGGCAAGGTCGTCGGCGAGCTCGCGCTGATGGACAAACAGCCTCGCTCTGCCGACGTCATCGCGATCACACCCTGCCGCCTGTTGCGCCTTTCCGGGGAAGGCCTCTCCGCACTCGCCGACCGGCACGGCACCATCGCGCGCGGCCTCTTTCACCTCGTCAGCGAACGGCTGCGCGAAGCCAACAAACGCCAGGAACGCGTCGACAAGCTGATCCGCATCTACCGGGTGCGCGGTCACGCCATCGCCGAGCTCGATCCGCTCGGACGCGGCCGCAAGACCCACCCCGAGCTCGAGCTGGAGCGCTGGGGCCTCGACGACACCGCGCTCGACCAGCCGTTTTCGATCGGCGGCGCGTTCGGCTCCAAGGTCATGACGCTGCGGCGCATCATCCAGCGCCTGCGCAACACCTACTGCCGCTACATCGGCGCGCAGTTCATGCATATCGACGGCCCGCGCGTGCAATCGTGGCTGCAGTCGCGCATGGAAGACGCTGAGAACAAGCGCCAACTGACCCGCGAAGAGCAGGTGCGCATCCTCTCCAAGCTGACCGCAGCCGAGCTTTTCGAGACGTTCATCCACAAGAAGTTCCTCGGCGCCAAGCGCTTTTCGCTCGAAGGCGGCGAGTCGATCATCCCCCTGCTCGACATGGCGATCGAAGAAGCGGCCGGCCACGGCGTCGAACACGTCGTCATCGGCATGGCCCACCGTGGGCGCCTGAACGTGCTCGCCAATATCATGGGCAAGAACCCCGAGCAGATCTTCGTCGAGTTCCAGGACCGCGACGCGGAGAGCTACATCGGCCGCGGCGACGTCAAGTACCACATGGGCTTTTCGTCCAAGCGCAAGACGATGGTCGGCACCGACATGCACCTGTCGCTGACGTTCAACCCGAGCCACCTCGAGTTCGTTTCGCCGGTCGTCCTCGGCCGCGTGCGCGCCAAACAAGACCGCTACGGCGACACGGAACGACGCCGCGTGATGGGGCTCGTCATCCACGGTGACGCCGCGTTCGCCGGCCAGGGAGTCGTGCAGGAGACGCTCAACCTGAGCCAGCTCGACGGGTACAAGACCGGCGGCACGGTGCACATCATCTTCAACAACCAGATCGGCTTTACGACCAACCCGTCCGACAGCCGCTCGTCCACCTACGCGACCGACGTCGCCAAGCTGCTCGATGTGCCGATCTTCCACGTCAATGGCGAGCATCCCGACGCCGTGGCGCAGGTCATCAAGGTCGCGATGGACTTCCGCGAGGCCTTCCAGCGCGACGTCATCATCGACATGTACTGCTACCGCCGCCACGGCCACAACGAAGGCGACGAACCGCGCTACACCCAGCCGCTCGAGTACAAGTGGATCGACGCGCACCCGTCGGTTCGCGAGCGTTTTACCGACAACGTTATCCAGCTCGGCTCCCTGTCGCGCGCAGAGGTCGACAAGATCGCCGATGACCTGCGTACCGGGCTCGAAGAACAGCTCAACCGTGCCAAGGCCAGCGATGGACGGCGTCTGCAGTCGCTCAATCGCGGCGTCTGGACCGGCTACCAGGGCGGCCTGGAACGGGATACCTCGCCGCCTGACACCCGGGTCGATGCCGCTCGTCTGCGCGAGCTGCTGATCGCCACGACAACCGCGCCCGATAGCTTCAACGTGCACCCGCGGCTCAAGCGGATCCTCAAGCGCCGCGTCGCTATGGCCGACGGCAAGTCACCGCTGGACTGGGGCGCCGCCGAAGCGCTCGCGTTCGCGACAACTGTCACCGATGGCATCCGCATTCGCCTGTCGGGCCAGGACGCCGGTCGCGGCACGTTCACGCACCGGCACGCTGAGCTGCACGACGTCGAGGACGGCTCGATTCACACGCCCCTGCAGCACCTGACCGGGGACCAGGCGCCGTTCGAGGTCTACAACAGCCCGCTGTCCGAGTGCGCGGTGCTCGGCTTTGACTGGGGCTACAGCCTTGATTGGCCCGACGGCCTCGTGTTTTGGGAAGCCCAGTTCGGCGATTTCGCTAACGGCGCCCAGGTCATCATCGACCAGTTCATCTGCAGCGCCGAGGACAAGTGGAACCGGCTCAGCGGCCTCGTGATGCTGCTGCCACACGGGTTTGAAGGCCAGGGGCCCGAACACAGCAGCGCGCGCCTGGAGCGCTTCTTGACCCTCGCCGCGCAGGACAACCTCATCGTCTGCAACCTGACCACACCGGCCCAGGTCTTTCACTGCCTGCGCCGTCAAGCCTTGTGGAAGTACCGCAAACCGCTCGTCGTCATGACCCCCAAGAGCTTGCTGCGCCTTCCCGCCGCGACCTCTACGCTCGACGAGCTGGCGACCGGCGCGTTTGACAAGGTCATCGCCGACCCGACCGTCGACATGGCGAAGGTCAAGCGGGTGCTCGTGTGCTCGGGCAAGGTCTACTACGAGCTGCTGGCGTCGCGGACCGAGCGCGAAATCGATGACGTGGCGATCCTGCGCGTCGAGCAGCTCTACCCGCTGCCCGATGTCGAGCTGAAGGCCGCGCTCGCCGACGTCCCCGACGGCACCGAGGTGCGCTGGATCCAGGAAGAACCCGTCAACATGGGCGCGTGGGTGTTCATGCGCTTCCGAATGGGCGGTCGGCTCTTCGGTCGGCTGCCCTTCCGCTACGTGGCGCGCCCCGAGTCGGCCAGCCCCGCGACCGGTTCGAAAGCAAGCCACGTCGTCGAGCAGAACCGGATTCTCGACGCCGCCTTCGCCGATTGAGTCGACGCGAACACGCTTTGGCGCTCAGGCGTCCCACGGCGCCCTGTTCGAACTACTTGCAGCCACAGGCTTTGTAGTCCGGACAGCAGTCCTGGAACATCGGGTGGCCGCACCACTTGTCGCATTGGCAGGGCCAGCCGTTGTAGTAGTAGCAGCCCTGCTTGCACGAGAAGATCCCACCGGACCCACACGTCACCGACTTGCCGCACAACGGGACCTTGTCGGGGCAGCAGTCTTTCTTCTTCTCGCAGTCGTTGTCGCACTGGCAAGGCTGTTTCGGATCGCGTTTGCCGCAGCGGTTCTTGCAGGTCTTGGGCGGCGGCTGTTTGCAAATCGGCGCGACTCCTGAGCCTTGCATCGTGCACAAGGTGCCGGTCGCACACGTCTTGGTCGTGGTCCAGGCGGTCTTGTGCTGATCGCCCGCTGAACCGCTGCAGGCCGCGGTGTTCTTGCCGTCACAGCCCGCCCAGACGTCGCGTTTTTGAACCGCCGACCCGCTGCATTGCCACTGCGTCGCCACCTTCGCCGCTCCACACTTGGCGCCCTTTGGCATGGCCTTGTTGGTCTTCGGATCACAGCATGTCCCGCCCTCACAGCAGCCCGCGATCGGTTTGACGACGCAGGTCTTCTTGGCGAGGTCGCAGGTCGCGGGCTTGCAGGTGCTCGATGGGCACGGGGTCTTGGCGCTGCAGCAGCCGTTGGTCTTCTTGCCGATGCACTTGGCGTCGTTGCTGCACTGGTCGGCGAACGTGCACGGATCGCCGTCATCGCAGATCTCCCCGGTCGCCTTGGTGTACTTGTCGGCCGCGATCGCGGGCTGGCAGCGCATACAAGGCTGAAGCGGGTTGGCGGCGCCGGCGGTCATGCACACCGGGCCGATGACGCAAAAGCCGGGCTTGACCTTGTGTTTGCAGCCGCCGGATTTCGGATCGGGGGAATCGACGGTGCAGGCCTTCTTATCGTCGCATGCGTTGCTTCCGCCCCCGTCTGCGTTCCCAGTCCCGTCCCCGAGACCGCCTCCGTCGCTTTTGCCGGTGCCGCTTCCATCCCCGAGCCCGTTTCCGCCCCCGCCGCCGTTTCCGTCCCCGAGCCCGTTTCCGTCCCCGCCGCCGTTCCCGTCCCCGCCGCCGTCTCCGAGCCCGTTTCCGTCTGCGATTCCGCCGCCGTTTCCGTCTCCGCTCCCGTTTCCGTCTCCGAGTCCGTTTCCGTCGCCGGATCCGCCACCCTTTCCGTCGTTGGATCCGCTGCTGGAGCCGTTGGCGCCGTCGTGCAGGCCGACCGTGTCCGTGCCGCCGGAGGAGCCGGCAAAGAGCACGCCGTCGATCACATCGGAGAACGCACCGTTTCCGCCAGCGCCATCACCGCCGCCTTCGCCGTCGCCCGAACAAGCGCCGAGCGCGCCGCAAAGCAGCACGATTGTCGCGGCCCGCGTCATCGACAAGACGAATGCGCGCATGATCTCACCCGGGGTTGATCTGCATTGTGCCACACGCCGCCACCGTCCCAACAAACCCGCGCCCCTTCACAACCATGCCGGGGTGCGCCAAAGTCCACCGGTCTCTGCCTGTCCAGTCTGCCCGGGAGCCCCGCGATGGCCGATATCGTCGTCCCTTCTGCCGGTGAATCGATCACCGAGGTCTACGTCGCCCAGTGGCTCGTCAACGTCGGTGATTTCGTCAACGTCGATGACCCGGTTGTCTCGCTCGAAACCGACAAGGCGTCGATGGATGTGCCCGCGCCGGTGGCTGGAGTCTTGACCGAGCAGCTCGTGGCTGCCGATGACAGCGCGAATGTCGGCGATGTGATCGGGCGGATCGACGAGTCCGCTTCAGCCTCTGCTGGCACGGCCGCCGCCGCCGCTCCCGCCGCCGCCGAACCCGCCGCCGCTGAATCCGCGCCCGCCGCGCCCGCTGCTGCCGACAAGATCGTGATGCCATCGGCCCAGCGCGTGCTCGACCAGGCCGGCGTGGACGCCGCCGACGTGACCGGAACCGGCCCCGGTGGACGCGTGCTCAAGGAAGACGCCGTCGCCGCAGCCGCCGCGAAATCCGCGCCCGCCGCGAAATCCGCGCCCGCCGCGAAATCCGCGCCCGCCGCGACACCCGCCCCCGCCGCCAAACCCCAATCGAAGCCTGCTGCCAAGCCCGCGCCCGCCGTCAAACCTGCCGCGACTTCAGGCGATGGCCGGACCACCGAGCGCGTCAAGATGACCCGGCTGCGCAAGAAGATCGCCGAACGCCTCGTCGGCGCCCAGAACGACGCCGCGATCCTCACGACGTTCAACGAAGCGGACATGACGGCCGTGATGGCCCTGCGCGCGCGTCACAAGCAAGCGTTTATCGACAAGTACGGCATCAAGCTCGGGTTCATGAGCTTCTTCATCAAGGCCTGTGTCGACGCGCTCAAGGACCTGCCCGGCATCAACGCGCAGATCGACGGCGACCACATCGTCTACCACGACTATTTCGACATCGGCGTCGCGGTCGGCGGCGGACGCGGCCTTGTTGTCCCGGTCATCCGCAACGCGGAGCGGCTGTCGTTCGCTGAGATCGAGCTGACCATCGCCGATTTCGGCAAGCGCGCCCAGGCCGGCACCATCAAACCCGACGAGATGATCGGCGGCACGTTCAGCATCAGCAACGGCGGCGTCTACGGGTCGATGATGTCCACGCCGATCCTCAACCCCCCGCAGTCGGGCATCCTCGGTATGCACAACATCATCAAGCGGCCGATCGCGGTCGGCGACAACGTCGAGATCCGCCCGATGATGTACCTGGCCCTGTCCTACGACCATCGCATCGTCGACGGCCGCGAAGCCGTCACGTTCCTGCGCCGCGTCAAGGCGTGCATCGAAGCGCCCGAACGGATGCTGCTCGAAATCTAGCCGAATCAGCCGGGGTCTGACCCTTACATATGATTCGTGTGAAGGAACGGAGGTTCGAGGCCAAATCGTCGAAATGCAAGCGCTTTCGTCTCGGAACGCCGCAGGCATAGCAGCGCTATTTCAAGGTGTTACGGGGCGGAAACGCGCAGTAGTTCGGCGACTTTGGACCGAATCGGAGTTTCTTCACATGAATCGAACAACCACTTTAGCGAGGCTTCCTTGACCACCACCTACGACGTCGTCGTTATCGGCGCCGGCCCGGGCGGCTACGTCTGTGCCATTCGTTGCGCGCAGCTTGGCTTGAAGACCGCATGCATCGAGCTCGAAAAGGCGCTGGGCGGCACCTGCCTGCGTGTCGGCTGCATCCCGTCCAAGGCGCTGCTGGAGTCATCGGAGCACTACCTGGCTGCCCGCAGACACCTCAAGGACCACGGTGTGATGGTCGGCGATGTGCAGCTCGACCTCGCCAAGACGATGGGGCGTAAGGACAAGATCGTGCGCCAATTGACCGGCGGCATCGGCTTTCTGTTCAAGAAGAACAAGGTCACGCGCCTGCACGGCCGCGGCACGTTGACCGGCATCACCGATGGTTTGCATGGCGTCGCCGTAAGTGAAGGCGATGACGCTGCAACCACCGTCCGCGCCAAGAACGTCATCATCGCCACCGGCAGCAAGGTCCGCGAGCTGCCCGGCGTCGCGATGGATTGGGATCGCATCGGCGGGTCGACCGAGGCGTTGAGCTACCCCGAAGTCCCCGGCCACCTGTGCGTCATCGGCGCCGGCGTTATCGGCCTCGAGCTCGGGTCCGTCTGGGCGCGCCTCGGGGCGAAGGTCACGGTGCTCGAATATGCCGACCTGCCGTTGCCTGGCACCGACACCGAGATTCGCAAGCTCGCCGCCAAGATCTTCAAGCGCCAGGGCATGAAGCTGCGCTACGGCGTCAAGGTCACCGGCGCGCGCATCGAGGGCGACAAGTGCATCGTCGAGTCCGAGGGTGGCGAACCTCTGCAATGCGATCGCGTGCTCGTGGCGGTCGGGCGCGTTCCGAATACCGAGGGGTTGGGGCTCGAAAACGTCGGGTTGGCCGCCAACAAGTGGGGCCAGGTCGAGATCGACGACCACTTCGAGACCGGGGTGCCCGGGCTCTACGCCATCGGTGACTGCGTTCGTGGCGCGATGTTGGCCCACAAGGCCGAAGAAGAGGGCGTCGCGATCGCCGAGAGAATCGCCACCGGTTGGGGCCACGTCGACTACGACACGATTCCCAACGTCGTCTACACGGACCCGGAAGTGGCGACCGTCGGCAAGACCGCCGAGCAGTGCGAAGCCGACGGCATCGAGGTGCGCGTCGGCAAGTTCCCGTTTTCAGCCAACGGCCGCGCCAAGGCGCTTGGTAGCACGGAAGGTTTCGTGAAGGTCGTCGCGCGTGCGGACACCGATCGGGTTGTTGGCGTGCACATGATAGGGCCGCGGGTGAGCGAGCTTATCGTCGAAGCCGCGACCGCGATGGCGTTTGGCGCGAGCAGCGAAGATATGGCGCGTGTATGTCACGCCCATCCGACGCTGCACGAGGTGACGAAGGAAGCCGCGCTGGCCGTTGATGGTCGCGCGATTCACTCGTAGGGCGGTTGGCAGGCCGGCCCTGTGACGGTCTGCTAGCTGCCGAAAGAGCGCTCAAACAGCGCGTCGATGGCGGCTTTGCCGGCGTCGGTTGGCGAACGGGTGCCGGTGCCGCAGAACGCCGTTTCGGTGATCACCGGCTCGCCCGCGCTTTTCCAGGTGCCTTCGGCCCACTTCAGCCAGTGGCCACGGTCCTGGTCGAACACGTACAGCGGCTTGTTGCAGAGCTTGGCGAACTCGGCGCCCCAGCCGGTGCCGCCCTTGACGTGACCGTCGGGCAGGATCGCGCCGACCACGAAGACTTCCTGTGCGGAGTTGATCTGGTGCCAGATCGACTGCAGCACCTTTCGGAACAGCGGCGTGTCGCGGTAGACGCGGTTCATCATGCGGCCGACGTAGGTGAGGCTGACGTCACCGCGCTTGAGCTCGGTCGGCGACAGCTCCTTGAGGCCGCGAGTACGCGCATCGGCGTGACCGGCGAAGGTGTAGTTGACCTCGGTGACGTTCCATCGCTCGGCGGCGGCGCCAAACGCGGCTTCGGCGCCGGTCGCCGCCCCGCTGTAGAGGGTAGATTCGCTTGCACTGGCCATATCGATGTCTCCTTCTGCGGCGAGATCGCCGTCGCGCGGCGCCTATCGCACGAACTTCGCCGGCTTGCAAGCGAACAGACGTTCGCGTCGTGTTCCGAGGCTTACGCAAAGTTGCGCGGAAGGGTGTTGCGCTTACGCGTTGCGTGTCTGTGCAGCGGCGAGGCGCTATCCGCTGGCACATCAGTAGTTCTTTGCACCGGCTTCCTTGCAGTCTTTCGGGCAACGCGGCTTGCCGTTGTCCCACAGGCACTTGGTGTGGAAGTCGGGCGGCCAAAAGCACTTGCCGCTGTCGAGGCACTTTTGCGGCGCCGGGCCGAAGTGCTTGGGGCAGGACATCGGCAAACACTCCTCGGTGTGAAACCAGTAGCGGCAGCCTTTGCACTGGTCCGCGCACTTGGCGAACATCAGCTTGTTGGTGGCGGTGTTGAACGGCGGCTGCGACAGGTAGCCGCAGCCGACAACCTTGGCGGCGGCGTGCTTCTCGCACAGGATCTTGCCGGCGTCCTCGTCGTCACAGATACGCGCCGCGTAGCCACTGACATCTTTGAGCTTACTCGGGTGCGTCACGCCCTGAGTGTTGCCCAGACACCTCGAAGGACAGCAGCTCACTCCTTTGGGCCCTTCTTGGCACGTAGGCTTCTGCCAAGCCTTGTTGCATTCGTTCCAGTTCGGAGGTTTCGGGCATGCGGAGAGCTTCCAGCGCAAATGCCCGCCGGTTTTCGTGCATCTTACGCGATAGGGTCGCCGGCAGATGCCATGCTTGACGGTGATCCAGTCGGGCGCGTTGGGGCCCCAGCTCTGCACGGAGGACTCACCATAGCCCGTGCAACGCCACTGGCCCTCAACATCGCACTTGGTCAACGGCTTGGGCAGCGCGTTGCCGCCTGAGCAATAGGGCCCCGACACCAGACCGGCCACGTCCGGCAACGAACCGAACGTATCTGTTGCGTCGATACCGGGTGCGTCCATTGGCAATACATCGCCAGGATCGGACGTCGCGATGGCATCACCGGGCGCGTGGTCCTTTGCGTCAGCCGCTCCACCATCGAGCGATTCGGCTGCATCCGCCGCGCCCGCCGCTTCCACGTCCGCACTATCGCCGGTGTCTTCGTCTGCCTGTGCCGCATCGGCCTCCGGAGGCGCACGATTGCAGGCTGCGCTGGTCGCGAGCACCGACATCGCCCCACACAGCAGCAAGAGCCGCACATCCAGCTGACCCGAGCACCACATCAGGGCACCTTCGCGCAACCGGTGGGTCGCTTGCTATTGAGCACGGCCCAATGATCGCTGAGCTGGGGGTTGTCGAGCCGGCCGTGGAAGCGCAGCGAGTTGTCCGCGGAGCCGTCGTGGCCGAAGCGCACCGTCGACGGGAAGCTGAATACGCCTGTGAAGTCGTCCCACGTGCAGCCGACCTTGTCGAAGAAGCCGGTCGCGACGTTGTAAACGTCCACATCGAGCACGACATGCGGCGTGCTCGATGCCGCGAACCTGACGCGGTACCAGACAAACGGGTTGATCGCGAAGTACGTCGCCACGCCATCGCGCACGCGTGCCTTCAGGTACGCGTCGTTGACGACTTTGACGATCGACAGCTGGATGTCGGTGCCTGCATGGGCCAGCACATGCTCGGTTTCACCTGCGCCAAAGCCCTTCCAGAAGAACTCCAATGAAAACTCGAACGATCTTCTGTCATTGATGCCCTTGATGGGGTTCTCAGCCGTGTCTTCGGTGATCTTGATAACGCTCGTCGCGCCGTCGAGGGAAGCGCTTTCGCGGGGCGCTCGGTAGGTCAGCCATGGCCCCGATGACCCTGGGTCAACGTCGGCGTCCCGCGTCGAGATGCAGTACCCACCGTGACAATCGGGAGTTCCGCTGACGGGACATGTTGTACCTGCGCAAGCGCAGGTGCCGTTGCCGGTGCCACATGTGCCATCGGACATGCATACGCCGGAGAAACAGTCTGCGCCAACCGCGCAACCGCAGCGATTCACCCCGGCCGCCACGTTGCAACCTTCGATTGGGTTGCGACAATCCGTCGCTATGGTGCACGTGTCGAATCGGCACTCGCCGCCACCGCACTCCGGGGAGCTTGCCTGCGGAACGGTGCAGCCTCGGATGGGATAGCCGTTGGCTTTGTTGAGCGTCGCTGTGACCTGCGGGTTCATATTCCAGGGCGCCCAGTTGCCGGAAGCAGCGCCGTTGAAGGTATCGGCGTAGATGCGGAACTCGTTCCAGTAAACCGGTTTGCGCCGGAATTGCCGGCCCCGCGCGAAGATCTCCAGCCACTCATCTTGGTCAGAGACGACATCGGACGTGCAGGGACTTGACAACATCGAGGTGTGGTCGTCGTTGATGTCAGCCGCATAGGGCGCGGCACTTGGTGTTGAACCGATGCCGTCCCAGTTGTAGTAGCAGTTCGAGGCGTCGCAGTATGGCCCATGGACGTTGATCATCTCTTGGAAGAAGTGCGTGGCGGTGTCGTATGCGCACACGGTGCGGCTCGTGTTCACGCATCCGTCGGGATCTCCACCGTGGGCCTCTTGGCCCCCGCCACCCGTGGGAGTGCTGGTGGTCGGACCGTTCCGCTTGCATTCGATAAATGACTGCGGAGAAGCCGACGTTGTCGTGTCGGAGTAGAACCGTCGGGTGCAAGCCTTGGTGTTTGCTCGCGCCTTAGCGATGGCCTCAACACGAGTCGTCGATGAGACGGTTCCAGTGGTACGTACCTTTGGCAGCAGCGAGCGCTGCGCCGTTGTCAGCGGCGTCGGATGCGGCTTGCTTGCGGCGTTCGCAGGCCGGATTTCAAGCAACGAGCCCGTCCCAGTTGGGGGGGGGGACCACGATCGCAATCCCGACCAGCCACACGCGCGCGCGAGCACGCAGAGCGAGAATGGAGCGCATCGGTTCCTCCGAATTTGAATGACGGGGCCGATTTTGAGCGACAACCAACGGAGAAGCAACGGAAAAGTCTATGAGCGGACCGTGCAACGAAGTGCCAGCCTCGGGCGCGCAGATGTCGGACCGCGTGAGTTGAAAGCGCCGCAATCCCCCGCTACGGTCCGCGCCCCGGCGCAAATAGCGGCCTCATGAGGAGCCACCGATGACCGATCTCGTCTTCCTGCACAACCATCTCGCCCACGGCGGCAAGCACCACGACGTCGTTGGCGATCGCTTGTTTGCAGGCCGCGCCACAGTCAAGGGCGTCGTGTTCATCCTCGACGATGACGAGCTCGCCCTCGCCGTCCGCGGTGGTGGCGACGCGTGGGTGCCCGGTGAGCTCTACTACGGCGATGACGAGCTGCTAAGCGCCCTCGACGGCATCCACGGCGCCGATTACGTGCGCAGGCGCCGGCAGGTTCGGGTCGGTTCGGACGGGCCGATGGTCGACGCCTGGCTGTGGACGTGGGACGGCGACTGGACCGGCAAGTGGAAGGGCCGCGACACCTTGCCCGGCGGCTGCACGGCGAGCGCGCACAGCGCCGCGGGCCACACGACCTATTACTATGGGTACGCGTCCAACATGTTCCGCTTCGGCGAGCGCCGGGAGCTGACCGTATACGACATGCGCCTTGGCCACATCGACGACTGGCAGGTCGCGTTCGCCAAGGACAGCCAGCAGCCCGGCAAGTCCTACGTCACCATCCTGCCCAAGCGCGACGGCATCGTCCGCGGCGCCCTGTACCGGATGCCCAACAGCGAGATGGAAGCCAGCCTCGACCCGCAGGAGAAGGAAGGCCGCCACCTCGAGCGCAAGACCTACGCCGTCATCGACGACACGACCGGCAAGGTGGTCTGGGGCGACATCTACCGCACGCTGCCGCGCTGGTGGATTTGGGGCAACATCAGCCACCCGAGCAACACCGAGAAGATCGTCGGCGGCGCCAAGGAGATCGGCATCGACGCTGACTACGTTGCGTGGCTCGAAAAGTTCGTCGATGTGCCGGCTGACCCGGACGAGTACGACTTCGACCTGCACACGCTCACGCCCTGATTTGAGCGCCGGTTTCAGCCGCAACCCTTCGCGAACACGCGTTGTAGAGCGCGCCTGCTCGACGTAGACCGCGAATTCGCCCGGCTCAGATCGCCCAGCAAGCGGGCACGCAGGCCTTTTTGCCACCGGCCTTGCCGTCGCCCGCCACGTTGAAGTCCACGTCGACACACAGCGCGTTGTTGCCGCAGTCGGCGTCCGCCTTGCAGGTCATCGTGCACACATCGGGCTTGCGCTGGCTGCCGAGCGACGTTCCGCAGGTCTTCGCCTTGCTGTTGCCCGCACAATCGCTGTCGGCCTTGCAGCGCACGCCCACACCGTCGGGGTTGCCGGCGTCTTTTTTGCCGTTGGGGATGACGCCCTGGTCGACGTTGCAGACCCCGATATTTGCCGGCCGCTCCTTGATGGCTCGGTGGCGCGCCTCGGGGCAGCGCGGCAGGCAAAATGAGAAGCTCTTGATCGGCAAGTGATAGGCGCAGTAGCCGTAGTCGCCGCAGATGTAGTCGCTCCAGCACTCGCGCACACAGAAGTTCGGGCCGGTCGGGTTGAACGTCGATTCGCACGCCCGCGCCTTGAGCCCCTTGCACGCCACGCCGTTTTTCTCGCGCGAGGACGGATCGCAGCGCTTGCCCCACCCGTGCTCGTTGAAGTTGATGCCACCGGCGCAGATGAGCGCGCCTTTGTGCTTGGGTTTTTGCTCGTCGGTGGCCTTTTCAGCGCCTTTGTCGACGCAAAACGGGTTGTGCTTTTCGCAGCCGGGCGTCCACTTCCACTCGTGGCAGACCTTGGGATAACAGTGGCGCACGCCGTTGATGACGCCGCAGTACGCGTTCTCGCCGCAGTCGGTGTTGTCGTCGCACATCCGCGAGCACATCGGCGGCCGCTTCTTGTTGACCACCACATCGCAAAAACTCGCCCACTGCCCCGCGCAATCTTCGCGCTTGGTGCAGAGCTTACCGACGCCCTTGCTGTTGACCGGCCCAGGCAGACACGTCAGCAAACCGGGCAGCTTCGACAGGTCGAGGCCGGGCTTGATCGGCATCTTCGCCTTCTCGTTCTTCTTGGCGCAGCCGCTCAGCATCGCCATCGGCAAGGTCGCCGAGATAAGCAGGATGGTGATTCGGGCCAGCAGACGCGCGATCGTGGCGCCTGCCGCGGAGGTGTTGGTGGTGATCATGGCGCGAGTATGCAGGCGCGGGCCAAGGCCGGCAAAGGAACCCGACTGCGCGAGCTTCTCACCAACGCTGACCCGACGGTGTAGGATACGTTCCAACTGAAATAGCCCCGCTATATCGATCCCGAGGAGCTGCTCTTGGCCACGATGATCCCCCGCAACGAGCCGCCCGACGGCCCCGGTCGCAAGGCTGAACAGAAGCTCTGGCGCGCGCTCAAAGACGGCCTGCCCGACGACTGGTTCGTGTATTGGTCGTTTGAATACCTGGATGATTCCGGCCGCGAAGGGGAGGTCGACTTCCTGCTGCTACATCGCGAACACGGCCTGCTCTGCATCGAATGCAAGGGCAAAGGAGTGCGGCGCGATGGGTTCGGTCAGTGGTGGCGACGAGACGACGACGGCGACATGCCCATGAAGCGTTCGCCGTACAAGCAGGCGCGCGAAAACCAGCACGATCTCGTCGACCAGCTCGAAGAGCGGTGGCAGAAGCTCGCCAACACCGGCGCGCAACGGCTGCCGCTGATCTTCGGTTATGCCGTCGCCTTCCCCGACGCCCGGTTCGACGAAGACAACCTGCGGCCGGCGGACGTCCCCGAAGCGATCGTCTTTGATAGTCGCCACCTGGTCGACCCACTCAGCTGGGTGCGCGGCGCGGTGAGCTGCTGGCGCAAGGCCGCTCGCAAGGCGCCTGAGCCCTTTTCATCCCGAGAATTCAAGCGCTTCCGCAAGTCGGTGGTGTTTCCCATCGTCGGCATCGTCGAATGTCTCGGTTCGCGGCTCGACGCCGATGAAGCCGCGTTGGTCCGCGTCTCCCGCGATCAGCTCCAGGCGATGCAGCACCTCATCGCGCAGCCGCGCATGCACGTCACTGGCGGCGCTGGAACCGGCAAGACCGTGCTCGCGATCGAAACCGCGCGGAGATTCGCCGAACGCGGCGCTGATGTGCTCTTCGTCTGCTTCAACAAGGCGTTGGCGGGCGGCCTGAGAAAACGCCTGCGCGACGAGGCCACCGCGGGCTCGATCATCGTCCAGCATTTTCACAGCATCTGCTGGCATGAATCCAAGCGCGTGCACGGCGAGCCCTTCACGGTGCCCAAAGACAAGGCGGAAAAGCAGCGCTTTTGGCTCGAAGCTGCGCCCAACTACGTGCTCGAATCGATCGTCGCAGAGAAGGCCCGTCGCTTCGACGCGATCGTCGTGGATGAAGCCCAGGATTTCCTGCCGTCGTGGTGGGTGGTCCTGCTCGAGCTGCTTCGGGACCAGAAAACGGGGCGCCTCGCGGTTTTTGGCGACGCCGAACAAGACATCTTCGGTCGCGGGCAGGCCGGTCTGCCGCCGATGCCCGTCTTCAACCTCACGATCAACTACCGCAACACCAAGGCCATCGCCGCCGTCGTGAGTCGCCTTGGCCGCAACAACAACGAAGCGTGGCGTCACAGCCCCGACGGTATCGAACCGACGTCGCACGGCATGCGCCGGCCCGCCAAAGATGTCCAAGCCGTTAGCGAGCTCGTGCAGCGGCTCGTGAAGAACGATCGAATCACGCCGGATCGGATTGTCGTCTTGACCCCTCACAGCAAGAAGAACAGCTCGTTCAAGTCCGTGGAGTCGTTTGGACCGATCGCGCTGTCCGACGACCCGTTCGAGCGCTCCGGCGCGGTCTTGCACACGACGCTGAGCGGTTTCAAGGGCTTGGAATCCGACGTCGTCATCCTCGCCGATATCGACCTGGAAGACCCGCGCGCCAACCGCAGAGCCCGCTACGTCGCCACCTCACGCGCCCGGCACATCCTGCACGTGTGGAGCAACGGCGACTGGCAAGATCCGGATGTTTAGCCCGGCGTAGTCCCAATGCCGGTCACTTAGCGTCCCCGGCTGAAGGCCCGGGGCTCCGCTTTGACGCGGCGGCAGGACCTGTCGGCGCTTCACGCCTCAAGATGATGAACCGACAGCCCTTGGGCTGGCGCCCAAGGCTACTGCCCGTCGACGCTTCGCGCCTACAAATCCGCTTTCCGCTACAGGCTCCTGGACCGGATTAAAACCAATGCTGGTCACTTACCGACCCCGGCTTCAGGCCCGGGGCTTCGGCCGCTCGCATGAATTTGATTGGTAAATCAAACCTTTACACCCTAAGTGACCGGCATTGGGCGTAGTCCGGCGTAGCTTCCCAACCACCGCGACTCAGTCAGCGAAAACAACCGCATGCCGCACCGTGTCTCCGTCGCGGAGGACGAATCCTGTGAGCTGCTCGTCCAGCGTTTCATGCGTGCCACGACCGACCGGGCTGGGCGTCTTTTGCCAGCCCGCGTGACCGGCGTTTTCCGCGAAACGTGCGGCGGTCTCGGTGTCGACCGGGCGTGAACGGACGCTGTAGTCGAGGCCTTCACCGACGTATCCGACAAGCACCTTGCGCCACACCTTTCGCCAACTTGCCGGGTCGCCCACGACTTCCATCGCGACGACACGCCCCGCGACGGCGACCACGGCACCGACCTGGCCACGCACCGGTTCGAGCCGCGCCACCGATTCGTTGAGCACGTCCCATCGCGACTCATGCAGCTCGAGCAGATCGTTGTCGGCCGCCCGCATGGTGTTGCGGGTGAGCTTGCTGTCGATCGCGTCCCAGGTGACCGATTGGTTGGCGCTCGCCTTGCCGGTACGACGCATCGAACGCACCCCGCTGCGCATCTTGCGGCGGCGGATATCGGCATCGAGCGTCGTTCCCGTCGCCTCGAACTCACGGGCCTTTCGGACACGTTGGCTCTTGCCGGCGTACCACTGGCGCGTGTGGCCCTTGGCGTGCCAGCGCCCCGACTCGACGCAGTTGACGGGCACCTTGTGTTTGCCCGGAGGCAGCAGCAGCGTGATGTTGACGACCCGGTTTTGCAGCGCGCCCTCGAGCAGCTCGCCTTCGAGGATGATGACCGGCACGTCTCCGAGCACCTCGAGCTCCACCTCGGGCACGGATTCACCTTCCTTCTGCTCTTCGATGACGACCTTGCCCTGCTCCTGGGCTTCGTCGAGCGTCAATGCATTGGGCGCTTTACCCTTGCCGACGAGCGGAAAGACGGCGAGGCCGGCAACCGGCGTGATCGGGTCCAGCAGATGCAGGTTGGTTGGCCACTTGATATCGATTCCCATGTTTTCCTCCGCGGCGCTTTTCGGCCGGTGTCGCTAA
>CAZLMW010000045.1:0-57460 GCA_964560875.1 uncultured Enterobacteriaceae bacterium
CGCCGCCACGGGGTTGACAGCGAACGGAGCATCTTCGCGGCTCAGAAGCTCGCCACATGGTCCGAACCAGCTGTTTTTACACGGAAACCAGCTATTCGTCGAGGCGGCGCGCCACATCGGCTCTTACCTCGCCGCGAACGTCCACGCCGGTCACCGACAACTCAACCCACGTTCCGATCGGCGCGATGAACTCGGGCAGCTCGATCTCCAGGTTCAGCCGGTCGACGTACGCGATGGTGCGTCCCTTGCGACCGAGGTCGGGGGTGATCTGCGCGCGGAGCAGCGTGCCGAGGCCCTGCTGGGCGAGCCACAAGCGCGTGAAGTAGCTGTCGGCCTTGCGCTGGGACCGACGGTAGCTGCGGATGGCGCTGCGGTTGCGGGCGATGACGCGTTGCAGGCGGCTCTTGCTGTAGACGGGCGGCTTCTTCTGTAGCGCTGCGATGACCTGGCGTTGGGTCATCAGGTCGAGGTAACGACGCAGCGGCGAGCTCGCTTGCACATATTGTTCGACGCCAAGGGTCGCATGAGGCGCGGGTTGCAGCGACGGGTTCGCCGGGCTCATGTGGCGCAGCATCGATCGAATATCTGCGGGTTCGGTGTACAGCCCGGGCGCGAGCGGTGGTTGTTTGGGTTGTTCCTGGCAGCGAAACGGCACGGTAACCGCGTTTTCACGGCAGAACGCGGCTACGGAAGCGCCGCAGAGCACCATCGACTCGCCGACCAGGCGACGGGCCGCGGTGGATTGGTCCACGGCGAGCACGTTGGGCTGCGAAAAGGGCAGGCACTTGACCTCGATGGCGGTGCGATACAGCAACCACGCGCCGTTTTCGATGCGCCGTTGTTCGGAGCGTTGGGCGGCTTGCCAAAGGAGCTTGAGGGCCTCGACCGCGCCACTGGCGGAAGCGTCATCGGGGTCGGGCGCGGCGGTCCCGTTGATCCAACTGTCGGCTTCGTCATAGGGAACGGCGCGCTGAACGACCACGCGGCGATGGGACACGGTCGATTCGCTCACCCGCCCACCTGGCCCAACGCGGACCTCGCTGACGATGGCGGGTCGTTCCTGGCCGGCGACGAGGCTCGCGGCGTCCCCGATGGCGTCGGGCAGCATCGGCGTCGTGTAGCGCGGGTGATAGAACGTGCTCGCGCGGCGTGCGACCTCGAGGTCGAGCGGGCCGCCCGCGTCAAAGAAGTCGCCGGGGCTTGCGATGGCGATGGTCACGACGACGTCGTCGCCTTCCTTGTGGGCCCAAAGCGCGTCATCGATCTCGAGCGGATCCACGCCGTCGACGCTGATCAGCGGGCGATCCAGGAGCGGCAGGTCGGCGACGCGCTGCGCGACGTCTTCGGGACCGCGCACGTCGGCGAGCGCCTCGTCGGTGAACGGCTTGGGCACCGCTTTGGCCAACGTGTCGATGTCGTCATGACCGTCCCAGTGGCCGAGCATCACGAGCAGGTTGGCGGCACCTTCACGGGCGGCGCGATCCCCGAGCCGGCGTCGATCGAGCAGGGGGCGCCAGCCGCGCGGGATGGTCGACCTGGCGGCGGCGATGGACTCGAGGCGGTCGAGCAAGCCGGGGTCGACGCCACCGAGGGGGAGTTCACCCTTGCGCACCGCGGCGACGATTGGACCGAGCACGCCGCCCGTGGGTTCGGACGGACCGGTCTCGCCGCCGGGGGCGCTGTCAGGGGGGATCGAGGTCACGAAATGGCTGCGTCAGGCGTCGTCGGAAGCGGGTTGCTCGTCTTGCAGAGTCCCATCCAAGCGCGCAGCGAGCAACGTGCTTCGGTGGATTGGATCGGCGTTGGCCACGGCGCGGTCTATCGCGCTGCGCGGTCCGACCAGGACAGCGAACCGACGCGCGCGCGTGATGGCCGTGTACAGCAGGTTGCGCTGCAAGAGCATATAATGTTGGCCATGTAGCGGCAGCACGACGGCCTTGTATTCGCTGCCCTGGGACTTGTGGACCGTGATTGCGTAGGCCAGCTGCAGGTCGTCGAGACCGCTGGAAGGGACCTCCACCTCGCGGCCGGTGAACGCGATCTGCACGTGATCGCCCGAGCGCCCCTGGACGCGGCCAACGTCGCCATTAAACACGTCGAGATCGTAGTTGTTACGGACCTGGATGACCTTGTCACCGACCCGCAATCCGCCGCCAACCGCGTCGCCACCGGGGTTGAGCTGTTCGCGGAGCGCGGCGTTGAAGGCCTCGGTTCCCAGCGGTCCGCGATGGATCGGAACGAGCACCTGGATGTCATCGACCGGGTCAAAGCCGTAGCGACCGGGCAAGCGCTGGCACACGATTTGGAGCACCGTGTCCATGATGCCGGGCGGTTCGTGGCGCGTGATGATGAAGAAGTCGCCGCGGGGATCGCGGGCGCCGACTGGTGCCTGGCCGCGACGGACGCGGTGGGCGGATTCGACGATGAGGGACCGGCTCGCCTGGCGGTAGATGCGGTCGAGCCGAACGACGGGGCACACGCCCGAAACGATGACGTCGCCGAGCACGCTGCCCGGTCCGACGCTCGGAAGCTGGTCGGCGTCGCCCACGAGCAGCAAACGAGCCCCGGGTCGCACCGCAGCGCACAAGGCGGCGGCGAGGCGTACATCGAGCATCGAGCTCTCGTCGATGATGATGAGGTCTGCGTCGATCGGGTTTTCGCGGTTGCGCACAAAGCTCATGTCCTGCGCGTCGAATTCGAGCAGGCGGTGCACGGTCTTGGCTTCCCGCATCGTGGTTTCAGACAGCCTGCGCGCGGCGCGACCGGTCGGAGCGGCGAGGGCGACCGTCGATTCGTCGGGTGTGGTGGCGGCGAGCAGGCCTTGAACGATGGTCGTCTTGCCGGTTCCGGGACCGCCGGTCACGACCATGAGCCCGGCCGACAGGGCCTCGATGACGGCGTCCCGCTGCGTGCCTTCGAGTCCGAACCCGAGCGCGTCGGCGGCCAGCTGCATCCGGCCATCGATCTCGCCCACGTCCATCGGCGCACCGTGGCTGCCGGCGAGGCGTTGCAAGTCTTCAGCGAGGCGTTTTTCGGCGTGGTAGAGGCGCGCAATGGCGAGGCGATGCTCGCGTCGTCCCCCGGCCTGGGTTGTAGCGGGCTTGAGCGTGCCGGTGGCGACGAGCTTCTCGATGGCGTCCGCGACAGGGCCTGGAGGGGAGCGCAGCAGCTCGGCGGCGGCTTCGAGAACGCGGGGTCGGGGTGGCGCCGTGTGACCGTTGCCGGCGAGCTCGTCGACAATGTGGATGACGCCCGCGGCGATGCGGTTGGGATCGTCGGCGCCGAGCCCCTGGTTGCGCGCGATCCGGTCGGCGATGCGAAAGCCGATGCCCGAGACCTCGGCCGCGAGCGTGTAGGGCCGTTTGCGCACCGTCCGGCCGGCGTCGTCGCCGAAGCGCTCGATGATGCGGCGCACCAGGGCTGGCCCGAGCCCGAGCGAATAGAGAAAGACCTGGCTGTCGGCGCGCTGCATCCGGTCTTGGAGCTCGGATGCGATGGACTCAGCGCGCGCCGGGCCGATGCCGTTGACCGCCTGCAGACGCCCCGGGTTGTCGCGGACGATGTCCAGCGCCTTGTCGCCGAACATGTCGACGATGCGCTCAGCCATCTTGCGCCCGACGCCGTGCACCTTGGCGCGGGCGATGAATTCGACGATGCCAGTGCGCGTGGAAGGCAGGTCCGGCTGGACGGCGGTGACCTTGAATTGCTTACCGTATTGCGGGTCGTTGACCCAACGGCCGGTGACCGCGATGGGCTCGCCCTCTTCGACGCCCCAAAGAGGGCCCTTGATGACGTGCTCGGCGTCCCCGGTCTCGATGACCGCGATACCAAAGCCGCGCTCCGTGTTGCGGTAGATGAACCGCAAGAGGGTGCCCGACAGGCGCTCAGCGGGCGCTTTGTCAGCCATGACGGTCGGCGAAAGGCGCCGCTATTCGTCCTTGTCTTCTTCGTCGGGGCTCATCTCGAGCTTCTCGGTCGGCCGCCAGTTCACCTGCAACTTCAGGTCCTTGAAGCCGCGCCGAACCGTCACTTCGCAGCCTGCCTGGCCGCACTGTTGCAAGTAGCGATCGAGCTGGTGGGGCAAAAACACCTTCTTGCCGCCGACCATCATCACCACGTCGTGCTTCTGAATCGGGTCGCGGGCGTCGAGCGCGAGCAAGCCGTGATGTTTGCCGGCGACGTACACGGCTTTGGTCGGCAGGCCGGGCTTGTAGCGATCCCACAACCCCATCATCGCAGCTTGGCGGTCGGTGTCGTCCTTGTCCTTGTGCTTGTCGAGAAACGACGGCTTGCCGGGGATGCTGTACGAGGCCAACGCCGGCACGGATGGTACAAATCCCTTGCGCACGCGGCGGCGCGGGGTCGCATCGAGCAGCGCGGCTTGTTCGGCGAAGAGCATGCTCATCGCCTTGAAGATCATCTTTTGCACATGCGGGCGTGGGTCGCCATCGGGGCTGAGCGCCGACGGGTCATCGACGTCCTTGATGACGATCTGCGCCAACCGTTTGCCGCGCATCGCTTCGAACAGCTCGAGTTCCAGCCGCACCGTCGCTTCGACCGCGCGCTGCCGGTAGACCTGCCCCTTCTTCTTGCTGTTCTTGCGCATGTCCACGATGTCGCGGGTGTTGTGCGCGCGGTTTTCGGTGATCATCAGCCGCAGCGCGAGCCATCCCTTGATGTCGATTCGATCGCGCGCCCGGGTCATCAGGTTGGTCGACGTCGACGCAACGCGCAGCTCGTCGGGCAGCCGGTACACCTTGTAATCAAAGGGTCCGACAACCGGCAGCTCGGTGCGGGCCAGCAGCCAGTTGGCCATGTCGTTGGCGCGCGACGCGTATTCGAGCGGCGTCGATCCCGGGATCATGACCGCGGCCGGGAAGATGATGATGCCCTTGGGCTTTTCGGTTTCCGGCAGAGGGCGTTCGGCGACGACCTCGAAGCTGCCTCCACAACCGGTCAACGACGACGCCATCAGCATGCCGGCGAAGGCTGCGACGACAAGGCGGCTGGGCCTCATTTGGGACATGAAAGGCTCCCCTTTTGGGTACACGGTCAAGGACGAGGCGAGCGTGCCGCAGGGACGTGGTGCACGCAAGCGAACGCGGGGGCGGCGTAGCGACGGCGAATTATGGCATTCTGCCCGTGATGATACGGCTTGGAGACCCTCTTCGATCCCGCACGGCGGGGCTGGTTGCCTTCGTTTTTGTTGTCGTTGTCAGCGCTTGTAGCGGCGAAACGGACGGCGACGCTGCCGAAGACACGGCGGCCGAAGACGTGGGCTCGGATACCGCCGACACGGCTATCGACACCGGAAAGGACACCGCCGAGGCCGCCCAAGACACGGGGACCGCGGCCGTTGATGTCGGCCAAGACACAGGGGTCGAATGCTCCAAGGACAGCCAGTGCCCCAAGGTCGGCCAGTGCGGGCTCGCCGCTTGCGTCAACGGCCAATGCACAGGCTCGCCGGCCGTCGGGCTCTGTCCGAAGACGAAGGATCCGTGCACGTACCGGGTCTGCGACGCGAAGACCTGGGCGTGTGAGACCGCGCTGCACGTCGAAAACGTCGCCTGCGACGACGGCGACCCATGCACCGGCACCGGGTTTTGCGTCAAAGGCGTGTGCAAAGCCGGCGCGGCCAAGAACTGCGAGGACCACAAGCCGTGCACCGTCGATTCGTGCACCTCTGTCGGTGGCGTCGGCACCTGCCAGCACAAACCCGCCCCGACAACCGCCGACTGCAACGACGGGCAGCTCTGCACGGTCGACGACCACTGCGAAAACGGGACGTGCAAGGCCGGCAAGAACGTCTGTGACTGCACGACATCGGCCGACTGCGCCGGCAAAGGCGACGGCGATAAGTGCAAGGGCGAGCTGTATTGCGCGACCACCAAGGCTGGAACGCGCGTTTGCATCCCCAACCCGACAACGAAGGTCCATTGCCTCGGCAAGACGAACACCGCGTGCGCGACCGAGCAGTGCCAGCCCAAGACCGGCAAATGCGAGCTCGTTGCGCTCCTCGACGGCAAACCCTGCGACGACGGCAAACCCGAAACCACCGGCGACGCGTGCGCGAAGGGAGAATGCCAGTCGGGAGCGGTGACCAAGTGCCCGTCCCACGACTGGTGCAAGGCCAAACACGGCGACGGCGACCTCTGCAACGGCACGCTCTATTGCCACAAAGCCAGCGGCAAATGCCTGGGCAACCCGGCCACCATCGTCGCCTGCCAGAAGAACAACGACACCGCATGCCGCAGCGCCGTGTGCCAGCCCAAGACCGGCCTGTGCAAGCTGGAAAACCGCCCGGACGGAAGCGTCTGCTACGACGGCAACAAGTGCACCAAGAACGACGCGTGCACGGCCGGGTCGTGCAAGGGCGGCGTCAACATCTGCCCGTGTTCGAAGACCAAGGAGTGCGCGCCGTGGGAGGACGGCAACCTCTGCAACGGCACGCTGTATTGCGATACGACGGTGCCGGGCAAGCACGTCTGCAACCTCAACCCCGCGACCATCGTCGGCTGCAAGACGGTCGGCGACACGGCGTGCATCAAGACCTCGTGCCAGCCCACAACCGGTCAGTGCGCGACGCTCCAGGTGACCGACGGCAGCGGCTGCGATGACGGCGATAAGTGCACGGGCGACGACGCCTGCAAGTCCGGTTCGTGCCAGGCCGGGTCGAAGCTGCTGTGCGAATGCCTGTCCAACGCCGATTGCGCCCTGTTCGAGGACGGCAACCCGTGCAACGGCACCTTGTTTTGCGTCAAGAGCCTCGGCAAATGCCTGCTCAATCCCAAGACCATCGTCACGTGTTCCGCCGTCAACGACACCGCGTGCACCAAGGCCGTCTGCGAACCCAAGTCGGGCACCTGCGGGCTCAAGCAGCGACCGGACGGGGCCGACTGCAGCGACGGAAAGGCGTGTACCGCGGTGGCCGCGTGCAAATCGGGCGTGTGCTCAGCGACCAAGACCAAGCCGTGCGACGACGCAAACGGGTGCACCAAGGATGTCTGCGATCCGACCACGGGGTGCGTGTTCACCGCCAACAACGGCGCGGCTTGCGACGACGGCGACGCGTGCACGAAGAGCTCGGTCTGCAAGAACAAGGGCTGCATCTCGGCCGCGGCCAGCTGCGACGACGGCAACGGCTGCACCAAGGACGTCTGCGATCCGAAAACCGGCTGCGTGCACACCAAGCTCAGCGGGACGGCGCCGTGCGATGACGGCGACACCTGTTCGGTGCTCGATGCCTGTTCCGGTGGGACGTGCGAGGGCAAGCCGAGGCTCTGGACCAGGGCGTTGGGCACAACGGGCGACGACACGGCGACTGACATCGTGGCGTTGGACGACGGAAGCTCGATCGCGGTCGGGCTGATCCCCACGGTCAACGACAGCAGCCAGGGCTGGATGGGGCGGTTGGACGCCGGCGGAAAATCGGTTTGGACCCGCGAGATCGGCGGCAAACTGATCGACCAACTACACGACATCGCGCGCGACGGAAAACAGCATGTCGTGGTCACCGGGCTCGCCGACGGGAGCAATACAGCTGGTGCGGTCTTCGTCGCGCGCTATTCGATCGCAGGCGACCAGTCCTGGAACGCCAAGTTCGGCACCGCCAAGCGGGAGTGGGGGCGGGTGATTGTGCCGATGCCCTACGGCTATGCGGTCGGCGGCGTTCGTTATGAGTCGCCGAGCAACCGCGACGCGCTCGTCGTGGCGCTGGACAGCAACCACAAGCAGCGATGGATCCGAGGGCTCGGCGGCCCGCTCACGGAGGACTGTGGCGGCATCGCGCCCATGGCCGGCGGACGACTCGCCGTGATGGCCATGACGACGGCTGTCGGCGGCTGGCTCAGGCCCATCCTCTGGGTCCTCGACAACACCGGCGCACCTGTCTGGTCACGCACCTGGCGGCTCAAGGAGAGCAGTGAATCCCAGGCGATCATCGCCCTGGCCAACGGCGACTTGCTCGCGGCGGTGTACGCCAAGAAGGGCACGTCGTTCCGCTCTCACCTGTGGCGCTTGTCGACCAACGGCGCCACCCGCTGGGAGATGGTGCTGGACAAGAAGGGCCACAAGCGCCGCATCCTGGACCTCGCGGAGCTACCCGGCGGCAACATCGCGTTTTCGGGCAACGATCACGACCAGGCCGGTGGCGGCGTGCAGGCGTGGCTGGGGATCGTCAGTCCCGATGGGCGGCTTGCGCAGGACGTGGTGATCGGCAAGACGACGGGCAAGCTGTTCGCTTCAGGTGTCGATGCGGCGCCGGGCGGGGGACTCGTGTGGGCGGGCGAGGGCAGCGGCCAGGCGGTCACCGGCAAGGGCAGCGCCGAGATCTTCGTGGGCACGGTCGACCGCGGACTGGGCGCTGTGTGCGGAAAAACCAACCTCTGCACGGCGCCCGCGAAGGGCTGCGATGACGGTAATGCGTGCACGGTCGACGTCTGCGTGGCCGCCAAGGGATGCACGCACAATGCCCACACTGGAAGGTGTGATGACGGCCACCCCTGCACGGGTCACGGCGCCTGTGCGACCGGCAAGTGCGGCAAAGGAAAGCCGCTTCATCTCGACATCTCCGGCACGACGAAGGCGGCGTCCATCCTCGACGCCGTGCACCTCGACGGTGGCGGCTGGATCGCGGTCGGCGAGCGCCACGATCCGAACATGAAACAGCGCGCGTGGATCGGCCGCTTCGACGCCAACGGCAAGCTGCTCAAGACGCAGATCTGGGGCGACGGCAAGAGCTACGACGCCAAGGTCAGGCGTATCGCCCGGTGGGACGCGGACACAGTGCTGGTCACAATCACGCTGGATCGCCCCGCGGTCGGCGCAGACTCCGCCACCGTCATCGCCTTCAACCGCGACCTCGGCAGCTCCATGAGCGTGCTCTACGACGACAACCACGACGACCATTTCGCCGACGTCTACGCCCGTCCTTCGGGGCGCTTCTTCGTGGCGGGATCGACGCGTAGCCCCACCAACGGCAAACGCTGGCAAGGCCTGGTCGCGCGGTTTTCCGGCGCCGGTAAGCTCATGGCGAAGACGGTGATCGGCACCAGCAGCGACGAAACGTATTCGGCCATCGAGGAAGCGCCTGACGGCAGCTACGTGGTCGCGGGATCTGCGCGGCACAAGGCCCCCACCGATCTTCAGGGCGCCATCGTGCGGGTCGGGGCTGACTTGAAGCTGCACAAGTCCGCGACGTTCGGCGGCGGTGGCAACGATGAGTTCCGATCGCTCGCGTCGGCACCTGACGGGGGCTTCATCGTGGCGGGCTATACGCCCAACAAAGGCGAACCGCATGCTTGGCTGTTCCGGGTCGACGACAACCTCGACAAGGTGTGGCAGTGGGTCGATTCGACCTGGTTCTGGTCGGAGATGGAGGACATCGCTGTGCTGACAGACGGTTCGATCGTCACCGTCCAGAATGTCCGCAAACAGAGCATGACGACCGACCCGCTCGCGGCGCTCTATCGCTTCGACCGGTTCGGCAACGGCCTTGGCGGCGGCCGCATCCCGCATGGGACGTCCAAGACGGTGACCCCAATCGTGCGAGGGCTCGCGATCGTCGAAGACCATGTCGTGGTTGTCGGTCGCGCCAAGTCCGGAGCAAGCGCAGAGAGCTGGGTGTACCGCAGCGACTTGTTTTCGTCGGGGATCTGCACCGGCAAGTGCGCCCAGAAGGCCGCGACCTCCTGCGATGACGGCAACCCGTGCACGATCGACAGCTGCAACGGCGACGCGACCACCGCGACATGCACGCACACCGACGCCAAGGCCGGGCTGACCTGCGGTGTCGGGCTCACGTGCGCAGCGGGCGCGTGCAAATAGCTGGCCGATTCGCCACAAACGCCTTGTTCTCCGGGTGTTTGCACGAAGAATCACAGAATCGCCGAAGATCCGGGCCGCGGCGCCATGTATGCTGCGCAAATGCAGTCTTGTCCGTCGTTCGAACACGCTTTGCTAGCTTCTGGGCTAGCTTCTGGGCCAGCTTCTGGGCGAGCCTCTGGGCCAGCTTCTTGGCGAGCCTCTGGGCCAGCTTCTTGGCGAGCCTCTGGGCCAGCTTCTTGGCCACGCGCGCGTGGCGCCGTCGGTTTGCTCTGTATCTTGTTGGTCACAGCGGTCGCGCTACCGGGGTGCGCATCCAAGCCGCTCGACGATGAAGGCGATCCCCTGACAGGCGCGGACGATGTGACGACCGCAGATGTGGGAGTGGACGTTGGTGCCCCGGACACAGGACCGGTCGATGCGGGCCCCGCCGATTCGGGACCAGCTGATTCGGGTTCGGGCGGCGCAGTGGACGCTGAGGCAGCCCAGGACACAGGCCCGGACCTCGACGCCGGACACGTAGATGCCGGCCCCATGGATGCTGGCGGCAACGCAGCGGTTGATGCTGGTGGTCCCGTGGACGCCGGAGCGATCGTGGATGCCGCGCAACCGGTCGACGCGGGGTCATGGGTCGACGCGACAACGGCGCCGGACAGCCAGGCGGACGCCGGAGCTGAGGACGTCCAACAAGACGCCGAACCCGACAGCGCCCCGGCCGACACCGCCGGCCCCAAGCCGCCGCCCGGCAAATGCTTCAACCACGGTCACTGCGACGACGGCAACGCCTGTACCGATGACGCGTGCACCAAGGCGTTGACGTGCGTGTTTGTCGCCAAGGCCGAAGGCGCGCCCTGTGAAGACGGGCTCGCGTGCACGGTCGATCACGTATGTTCGGGCGGCCAATGCCTGTACAACTCCAAGAAATGCGAGACCAAAGAGCAGTGCAAGGTCGCCAAGTGCGACGAAAAAGCGGGCGGTTGCATCGTGGTCCCGGGCAACATGAACGGGTGGTGTGACGACGGCAACCCGTGCACGGGCAAGGACAGCTGCAAGGCCAGCGGCAAATGCACGGGCAATCCCACCAAGTGGGGCAAAGCCTGTGTCGGCACGAAGAAATGCTCGACGCACGTGTGCAACAACGGCGCCTGCGTGCCTCACAAATCGTTCACCTGCAACGACTACAACCAGTGCACGTTCGACTATTGCGGCGTCGGCTACGGCAACTGCGAACACAAGATGAAGGGGCACGGGACCCCTTGCGACGACGGCATCAAGTGCACGACGCCCGACACCTGCCAGGACGGCACGTGCTGGGGCAAAGAGACCAAGAAGGGCTGCAACGGCCTGCCGCTCAACACGTGCGCAGATCTGAAGTGCACGCCAGCTTACGAAGACGCGACCAAGTGCCCGATCGACTGCAACCCGGGCGGCCTCAAGGACTGGCTGCTCTTTTGGGCCAACTGCACAAAGGAGGTCCAGGTCTGCGTGTTGGACCCCAAGTGCATCGAGGTCGGCAACAAGATAGTCAACTGCAAGCACACCAAGCAGGTCGGCGTCGACTGGAACAAGTTCAAATGCATGTTCGACGTGCAGCAGAAGTCGGACAAAGCCGCGTTCGCCAAGTACAAGGCCGTGTCGGACTGCGCCGAGAATTTCAACTTCAAGCCCTGAATTGACCGTACTTGCCCCAACGGACGTGCGGCTTTCGGTATATTCTGCCAGTTCGCTGGAGCTGAAGATGCCGCGCCCCCTGTTCCCATACGGGTTCGTAGCCGCCCCGTTATTCGTGGCGGCGGCGTGCCTTGTAACGGCATGCAGCGACGACTCGGTGGACGCGGGAACGTCCGACACGGTTATCGGCACGGACCTGGGCGAGGGGGACACCGGCGCATCGGTCGCGGACGACGTGGCCTCGGCCGAGGACACCAACGCCCCAAACGCGTGCCCATGCGACCCGGCCAAGTCGACGGTGTGTGCTGAGAATCGTTGCGTCGGCGGGGCCTGCAGCCTGGTCGCACGGCCCGCTGGAACACCTTGCGATGACGGCGAGCCCTGCACGGTCGGGGACATCTGCAAGGCGGGAAGCTGCGCGGCGGGGGCTACGAATCAATGCGGATGCGCGACCGACGCTGACTGCGCGACGAAAGACGACAAGAACGCGTGCAACGGCGTGCTCTTTTGCGACAAGACCGCGTTTGCGTGGGCATGCAAGACCAAGCCGGGGTCAGTTATCGATTGCAAGGACACGGCCAAACCCTGCCGCGTCAACGCGTGCGACCCCAAGAACGGAATGTGCGCCGACAAGGATGCGCCCGACGACACGGCGTGCAGCGACGGCAAGCTCTGCACCGCCAACGACTCGTGCGTCAGCGGGACGTGCAAGGGCGTGCAGCTGTGCCAATGCGAATCGGCCGCCGATTGCGCCACGAAGGAAGACGGCAACCTCTGCAACGGCACGCTCTACTGCGACCTTGCGACCCATTCGTGCGCGCTTCTCGCCGCCAGCATCGTGAAATGCGATACCGGTCAGGACTCGACGTGCAGCAAGAACACGTGCGACCCGGCGACCGGCACATGCGCGCCGAAGAACGCCAAAGACGGCACCGCTTGCGAGGACGCTGACACCTGTTCGGCCAACGACGCGTGCAAGGACGGAAAGTGCGCGGGGACCGACATCTGCAGCTGCAAGAAGAACGCTGACTGCGCCAAGCAAGAGGACGGCAACTCGTGCAACGGCTCGCTCTACTGCGATGTCGCCAAGGGCACGTGCGCCGTCAATCCCAAGACCGTCGTCACCTGTCCGACAAACAACGACACCGACTGCGTGAAGAACGCGTGTGTTCCGGCGACCGGGCTCTGCGCGCTCAAAGCCGTGAAGGCGCTGACGAGCTGCGACGACGGCGACACGTGCACCAAGGGCGACCACTGCATCGGCGGCGGATGCAAGGCCGGCGAGAACACGTGCAAGTGCAAGAGCAACAGCGACTGTGCCGGGCTCGATGACGGCGATCTCTGCAACGGGACGCTGTTTTGCGACAAGTCGACCGGGGTGTGCGCGTTCAACCCCGCGTCGATCGTGAACTGCAAGTCGGTGGACGACACGGCCTGCGCGCATTCGGTGTGCCTGCCCAAGTCCGGGACGTGCACGATGGCGCCGCGCGCCGACACCAAGCTTACCTGCGAGACCACCAAAGACGCCCAGGGCAACCCCAAGCAGCTGTGTGCGTGGCACCTCAAGAAGGCCGGAGAACCGGGCGACAAGGGGCCGTTTGCCTGCGACGACAACGACCCCTGCACCAGCGGAGAGGCCTGTATCGGCGCGTCGTGCAAGGCCTCCGCGGTGACCTGCAAGTGCAAGAAGAACGCGGACTGCGAGGCGGCCGACGACGGCAACGTCTGCAACGGGGTGTTTTACTGCGACAAGTCGTTGAAGGTGCCCGATTGCGTGTTCAACCCGGCGTCGAAGGTATTTTGCACCAAGAAAAACGACACGGTGTGCCTCGGCAACGCCTGCGATCCGAAGACAGGAGCCTGCTCCCTGCAACCGACCAAGCTCGGCACCACATGCGACGACGGCAACGCGTGCACGGTCGGCGATGGCTGCGCCAACGGTAGCTGTGTGGCCAAGAACAAGCGCGACTGCGACGACAACAACGCGTGCACGGTCGACAGCTGTCTCGCCAAGACCGGGTGCGCGCACAAGACGACGACCTGCGACGACGGCAACGAATGTACGGCCGATACCTGCGACAAGAAGACCGGCCACTGCGCGTTCAAGTCACAACCGCCCGCGACGATATGCAACGCGGACAACAACGGCTGTACGGTCAACGACAGCTGCAACGCGGGGGTCTGCAAAGTCGGTAAGAAGGTGATCTGCGCGGCGCCGACCAAGGCGTGTGAGACGAGCGTCTGTCTCTCGAGCGGACCGGCCACATTCAAGTGTCTTGTCGTGCCGCGATCGGACGGGACGCCTTGCCCGGACGCGAAAAACGCCTGCCTCGCCGGCGCGTCGTGCAACAAAGGCAAGTGTACGCCGGGCCTGAAAGCGCGTCAGTTCATCGCGCTGCCTTACTCTGCGACCGAGGACGCTTGGTTGCAGTCCGTGGCGCTGACACCGGACGACCGGATCGTAGCGGCGGGCGGGCGCACCGTCGGTTCGTGGAGCAAGCCGACGGATCGACGCTGGCTGGTGATATCTCTGGACCGGTTTGGCAAAACGCAATGGGTCTTTGAAGACAAACCGGCCGCGGCATCTGCGACCCACTGGGCAGCTTCAGTTATCAACGATACTGCCGGCGCGGTCTGGGTCGCTGGCATGGACCGGGTCAAGAACGACCCGCAGGTAAAGGTCGTGCGGCTATTGGCCAGCGGTAAGGTCGAACGCTCGTGGCATATCGACGACAACTCGCCGGTAACCAGCGTCGAGGACATGGCGCGACTCGACAACGGCGAGCTGGTCGTCGCGTTCAGGACGTCCTTTTTCTTCGGAACGTTCGTCTTCTCCGTCGTCGACAAGATGAGCATCACGGGAACCAAGCTCTTTCACACTTTCCACCAGGGCTGGACTCGTCCGCGCGTCTCCGTCAGCGGTGACCGCCTTGCGACGGTCGCGCAGGGTGCGGGGAAGCTGTTGTTCGACATCCGATCGGTCAAGGACATGAAACAGATCGGCCACACGCTCGCGCCATGGCCGGGCGCGGTCGACACGGTGGCTCTGCCCGGTGGCCAGAACGGCGTTGTGCATGGGACGGCAACACGGCAGGCCACCATGGTCACTGTTGTGCGACCGGACGCGACGCAGGGGCTCAGAAGCCACCAGCTGCCGGCCGATCACGTAACCGGCGCGGCGACGGCGGTGGCCGGCAACGTTATCGCCGTTGGACACACTACCGCCGGCAAGGGCTTCATGGCGCGACAGGACGCCTTGGGGAACAACGGCTGGCGGCGAACCTTCGCAACGAAGCAACCGGCACGCCTCGTGGCGGTGGACGCCAAGACGCTCGACGACGCGGTCGCCGTGGGATGGTTGGAACCGAAGAAGGGACCGAGGCGGCCGCTGCTCGTCAAGACGGGGCCGTTCGGCAACGCCAGCTGCCAGGGCCTCGGGAAGTGCGCCGCGAAAACCGGGGCAGACTGCGACGATGGCAAACCCTGCACCACCGACGACTGCAACTCCGGGATCGGCTGCGTCAACCCGTTTCCTGTGAACCAGTTTTGCATTCCAAAGACCGGCTGCGGTGCGCGAGGCAACTGCAAGGCCGGTGCATGTCAGGAGGCCGACAATGGCCGCTGGCATCACGCGAAATTCAACTGGTCCGGCATGCAGAAGGCCCCAGTCGGCGGCATCACGGCGTTGCCTGGCGACAAGCTGCGGGTCTACGTCAATCCACAGGGTGTGATCGCACCGATGATCGTCGATGCGAGCGGTTCCAACGACTACGACGGCCCCCAAGACCATTGCTACAAGCAAGCGACCGCGCACGGCATGATGCCGCTGCCTGGAGGAGGTGTCGCTGTCGCGGTGGAGCTCGGCGCCCTGAAGCCCAAACGCGCGGGCGTTTGCCGACTCGCAGGCGATGGAAAGGGCTTTTCGCGCTTCTCTTGGACCGATTGCAGCGGCTGCGACACGGCCGCACGCGACGTCGTCGAGTTTGCCGACGGGACACTCTACGCGGCGACGAGCAACTCGGCTGGATTCACGCGCGTGGTGCGCTTTACGGCGACTGGAAAAACGGTCTGGATCCAGGTGACACCGTCCACCTCCCAACCCGTCCTCCATGCGTTGGTCAATACCGATGATTCAGGGGTGGTGGCCGTCGGCAGGTTGGCGCCGTCGAAAAAGAAAACGGCATGGCTCCTGGGGTTGGACCACCAGGGAAAGCAGCGCTTCTCGACGGTCGTCAGCCAACATCCAATGGGTGAGCTTCGCGCGGTGGCGTTCACGAAAACCGGCGCCGTCGTTGCGGCGGGGACCGTTGTGCCCAACGGTTCGTCGCGAGGGAGTTTGTTGGTCGCGGCCAACGGCAAATCGGGCAAAGTGCTATGGACGCGGCCGGCGACGCCCCTGGACCAGGCCACAGGACTCAGCGTCCTACCGAGCGACGGGGGTTTGATGATCGCCGGCGACATATTCGAAAGCGGCCGCCAGAAGGTCTTCCTCGAACGAGTCACATCGGCCGGACAGCGTGTTTGGCGGCGCACATACCTGCGCCATCGGTTGTACAACGGTCGATTGGGTCCCGGTGCACTAGCCGCGTGGTCCGACGGCTACGTGCTCGGCGTTTACAACACGAACGCTTGGGACTACCCCGAGACGATCCGCACCGACAAACACGGCCACGCCGGCTGTTTCGAGTCGGGCATCTGCGTCGCGAACAAGAGCAAGAACTGCGACGACAACAACCCGTGCACCGCAGACTGGTGCCACGCCAAGAGCGGCTGTCAGCACACCAAGATCAGCGGCTGCAAGTAGCGGTCCGTTGCCCTTGCCCGCAACGAGACAGTCGTTGGACGTGACTGGTCGGCGCTCTCCGTTGACAGACATGCCGACGCAGCAACATCCTCGCGTGTGCCCATGATTATGCCCGCTTCTGCCACCGACACCTCGTCCAAGCCCGTATTCGCGGCGTTTTGCGTGGTTGTCGCCGCGATCTTGGCGTCGGCTGGCTGTTCGGTGGAGCCGCACGCGCTCGATGAAGCCGCAAAACCGGCGTCGTGCCCGTGCCTCAAAACCGATGGCAGCGCATCGTGTCCCGCGACGCATTGCGGTGTGCGGGTGACGGTCGACAAGGCGTCGTGTGACGGCAAGGTCAACAAGGTCGAGGTCATGGTCGGCGAGACGCTGGAACCGAAGGTCTGGCGCGTGGGTGAACCACAGCTTGCGTGCGCCGCGATCGAGGCCGGAAAGGAAGCGATCGTGCAGGCGCGGGCCGATTCGCCGTGGAAGTGGAAGAGCCTACCGCTCACGTGCGCCCAGGACAGCGCCGGTTCCGCGATTGAACACGTGCTCGAGTGCAAGACCGGCGGCTGAGCCCGTCGCGCCACCATCGATCGCATCGGGAGTTCCGTCTTGCAGGCCGAAACCGCCTCCGCGCCGCAGTGGATGACCACCGGGCAAGCCGATCCGGCCAAGCTCACGCCGGTCATGCGGCAGGTGTACGGCTACAAGCAGGCGCAGCCTGACTGCCTGATCTTCTTTCGTCTCGGCGACTTCTACGAGCTGTTCTTCGAGGACGCGATCGACGCCGCGCCGCTGCTCGACATGGTGCTGACGTCGCGCAACAAGCGGGATCCACGGCCGATTCCGATGTGCGGCTTCCCCTATCACGCGATGGCCTCGTACGTGCAGCGGGCGATCGACGCCGGTCGGCGCGTGGCCGTGATCGAACAGCTCGAGGACGCCAAGAAGGTCAAGGGTCCGGTCAAGCGCGGCCTGACACGGGTGATCACGCCCGGGGTCTTGCTCGAGAGCGAGGCGCTCGACGGCCGGCGAGCCAACAACGTCGTCGCGCTGGTTCGGGATCGGGGTGGGATCGGCGTCGCGGTTGCCGACGCATCGACCGGTGACTTCGGCATCGCGGATGTGGCCCATGTGACAGCCCTGAGCACGCTCCTCGTGCGTCTCGAGCCGCGGGAGATCGTGGCGCCGGAGAGCCTGGACGCCGCGCTCGACGCCATCCCATCGGTGCGCGAAATCGTGCGGACCCACCGAACACCCGAACGCGATGTGATGCGTCGTCTCGGCGAGGACCGCGCGCGCCTTGCTGGCGAGTTGATGCGCGCCTACCTGGCCGAAGTCCGCCCGTCTGCTGTCGGGTTGCTCGGGCCGCCGAGGCCGATCCCCCAGGCGGGATGTATGCGCCTTGATCGGCAGACGGTTCAGCACCTCGAGCTGCTCACGACCGTACGCACAGGGCGCCGAGACGGGTCGTTGCTCAACGCGGTCGATCGCTGTGTCAGCGCTGCCGGGGCGCGGATGTTGCGATCGCTGTTGTTGGCGCCGTTGGCCGATCGACGCGCGCTGTCGGAGCGACATGCGGCGGTTGAAGCGCTTGTGCTCGACGGGCAAACGCGGCGGGAAGTGCGCGACCTGCTCGGCGGCATGGGCGATCTGGCGCGCATCGTCGGTCGTGCGGCGGCGCGGATGGCGACTCCCAAAGAGCTCGTCGTGGGGCGCGAAACGCTCAGGCGTCTGCCGACTGTGCAGGGATTGCTCCGCAAAGACGCCCTCCGTGGACCGGCGCTGCAAAGGCTGCACGAGGCGCTCGGCGGCGGAACCGAAGCGCTGCAGTTGCTGCAACAACGCCTCGCCGAAGAACCCGGAGCCAATGTCGGTGACGGCGGCGTCATCGCCGACGGGGTCTGCACCGAGCTCGACGAGCTGCGCACGCTGTGTTCGGACAGTGACGACTGGCTCCAGACCTACGAAGCCGAGCAGCAGGCCCGCACCAGCAACCCGAAGCTGCGCGCAAAATTCCATCGCGTGGCCGGCTACATCATCGAGATCAGCCGCGCGCGCTCCGACGATGTGCCCGACGACTACCGACGGGTCGGAACGCTCAAGAACGTCGAGCGCTTCCAGACCCCCGAGCTGCGCGAGTTCGAGACCAAGATGCTGACCGCCGAGGACCGCCGGTTGACGCGTGAAACGACGCTCTACGACGAGCTGCTCGCGGAGTTCACGACCCACGCCGGGCCGCTGCGCGCCATCGCCGCCGGGCTGGCCGAGATCGACGTTCATGCGGGCTTCGCTGAGCTCGCGGCCGACAGGGGCTATTGCCGTCCCGAGCTCCACGACGAGATCACCGTCGAGTTGGTCGCCTGCCGCCACCCCGTCGTCGAAAACATGCTCGCCCACGGCCAGTTCGTCGCCAACGACATCATGCTCGGTCACGACGCGACACGTGTCATGCTGCTCACCGGCCCCAACATGGCGGGCAAATCGACGCTCATGCGGCAGGTTGCGCTGGCTTCGATCCTCGGCCAGGCCGGCGGCTTCGTGCCCGCCCAACGCGCGCTTTTGCCGGTTTTCGACGCCGTCATGACGCGCATCGGCGCTTCCGACGACATCTCCGAAGGAGCCTCGACGTTCATGGTGGAGATGCGTGAGACCGCCCAAATTCTCGAGCACGCGACGCCGCGCAGCTTGATTGTGCTGGACGAAGTGGGTCGCGGAACCTCAACCCAAGACGGTCTCTCGATCGCCTGGGCGGTGGTCGAGGCCATACACGACGACGTCGGCGCGCTGTGTCTTTTCGCGACCCACTACCACGAGCTGACCGCGCTCGACGCGACCCTGCCCCACCTCGCCAACGCCCACGTGGCGGTCAAAGAGTGGGGTGACGACATGGTCTTCGTGTACCGGTTGCAGCCCGGGCCCACCAACCGCAGCCATGGCATCGCGGTGGCACGTCTTGCCGGGTTGCCCGACGCGACGATTGCGCGGGCCCGCAGGGTGCTCGAGAACCTCGAACGAGCGGCTGTTTTGCGGACTGCTACGCCGCGCCAGCTCGGCCTGTTCGACGCGCCTGCAGCCGAGCCGCCGCCCGTTGCCGCGCCACCCGAGCCCGTCGCCGTGGACACGACAGCGCCGCTCGATCCCGACATCAGGGCGCTCTTGACCGATCTCGGCGGCCACGACCTCGACGACCTGAGCCCACGGCAGGCGTTCGCCGTCTTGGACAAGCTGGTCCGGCGCGCACGCGAAATCGAGACTTCGTAGGCTGGTAGTGCCGCTGAGTCAGCGCCGTTCGACCGGCGGTGGCACGCGTTTTCCTGGCGCCACGCAGGCCGCATCATCGCGCCAGCAGGCAACCTCGCGGATGAACGTGAAGCCCTCGCAGAACAGCGGGTTGTTGGCACACGTCAGCTTGCCGGCGTCGTTGTAGCGGATGAAAGGCGTGCGGTTGCGGGCGTGGAGGGTCGAGTGTTCGTTGGTCAATTCGAACTCGGGCACCTTGGCCCAGCCGAGAATTTGGGTCATGACAATGGCCAGCCAGACCGCGACGTGGGCGAGGTTGAAGCGCGCGGCGAGCAGCTTGGGTTCGGGTAAACGCCGCGCGAGGGCTTCGATCCAGGGCACGGCCGCGTTGGCGAACGGGATGCAGAGCACCTTGGCGTAGAAGTCCTGCGCGAAGGCCCAGGTGGTCAGGGCGGCGAAGATCTCCATCAAGATGCCGGCGGCGACGCCATACAGGAGCCTGCCAAGCTGTGATTTCGGCACGGTCGCGGGGTCGGTGACCAGCAGGATGATCACCAGGGTTACGGGCGCCCAGTAGGGCGAAAAGATGAGCTGACCGACGACCATCTGCCAGCCGTGCAAGGCGAAGAGGCAGCCGAGAGTCGCGAGGACAACGGGCACTCGGGTCTGCACGATGAGGCCGAGCAGGATGACGACCTCAGCCATGTTCGGCGCGAGGTTGAACTCGCGGGCCGTGTCGCCGTAGCCCAGCGCGGGCCAAATCAGCGTCGCCAGCCCGACCACGGAGATGCCAAACGCCGAGGGGTTCATGATGTGGCGACCGTTGCTGCGGACGATGACGGCCTTGGAGACGAGGGCGAGCCCGATCGCGGCGACGGTGAGATAGGCCTGGCCGGGCAGGAAGAGCACAAAGAGGTTGGTCGAAAAGACGACAGGAAATGGGCCGGCGTTGATGCGCCAGCGGCCGCGGATGCTCAGGGCAAGCAGGGCGTCGAGGACGAGGGCGAACAGGACCTCGAGGCCGATCAGCGGCACGTAGTAGGCCAGTCGCCGGTAGTACATGCCCCAGTACGTGAAGATGCACAGCTGGATGAACGCCGGCAGCAGGTGGCTGAGCTTGAAATGGCGGCCGACGATGGCGCTGCTGCCGTCCTGCAGGGCACGGGTGCGGACGAAGGCGAGCGGGCCGAGCACCAAGATGACGGCGACCGTGGCCTGCACGACAACTTGCCAATCGGGGATCGTGCCCGGCGGCAACATCGGGATGATTGCGATCGATCCGTGGTCGGCCATACCGCACGTTACACGGGGGACAGGGCGGCTGTCGCGGGGTGGGCAACGGGGTCATTTCGGGGGGTGATGCGCGGGGCCGGATCTCTCTTTTTTTGACCGCTGGGGACGCTGTCCCACGATTGGCTCGACATGAACGAGCAAGCATCACGCATCGATACCCCCGTCTCCGGCCTCTCCGTCGCTACCGACCGATTTCTTCGGCATATGCGGCTCGAGCGCAACCTGAGCAACAACACAGTCACGGCATATGGTCGCGATCTGCAGCGGCTGTGCGCCTATCTCGAAGAGCGCCACAACCTGGTCAGCGCCACGCAGATGTCGCGCGATTCGCTGGTCGACTACCTGGTGCACCTGCGCGGTGAAGGTCTGGCCGATCGATCCGTCGCCCGCCACATGTCGTCGATCCGCATGTGGTGCCGCTACCTGGTCGACCGGGGCGTGCTGGACGACAACCCCGCCGCGATGCTCGACATGCCGCGGACGCCGCAAACCGTCCCCGATGTCTTGACGCCCGAAGAGGTCGAGCGCCTGCTGGCTGTGCCCGGAACCGAGACCCCGCGTGCCCTTCGCGACACCGCGATGCTCGAGACGCTGTACGCCACCGGTGTTCGGGTCAGCGAGCTTGTCGGGCTGGCGATCAGCGACGTCGATTTCGACCGCAGCGTGCTCATCTGCATGGGCAAGGGTCGCAAAGAGCGCATGGTGCCGATCGGCGAACAGGCCCGGGCGACGCTGCTGCTCTACGTTCGTGAGGCACGTCCACGCATCACACGCCGTTCGGCCGCCCGCCGTCTGCGCCATGGCCCCCACGCGCCGCTCTTCATCACCGCGAGCGGCAAGGGCATGACACGGCAGGGGTTTTGGAAGCTCGTCAAGCGTTATGCGCGCGACGCGGAGATCGACAAGCCGATTTCACCGCACCGGCTTCGTCACTCGTTTGCGACGCATATGCTCGCCGGCGGGGCGGATCTGCGCACGGTCCAGGCGTTGCTTGGCCACGTCGATATTGGCACGACGCAGATCTACACGAAGATCCATCGCGAGCGGCTTCGCGAAGTCTACGACCGCTACCACCCGCGGGCTTAGACGAGCGGGTTGCGTTCAGCGAACCCGGCGCAGCGGCACCACCACACCACCTTGCTGACCAACACCGTCTGCTGACGGCGGCAAGTCATCGTTCGGTGGCGTCGCGTTGGCTTCGGCTTGAGCTTTGGCCTCGGCCTTGAGGCGAGCGGCGGCGAGCGCTTCTTGGCGGCGCTGCAGACCGCGACGGTTGCGACGAATCATCGCGCGGCCACCGGCAAAGATGAACACGGCGAGGGCCAGCACGACGGCGCCCCAGGTCGGGTCTTCAGTCATGCGGATGGCGATGACGCTGGCGGTCAACAGCGCGCACACAAGGTACAGGATGAGCACGCTGGAGCGATGGCTGAGACCCGAATCGAGCAAGCGGTGATGGATATGGCCGCGGTCGGATGAAAACGGTGAACGGCCCGACAACGCGCGCCTCATGAACGCGAAAACCGTGTCGAAGATCGGCAACCCGAGCGCGATGATCGGCAGGATCAGCGCCATGGCGGTCGCGCGTTTGCCCCAATCCCACAGCGCGGCGCTCGCGAACACGTAGCCGATCGTCATCGACCCCGAGTCGCCCATGAAGATCATCGCCGGTTCGAAGTTGTAGAGCAGAAAGCCCAGCGATGCGCCGGCCAGGCACGCGCCGAACAGAGCGAGGATCGGGAACCCGTCGAGCCACGCGATCGTGAACAGGGATACGGACGCGAAGAACGCCACCCCGCCCGCGAGACCGTCGAGACCGTCGATGAGGTTCATCGCGTTGACGACCGCCGCGACCCAAATGACCGTGACGGGCAGGCTGAAGGCGCCCATGTCGATGTTGAAGCCAAAGATCTTCATGCCGCTGAACGACAAGCCGCCGTACCAGAGCACCACCCCGACGAGGATTTGTACGGTGAGTTTGGGCCACGCGCCGACGCCCTTGAGGTCGTCGTAGAGGCCCAGGCCGAAGATCATCAAGAAGCCGAGGAAGAAGGAGAGCAGGCGGAGCTCTTCGTCTTTCAGCTGGTGGGAGTAGTTGTTGGTGTAGAAAAGCAGGCCGACGAGGGGCGCGAGGAATCCGGCCGCGATCGCGATGCCGCCAAGGCGCGGGATGGGATCTTCGTGGATCTTCCGCTCGCCGTCGGGAACGTCGTAAAACCCCAGTCGCTTGGACAGGCGGAGCACCACCGGCGTCATCAACGACGCAATTCCAATCGACAGGAAGAATGCAACGACCTGGGTGCGCACCGGGAACTCCGCTCTAGCCAACCTGTTAGGTGTGTTGCCAGCGACCGCAAAAGGGTTGCGAAAAAAAAGCGGCCGGTGCCTACCACCGCGCGGTAATGGAGGCAAGCAACGATTGCACCGCCGCCGGATCAGGCGCGCGTTCTCGCGAAAGAAACAGCCAGCTTCGGTGGTCGGCACGGGGATGATAGACGACGGACTGGCAGGGCGCTTCACGGCCGCGTTGGGGAAACCGTCTGTCGGGGCGGATGTCCAGCGGCAAGTTGCTCAGTAGGTGAACGCCGGCCGGGTCGATGATGGCGTGGGTGTCCGCGATGGGGCGGGCCGCAACCCCGTGGGACAGGCGCAAGCGGGCCGTGACATGACGTCCGGTCGCGACAGTGTCGGCGATAAGCACGCCTTCGAGGGCCGCTCCGGCTGAGAGGACGGCGACGAGGCGGTCGTGGCTATGGCGATCTTCGGGCCAGCGGTGACGGGCGAGGCAATAGGCGATCGAACCGTTGACGCTGTGGTCGAGAACGTCGACGGCCCCACGCTCCCCGACCCGAAATGCGCCCCACAGCTCGATCCCGGGCGCGCCGTCCAGTTGGACCGTCGAGTGCGCGGCGGCGCTGCGGTTCCAGGGTCGCTGCTTGTCGCCTTCATACCCGCACAACCCGGCGTCGGCCACGATCGTTCGGCCGTCGATGTTGATCGCTACGGAGAGCGCGTCGTCGTGGGCATGGCCGGGTTGATTGGTCCACGCGGGTTGGGCGGTGTGGACAACGACATGTGCGCTTGGCGATCGCGCGGCGAAGACGCTCGCATGCGGATCGGGATTGCACCCGGCGCCACCGCGGTTTGCTTCGGCGTTGGCCAGACGGCCGCGCAGGAGAGGACATGCGTCCAGCGTGCTGGGATCGGTGTCGCCGAACGCGGGCAGCGTGCCATCGGGGTGGGCAACAGCGGCCATCCAGGAGACGGCGCGGTCGGCGGCGGCCTGGATATCGGCGGCGGATGCTCCGGCCAGCAGGGCGACGTTGAGGGCGTCCTCGGTTAGCAGGGCGTGGTACATCGGGCTGGCTTCAACGTGGGCGCCGTCGCCGTGGAGCTGCGCTTCGAAAACGGTAGTGGCGCGGGCGAGCCAATCCGCCGGGCGCTTGTGAATCGAGCCGAAGACGGCGTCGGCGGCTGCGAGTCCGAAGTGGTCAACAAGCAGGTGATTGCCATCGAGATGCCGTTCGAGCAGCGCGTCGAGGGCAAACGTGGCGGTCGCAGCGGTGTGCAGCGCGGTCTTTTGCAACTTGGCGGCGCTGGCGGACTGGGGACCAACCGCGAGCCGGGAAGCTGCACGCAGACACGCCAGGGCGCGACGAGCGCGCGGATAAGGCTCCCAGGCGACAGCGATTTGCGGGGCTTTGTGCCGCCACGCCTGTAGACCTTGCGCCGCCAACTCGAGAGCGGCGGGCGATCCGTCCGAGATAAGCGCGTCGAACCACTCGAGGTAGGAGGCCTCGTAACGTTGCAGCGGATGCGCACCGGCGGTCGACCAATCAGCTGGCGGAAACGGCCCCTGGACACGACCGGCCAACACGAGCGTTTCGGCCAAGAGCGTCGGCGCGCCCGGTGCAACGTCATCGACCAAAGCGCTGCCGAGCCGGCGCAGAGCCGCGCAGTCCGCCTGGTCAACGGCCGCATCTGCGCGCCCACGCCAGCGCTTCACCAGCGCCGGAAGCAGCGGCCGCCATGCTCTCTTGCGAGCGATATTGACCAGGCGCGCGCCGTGCATCGCGACGGGGAGAGGTCCAAGGGTGCGAACCAGGCGACCGACGTCGGGCGTCTTCATCATCAACCCGCAGCGGCGATGAGCACGTCGGCATAGCGCATCGCAAGACGCGCCCGGTCGTTGTGCTGCTCGACATAGGCGCGGCCCGATCGGCCGTAGTCGGCGGTCTTGTCGGCGTCGGCAAGCAAACTCTCGATGCTGCTGAGCAGTTCGTCGAGATCACCAGCGCCGGACACCGGCCCGGAGTTTGCGTTGGCCGCGATCCGCGTGACCTCGCCAGCGGCGCTCAGAATCACTGGCCGCTGCGACGCCATGCACTCGTAGATCTTGCTCGGCACCGTGTGCGTGTCTTTGCGGGGCCGCAGAATCACCAGCGCAGCCCAGGCCCGACCGTAGAGCGCGGGCACGAGCTCTCGACCTACCGGTCCGCCGATATGCACATTGTCGAGGCCTTCGCGCGCGACCCTTTCTTTAAGGTGTTCGCGCAACGAGCCATCGCCGATAAGCGCGAAATGGACGTCGTCTTTGCCCGCGTTTTTGCGCGCGGCGGCGGCATCGAGCACGAGATCAAGCCCCTGGGGCGGGTTGAAGACGCCCGCGTACAGCACGATCTTGGCGCCAGCAGGTACCCCGGCATCCGCGAGGACCTTGGCGGCTTCGTCCCCATTGGCCTTGCGACGCTGGTCGAACAACGCGAGATCGACGCCGTTGGGAATCACGTGCGTTTGACCCGCGGGTGCACCAAGTTCGATGAGCCGCGTCTTCTTGCCGTCGCTTACGGTCGTGACGGCGGCCGACCGACCGAGCACCACACTGTTGAGGCGATGCAGCGCCATGACGGCGGGCCCAGCCTTCACGCGACCGGCGTTGATGACCGCTTCGGGCCAGATGTCGCGCACATCGAGCACATGAGGCACCCCAAAGCGACCGGCGAGCAGCATCGACGTGTACCCGACGGTCGGAGGCGGCGTTGTCCCGACCACGATGTCTGGCTTGAGATCGCGCAACGCACCCTGGACCAACGAGCTCGCCGCGAATGTGGCGTAGAGCATCGCCTTGCGGACCGGCGTATGACCGCCAAGGGCGAGGATCGGCGTGCGAATGACGTCGATACCGCCGACTGTTTCGCGCGCAAAAGGCCGCTGCTGGTGGTCGGCGTAGATGCGGCCTTGCGGGAAGTTGGGAAACGTCGTCAGCACGGTGACGTCGTGGCCCGCGCGCACAAGGTGGCTGCCAAAATCGCCGAAACGCGCGGCTGGGGCGCCCATCTCGGGATGAAAGAACTGGGAAACGACGAGAATACGCATGGTCGGCAACGAACCAGGCCTGCAGTGGGCGGGGGCGGTCCCGACAAGAGCCGCGGGACCGGGGGAGGGAGCAACGGTCTACTTGACTCGCGTGAGGTGGCCGGTGCGGCGCGGGGTCAAAGTCTCGGCGCCGCCGTCGACCACACGCAGGCCGCCGGTGGGTTCGGGGCTGACGAACGGCTCGCCGCCGGGCTCTTCTTCGTCGCTGTCGGCGATCAGGGCGGCGCGGAGCTCAAGCGGCATATCCGGCGCCCAGACACGCATTCGTTCGCGGCGGGCGTCGCTGATGGCGAACACAGCCGCCCACGGCACCCGGCAAGGGAAGCGCGCGCCGGAAAAGGAAAGGGACGCAAAGACGGTTGAGTCATCGAAGCGGAAATCGTCGATCTGAAAGCGGTACGAGTAGTTCAGCACCAGCCAAGGGCGGCCCTGTAGGTGCTGGGGAACGTCCACTCCCTCGCGGCGAGCATCGATATGAAGGGCGGCGATCCCCTCTTCGAGCAGCGCCGCGAAAACGGCCTGCTTTGCTTCGAACTGCGGGAGTCTGCCCTTGCCAGCCGACATCTTCGTTCGCTCCATCGCGCCGCCGTTGGGGTCCGGTCCAAGTCGACCGCAGCGGACCTGCCAAGTCTACGCCGTTTCGACGCCCGCGTCTTGTGCCTCATCAACGTCATCGAGGTCGAATGTGTAGCTGAACCGTTCGCGGCCCAGGCGCATGAACCCGAGGCTGCGATAGAGCAGCGCGGCAGCGTCGTTGCCGTGGTAGGCCTCGAGGTCGATGCCGCGAATACCCCAGTCTTCGGCAAGGTCCATCAGACCTTCAACAAGATCGCGCCCATAGCCGCGGCGCCGAGCGTGCTTTCCGACATACAGCTCTTCGATCCACAGGGCGCGACCGGCGAATTTCACGCTGAGCATGCGGCTCGCGACCAGCACACCAGCGGCTTGTCCGCCCTCTTTTTCACGCGCCACGAGCACCACCGCGCGGGGATCGACAAGCATCGAATCGAAGACCCTGGCGAGGGCCTCCAGGTCGACGTCCATGCGCAGGTACGCGAGATCTTCGGCGAACAGGTCGACAACAGCGGCCCGATCGGTCGGGATGGCCTCTTCGACGATCGCCTCGAGAAACGCGCCATGCTCGCTCATGTTGATGCTCCGTCGTGGTGCCATTTGCCGCCGCGGGGATCGCTCGGACGACGTTGCGGCGCGCCATCAAGTGATGCGTCGAGCCTACAGCGGTTGGCTCCACCTTGCCTAGCCGACCGGCCGCCCATGGCAACGATCGCGATGGCGGTGAATCGATGCACCGCCGCCCCGTTTTGCATGACGTTGCCGCGTGATAGCTTTCCGGCAAGCAAGGAGATGCCCATGTCCGTCGCTTCCCGCCTCGTAGTCGCGCTACTGACCGCCGGCTTGGCCCTCACCGCTCCCGCCATCGCCAGCGCCGTCGATTCAGCGCCCCGCGTCAAGCCGCGCAGGGGCGTCCGCAAGCACTTCAAGCGGCCCAAGAAGAAGAAGGCGAAAAAGCGCGCAGGCAAGGGCAAGCTGCAGCCGATCGGCATGGTGAAGACGTTCCCGAAGGGCTCGCCCCTGTGGGTCGTGCGCGAGGCGTTCAAGTGCGCGCTCGACTACGACGAAGGTTCCGGTTTTGGCTGCTACGTCGAGCACAACGCCGAGATCAACAAGCAGACCCCGCGCGCCAAGCGCCACCTGCGCGCCTACCAGTGGAAACACTTCCGCAAATGGGCCGCGACCTACGTCTTGCCGGGCAAACAGTTCACGCTGCTCGTGACGCGCTGGGCCCCCGAACGCATCTCCGGCAGCACCCGCGACGTTCGGATCTACCTGCGAAGCCGCCAGCGCGATAACCCGGCGCCCTGCATGATGCGGCGCGAGGGTGGCGTCTGGAAGATCTACGCCAACAGTCTGTAATCAAATGCCATTTGAACGTCGCTGTCATTTGAACGTCTCTGAGACATTCCAATGAGCCCGGCGACCTTCGAATGAGCTCATTTAGGCTGCAGACGAAATAAACCCGGACGTGCGCTGGCGACGATTCGCGTCAGCTCAGCGCCACCGTTCCGCGCCCAATCAAGCGCTCCAACTCACCGATCAAGTCGTCGCTTGGCAGCACCTTCAGGTCGCTGTTGGCGACAACCCGCGCCAATCCCTTGCCGGGCACGCGAACCTGCAACTCGACCAGCACAGGGGTCATTTCACGATCGGCGACCGCGCCATTGGCGTCGCCGGCCGCCTGGCCATCGCTTCCGTTCGCAGCCGCCGCATCCGTCGCCGTGACGCCCGACTTCTCTGCAACGTGGTCTGTCGCCTCGGCTTGAACGGCCGATTCCGCGTCGGTCTCCTGCTGGCGTCCACCAAGCAAGTCCACCTGGCGGTCGGCAGCGATGTCTTCGACGGCGGTCGCGTCATTTTCCGCGTCATCGCGCTTCCCAAACGGCTTTTGGTGGCGAATCAACACGTCCTTGAGCTGCCGCAAGGCGCGTTTTCCACACTGCTCGGCCTGCAACGAGATCCGCAGGTAGTCCGTCAGCTCCGCAACGGCGTCCGACAAAGGCTCGGCGCCATCGATCACCAGGCGAACGGCATCTTCGTCGCGGCGATCGCGCCCTGCTGTCAGGTTCATCAGCAGCGGCACATCCGACTTGAGCGTCTCGCGGCACTTGTTCAGCGTCCCCTCGAACACCATCAGCTCGGCCTGCCCGGTCAGATCCTCGATAACCAAGATGCCCATCGACTTACCGGCCCGCGTCTTCAGCTCCCGGAAGCTCACGACGACCACGGCGACCTTGACCGGGACCCGCCCGCGCCGGCCCCCTTCCTCGAGAATGCGCTTGTTCGTGCACGCAGCGAGCGTTCGGCAATCGAGCCGCCAGAGCTTGGACTGAAACCGGTCGAGCGGATGGCCGGTCACGTAAAAGCCGAGGCATTCCTTTTCGTATTCGAGCGTTTGACGCGCCGTCCAGGTCTCGGTCGCCGGGATATACACGTCCTCGACCTTGAGCGCCCCGGCAAACGCGCTGGTGGCGCCGGCTGAACCGAACAGGGATACCTGACCCGATTCGCGCTCCTTCTGCTCGATATTGGCACGGTCGATCGACTTGCCGATGTTGTTCCACAGCGTCTCGCGCGACTCACCAAAGCAATCGAAGGCGCCGCACTTGACCAGCGCCTCGAGCACCCGCTTGTTGATCTTGCGCACATCCACGCGGCGGCAGAGGTCGAACAACGACTTGAACGGGCCTTCGTCGCGCGCCGCGAGGAGCACATCGATCGCCGCCGATCCGACACCCTTGATCGCGCCCAGACCGAACCGAATGACGCCGTTGACCACCGAAAACGAGAGCTTTGACGCGTTGATGTCGGGCGGGAGCACCTTGATGCCGACCCGACGTGCCTCCTGCATGTAGGCCACGACCTTGTTCGTATCGTCGCGATCGGCGGTGAGCAGCGCGGCGAAGAACTCGGTCCGATAGTGCGCCTTGAGGTAGGCCGTTTGGTAGGTGATGAGCCCGTAGGCGGCCGCATGCGACTTGTTGAAGCCGTACGACGCGAACGACTCCATCAGCGAAAAGATGTCCTTGGCCGTCTTCTCCGGGACGCCGCGCGCGATCGACCCGTCGATGAAGATCTTGCGCTGCTTCTCCATCTCCTTGGCCTTCTTCTTGCCCATCGCGCGACGCAGGATGTCCGCGCCGCCGAGCGTGTAGCCGGCCATCTCGCGGGCGATCTGCATCACCTGTTCCTGGTAGACGATGACGCCATAGGTCTCCTTGAGGATGGGTTCGAGCAGCGGATGGTCGAACGTAACGGGCTCGCGCTTATGCTTTCGCTGGATGTAGCGGTCGTGCATGCCCATGCCAAGCGGGCCGGGTCGATACAGAGCGCCGGCCGCGATGACGTCTTCGAATTCGCTGGGCCGCAGCTTGGTGATCATGCCGGTGAAGCCGCTGGACTCCATCTGGAAGACGCCGGCCGTGTCGCCGCGACACATGACGTCGTAGGCCTCGGGGGAATCGAGCGGGATCGCGCTGATGTCGAACTTTTCGTCGCCGAGCTTGTCGTTGATGAGCTTGACGCAGTGGTCGATCATCGTGAGGTTTTTCAGGCCGAGGAAGTCGAACTTCACCAGCCCCGCCTCTTCGACCTCGTCCTTGGCGAATTGCGTGACGTTTTCGCCGCCGAGCCCGCGGCTGACAGGCACATAATCCCAGAGCGGATTCTCCGAGATCACAACACCAGCAGCGTGCATTCCTACGTTGCGAACCGCGCCTTCGATGGCCTCGGCGGTCTGCAGCAGGCGCTCGATGTCGGGGTCAGCAGCAGCTCTTTCCCGCAGCCGAGGCTCCATGTTCCGCGCCTTCTTGACCGTCATCTTCAGGTCGTCGGGCACGAGCTTGGCGATCTCGTCGACGGTGGCGAGCGGAATCCCGAGCACGCGCCCGCAATCGCGGATGCTGCCCTTGGCCTTGAGCGTGCCGAATGTCGCGATCTGGGCGACGTGATCGTTGCCGTACTTGTCGGCCACGTAGGCGATGACGTCGCCGCGCCGCTTCACGCAAAAATCGATGTCGAAGTCGGGCATCGAGACGCGCTCAGGGTTGAGGAAACGCTCGAAAAGCAGGTTGTAGGGCAGCGGATCGATGTCGGTGATCTTCAGCGAATAAGCGACCAGTGACCCGGCGCCAGAACCGCGGCCGGGACCGACCGGGATGCCCTGCTGCTTGGACCACAGGATGAAGTCCCAGACGATGAGAAAGTAGCCGGGAAAATCCATCCCGGTGATGACGTCGATCTCGGTCTGGAGGCGCGCACGGTAGGCGTCCCGATCCACGGTCTTGCCGAGCCGCTCGAACTCGTCGAAGCGCTCCTGCAGGCCCTCGCGTGACACCTTCGCGAAGTAGCTTTCGATGGTCTCGCCGTCGGGCACGTCGTATTGGGGCAGGTAGTTCTTGCCCAGCACCAGCTCGACGTTGCACTGCGCGGCGATCTCGGCGGCGGCGTCCACAGCGTCGGGTCGATCCGCAAACCGGCGCCGCATCTCCCCTTCGTCGGCGAGGTAGTAGTTGGACGTCGGCAGCCAGTCGCGGTCGGCGGGCGCTTGCAGGCCCAGGCCGATGCACATCAGGACTTCGTGCGCGCTTGCGTCGGAGCGATCGAGATAGTGCACATCCCCGGTCGCCACACAGCGGACGCCGTGTTTGTCGGCCAGCGCGGTGAGTCCCGTGGCCAGTGTGTCGTGCTCGATCAACCCCGCGCGCTGCAGCTCGATGAAGAAGCGCTTCTTGCCAAAGATATCGAGCAGCCGCTTGATGTGCCGGTCGGCGTCGCGTGATTGGCCGCGCAGGACAGCGTTTGGGACCTCGCCGGCAAGGTCGCCGGACAAGCAGATAAGGCCCTCGTGTCGCTCGGCAAGAAGCGCGTGATCGATGCGCGGTTTGCCGCCAGATGGCGCCTGCAGGTGAGCCTTGCTGATCAGGTACAGCAGGTTCTTGTAGCCCGCCATGTTCTGGGCGAGGAGCGTGATGTGGTGGGTGCGCAGGACGTGTTCGCCAACGGGCCGCGCGGCGACGGACAAGCAGCACCCGTAAATCGGCTTGATCCCGTTGGCTTTGGCGGCCTGGGCAAAGTGAACCGCGCCGTGCAGGTTGTCGTGATCGGTGATCGCGACGGCGTCCATGCCGAGCTCGGCGACGCGCTTGCACAACTCGTCGACGCGGCAGGTGGCGTCGGCGATCGAATATTGGCTGTGGACGTGCAGGTGGGTGAACACGGCGGGAGCCTACGCCGAATCCTTCGCTTCTCGCCACCACCGTTGCAGTCTTTCGATGCCCGGCTGGTCGAGCCCGGCTTCGTTCATCCGCTGTTCGACATGGGCAAACCGGCGACTGAACTTATCGAGCGTGCCACGCAGCGCGGTTTCCGCGTCGACATGGGCTTTTCGACCGACCGAAACGAGCGCAAACAGCGCGTCGCCGAGCTCATCTGAGATCCGATCAGGATCCCCGGTCGCGATCGCTTCACGCAGCTCGGCCAGCTCTTCATCGACTTTGCCCAGCGCTCCGTCGACATCCGGCCAGTCAAAGCCGACACGCGCAGCCTTTTCGCCGATTCGTTGCCCGCGAAGCAGCCCGGGAAGCTGCCTTGGCACACCGTCGAGGATGCCCTTGTCGGCCTTGCGACCTTCCGCGCGCTTCTGTGCGTTCCAGGCATCAAGCACCTGGTCGGCGGTCTCGGGCCGACCGGAATCCGCCCCGGCTCCAGGCTCCGACACCGATCCGACGGTCTCAGAGACCTTCAAATTTATCGAATTTTCGGCTGGTTGCGCGAACACATGCGGATGCCGGCGGACCATCTTGTCCGCGATCCCGGTCGCGACGTCTTCGGCGGTGTACCAGCCCAACTCGTCGGCGACCTGCGCCTGGAAGACGACCTGCAAGAGCACATCACCGAGCTCTTCGCGATGCGCCGCGACCTTGTCCGGATCAGCTTGCACGCCACCGTTGTCGATTTGACCGGGCAGCGCCTTGGCCGCGTCCCCGAGCCCGTCGATCGCGTCGAGCGTCTCGTAGCACTCCTCGATCAGAAACGGCTTGAGTGTCGCGAGGCTCTGTTCGAGGTCCCACGGGCAACCGCCATCACGCCCGCGCAATCGCTCCATCACGGCGACAAGACGCGAATACCCGGATTCGGGCAACTCTGCGGGGTCGAACAGCACGTTGTGGGGTGTCCTGGCGAAAGCGTCAGGCCAGGTGGCCGTTTGCTCAGCTACTCGGTGAACTCGATCGTGCCGGCGCCGGTCAGGTTGTGGAAGTCGCCGCCGATCGGGGCCCACGCACCCATGAACGCCATGTTGTGTGTGCCCTTGTTATCGATGCGGTACATGTTCGCGGGCCACTTGCTGCCGGCGGTCGGCGCGGCTTTCAGACCGAGCGCGGCGAACGGAATCGCGGCTTCGACGGTCCACCCACCATCACCCTTGACGACGGCCGACGTGGCTCCCTCGGCGTTCCAGCGCGCGGCCTGCTTCCACTCGGGCTTGCGGTGTCCGGTGAACTGCGCGTCAAAGCGTGCCTTGTTCGGCGCCCACTGGAACTCGAAGTAGCCGTTGGCGCTGGCGTCAGGCTTGATGAACAGCTCGACCACATCGCCTTCCCACAGCGTCGCGTCGTTGGTCGCGAACTTGTTGGCGATCTCGTCGTCCTTGGTCTGGTACGCGATGTACAGGTTCTTGTCGTCCCAGGTGACCTTCGCGGTGGTCTCGTATGCGGCGTTGAGCGCGCGGCCGTCGGGCTGGTGGAACTTGCGGGTCGCCTCGGCGCCGGTCCAGGCCGCTTCGTCGAGCTTGCCGTCGATCGTGAGCGCGGCGGCGGCCTTCTTGGCTTTGACCACGGCGGGGGCGAGGTTGGCGCGCGGCGGCTGCGGACGACGAGCGCCACCAGCGGCGGGTGCGGGAGCGGTGCCGCCAACCTCGATGGTCGTCAGCAGCACGCGGGAGTCGTCTGTTCCCTTGGCCTTGTCGCGGGCATCGAGCGGCAGACGGCGGTTCTGGCTGGCCTTGGACCACGCACCCCAATCGAAGAAGCCGACGAGCAGCTGCGTGGGGCCGCCGGGCCAATCCTTGGGCACGTCGACCTTGACGATGTCGCGCACGATCTCGCCCTTCTTCCACTGACCGACCGGGTACAGGTTGCCAACGCCGTAGTGATCGAACGGCTGGCGACGTTTGCCGGGCGCCTCGAAGTGAACGAACACCTTCCAGTCGCCATGCACGGGGTTGTCGACGCGGAAGTAGAGCGTCAGGTCGAAGGACTTGCCGCGCTCCGGTTTGCCGCCGATGTCGTAGCCGAGCAGGTGGATCTTGTTGTCGAAGTTGATCTTCTTCGGATGCTGGATCGCGGGCGGCTTGCTGAGCACATTCTTGGAGATCAGCTGCTCCTGGTCCTTGGTGAGCACACGGCTGCGCTGCGCGGGGCTCTTGCACCCAGACGCGACAAGCGCCCCTGCGACAATGACCAAGACGGCGACAAGACTAGCCTTTTGGGCGATGAACTGAGGCATCGAATCCGCTCCGAAAAGAGCGCCGAGAAGGGACCTCGGCGCCAAGGAGCGCGTACTATAGGGGAGTCGTCATGCCCCCGCAATCGCCCGATCCGCGCGGTTTTTGCAAGCTGCGCAACAACCCAGCGTCGAGCCCGCAGACGCGTGCAGTCTACGCTTCTTGGTAAGCGACGACTTCGCGGCAGGGCGAGGCGCGCAGCTTCTTGATCGCGGCGTTCTCAATCTGGCGGATGCGCTCACGGGTCAGCGAGAAGAGCTGGCCGACCTGCTCGAGCGTCATCGTGTTGCCGTCACCGCCGATACCAAAGCGCAGGCGCAGGACGGCTTCTTCGCGCGGCTTGAGGCGCGTGAGCATCCGCTGGGTCTGGTGCGCGAGGTCGGCGCGCAGGCAGTGATCGAGCGGTTTGACGGCGTTTTCGTCCTCGATGAAGTTGCCGAGCTTGGCGTCGTCGTCTTCACCGACGGTGGCGTCGAGCGACAGCGGCGTGCGGATCATCTTGAGGATGTGCTCGACCTGCTCCAGCTGCATCTCGGCTTTGGCCGCGATCTGCTCGAGGGTGGGCTCCTCGCCGAACTCCTGCTCAAGGTTGGCCCGAGCGCGCATGATGCGGTTGAGCGCCTCGATGAGGTGCACCGGGATGCGGATCGTGCGGGCGTAGTCGGCGATGCTGCGCGTGATCGATTGGCGGATCCACCAGGTCGCGTACGTGCTGAACTTGTGACCGCGCTGCCACTCGAACTTCTCGACGGCTTTGATCAGGCCGATGTTGCCTTCCTGGACGAGGTCGAGCAGGTGCAGGCCACGGTTCATGTAGCGCTTGGCGATGCTGACGACGAGGCGCAGGTTGGCCTGGATCATCACGCTGCGCGCCTGGCAGATGGAGCGGTTGGCGCGATGGATGATGCGGCGGCCGGCCAACGCCTGCTCGACCGGCCCGCCGAACGCCTCGAGCGCCTCGGAAAGCGCGATGCGAGCGATCGCGACAGCTTTGCGGCCCTTGGCGCGGTCGCTACGAGCACGCTTGCCAGCGAGCGCGAGGTCGAGCTTGTCGCCTTCTGCACGGCTCAGACCCGCGTGATCAAGCGCGAACTGCAGCTCACGCCACGCGTTGGACACGGTGCGCGAGGTCTCGTCGAAGCGGACCAGCGCGGCCTCGATGAGCCGCTCGCCGACGCGGTTTTCCCAGAACACGCGGTACTTGAGGCGCAGCGCCTGGTTGAGGGGCAGCGGGCGCTCCATGCCGGCCTTGTGCTCAGCGCGAGCCTCGGCGATGGCCGCGTTCATCTCTTCGGTGCGTTTCTTGAACCGGTCAGCGCGCGCCTGGGTGGTGATGCGGGCGTCGCGGTCGCGCCAGTCGTGGTCGGTCGTCCACTCTTTGAGCAGGTCGATGTCGCTCGCCATGTTGATCGGCAGGTCGGTGAGGTACGGCGCGATCAGCGCGTTGCCCTGCAGAACGTCGATGATGTCGGCGGACGCACGCTCCATGCGCGCTGCGATCTCGGCTTCACCTTCGCGGGTCAGCAACGACACGCGCCCGATGCCCTGGAGGTACAGCACCGTCGGATCCATCGTGGGCTTGTCGGTGTACTCGCGTTCACCCTTTTTGCGGCGCGAGTTGCTGACCAGCATGGCCGGTGCGCTGACGCTGAGCGCGACAGGATCGCGATGACCGTTGGCGGTCTGCTTCTCCTGCTCAAACTTGGCAGCGGTATCGGTGATGTTCAGGGCGTTTTGGGCGGCGGTGTTCGGCATTGAGACCTCCGTCCCGGGCAGATTCCCGGGTGTCGGGTAGGTCTAGATGCAACATCCCGGCCAGCGACCTGTTGGCGGAGTCTTTTGCTTTGATTGCCGGCTGTTGAAACTTATTCGGCTGGCGATTTCCCCGCTCAATCTCCGCAACTCATGACATCCGTGTCAGCGGCGCCGCAAACCCAACCTCGGTTCCTCTTGACTTGTTGAAAGGGATGTAAAATCAACAGCTTTGATACCATCGCACGGCGCCTTGAGCGTCGCAGGTGTGATCCGGATGTCGTGATTTGCGTTGCCAACCCGTCACGGGCGGTCAGCGCCTCGTGACAACTGTGGTCGTTGGGGGTGTAACGCCGTCGCCGATGTTTTTATTCGGCTGTCATTTGCAATGCTGACCTTTCGACTACGCGGACTTGGTCGCGGCCTTGCCACGGCCGGATGCGCTGCGTGGCCGGCTCAAGCGGTCGACGCGTTTGAGGACCTTCTGCGCAGCTTCCGTGCGCCCGATTCGCATCAGGAATGCGGCCTGCGTCTGCAAGGTCGTGCTCAACGCGTTGCGGTCGTTCGCCTCGATCCAAAGCTGTGCGGCGCGTGTGAACGCAGCATCGGCAGCGTCCACGTCGTCGGACCCGGCGAGGATTTCGCCGAGCGTGCCCATGGCTGCGGCCTTTACCCGAGCCACGTCGCTCAGCTGCGCGGCCGCCACACTGCGGCGAGCCCACGTGATCGCGCGCTTGCCGTCATCGCGCTGAAACGCAGCGACGGCGAGGTTGCGCGATGCGTCGGACAACAGGTTGTGATCTTCGAGGCGGCCTGCGCCTTCCACAGCTTTGTAGAGAAGCGCTTCGGATTCTTCGAGACGACCGCTCTTGAGCAGCGTTTCGCCGAGGTTGTTCTGCAGCATCGCCTGCATGCGCCTGTTGCCGATGCGTTTTGACAGGTCGTAGGCCTCTTCCATCGACGCGACCGCTTCTTCGACCTCGCCGGAGTTGAGGTGTAGCGCACCCATCGCGTTGAGGCTCTCCACCAGACCGTGGACCTCTTTGCCTTTGCGACGGATCGTGATGGCGCGCTCAAGGTGGCTGCGGCTGCGCTCGAAATTGCCAACGGTCATCGCGAGGATGCCCATATTCGTCAATGTGATCGCGAGCCCGGCCTTATCGCCGATCCGCTCACGGAACTGGGCGGCCTTTTGCAAAAAGCGCAGCGCCGGCTTGACGTTGCCGTTGAGCCAGTACGTTCGACCGATGTCATCGCTGCACGCGGCCTGACCGGCGATGTCGCCGACGGTTTCGAAGAGGCGCAGCGCCGGCACGAGGTGGTCGATCGCCTTGCTGATCTGCCCCTTGGCGCGGAATAGGCGGCCCAGGCGGTTGAGAGCGCGGGCGCCGTACACCCGGGCACGGTGGCTCCAGGCGACACCGAGCGCGTCCCGATAGAGGTCTTCCGCTTCGTCGCTCAGCCCTTCGAGTTCGGCGAGGCGACCGAGCGCCAACATGCCGTGCAGGTGCACGCCAGCCGCCTCGGGAGGTGACAGATCGCGCGCCTTGGTCAGCAAGCGGCGGGCGTCGTCGTTGCGGAGCTGCTCGAGCGCGCGCTCTCCGGCTCGCAGGTACAGGTGTGCGGCGTGCGCCGTCTCCCCACATGCGACCCACAGCGGCGCCAACTCTTCGGCGAGCTCGGCCGCACGCGGGCCGCCAACAAGCTCCAACCATTCAGCCGCGCGGTGACACAGGTCCGGCATCTCCGCTGCGCTGAACGTGTCGCGCAGCTTTTCGACGTCGGACTTATCAACGAACCGGTAGCCCTGCTCGGCCGGGAGAACGGGCGTGCGTTCGTGCAGGACCAGGCCCATATCGACCATCTTGCCGAGCACCATCGCCACGCTTTCGGGCACACCGTCGTTGCCGAGGCCTTCAAGCGAATCGATCATGGTGGCTTTGGCGCGGAGCATCGAAACGACGCCACCGAGCCAGAAAAACTGGCCGAACACCGAGGCGTATTGCGCGATCTCGAGCTCTTCTTCGGAGAGCGTGGCGAAGGGACCGCCGGTGCGCGTGCGCAGCTCGCCTTTGCGGATCAGCTCTTCGAGGACAGCGGGCTCGAACAGCCACTGGGCGCCGACGCCGCGAACACCGCCGCTGCTCGTCAGCGATTCGATCGCCGCCAGTAGCGCACCCGGCTTGCCTTCCGCGTGCTGGACGAGGACGTGCCGGCCGTGATCGGTGATGCCGTCAACGCCCTTGAGGGCGGTTTGGGCCAGCGAATCGAGGGCCTCGTCGGTCAACGGCTGCAGCGTGACGCCGTCGAGGTTGGCCAGCCACTGCCGTCGATTCACGCCGCGATCGTCGGACACGACGATGAAAACGACGGGCAGCGCTTTGAATTCCTTCTCGAGCTTGGCGATGAACTCGAGGCTTTGCGCGTCGGATTCACCCGCGTCGTCGACGATGACCACTGTCGGTGCGTCGCGAAGATCGCGCAGCCACAGCGTTTGGAGCGCTTCTTTGGCGCGCCTGGCCTGCTCGTTGCGATCTTCGAAGTCGATGTCGTGCTCGGCCCAGAAGTGAAAGCCCAGCATCGGGCCGCAGGTTCGGGCAACTTCGGCGCCGGTATGATCGCCGAAAAGCAGCTCGCCCGCGCGTTCGAAGCGTTCGCCGGCGATGGTTCCGCCAAGGTACTCGGGGATATCGAATCGGAGCCGCAGCAGTCGCTCGACCAGCGCGTAAGGCCGGTGACAGCTCTGTGCGTTCGCGACGATCACGCGGGCACGCTTGTGATCGGCCAGCACACGATCGCGCACAGCCGAGAGCAGCCTGGAGCGCCCGCTGCCGTTTTCGCCGCGAACCAGCAGCACTTGCCCTTTCTTACGGGCGAGCGCGTCGATTACGCGACGGCCGACATCGTCGATCTCCGCCTTGCGCCCGACGAGTCCGAGGTCTTCAGCGTCGACAAGCCACGGCAGCTCGAACTTGGCGGGCAACACCTCGCCACGGGACGAAAAGACCGGGCTGGCTTCGATGAGATCGGCTTCGTCGAAGAATCCGCCGACGATTTCCTGGGTCGTCGTGCGCGGATCGGCGAGCGCTGTGAGGCAAACCTCGCAAAACCGAAAGCCTGTGACGTTGTCGTGGCCGCAGCTTGGGCACTTCATGTCGACCTCAGATGAGCGGCTCGTGGCCGCCTCTCAGCGCCCGCGCCATGGAATTGCAAGAGCCCGAAATCACGCAGCTTTCGAGCCTTCGGTGAGGGCTCGTCGTGGGGGCTTGAGGCAGCGCGGGGCGCGGAGTATCCAGACCATACCGCAAATTGCAAGCGGAGTGGATCACAGCCGGCCTTGCGTGGGTGCATCGCGGCGTGGAAATGCGCCGGGGCGGACGCGGTTGGAGCACGTTTGCGCCACATCGGCCCGCCCGATTGACAACGTTTGATCGGCGAATATAGTCCACCCGCTCACCGTATATGAGCAGTGGACGTGGCTTGCCCCACCTCGCCGGGAAACCGACGGGAACGAAGAGTCCGACCACGACGAACACGAATGAACCGACCCGAGCGGTTCGACAATTACCCCCGAGACCCAGCCGATTGGCCGCCCGTCTCGGCGACAGGAGACCACCATGAGGATTTTTTTCGCAGCGATTGCGATTTCCAGCCTGCTCGTCGCGGGCTGCGACGCGGGCACCGGCGATGACGGCACAGGCACCGCAGACGGCACCGTTGCCGACGGCGGCGCTGACACCGGCGGCGGAGCGGACGCTGGCAGCACCGGCGGCGACGCTGGCGCGGCCGACGCAGGCACCACGAAGACGACCTACGCGTCGATCGTGATCTACGACGGAAGCAAGGCCAAGCCGGCAGTGTGCAGCGGCACCGGCCCCGGCGCGGACATCGAGGCGGTCGCCCTGTGGCGCGGCAGCAAGCTCCTCGGCGTTGGCAAGCCGGGTACGCCCAACTACGCCAAGTCCACGGCGAAGGGTTGCGCGGACAACAAGCACGGTGAAGCCGACGACATCGAAGCGATCACCGGCGCGGTCGGCACGATCGACCTCAAGGCGGCCGAGACCGGCTACCTGTCGCTCGCGGGCGGCTCGGTCGAGGTCCAGTTCGGCGCCTGCACCGGCGGCGGCGACGATCCCAAGGCCTGCGACGGCAAGGGTGACCTTGTGAAGGCCGAGGCCGGCGACATCGTCGAGGTCTACGAGATCGGTCCGAAGTACAAGACCGACTTCAAGATGTTCAAGGGCTGCAAGTGCGCGGCTGAGGGCTACGAAGTCGACGCCCGCGTGGACAAGGGCAAGTCGGGCGCCAGCGACAACGTGCTCGGCGGCTCGCCCGGCGACACCACCAAGTTCACCATCAAGGCCCCGGGCGCGTAGTCCCCGACCTTGACCAAAGGACGCTCGCGGGAGGTCGGAAACGGCCTCCCGCGTTGCTTTTTGGCGCTCCTTCGCGCGGACATTGCGATTGTTTGGACACCGGTAGCCGCCTCGCCTACCTTTTTGAACGGCGGAGTACGCATGGCCAACCCACGTCCAATCGCAGCAAATCTCGTGACGACCGTTCGCGCGATCGGCGTTGCGCTGTGCGTTGCGGCGCTGTGCCTCCTGGCCAGTCCCGTGCACGCCCAGGCGCCCGCCAAACCCAGCGCTGCCAAACCCAGCGCTGCCAAACCCAGCGCTGCCAAACCCGGCGTCGCCAAGCCGGGCGCCAGGCGTGGCAGCTCGCGACAGACGTGGCTCAGCGCTGAAGATCTCCGCCTGGGCGCGTTCAAGGCGCCGCCGTCGCCGTTCCCGTTCCCGCTGCTGGGCGACGAAAAGGCGCGCGAGGTGTACGTCGATCGCCTCGGCAAGCTCTACAAAGAGCGCCCCTACAAGGGTCTCGTTCCCAACTGGAACCGCCGCCGTGGCTCGCTCCGTCGCACTCGCTGCAAGGTCTCGGCACAGCCGCTCACCTGGGTCGGCTTTCAGAACAACTTCGACAGCTCGCGCATCTTCGTCCAGGTGCAGGGCGATGCCTGCGGCTACGTCTATCGGCCCGATGCCAAACACATCGTGATCGACCTGCCGGCGGTGTACATCGGCAACCCAAATTTGCGGCGCGACATCCTCACCGGCGCCTTTCCGACCCCGGTCAACCTCGTCCACGTCGATGAGATCAAGGGCCGTGGCGTGCGGATCACCATTGCGTTGAAGACGCGACAGCGCTATTTGTCCGCGCACCTGGGCCGCTACGTTTTCGTAGACGTCGCCCGATAAATCCCTCCGCGGATTCACCGTGAACAAGCCTCGCAACAACGGCCGCTCCGGCGGCTCGCGCAAAGTCGTGATCGCGCCTCCGGGCTCGGCATCCAAGGGTGCAGAGGGAGGCCGCAAGGTCACGATCGCTCCACCTGGTTCGGCCTCCAAGGACGCCAAGTCCGACCGCAAAGTGACGATCGCGCCAGCCGGTTCCGCGTCGAAATCGAAACCTGAATCGTCACCCAAGCCGGCGCCAAAGCCCGCCACCGCGGACACGAAAGCGACGACCAAAGACGAGGCGCCAGCCAAGATGCGCGCTCCGCAGCGCAGCGCTCCCGTCTACATTCAGCGACGTCACCAGCCGGCTCCCCAGGGCAAGACCAGCGCGGATCCAGCGACGTCGTCTCGGCCTGCCGCAGCGAAGAAAGCCGCGCCGCGTCGTTCGATGGCCGTGGTGATCGCGACGTGCAACGACGAGAGCCGCATCGCGGACCGAATCGCGGGCTGGCGGGCGATCGTCACGGCGATGGATACCCGCTGGGTCGTGCTCGACTTCGGTTCAACCGACGGAACTGTGGCGGCGGTACAGCCGTTGCGGGTCGAGTTGATCCAGGCGCCCGGCGGCCGTGTCGACATCCTCGCGACCCTCGACCGCTGCATGCGTGAGACCGAGGCGGACGTTGTCGTATTCGTCGATGCCGTGATGGAGCCCGACGCCATCGTGCACACCGTCGCAGATCGGGCGGCCGCTGGCGCGTCGCTCGTCGTTCCCCAGGTGCGATTGCCGGGTCTCGTCGCCGTTTCGCGCGGGACGTGGAAGCACGACGCGTTCGCCGGTCACTTCGACCTGATCGACTGGGCCGAGCACACGGGCCATTCCGTTGGCGTGCGCACAACTTCCGGCGGCTTGTCGGATGACAAGGTCGACAACGCGCCGATCAGCCGCCTCGTAGATGGCCGCAAGCGCCGTCTGCTGCGTCGTTTGGCGTGGCGAACCCGCGAGCGTCTCGAGCGCCTCGGCGACGGGTAGCTTCCCCGCGGTCGGCTAGAAAGAGGTCGATTCGACGTCGTAGCGCTGGCGGGCTTTGGCTTTGCTGGCCGCGCCGGCCGGTGGCGCCTTGGACTTGGCCTTCTTGGCGCTCGCGGCCCGCTTGGCGGCGGCTTTCTTGGCTCGCGCGAGCTGAACCTTGCGGACGCGCTTGATCTCGCCGCTAGCCCACCGCTCGGTCTTCACGTCGCCGCTCTTGCGCGCGAGGTTGAGGATCTGCCTGAGCACGGCGACCAGGCCTTCTTCCGTCTTGGTCGCGGCGGCTTTCTTCTTGAGCTTGGCGACCTCGCCGGCGATGTCTTTTTGCAGCTTCTGGCGCGCGTCCTTTTCGGCGACGGACTCGTCGTCTCCGGCGCTCTTGGCTGACTCTTTGAGGGGCTTGGGGATCTTGTTGGGCTGCGGTTGGAATCGCGGCGACGAAGACGCGCGGGGAGAGGCGGCCGGACGCGGGGCTGACGGGGCGGACTTGGCGCGTCGAGCGTAGCTGTCTTGCTTGGGCTGGGAGCGGCTCTTGCCGAGGGCGGCCTGCACGGCTTCGCGGCGAGCCTCTTCCTTTTCCTTCTGCTCGGCGGGCCGCTTCTGCTGCAGCGCCTTTGCCCCGGACGCGTAGCCGGATTTCGAGCTGTTCCACACCTGCTGAGCGCGCTTTTTCTTCGCGGTCGGTCGCGGCGGCGGCGGCTTGGCGTATCCGGCGCTATCGGCCTGCTTGTAGTCGAGCGCGTTGTCGATGTTGCCGTCGTCGAGGTCGAGCGCGGTTGCCACGTTTTTGCGGGCGGGCTTGGGCCGGGGGCGCGGGGGCACGACTTTGCGAGACGCGCGCCGTTTGCGGGCCTTCACCTTCGGCTTGGGTTGCAGGTCGTCGAGCTCGCCAGCGGCCTGGTCGCGACGGTTCTGCGCGCCCTTGTCTGCGGGGCCGAGCGACGCTGGTGTGGCCGCGAAAGTGCGTCGCGGAACGCGGCCCTTGCCCTGGGCGCCGGCAGCCGGTTGTGCAACGGCGGGCTTGGCTTCGGCCGCAGCGGCGACGCGTTTTTCGCCAGCGGGTTTGTCGGCGGCGGGCGCCTCGGCGGCGGGTTTGCCAGCGGGTTCGTCGGCGGCGGGCGCGGCAGACGCCTCGTCCTCGGTCTTCTTGGCCGGGTTGTTCATCGCGACCATGCCGGATTCGCCGGCCGCTGCGGGCTCGTTTTCGGGCCGGATGCCGACCGCGACGAGCAACGCCAGCGCCGTTCCCGCCATCAGCACGGGTCCCGGTCGCATCAGGAACGCGAGCAGGTTGGCGAACGGGTTGGCCGGGTTGGCGTTGAGCTCGGCCTGGGCGACCGCGGCGTTCATGATCGCGGAGCGGACCGACGCCGGGACTGGCGCAAGCTCCATCTCGCCGACGCGGCGGGTGATCTGCACGAAGTCGGCGAGCTCGTCCTTGAACTCACCGGGGACCTCGGTCGAGCCACCGACGGACGATACGTCACCGGTGCGCGCCTCAAAGGCCGCCATCAGTGCAAGCTCGTCACGACTGAGTTCCGGTGTTCGTTCGGTCATCGGGTGATTCCACAACGCCGCGGTCCCCGCCGCGGCGCTACTACCTTAACTTAATCCGTCTGCGCCCATGTCAAAGACGCAGGGCTACAGGTGCTCCTTCAATGCTTGCCTCAAGGCGACGAGCGCATACCGCATGCGGCTCTTCGCGGTGTTCTCTTTGCAGCCCACCGTCTGCGCGATCTCTTTAAAAGACATCGCCGAGTACTGGCGCAGCACGAATACCTCGCGCTGATCGTTGGGTAGCGACGCCAGCGCGACCTCGAAGGTCTCGCGAAACTGGGCATCTGCCGTCGCTCGCAGGCCGTCTTGGCCGGCTTTGTGATTCTCGATGACGTCGTGGCGGGTCATGCCGCCTTCGCGCCCGACAGGATCCTCGAGCTTGGGGATCTCACGGAATTTATCGCGGCGGCTGGCGTCGATGCACAGGTTGCGCGTGATCGAGAACAGCCAGGTCTTGAACTTGGCGTTGCCCTTGAAACTGGCGCCGTTGCGGACGACTCGCATGAACGCATCCTGGACGACGTCGTCCGGTCTCTTGGCGCCTTGCCGATAAGCAAAGGCCTTGAGCCGGTCGGCGTACCGGTCGTAGAGCGTCCCCATGGCGCGGGAATCTCCCGCGAGGAAACGCTTCATCAGGGCTTCGTCGCTCTGTTCCTCGTCCGAGGCGAAGATCCAGAACCACATCGCTCCCACCGGGGAATACGTACGAGATCGGCTGGCGATCTACAGCGCACCGTTCAAGGCCGTTTCATACCAGCGCTCAGAGGGGGCGTCGAGTCGCTGCGAATGTGGTCAGGAAAGGCCGAGCAGCACGGCGATCTCAAAATGGGGCGTGTGCACGAAAGTGTCGATCAACCTGGCATCGATCAGGTTGTAGCCCGCTTTTTGCAGCCGTTTGAGGTCGCGACCGAGGGTATCGAAGGCGCATGAGACGTAGAGAATCCGGGCTGGCTGCCACGACGCGGCGAGATCGACGAGCTCGGGCGCGCCGGGTCGACCGGGATCGAGCAGCCAGAGCTCAGCCGGCCCTGGGCGACGGGCGAGATCGGCGGCCAAACCGGACTCGATGGTGAGATCGGTGCCCTTGGTGGCCGCTGAATCGGTCGAGAATGTCTTGCGTGCCCGCGCGACGGCGCGTTCGTCCCGTTCCACCGTTTGGGCGCTCGCCACGTGGCCGCACAGCCTGCTGGTCAGGTTCCCCGAGCCGCTGAAGAACTCCTGGGCGGTCTGGATCTCGGGACATAGGGCGAGGAGCTCGTCGACTGCGGTCAGGATCGCCTTGTTCGCGTCGGAACCCGCCTGGCAGAAGCCGTCACCCGAACACCAGATCGGCTGATCCGGCGCGCTCTCTGCCAACGAAACAACATCTCTGCCGATATGTTGGCGAGACTTGCCGAAGTGCAGCGTCAAACCGACCAACCCGAGGCGTGCCAGGAGTTTATTCGGATCGGTCCACGCCGGGGCGCTCGCGCCTTGTCGGGGCTTGGCGTGGATGACGGCGACGACACCTTCGCGTCCTCCGACCGCCGCGATCTCGGCCCGGTGCACGTGGCTGTCGAGCCAGGCGCGGATCGGCTCGAGGACAGCTTCAAGGGGCTCGACGAGGACGGGACAGCTGCTCGTCGGGACCAATCGGTGGCTGCGTTGACCGTGGAAGCCGACCGCGAGTTTGCCGCCGATCGGTCGCAGGTGGGCGCGCACCCGGCGACGCCAGCGTTTGGACGGAAGATCGCCGAGCCAGGGCGCCGTTTGGGCCAGGTCACCGAGCGCCCGCCGCGCGAGTTGGCGTTTTTCATCCCGCTGCGCGGCGATATCGACGTGTTGCCAGGTGCATCCCCCGCAGGCGTCGGCGACAGCGCAGAAAGGTTGCACGCGCCGCTGTCCGGACGTGAGCACTTCGACGATCTCGCCCCGCGCGACGCCAGCGCGACGACCGGTCAGTCGCACAGACACGCGATCGCCGGGCGCGCCGCCGCTGACGAAAACCCGCTCGCCCGAATCGAGGCGCACCACCCCATCGCCGCGACCTCCGAGGCCGACAACGAGGGCGTCCTGCACCGGCTCGGACCGACCGCGTTCACGCTTCACTTGACGGCGTTTGGTGCCCATCTCTACCTTGCGCCGACTTGTGGAGAGCCCGACATGCACCCTCGACCCGTTTTCGATCCCCACGCGTCCGGTCTGCCGCGGCGCGCGCGTTCGTTCCTCATGTTCGTGGCCATCGTCGCGTGTTCCGGCGCCTTTGTCGCGTGCGGAGGCGCTGGCGGCGGCGGCGGGTACACGGCTGGATTGCCGTGTGCGAAGGACGGCACCTGCCCGGCCGGCAAGCAGTGCGTGAACAACTACTGCGTCACGCCCCAAGACACATCCACATCATCGGGGGGAACATCAAGCGGCGGAACATCAAGCGGCGGAACATCAAGCGGCGGAACATCAAGCGGCGGAACATCAAGCGGCGCGGACGCCGGCTCGTCCAGCGGCGCAACATCAAGCGGCGGAACGACAAGCGGCGGAACGTCGAGCGGCGGAACGTCGAGCGGCGCAACAAGCTCGGGCGGAACATCGAGCGGCGCGGATGCTGGTTCGTCCAGCGGCGCAACAAGCTCGGGCGGAACGACGAGCGGCGGAACAAGCTCGGGCGGAACATCAAGCGGCGCGGATGCCGGTTCGTCCAGCGGCGCAACAAGCTCGGGCGGCACCAGCTCGGGCGGTCCGGTCAAGGTTGCCGAGCTGCAAAAGGGCGCTGCGAGCAAGGTCTGCGCCAGCAAGAAGGGCGAGACCAAGGTGCTGACCGGCGTGACGTTCGAGGACCTCGTGGCCACGCAGACGCCGTTCAAGGTCGGCAAGAACTCGCTGTTTCATGCCCGACCCAAGGGGGCACCCACGGTCGGTGGCGACTGGCAGGGCGTGAAGGTCTTCGTGCTCGGCACGCCCCCCGCCCTCACGGCCGGCGATGTCGTCGAGATCAAGGGCGACGCCGTCGAGTACTACTGCGAGACCGAGATCAAGGCCAAGGCGGCGGATATCAAGACCGTCTCCAAGAACAGCCCGCCCGCGCCCTACGAGGTCGTGACCAAGTCGATCACCTTTGACGGCGAGGCCAGCGAGGCGTTCGAGGGCGTGCTCGTCAAGCTGATCAACGTCAAGGTCACGCAGCCGAACACGCTGGGCACCGACGGCAAGACCCACGGCGGCTTCTCTGTCGCGAGCCAGACCGACCTGAAGTCGCAGGTTCACGTCGACCTCGCGAGCGTCTCCCAGTACACGCAGAAGAGCACCCAGACCGGCGATCTCGTGACGACATTCACGACCGGGCAGGTGTTTAGCAGCGTCATTGGCCACCTCAACTACTCGTTTGGCGAGTACGTGCTGATCCCGCGGGGCGATACCGACCTCGTGGTCCAGTGAACCGCCGCGTCGCGCTCACCTGGCCCGGCCGCGCCACCCAATCACCGCCGGTTGCAAAGCGAGCCTCTCGCCCGGTGCTGCGTTTTGATCGCGCTGATGCCTCCCGTGGCAATGCGCGATTGTTGTGCGGAGACGCGCTCGCGAACCTCGACCGATTGGCCACCGAGGGCGAGCGCTTTCACCTGATCTATATCGACCCGCCCTTTGGCAGCGAAGCCGCGTACGCCCGCCGCCGCAAGCTGCGCGAGGGCACCGACACGGCCGACATTCGCCTGCCCGCATACGGCGATATCGATGGCGGAGACGTGGCGGGCTACCTCGACGCGCTCTACCCGGTGCTCTGCCGCGCCCACGAGCTGCTTCATGACGACGGCTCGCTGTACCTGCACATCGATCACCGCCGCGGGCCCCACCTGCGCCTTCTCCTTGACGAGATCTTCGGCGCCGATGCGCTGCTCAACGAGCTGGTCTGGGCCTATGCCCTTGGCGGTTCATCGCGCACGCGGTTTCAGCGCAAACACGACACGATCCACTTCTACGCCAAGAACCCGGGCCGCCATTACTTCGACGCCCCCCGGGAAGAGGCGACGTCGTCGATGCTGGCTGGCAAACCCAAGCAGGCGACCGACACCTGGGTCACCGCCGACCGCGACGACGCCACGACGATCGACCGCGACTGGCCCGACGAGCTGCTGCGCAAGACGATGAGCAACCGCGACCCCGAGCGAACCGGCTACGGCACGCAAAAACCCTTTGCCGTCATCGGCCGCATCGTGACCGCGTCGTGTCCGCCCGGCGGCCGCGTGCTCGACCCGATGTGCGGTTCGGGCACCCTCGGCGTCGCCGCGGTTCGGCTGGGTCGTGACGCCGTCGTCTCCGACCGTGGACAGGCGGCGGTCGACGTCGCCCGGGCGCGTTTTCTCAACGCTGGAGCTGGGTTGACGGTCGAAGCCGTGGATGACGGGCCTGTGCCTTCATCCTGGTCGGGCCAGGAGTCCCCGGTGCTGATCGCCGACGGCCACGCGGTGCTCAACGAAGCTGCCCTGCGCGAATTCATCGCGAAGAAAGCCGCCGATGGGATGGACACGAAGCTGGCTGCGTTGCTCGAAAAGGCGCCTCACCGCGTCATCGGAGCGTGGGGTGTCGGGCGCCGCCGAAGCGATGGCGGTGTCGCGATCCAGGCGTGGTCGGACCAGGCTCATCGACGCGAACCCGCGCCCGTACAAACCGCGTTGCCAGCGAGCGGCGTGGATGCGTGGTGGATGGTCGACGTTTTCGCCAACGCATACGTCGGTTGAAAGGCGACCCGACAGACCGGATCACGCGTCGCCGCTGCCGCCGTCGTCGAGCGCGCGAAGCAGCTTCATCAACTCAGCTGCATGTTCGGCAAAGCGCTTCTTGTCGCGCGCAGCCACGCCGATCCCGGGGATCCCATGGGTCTGGACCGGGTCGATGTAGTTGCCGTTCTTGATCATGCCGTAGTGCAGGTGAGGCGCTGTCGAGCGACCTGATGTGCCCACATAGCCGAGCACCTGGCCCTTCTTGATCGCAGCGCCAACCCGCGTGCGCCGGGCGAATCGCGACAGGTGCATGTACTCGCTCTGATAGCCGAAGAGGTGCTTGATGCGGACGTGTCGGCCCGCGGCGCCACCGCTCTTGACCTTGATGACCTTGCCGTCAGCGGCGGCCTTGATTGGGGTCCCGGTCGCGGCCGCGAAGTCGGTGCCGTTGTGCATCTTGCGCACGCCCAGGATCGGATGCAGGCGCATGCCGAAGCTGGAGGTGTGACGTCCGCCGGACACCGGTTCGCGCAGGAACATGGGCTCGAGGGCGCTGCCGCTCGCCGCGAACCAATCGGCGCGTCCGCGGCCGTCGTCGAAGTAGATACCTGTGAGTTTTCGGCGCTGGCCGCGATACGAAATGGCGAGCAGGCGTTCGTAGCGGACGCGTTCACCGGCGGCGACGAGCTCATCGAAGACGACCCGGATCTCGTCGCCAGCGCGGACATCGGAACGAAGCGACATGCGGCGACCGAGCGCGACGCTGATGAGCGAGGCGAGCCCGGGTCCATGGCCGCAGCGGCTGAGCGAGCGCGACAGAGAAGCGCCGATTCCGCAGCGCAAAGCCCGCCGCATCAAGCTGCCGGGGACACCACCTTCTTTGGCGACGTATTCATGGCGGTCCGCTTTGGTCCGGCGGACAACGGTGACGCCGGCGCGACGACGTCGCGGGGCGACGACCAAGCTGATGAGGCCCTCTGCGTCCATTGGCGACGGGCTTTCGAAGCGCGCGAAGAGGCGCTGGCCGACCTGCAACCGGCGCGGTTTACGCAGCGTGGAGTACGCCTTGACGACCCGTGCGGCGGTCGGCCCGTGGATAAACAGGCGACCGAGGGCGGCGGTGAGCGTTTCACCGGGCTGGATGGTCACGAGGCGTTCGGTCGGCACGGCGATGGGCGCGAGAGGCACCTTCTTTACCTGGGCGGCGGTGACCTCGACGCGTTTGGGGGCCGGGCCGAGCGCGGGGTCGGCGGCGGCGGCGGTAGCGACGGCCTTGGCGCGCGCGGCTTCCTGTTCAGCTCGCTGCGCCCGGTCGCGATCGTCCTGCAAGACGCCGAGACGGGCGGCCTCGGTCATCGGCTCCGGATCGGGGCGGTCGCCGAGCCACCAGAGCAAGTTTCCACCCGCGATGACGGCGACGACCACGACGGCGCCAACGGATGTCCACGCCCCGCGTCCGGATTCTTCACCTGTCAGGCTGCGCATGGCCATGTCGTTTGGGGTCCCTCGAGTCGCTGTAAGCACGCATCGCAGATGAGGGATCCGCTGTCAACGACCCTTGCAAGAGGCAGGCGGATGCGTATACTCCGCGCCCTCGCGCGAGGCCTATTCGCGTGACAGCACTCAATCGGGGCCCATCCCCCGGAGAACGACGACATGGACGACATCTTCATGCGCGAGCTGGCGATCTTCGCCGCCGTCCTCGTGGTCTTCGTGGGCACCATCCCGATGATGATCCGCGGCCACCACGCCGAACCCGTCGAAGCAGCCCACGAAGCGGCTTCCCGCACAGCAGAAGGCGATGTCAGCTCCGCCCGCGGCAAGAGCAAGCGCCGTCGGGCTCGCGAGCGCGACGCCAAGAAGAAAAAGGCCTAGTCGGCCACCTCCAACGGCCGGCAGGTCGCAACAGCGTCCGACCGGTCACCCTCCCACCCGCGCCGCTTCCTCTCCTTCCTCGCGGCGCCCTACATCGGTAACGCCATGCAAAACAAGGCGACCCAGCAGCTCGACTCTGTCGTCGTGCGATTCGCTGGTGACTCCGGCGACGGCATGCAGCTGACCGGCGGTCAGTTCATGATGGCTTCCGTCATCGCCGGCAACGACATCGCAACGTTCCCCGACTACCCCGCGGAGATCCGCGCCCCGGCCGGCACGCTCGCCGGTGTCTCCGGGTTTCAGCTGCACTTTGCGGCCAACGAGATCTTCACGCCCGGTGACGCGGTCGACGTCCTCGTCGCAATGAACCCCGCTGCGCTGGCCAAGAACCTCGGTTCGCTCAAGGAAGGCGGCGCGCTGATCGTCAACGAGTCGTCCTTTTCGAAGAAGGGCCTGAAGATGGCTGGCTTCGAGACCAGCCCGCTCGAAAACGACTCGCTCGACGACTACCAGCTGTACAAAGTCGACCTCGCGCGGCTCACCCAGGACGCCCTTGCTGAGCACGGTCTGAGCGCCAAAGAAGTGGCCCGCTGCAAGAACTTCCTGGCCCTCGGCCTGATGTGCTGGCTCTACGAGCGGCCCGTTGACACCGTCGTCGAAGAGGTCACAGCGCGCTTTGGCAGCAAGCCCAAGTACCTCGAGGCCAACCTCGCGGCGTTCAAGGCCGGCTACAATTACGGCGAAAACAGCGAGCAGTTCCTGGTTCGCTACCAGGTGCCGGCGGTTCCCGACATCACGGCGGGAACGTACCGCAACATCACGGGCAACGAGGCGATCGCCATCGGCCTTGTCGCGGCGGCCCAAAAGGCTGGCCGGCAGCTGTTTTACGGCAGCTACCCGATCACGCCTGCTTCGGACGTCCTGCACTACCTGTCGGGCTACAAGCACTTCGGCGTGCGAACCTTCCAGGCCGAAGACGAGATCGCTGCTGTCTGCGCCACCCTCGGCGCGGCCTATGCCAACGCGCTCGCTGTTACGGGCACCTCGGGCCCCGGTCTGGCGTTGAAGGCCGAAGCCGTCGGCCTCGGTGTGATGACCGAGCTGCCGATGGTGATCGTCAACGTGCAACGCGGCGGGCCGTCCACCGGTCTGCCCACCAAGACCGAACAGGCGGACCTGCTGCAGTCGGTTTACGGCCGCAACGGCGAGTCTCCCACCGCGGTTATCGCCGCGCGCTCTCCCGGTGACGCATTCTACGCCGCGTACGAAGCCGCCCGCATCGCGATCAAGCACATGATGCCCGTCATCGTCTTGAGCGACGGCTCGATCGCCAACGGTGCCGAGCCGTGGCGCGTGCCCAACGTCGATGACCTCAAAGCGTTCGAGTCGACCGAGCTCGATACCGCCGAAGGACTCGGTGAAGAAGGCTTCCAGCCCTACACGCGCAACGAAAACCTCGCGCGCCCGTGGGCGAAGGTCGGCACGCCGGGACTCGAACACCGCCTCGGCGGCATCGAGAAGTGGGATATCACCGGTCACATCAGCTATGACCCCGACAACCACCACCACATGACCATGCTCCGGCAGGACAAGGTCGACCGCGTGACGGGCTCGATGGCCCCGCTCGACGTGATCGGTGACAAGAGCGGCGACGTTCTCGTGGTTTCGTGGGGCTCAACCTACGGCACGTGCCTCACCGCGGTCCGCCAACTGCAGCGTGAAGGCAAGAGCGTATCGATGGTTTCTCTGCGGTGGATCAACCCGCTGCCAGCCGACCTCGACGCGATCTGCAATAGCTTCTCGACCGTGCTCGTGCCGGAGATCAACAACGGCCAGCTGCTCAAGCTCATGCGCGAGCAGTTCTCCTTCAACGGCCGCGGCTACAACCGCATCGCCGGTCAGCCCCTGCAGGTCAGCGCCGTGCGCGACGCGATCGTCGACTGCCTGTCCAGCTGAGCCACCCAAACACCGCAGCGGCGTCCACCGCCGCAAACCAAAGCCACAGGAACCAAAATGAACGCTCCCGTGCCACGCAAGTTCAAAGCCAAGGAATTCGCCAGCGACCAGGATGTCCGCTGGTGTCCCGGTTGCGGCGACTACGCGATTCTCGCCGGTGTGCAGCGCGCCCTCGCCAAGCAGGGTGTCACCTCTGAGAACATCGCTTTCATCAGCGGTATCGGGTGCTCGTCGCGCTTCCCCTACTACATGTCGACCTACGGCTTTCACACGATCCACGGCCGCGCGCCCGCGATCGCGACCGGCTTCAAGGTCGTCGCCCCGCACATGCAGGTGTGGGTTGTGACCGGCGACGGTGACGCGCTGTCGATCGGCGGCAACCACTTCATCCACGCGCTGCGCCGCAACGTGGACCTGAAGATCCTGCTGTTCAACAACCGCATCTACGGGCTGACCAAGGGCCAGTACTCGCCGACGTCCGAGATCGGCAAGAAGACCAAGAGCAGCCCGCTCGGTTCGATCGACAACCCGTTCAACCCGATGAGCGTTGCGATCGGTGCCGAAGCGACGTTCCTCGCGCGTACCATCGACGTGGACGCCAAGGTCATGCAGCCGGTCCTCGCCGCTGCGGCTGGCCACGGTGGCGCCGCGTTCATCGAGATCCTGCAAAACTGCAACATCTTCAACGATGGCGCGTGGGAAGACATCGCCGCCAAGCAGGTCCGCGCCGAAAAGACGATCCTTTTGCAGCACGGCCAGCCGATGGTGTTTGGCGCCCAGCGCGACAAGGGCATCCGCATCCGCGGTGTGACCCCCGAGGTCGTGACGATCGGCGAGGACGGCATCACCGAGGCCGATCTCTGGGTCCACGACGAGAAGGACGAAGACTCGACTCGCGCGTTCCTGCTGTCGCGCATGAACGGTCCGGCGTTCCCAGTGCCCGTTGGCGTGCTTCGCGCCGTCGAACGACCGATCTACGATCGCGCCGTCAACGCGCAGGTCGCCCAGGCCGAAGCCGCCAAGCCCGCGGACCTGCAGACCCTGCTCAACGGGCGCAAGAGCTGGACCGTCGGCTAACCCGAGGCAGGCATCTCCGGGCGCGATCCCGAGGCAGGCATCTCCAGCCGCGATCTGGCGCCGGCGAGCGTGAATTCGCGCCATTTTTTCGACCAAAATGCCCACAGCTGGCCTGTAGGGCTCATGGCTGCGTCCGAGGGCCTTGAAGCTATATCAGTGGGTTAAGCCACCTATCGGCCCGTAGAACGTGTCTTTACGGGGCTCGATTGCTGGGCGATCAACGGCCCATGCTTGCTGATATGCACAATCCTGCTGTCTTTGGGTGATGACCCGGGCGGGTGGTTGGCCTATCCTGTTGATCGAACCACATCGATGGCGTGCGCATGACACGTAGCTTTGCCCCCCTTCTCCGTATCCTTCCAGTCGGTTGTGTGCGGCGGAGCATCGTTACGTTTTGCTGCGGCGCCTGGAGGCAAATATGGATCTGAACCTGGTGACCAAGCCCCTCGCGGGCAGCGACGCGTTGGCGACCGACGGCCTTGTCCGTAAGCATCTGGAGCGCAAGCTCACGAAGATCGAATCGGCGATGGGCGGCAAGTCCTTGTCGTGTCGCGCGGTGCTCGAAGAGCTCTCAACGGGCTTCCAGGCGACCATTTCGATCCAGGGTAAACAAGACACCGTAGGCAAGGCGAAGGAGCCCGAGCTGCTTCGCGCGGTAGATGTCGCCCTCGATCGCGTCACGCGCCAGGTCCGCCAGCGGCGGGAGAAGCTCAGCGGCAAAGAACGCGGCCGGCGAGCCAGTGGTGAGATAAAACAAATGAAGGGCGACTCGCTCTACTAGCGAGAGGCCAAAGCACCCGGAGGTCCACACGGGCGGGCGAACAACAGGCCGGTTGTGCGCGGCATTTGCGCTATTTGCGTGTGCCGCGTGCACCGATTTTGACGCTTCAGGCGGCACGACGGCGACCAACCCGTTCGTGACGGCGCGGGGTGGTTCGTTTTCGCAACCTCAGCAAGACGCGGGCTCCACCGACGGCGAAGCGGACACCGGCAGCCCGATCGTGGGCGTGGACACCGGTGGTCGCGGCGCCGGACCCGTGGATGCTGGCGCGACGGATACCGGCGTACCGGTTGATACCGCCGGCGTCGACACCGGTCAGGCGGACGCTGGGACGACGGATACAGGTGCGACGGATACAGGTGCCACGGATACCGGCCCGGTCGACATCGGGGTGCCGGACTCAGGCGTGCCGGACGCGGGGCCCGTCGATACAGGCTCCAAGGACACCGGCGGCGCCAAGGACATCGGGCTGCCCGACATCCCGGTTGGCGATCCCAACTCGTGCGCGGGCCGCTGCGGTGTCTACGCATCCGGGGCCGCGTGCCAGTGCGACAAGGGGTGCGCGGCGTTCGGTGATTGCTGCAATGATTACGAAGCCCTGTGCATCAAGCCCGACGCTGGCCCCGAGGACACCGGGCCCGATGTCACCGTGATCGACGCTGCGCCGCCCGAGGACACCGGCTCCACAGAAGACGCCGGGCCCGCGGAGGATGCTGGCGCGACGGAGGATGCAGCAACCACAGTCGATTCTGGAACCACGGTCGATAGCGGGGCGGTCGAAGACGCTGGACCTGCGGAAGATACCGGCGTCGAGCCCGAAGAGGACGCGGGCGCCCTGCCGGATCTTGGCGTGGAAGACTCCGCAGCGCCCGACGCGGGAGTGCCGGACACCGGGCCCTCCGATACAAACGTGCCCGACGCAGCACCGCCGGACATCGGCCCAACCGACTCAGGGCCCACAGATATCGCGCCCAACGACGTCGGACCGACGGACTCCGGCCCCGTGGATATCGCGCCGACCGACGGCGGTCCCAGCGACACCGGGACCGATCCCGACACCGTTGCAGACACTGTCGAGGACACTGTCGAGGACACTGTCGAGGACACCGTCTCCGATACGGTCAAGGACACGGCGACGACCGACGTTGGCGACGCGGCCTGGTATCCGGATTGGGGTGGTTACCCCGACGCGTTCTACCCCGACGGGGCGGACATCTTCGGCGGCGTGATCAACAGCTGCTTTTCGCTGTACCTGTACACGGTCGACGAATCCTGCACGGGCAAGGACCTCACCAAGCAGTGCATCGACGACTCGGCCAAAGAAGGGTCGCTGTTTGCTCAGTTCCAGTTCGCGCCGGTTCGCGACTGCCTGAAGATCAACTGCATCGACAAGTGCAAGGGCGATTCGAACAGCAAGAAGTGCTTTGACCAATGCCTCGGCAAGCACTGCGCCTATCCGTTTTTCGCCTGCATCACCGCGGGCCAAAGCGGCAACAACGACTGCAAGACGACGCTGCAGTGCCTCGACAACCCCAAGTACAAAGACAAGATCATCACCATCGCGAAGAACTGCTTTGGCACGGCGAAGTCATCGGCGCAAAAGCAGGTCGCGGACTTCTTCTCGTGCGGTCAGCAGCCGCAGTCGAGCAGCTGCTTCAACGAGGTCAAAGCGTGTTACGGCAGCGGTGGCGGCACCAAGACGTGCAACGACACGCTCAACTGCATCGGCGTGTGCGATCAACAGAACAAGGGCGAGCAGTGCTCGTTCGACTGCATCGGCAAGGCGAAGACGTCGGGCGTCAAGAAGCTCGATTCGTTGTGGATGTGCATCGAAGACAAGTGCAACGGCAAGTGGGAGCCCAGCTGCATCCTCGGTTTCGGGCCATGCAACGTCGAGTACACGGCCTGTACCACCGACAAGTAGGCGAAGGACTGGCGCGACGAAGCTTGGTCCGAGGAGATCGTCGTGCTTGCCGTTGACGACCTGCACCGGCGGATCGAGCGCGTCCGCGAGGCGTACCGGGATTGTCGGATCTGTCCGCGCGACTGTGGCGTTGACCGTTTGCATGGCAGCGCAGGCGCTTACTGTGGGCTCGGCGAGCGGGCCTGGGTCTACAAGGAGCTCGTGCACCTCGGCGAAGAGGAGGTCGTCAGCCCGACCTGGCTGCTGGACCTCGGCGGTTGCTCGCTGCGTTGCCTCTTTTGCACCGAATGGACCCATGTGACGAAGCCGCGTGCACAACCGGCCGGATGGTTGGCGCCCCGATGGTTTGCTCACCGATGCGGACAACGAAAACGGGCCGGCGCCACGTCGGTGAGTTTCGCGGGCGGCGATCCGACCGTGAGCCTCCTGGGTGTGCTCGAAGCGCTCGCCGCTGTCGCGCCCGAAGACCAACTGCCGGTGGTTTGGAACTGCAATGGATGGACGAGTCCGCTGGTGCGCGAGCTCCTCGACGGTGTGGTCGATTGTTGGGTCATCGATCTGAAATTTGGCGATCCCGGGTGCGCCAATCGGCTCGCAGCCACCGGGCCGGGTTACCTCGACGGTGTACGCGCCACCCTTGATGCCGTCGCCCCCGTCGAAGCGCGCACCGCCGATAGAGTTTTGCCGCCACTCATCATCCGTCACTTGCTGATGCCGCGACACGCCGCCTGTTGCACGCGCCCCGTGCTCGACGAAATCGCGACCCGTTGGCCGCTTGCAACCGTGAACCTGATGACAACCTACCTGCCATTCGGTCCGGCCGAACGCCCCCTGCGCGGCTCCCCAGAGCTGGCCCAGATGAACGCGGTGAGCGACGTCGACGAGGCGGTGGTGTACGCGAAAAGCACCATCAAGAGGCTGCTAATCGACGGCAAGGCACTGCAAGGAGCTGACCCTTAGGGATCCCCTCTTTTTCACTTCGATGGATCGACTTAACGATTTGGGGGTTCTGTCTTGGCAGACGGCGCCTCGATCAAGGGGAAAGGACCCAACAGGGGAAGGCATTTTATGATCTGCGAGGCACCTGGTGTCGCCGCGTTTGCGTCTTCGGGCGACGACAGACTGCCTTCCCCTGATCGGTCCTCTCCCCTTGGACCCCTCTCCCCGTTTACCCCAACCGCCTGTTTTTGTAGTTCTTTTCGGAGATCCAGCTAGTCTTGTGGTACGGCAGCCAACAAGCAAGCCAACAATCGGGGGCGTGATTCATCACCCGGCAGCCGACCACTGTGGATGGACGTCCAGGGATCGACAA
>CAZLMW010000046.1:0-57283 GCA_964560875.1 uncultured Enterobacteriaceae bacterium
GTGAGAGCGCCCCGAGATCCGCGTCTTCCTGGCGCCGAGTGTCCCTGAAGCGGAGGCCGCCACGGCTTCGGATTCGGAACCGGCTTCGGCTCCGGCCACCGTCACGGAAACGGAGCGCCTCGAGGCGCCAGCCGCGATGCGCGACCCCAGGCCGACCAGCGGCGTCGCAGACGCCTCCAACCGGATCCCCGTCTTGCCGGCGCACGAATGTCCCGTCGGAACAGGTCGCCAGGGCTTCGGATTCGGAACCGGCTTCGGCTCCGGCCACCGTCACGCTGCGACCACGTGACCCCAAGCTTGCGTCGCGCAGCTGGGCAAGGATTTGCCGGCCGAACATGGAACAGCGATGGTGCGATCGACGCTCGGAGCCCGCGACGCCTGCGATGGACCACGACAGCTCAATGAACCGGCGGCGCCTCGCGCTCAAGCTCCTCTAGCTGCGCGAAGCGGCCGTGGGGCCGGGCCTGTCCAGCGGGTTGACATCGAAGTCATCACCGGCCGCGCGTTCTCCGACGGCTGATCTGCATGAGCGCCCCAAACGCCAGCCTGGCCGCCATCGACGCGGTCCTGCAGAGACAGCCGAGCGCCGAGGTGGCCGACCAGCTGATGGCGCTGACCCGCGACCTCGCGAGCACCGACGCTGGGCTCCGCTTGCTCGTCGGTCGCTACGCGGACACGGCCAGCGGCCTGCTCTTGCGCGTGTTGGCGTTCCACCTTTCGCGTGTTGCGCCGACAGCGCAGGGCACCAGCCGCAACTTGGTGCACACACTTGCGGACGCGCTGGCGCAGACGGCCGATCGATCCGCGCTCGTCAACGCCTGCACAACGATTCATCGCCAAGCGATGGCAGGCCCACCCTGGGACCCATCAGACGCGACCGCGCCGACAGGAATGGTGACGATCCTGGCGGCTGCACTGACGCATGACGGTATGGCGGCCGAGACGGCAGTCGAGGCGCTGTTCGCGGTCCGTCGCGTGGCCGATCCGCTCGCGTTGAGGGATGGCGATCGACAAGCTTTGAGAAATGCGTTGGTGGCGGCGCGTGGGCACGTGGGTGCGGACGACGTGGAAGAGCTGCTCGGTTGGGTATAGGGCCGCGCGCCGCCAACGGCGCACTCTCCACGCGAACCACGAGGGCAAGCCGCTCGCGCCAAGAGCCCTCACCGGCTACAACGTGGGCGTGACGAGACGACCTCCGATTAACTCGAACCTGCTGAGCCGCGTGATGTTGAGCGCGCTGGCAGGTGTTTTCGTCTGCGCTTGCGGTGGGACGACGCCGGACGAGGGTGCGTTCGCGAAGGCCGACACGACCGGTGGCAACGGCGGCATCGACGACGCGAAAGAGGCTGGCTCCGACGCGAACAAGGCTGGCACCGACGCGAAACAGGCTGGCACCGACGCGAAAGAGACTGGCACCGACGCGAAAGAGACTGACACCGACGCGAAACGAACGGGCTCGGCGGACGCCACGGTTGCCCCACCAAGTCATCCGTGCAACGCCAACACCAACGCGCTGTACACCAAGGGGCTCGACCCCGGCGGCGAGTCGTACGCCCTTGCAGCGGTCGCGGCGGATTGCGGGATGGTGGTCGCTGGTCGCAGCGGCACCGGTATGTACAAGACGCAAGCGCTGCTCACGCTCATTTGCCGCAATGGCGCGACCAAGTGGGCCAAGACGTATGGACCTGGCACCAAGGACGACGAGGCCGCGGCCGTTGTTCGAATCGGTCCGGTCGACAAACCAACGGGCTACGCGGTCGCAGGACACCTGCGCGGCAGCGGCACCGCGAAGGACAACATGTGGCTTATCCGCACCGATGCGGGCGGCAAGTCGCTTTGGCAGAAGACCTACGGCGGCGACGAGACGCAGCGGGCAAACGCGATCACCACCGGCGTGGATGACGGCTTCGTGCTCGCCGGCATGACGCGGGCGACGTCGGGTAAGGGGGCGTGGCTCGTTGGCGTGGACGGCAAGGGCGGGGAGCTGTGGCAGAAGACCTACGGCAGCGAAAACTTCGACGAATTCCACGACGCCGCGACGTTGAAGACCGGCTATGCAGTGGCCGGCGTGCGGTGGTCGGGCGCCAACGGGCTCAGCGATGCATGGCTGCTCGTGGTCGACAAGACCGGCGCGATCGTCTCCAACAAGCTGTACGGAAAGAACGGTGAAGACGTCGCCTACGCGCTTACGCGGCATCCCGAAGGTGGCTTCGTCGTTGTTGGCGAAGGCGGCCAAAAGGGCAGCGAGAAGACCATGATCGTGCGCACCGATGACGCCGGGACCGCGCAGTGGACCCAGTACCTCGGCGGCCTGAACAACCACGACGCGCAAGACGTGGCGGTGACGTCAAGCGGAGACATCGCGGTGCTCGGCAAGGCCTACGGCTCCGGCGTCGGTGTCGAGGTGTGGCTGCTGCTCCTGGATCGCTGGGGCAACACGCGGCTCGATCGCAAGTTCGGCGGCAAGGGCAACCAATGGGGACAGGCGCTGGTCGTGGATGAGCCGGCCGGGGGGCATCGCACCTACCTCGTGGCCGCCGACAGGTACGAGAGCGGAGCCAAGCTTCTCGCGGCGCGGCTCGATGAGTACGGCAATGCGTCGTGCTCGTTTATCGGCAAGTGCGGCAAGCTCGACCCCGGCGGCTGCGACGATGGCAACCCATGCACCGTGCACTCCTGTGACGCAGCCACGGGATGCGCGAACAAACCGCTGTCCGATGGCGCCGTTTGCGGACCCGGCAAGGTATGCGGCAAGGCGGCCTGCCAGTAATCTGGCGTCCGGCACAGTGGACGCTATGCAATCAAGAGGAGCCATCATGCGGCCGGTCAATCCGAAGCCTTCGCCCGAGCACGCGATGACACTCGCTCGTTTGACAGCTGCCATCGTGCTTGTCGTGGCCGTGGCCGGCTGCAAATCGCCCCAGGAGCAGATCGACCTGTTCTGTCCGACGTTTACCGGCGTGCTCGATGACCGCATTATCGCGCCGGAAATGAAGATGAGCGAGACGAGCCGGCGCTGGATCGCGGCGGGTGCCGACGAAGAGCTGATGAACGCCTTCTACAAGCCGATGTTGGGCGACAATCACAAGGCGCCAGATTTCTGGAAGAAAGTGCACGCCACGCACGAGGCTGCCGGGTACACGTGGTCGTGTCCGCGCTTCGAGAAGTGGTTTGTAACGGTCTACAAGGCCGGAAGCTGACGCTCGACCAGGACACCCGAGGCCCACTGACTGACAGGCCGGGTTGGTCGCGACTCACGCCGTCATGTGGTCCCAACGCGGCGTGAGGTCCGCCAGGCGATTGCGCAGCGCGTCGAGCACCACATGGACACGGGCCGGAATCATGGTCCGATGGGGCGTCACCCCGTAGATCCCAAGCTCGTGCACAACACGCCAATCCGGCAGCAGACGCACGAGTGAACCTTCAGCGAGCTCGTCCGCGACCACGAAAGGGGGCATCGCGGTGACTCCGAGCCCCGCGATAACCGCGTCAACGAGCAGCTGCGATGTGTCGAAGACCAACGTCGGCTCAATGCGCACATCGAGCCGGTCCGCGCCGCGTTGAAACCCCCACTGCTCGGTCACCATCTTCGGGCCCCACAACAGCCAGTCCGGTGCCAGGTCCGCGGGGCTGACGACGGCCGGATGCGCGGCGACCCACGACGGCGACGCCACCAGCAGGTAACGCCATGTTGCGAGCTTGCGGGCTATCAAGCTGCTGTCCGGCATCCTCCCGACTCGCACGCCGAGCTCAAAGCCGCTGTCGACGAGCGGAACCATGCTCTCCCGGGTGCTCAACACGATGCGGAGTTTCGGGTGAGCGCGCCGCATCTCCGCGATGACCGGTACCAACAACGAACGGCCGAGGGATTGCGCCGAAGCGATGCGCAGTTTGCCCTCCACGTGGTCCGGCGACCGCGTGTTGATGAGCGCGGCGAGCGCGTCGGAGATGGGCTGATGGGATTGCTCGACCAGCCTTCGCCCGGCTTCGGTGGGATGCAGCGACCGCGTGGTTCGATTCAGCAGGCGCACACCAAGTGACCGCTCGAGGGCCTTGACCCGGCGGCTGACCACGGTCTTGTCGGAGTCCAGTCGTTGCGCAGCCGCGGTGAAGCTGCCCGCTTCCACCACCGCCAGGAAAGTCGCGAGCTGAGGGAGAAGCATTGTTGCTGATGTAGCAACTATACTGTCGCTGGATTGCTCTATTGTCGACTCCATTGCACCACGATACGGTGGCTCGCCACACGGGGCAAGCGCCGAAAAAGGAGACGACATGTCCACAATCAAGGTCACACACACGTACAGCCAGAGCCCGTCGACGGTCTTCGCGACCCTCAATGACTTCGCGGGGATCCATCGCTTTCACCCCCTCTTGGAGAGCTCGCCGCGTGTGGAAGGCACGCCGGCCAACGGCGCGGGTGCGGAACGGGTGTGCAACCTGTACGACGGAAACACCCTGCACGAACGCATCGTGTCCGCCGAGACCGATCAGTGGCTCGTCGTGGAGATCGTCGACACATCCATGCCGATGGCCAGGGGCGGGGGGCGATTCGATTTGGCCCCGACGGCGTCAGGCGGCACCGAGCTGACGATGACCATGGACTTCGAGATGAAGATGGGGCTGCTCGGCAAAGCGCTGGACAAGCTCGTCGTCGCCCGCAAGTTCAAGGCGAACCTGGAGCTGTTGCTCGCGGCCTTGCACGAGCACTTGGAGACGGGGGCTGACATCCCGCGCGACTGGAAGAAGACGGCGTAGCGACCCGGCTGTACCCGCCCTCTGAGCTCAGCCAACCTGGCAATCCGCGCTCTGAGTGCGCCTCGACGGCCGCTTCATCGAACGACGGCCCGACACTGCCCGGTCGGACCCGTCAAGAGCTGCCAGCCGAATCCACCTGCGGGTTTGTAGTTGCTAACGTTCCAAACGTTACATACCCTAACGCCATGAACGTTAGACAAGTCAATGACGCATTGTTTCGCGGCGAAATCGACCGGCCAGGTCTGCTGCCTCATGCGACCAGGCTCGCCGCACGGCCGCTGCGTTTCGAGGTTGAATTCGGGCTCGACGAGCTGCCGCTGGAGGCGGGCATCCTGCTTATCCGCGGCGCCCGGCAGTACGGGAAGAGCACCTGGCTGGAGGGCCAGATCCGCGCGTCGATCACGCGGTTCGGCCCCGGGTGCGCGTTCTACCTCAACGGTGACGAGCTCAGCGATACGAACAGCCTGCACGCGGCGATCGAAGAGCTGGCTCCCCTATTCGCGTCGACGGCGCCGGTCCGGCGACTGTTCATCGATGAAATCACGGCGGTCACGGGCTGGGAATCCGCGCTGAAGCGACTCGTGGACCGCGGCGACATTCGTGACGTACTCGTCGTGACGACGGGTTCGCGGGCGACGGACCTGCGCCGCGGCGCGGAACTGCTACCCGGCCGCAAAGGGCGACTCGATCGAACAAGCTATCTCTTCACCCCGATTTCGTTCGCGGCGTTCGAAAGAGCAACAGGGGACTCTGTGTCCGGCGTTGAGGCCCCCTGGCTGTACTTGCTGTCCGGGGGCAGCCCGATCGCGCTGAGCGAATTGGCGGCGCATGGGCGGCTGCCTGAGTACGTCGTCGGCATCGTCCGCGACTGGATCCACGGTGAAGTCGCTGCCACGGGCCGGCAACGCGCGTCCCTGATGGCGGTCATGGACGCCTTGTGCCGCAGGGGCGGGACGGCGGTCGGGCAAGCCAAGTTGGCGCGGGCTGCTGGGCTCGCCAACAACACCGTTGCGGCCGGCTACGTTGAGCTGCTCGCAGACATGACGGTGCTTGGCATTTCGCACGCCTGGGACGAGTCGCGCCGTGTGCGTGTGACGCGCAGGCCGGCGAAGTTCCCATTCATCAACCTGCTGGCCGCAGTCGCCTGGCATCCCGCCCGGCTGCGCAGCCTCACCGACTGGCACCTCCTGGCAGACCAGGACAAGGGCATGTGGGTCGAATGGCTGGTTGCCCAGGAGCTTTGGCGTCGTGCAGCGATCGACGGCCAACAAGCGCCCGAGCTGCTGCCGTTTTGGTCCAGCAAGCAGCACGAACTGGACTTCGTCAGCACCGGGGAATGGCTGATCGAGGTGAAATCAGGAAGAACAGGGCCCCTGGACTTCGGTTGGTTTGCCCGCACCTTCCCCAATTCGCGCTTGATGGTGGTCGGGGGCGACACGTTCGAAACCGATCGGGTCGTGGGCGTGGACCTACGGAGCTTCCTGCTCGGCCAGGACCCGCATAACCGCGCCCGAGCAGCTCGCGCAACCACCTGAAACGAAACGGGACAAGCGCTCGCGGATCAACGTGTGAACGTCGAGCGGCATGCCGCCGCGTTTTGATGAGAAAGACCCGGCCACTACTGATGGGTCCGGCTACGGCAGCACCAAACCACCGACCGGTCGGCTCGATCCCTGCGCGTTCGGGGTGCCGAAGCAGGCCACCCGGTAGTCGGATCGAATCGCGCACGTGTGGCGCCATCCGGCGGTCAGGCCGATCCACTTGCCGGCCTTGGGCGGCTTGATCTCCTTGCCTTCCTTGTTGTGGCCGAAGCACCACAGCGCGCCGTTGGTCCTGATCAAACACGTGTGCTCTCGCCCCGCGGCGACGGCCTTGAAGCCAGCGCCAGTAGGAGCGCCCTTGGTGTTGTACGAGCTACCCCAGCAGCGCACTTTGTCGTCCATCAGGATTCCGCAGGCGTGACGCGCGTGCATCGACACCTGCTTGAACTTGACCTGCGGCGCCGTCCGAACGCTGTACGAGTTGGAGCCCCAGCATTGCAGCGTGTCGTTGGTTCGCATCGCGCAGCTGACCCGCTCGCCCGCGTACACGGCCTTGAACGCCCCCGTGGTGGGCGGTGACGCCTGCTTCAGCTTGTTTTCACCCCAGCAGATGATCTTGCCGTCGTTGCGCAGCGCGCAGTTGTGATTCAGGCCGCTCGCCACGTCCTTGTAGGTGCCGCCCGGGACCTTGAGCTGACCGCTTGTCCCGGTGCCCCAGCAGAGGATCTTGCCGTCCGTGCGCAGCGCGCAGGCGTGGTTTTCGCCGACTGTCGCCTTCTTGAACTGACCCTTGGGCAGGCCGGCGGGCTCCACCGCGATGCTCCCCCAGCAGTACAGCGACTTGTTGGTGCGCACGCCGCAGGTGTAGCGGTTGTACGCGTCCATGGTGGTTATGCGCAGACAGCCTTCGTCGACGTGACCGTTGCAGTTGTCGTCGAGCCCGTTGCCGCAAATCTCGGCCTTTTTCGGCACCACCTGGCCCGCGCAGGTCTTCTGGCCGCAGACCTTGACACCCGCCACGCAGATGCCGACACCGAGCGTCGCTTTGGGCCCCGAGTAGCACATGCCTTTGCCCTTCGTGAGCGCCTTGTGCGTGCATCCAGCCGACGCGCTGCAGGCGTCCACCGTGCAGCCGTCGAGGTCGTTGCAGTCCTTGGGCCACACCGGCGCCCGGCGCACGACACGAATGGCTCGCGCGTAGGAGTCCGAAACCAGCAGCGCGCCGTCGGGACGCACCGAGATTCCGGAGGGCTGACGGAAGAACGCGACGCCCTTGGGTCCGTCAGCCACGAACTTGGTGCGGCTGCCGATGAGCGTCGTGACCGTGCCGTTGAGCTCCACCTGCCGAATCGCGGCCGAGTCGCTGATGTAGATGGTGCCGTTGCTGGCCACACCGATGCCCAGCGGGCCTTCGAGGCGCGCGGTGGTCTTGCCGCCGTCGATAAAGCCCCACTTCATACCGGTGCCCGCGATGGTCGTCACCACGCCAGCAGGGGTCACTTTGCGCACCGTGCGCGTGCCGGTATCCGCCACAAAGATGTTGCCCTTCGGCCCCAACGTGAGGTCGTACGGGCTGTTGAACTTGGCCTTCTTGCCGACTCCGTCCGCGTACCCGTTGCTCCACCCGGCGAGGGTCGAAACGGTGCCATCGGCCGTCACCTTGCGGATCTTGCTGTTGTTGGTGTCCGCGACGTAGACGAGGCCAGCCTTGGTCACCGCGATGCCGCGCGGCAGCTTGAACTTGGCCGCTGCACCCTTGCCGTCCGCGAATCCGGACCCGCTGCCAGCGAGGATGGTCGAGTTCCCGTCCGGCGTGATCTTGCGGATCTTCGCGCCGTGACGCTCGGACACGTAGACGATGCCCTTGCCGTCGACGCCGACGCCATACGGGTAGTTGTAGCGCGCCGCGGTGCCCTTTCCGACCACGGTGCCGCGCTTGTTGGGGCTGCCCGAGAACAGCGACAGCGTGCCGGTCTTGTCGATCTTCAAGATCACGTGCTGGAACATATCCGCGACGTACACATTGCCCTTGCCGTCGGGCGCGTTTTTGCGGGGCATTCCCATCCGCGCGGCCTTGCCCTGACCCGGTTTGTGGTTGTTGTGCGCCGAACCCGCGTAGGTGCTGACAACGCCCTTGCTGATCTTGCGGACCCGGTCAGCGGCGCTTTCGACGACGAAGATGTCGCCGGTCTTCTTGTTGCGCGCCACCGCGAACGGGTAGTCGAACCACGCCGACTTCAACGCGCCGTTTTTCAGGCCGCGGCTGCCCTTGTTGAGCGTCGACACCTTGCCGGTCGTCGTGTTCGTCATCACGCGCAGGCGGTGGTTGCCGCGGTCGGCGATCCACAGCTGGTTGTTCGCGGTGAGCATCACGCCCGTCGGGTAGCGATAACGGGCCGTTTTGCCCTTCACGTTGCCCACGCCGTCGTTGTTGCCGTAGCCAAAGCCGCTCAGCCACACCTCTTTGCCGGACGGCTCGATGCGATAGATGCGGTTGGACAGGCTGTAGACCGCGAACACGTTGCCCTTGCTGTCGACGTCGATGCCGCCCATGTCGCCGATCGTGCGCTTGCGGGTCGTCACCATGCCGTTGGTGTGGATGACGCGCAGGTAGACGTAGTCGGCCACGTAGATGACGTCCTTGTCGTCCACAGCCACGTCGAGCGGGCCGATGAACTTGGCGGTGTGCCGCGGTCCGTCACGCTTTCCGGCGAACCCGGTACCGGCGAACGTGGTCACCATGCCCTTGCTGATGCGGCGCACGCGCTTGCCTTCGTACTCGGCCACGAAGACGTCGTCCTTGCTGTTGACCTCGAGGCCCCGCGGGCTGTTGAACCACGCGTTCTTGGCCGGGCCGTCCTGGAAACCGGGGCGACCGTTGCCACCGGCGGTCCATACCGTCCCCTTGGCTGTGATGGCGCGAACCATGTGGTTGTCGCGGTCGCCGATCCAGACCTGCCCCTTGGAGTCCACGGCGACGCCAGTGACGTTGTTGAACTTGGCCTGCGCGCGCGGTCCGTCACGATGATCGGTGTGGTGGCCGACCCAGGTTGTTACGGTCCATGGGCCCTTGGCCGGCGCGCATTTGCCGGTCTCGCAGGTGGACACGAAGCACTTGTTGCCGTCGCTGCAGATCGCCGTCGTGGGTTTGTAGACGCAGCCCATCTTCGGGTTGCAGCTGTCCGAAGTGCACGCCTTCTTGTCGTTGCACTTGAGCGCGCTGCCAGCGGCGCACTTTCCGGCCTTGCACGTGTCCTTGACCGTGCACTTGTTGCCGTCGTTGCAGGCCGTGCCGGTCGCGGCGTTGTGGATGCAGCCCTTCTTGGCGTCGCAGCTGTCCTTGGTGCAGGCGTTGGCGTCGTTGCAGACCAGCTTCTTGCCGGCGCACTTGCCGGCCTTGCAGGAGTCGCCCGTCGTGCATTTGCTGCCGTCGTTGCACACGCCCTTGGACAGCGGCGCGTTGACACAGCCCTTCTTCGGGTCGCAGCTGTCCTTGGTGCACACCAACTTGTCGTTGCAGTCCTGTTTGCCGCCCGACACGCACTTTCCGGCCTTGCACGTCTCCTTGATGGTGCACTTGTTGGCGTCTTCGCACGGCCCCTTGTTGGCGACGTGCTGGCAGCCCTTTTTCGTGTCGCAGCTGTCGGTCGTGCAGGGGTCCTTGTCATCGCAGACCCTGGTCGGGCCGCCCGCGCACTTTCCGGCCTTGCATGCGTCCTTGGTCGTGCACGCGTTGGCGTCGTTGCACGCCGCGGTGTTCGTTGTTGTCGTGCAGCCCTTGGCGAGGTCGCAGCCGTCGTCGGTGCACGGGTTGTTGTCGTCGCAGACCACGGCTTTGCCACCGCACTTGCCAGCCGCGCACGCGTCGCCCGTCGTGCATTTGCTGCCGTCGTCACAGGTCGCCTTGTTGTCGGCGTGCTTGCAGCCCGACTTGGCATCGCAGCTGTCGTCGGTGCACGCGTTGCCGTCGCTGCAGTCGATGTCGCCGGCGGCCGCGCACTTGCCGGACTTGCAGGAGTCAGGGCCCTTGCACTTGTTGCCGTCGTCGCAGGCTGTTCCGTCGGTTACCGGGGTGTGCTGACAGGCTTTCTTGGCCGGATTGCAGAAATCTCCCGTGCACGCCTCACCGTCGCTGCAGTCGACGTTGTCGGTTTTGCCGTCGCAGTCGTTGTCCGTCCCGTCGCAGATCTCGTCGGGCTTCTTATCGTTGGCGCCGAGCTTGCACGGATCGACGCACTTGCCGGACACGCACGCCCCAAGGTCGCACTCCTTGCTGTCTTTGCAGTCGCACCCGACCGGCCCGGGACACTGCGGACCCGCGTCTGCCGAACCCGCATCTGGCGACCCCGCGTCGTCGTCGCCCGTATCTGCCGACCCTGCATCCGGCGAACCGGCGTCTGGCGAACCGGTGTCGGTCGCCCCGGCGTCAACCGGACCGGCGGTGTCAGACGTTGCCCCAGCGTCGACCGGACCAGCTGTGTCTGGGGCGCCACCCGAATCGACGCTTCCGCCGCTGTCAGCCACCCCGCCGGTGTCCGCGATCGTGCCGGTGTCGAGTCCAGCCGCATCGTCGGCCGTCCCGCCGCCTTCATCGCCGGACGTACCGCAGGCCGCGATCGCGAGCAGGGCCGTTGTCAGGACAGTCACACGCGGCAAGCGCGCAAAAAAAGTCGTCGCAGAAGTCATCGAGGCAACTCCGTCAAGACGTCCACCGCAGGCGGACGCGAATGGGATGTCGGGCGCATCGCGGGTCGACACGCGTGCGAACGAGGGAGTGAGTCGCCGTGGACTGTATGCGCAAAGGGATCGAATGCGCAAAGAAGATCGAGCCGGGCAGGGCGATCCACGACCATCGACGGACGGTTACCCAGGTAGCTCCGGGAGCTGCTCTTTCACGTGTCCGAAAGGATCGGCCATCTTGGCGAGCCCCGCGTCGACGATTGTGCGGTCCCACACCCCATTGGCGCCAACGTAGACCGCCTGCACGTCGCGCTGCCCGGCCGCGTGGAGCCAGGACTCACCCGCCATCGCCGTAAACCTCGTCTTCAGCACGACAATCACCTCGGCGCCGCCAGCCGAAAACCGCTCCGTTGACCACATCGACCACGCCTTCATTTCGCGCGCACGGCCGCCCACGCCGCCTGGATAATGCGCGGTCGAAAGACGACACCGACGCAGACCGCGATCACGTGCAGTGGCCGGGTCCGCAACGTCCCTTCGCCGCGAACATCGAGCAATTCACCGTCGAAGAACGGCACGACCTCGACATCCAGGTCCCGGCTTCGCGCGAGCAAAACCAGCGGCATCGTCATGCCCCACAGCTCGCCGGTCGCCGCGGGATCTTCCAGGCCGACATGCACGCGCACCTGCACATCGCGCACTCCGAACGCACGCCACAGCCGCCCGACGAAACCGAGCGTTTCAGACGTCAAACCGCCGGCCTGGATCGCTGCCCACCCGCGTCGCAATGTGTGCAATCGCTCGGAGACGCTCTTTTTCGGCTTCTTGGCAGCGTCGTCGTCTTCAGCACCCGATTCTTCGTCCTCATCGGGTGACTCGTCTGCTTTCTTGCCTGAATCTTCGGCCTCTTTGGCGTCATCGCCAGAGCGGATCGTCTTGGCCACAAGTCCACCGAGCAGGCGCACGTTGGCGATCACGGCGTCATCGCGTGTGGTGTCGACGTCGAGCTCACAGGCGATCTCCATGGCCAACACCACGACGATGACCGCGCTCACGGCCACCGCGGACAACAGTGCGATTGTCAGGAAGGACACGTGACGCCCAACAAGCGACCGAAGCTAGTCGTTGTCGGATTCGACAGCGATGCGCTTGGCTTCGGGTTCGACCTTGCGCGCCTCGGACTGCGGCAGGGTGCGGCGCTCCTCGGCTTCTTTGTTGAGCCGGCGGTTCTCCGTGGTGGTTTTGACCACTTCGGTGATCGTATCGGCGACCTTGCTGACCAGGGACGTAGCGGTGTTCAGGGTCTCGACGCGCACGCCGTTGCTGTCGATCACCAAGACGGCGACCGGGCGCACCCCGCCGCCGCCGCCCGTCGCGCCACCGGTGCCGCTGCCTTCGCCCGCCTTGCCGCTGCCACTGCCGCCGCCTGCGCCGAACGCGAATCCAACGCTCGTGAGCGGAATAATCGTCGTCTCGCCCACGGTGATCGGGTCGCCGACCGCGGTCTTGGTCTTGAGCATCTTCTCGAGCTCGCCGATTGCCGAGCCAAACAGCTTGTTGACGTCCATCCTATCTACCTCTTCGCCGGGCTGGTGCCCGACCGTTCAAACGGGACGATGCGCCGCGATTGCGGGTGTCCATGGGGCGCGGAGAATAAGCCGCTTTCACCGCGCCTGTCACACGCCGCTGGACGCTCCACCATCGATGCGCTACCCGTCTTTCTCAACACGTCGGTCGGTCTGACGTCCAATCTGCTGCCTTGCCAGATGTGGTCGACGTACCACATCTGGCAACTCACATCCGTTCGCGCGGCGAATCCTCGGTTTGAAGTGACGCTGCCACTCCTGCACCTCGCATTCACCACATGACTTGCACCTTGAACGCCATACCTTCCCGCCGTGATGACAAAGCCGGGGCCCCGCCCTGCTCAACCCCGCAACCGAGGCCGCGCCGATGACCGTGTTGCCGACCCGAATCTCCCCGCAAAGCAGCGATTTTCGTGCCCGTCGCACGCACATGGACGGGCTGCTTGACGAGCTCAACAGCCGGCTTGCAGATGCCCGCGACGCCGGCGGTGAAAAGGCGCTCAAAAAGCTCGCAAAACGCGAAAAGCTGTCCCCCCGCGAGCGCGTTGAACGCCTGCTCGACCGCGACGGACCGTTCCTCGAATTGTCGCCGCTTGCCGCGTTTGGCCAATACAGCAACGACGCTCCGGGCGCCGGATGCATCACCGGGATCGGCCAGGTCGCCGGTCGCATGGTCCTCGTCTTCGCCAACGACACGCGCGTCAAGGGCGGCGCGATCTACCCTGCCACCGCCGACAAGCTGGTGCGCGCCCAACAAATCGCGATGGAAAACGGCCTGCCCAGCGTGTCGCTGACCGAGAGCGCTGGCGCCAACTTGCTCTACCAGGCTGAGCTCTTCGCGATGGGCAACCGCGGTGGACGCGGGTTTTGTAACCAGGCCCGGATGAGCGCTGCGGGGCTCGCGCAGATTTCGTTGGTCTTCGGCAACTCGACCGCCGGTGGCGCCTATGTGCCCGGCATGTCCGACTACACCGTCATGGTGCGCGGCAAGGCCAAGGTCTTCCTGGCTGGCCCACCGCTGGTGAAGGCGGCGCTCGGCGTGGACACGGACGACGAATCGCTCGGTGGCGCGCAGATGCATCACACGGTCAGCGGCCTGTGCGACTACCTCGCCGAAGATGACGCCGACGCCATCCGGATCGGTCGCGGAATCGTCGCAGGTCTCGATCGCCCCGGTCACGACGTGCCGCGGACGGCTTCGGTGCCGCCCCGCTACGACCCCGATGAGCTGCTCGGCATCGTCCCGGCAGATCTGCGTGAACCGTTCGACATCCGCGAGGTAATGGCGCGGGTGCTCGATGACAGCCGCCTCGACGAATTCCGCAAGGGCTACGGTGACACGCTGGTTTGCGGCTTCGCGCGGCTCGGCGGATTTCGCGTCGGGGTGCTCGGCAACAATGGGCCGATCTACAGCGCTGGTGCTCAGAAAGCGGCGCATTTCATCCAGCTGTGCTGCCAGCAGCGCACGCCAATCGTCTACCTGCAAAATACCGTCGGCTACATGGTCGGCGTCGAGGCGGAGCGCGGTGGGATCGTCAAAGACGGCTCGAAGATGGTCCATGCGGTCTCGACGGCTTCAGTTCCCCAGTTCACGGTCCTCGTCGGTGGCAGCTACGGCGCGGGCAACTACGGCATGTGCGGTCGCGCGTTCGATCCGCGGCTGCTGTTGACCTGGCCGTGCTCGCGAATCGGTGTCATGGGTGGCCCCCAGGCCGCGCGCGTGATGCGGATCGTGCAGGAAGCTGCGATGCGAAAGATGGGCGCCGAACCGCCCGTCGCACAGCTCGACGCCATGGAGCAGGCCGTCATCGGCGAGATGGAAAAGACCGCCGAGCCCTACTACGCAACAAGCCGCATGTGGGACGACGGCATCATCGACCCACGCCACACGCGCGCCGCTCTCATCACCGGGTTGCGCGCCGCCTGGACCCGCGACATCCGCGCCGAAGGAAAACCCAACTTCGGCGTCCTGCGCATGTGACCCATGAACAAACTCCTGATCGCAAACCGCGGCGAAATCGCGCGCCGCGTCATCCGTTCTGCCCACGATGTTGGCATCGCGACCGTCGCTGTTTTTGGCGCCGCCGACCGCAACGCGCCGCACACCTGGGAAGCCGACGAAGCGGTTTTTCTGGGCGATGAAGCCGACGGCAACCCGTACCTCGACGGCGCCAACATCATCGCGGTCGCCAAGGCCCGTGGCGCCGACGCGATTCACCCTGGCTATGGCTTTCTTGCCGAAAACGCGGGTTTTGCGCAGCAGGTGCTCGACGCCGGCTTGACCTGGGTCGGACCGTCTCCCGTAGCGATGGCCGCGATGGCTGCCAAGGACGCCGCCAAGGAACGTGCCCGAGCCGCCAACGTCCCGGTGATCGAGGGCTTTTCGTGCGCCGACATGAGCGCCGATGAGGCCGCCCAGAAGGCCAACGAGCTCGGGTACCCGGTGCTGCTCAAGGCGGTCGCCGGCGGGGGTGGTCGCGGCATGCGTGTCGTCGAGTCGTCCGCCGCGTTCGCCGACGCGATGGAAGTCGCCCGCGCCGAAGCCAACAAGTCGTTCGGCGACGACCGCCTGCTCGTGGAGCGCTACATCGCCCGTGGCCGCCACGTCGAGGTACAGGTCTTCGGCGACACGCACGGCAACGTGGTGCACCTGTTTGAGCGCGAATGTTCGATCCAGCGGCGCCACCAGAAGATCGTCGAAGAGTCCCCATCGCCCGGCATCACAACCGAGCTGCGAACCGCAATCTGTGACGCCGCCGTCGCGCTGACCGCGGCCATCGAATACGTCGGCGCCGGGACCGTCGAATTCCTGGTGGACGATGAACGGGGCGACTTCGCGTTCCTCGAGGTCAACGCGCGCATCCAGGTCGAGCACCCCGTGACCGAGCTGCTGACCGGCGTCGACCTCGTCGCGTGGCAATTGCACGTGGCTGATGGCGGCGCTTTGCCGCTGACCCAGGACGAAATCACCGCGACCGGCCATGCCATCGAGGTGCGGCTGTGCGCCGAAGATCCCGCCGCCGACCATCGCCCCCAGGGCGGCCCCGTCTGGCTGTGGAAGCCCGGTTCATGCGCGCGCATCGACTCCGCCTTCGCCATCGGTGGTGTCGACGCCCGCAACGAGGTCTCGGTCCACTACGACTCGATGGTGGCCAAGGTCATCGCTCACGGTCCGACTCGTCTCGCTGCCATCGCACGGCTGCGACGCGCGCTCGCCGACACCGCGCTGCTGGGCATCACGAGCAATCGCACCTTCCTGGGCCGCTTGCTCAACCATCCAGCGCTGCTCGCCGGCGACACCACGACCCGTTTTCTGAGCGACCACGCCATCGACGTCAGCGATCCGCGCTTCGACGACGCGACCGCCATCGCAGCGGCCCTGTGGTTGCACGGCCCCGGCCTCGGAAACCGCTTCCGCAGCAACGACTATCGCCCCGATGTGACCGTACTGTGGCACGGCGAAGCGCGCGTTCACGTCGGGCTGGCAAACCGCGGCTCGGGGCGTTTTTCGGCCTTTGTGGATCGCGATCCGGACCCTTCGTTGCTCCGTTTTCCGACCACGGACCGTTCAGCGCTGCTCGTCGAACATGCGGACAACGCTGTGACCATCGAGGTCAACGCGCACCGCCGCCGGTTCCACGCCGTTCGCAGCGGCGATGACTTGTGGATTCAGCCCCATCTCGGAGACGCCGTAGCTTTGCGGATCGGCACGCTGCTGCCCGAGCCGGAAATCGAGCAGGTCGCCGGTGGTTCGGTCGTTACGGAGTCCGCCGCGGTCGTCACCGAGGTCCACGTGGCGGTTGGCGATGTCGTGCAAGCCGATGCGCCGTTGGTGACCGTCGAGGCGATGAAGATGCTGTCCGTGCTCCGCGCCCCCGAGCCCGGAACCGTGACCGAGATCTTCGCAGCCCCCGGCGATTCCGTGCCCGCTGGTGCGGTGCTTGTAGCCATTGAGAGCGATGACGAGACCGGTGACGAGGCCTGAGGCCCGCACGGTGCCTTGGTTCTGTCTTGGCAGGGTGCCTTGGTTTTGTCTTGGTGGGGTGCCTTGGTTTTGTCTTGGCAGACGGCGCCTCGATCAAGGGGGAAGGACCCAACAGGGGAAGGCATTTTATGGGTTGCCGGCCTTGGGGTTGGTGCGAGACACGGATCTCTGTCGGGGACAGACTGCCTTCCCCTGATCGGTCCTTCCCCCTTGGACCCCCATCCCCGTTTACCCCAACCGCCTGTTTTTGTGGTTTTTTCGAATTCGCAGTGGGTGTAATGGGGCCCCAGTTGCGCCGGACCAAGCGGGGCCGCGGACAGTGGGGTCTGACCCTTACATATTACACGTTTTGGCCCTTGCTTTCAGTGCTTTAGCCGATTTTGGTCGCGAAAATGTAATGTACTCAGCGCTCGGCGGCGATTTGAGGTGGCGGCGAAGAACGGCGTCAGCCCAGTGCCATCACACGTGCAACGAGAGACGCGCTACGCCGCCGTTGGGCCTGCGGCGTAACATTCACCCAAGTTGGCAGTCTTCAGCCCGTGGCCGCTGGCTCGCAGTCGTCGGCTGGCAAGGTGTTTGCGTCGTAGATTGCGATGTAGACGTGTCGGCTGGGCATCTTGACCGCGTGGTGAATCGCGACTGGTTCCACTGCACCGAACCGTTTGCCCAATGACCAATCGGTGTTTTGCAGCATCCGCTTCGATGACCTGATCACCACCGCGTATCGTCCGACGTTGTCCGGTACGTCAAGCTTCACACTCTTATAGTAGGTCTGCTGCAAGCGCATTCCCGACTTGACCGAGTCCCGAAGTTTCTGCAGGTCCAATGCAATCGCCTTGCGGGCCCTGGAGTCTCGCCAGACCTTCAGTTCAAGCCAATCCACCCCTTTCTTGAGATCACCGAGCACGACATCGCAGCGCCGACCCTTGCGGACCCATTGCTCCTTTCGGACGACTGTCCCCGGAACTGCCCGCTGCAGGTATCTCTTCGTGGCGAGGTAAGCGAGCGTGACTTCATCGATCGCCATGATGCCGGGCATGATGAACTTGGCCTTGTTTGCTTCAGTCCATCCGTGTTCCTCGATCACGACGTCCAAAAGTGCTTCGATGAATCCACCAAAGGCGGCGCTTAGCTTGGACATTGATTCCTCCTGCCAGGTTGGAAGTCGCAACGTAGCAATTGGCACGCGGGGTGCAACGCCTGCCCAGCAAGAGAAAGAGGACGTAGCGGTGGCGCGTCACCTTTGCTTGGGCGGCACGCAGGCAGCGAGTGTGTGGGCTGCGTGATCGAGCCACGATACGTCTTCGTGGGAGCCGACGCCGTCAATTTAGCGGAAGGCAACATCGATGCGCCGTACTGGCTTGGTGCACCGACCCCGCCGTGGTCAAAGAGCGAAAGCACGCACGCGAGGGATCCCCGGGAACCGGGTCAGACCCCGGGTGTTATCCCAGCAGATGTGTAAACCAGGCTGCCGGTTTACCCTGTAAACAACGTGCCGGGTTAGGACCGCTTAGGACCGGTTAGGACCGACTGTGGCTTCCCCAGTGGCCCGTCCAGCCCATCCATCCCGCCCCCAAACACCACAAAAACAGGCGGTTGGGGTAAACGGGGATGGGGGTCCAAGGGGGAAGGACCGATCAGGGGAAGGCAGTCTGTCGTCGCCCGAAGACGCGTGTTTCCAAGCCACAGCCCCGTCGGCGGATCATAAAATGCCTTCCCCTGTTGGGTCCTTCCCCCTTGATCCGAGGCCCCGTCCGCCAGGACGATCCCAATCGCAACCAAGAAAAACGAAAAGAAATCAGCTCTTATGCATCGGCGGCGCCATGCCAATGGCTATCTCAGCGCGCCATGCCAATGGCAATCTCAGCGCGCCAAGCAAATGGCGATCTCAGCGCGCCAAGCAAATGGCAATCTCAGGGCGCCATGCGCTGGCGATATGGTCGACGAGGCGCGCTGGCGTCATCAGCGCGTCGTCTACCTCCGCTACCACATCATGGCCCGCCCACGCTTATTCGGCGTGTGCGATTGGCCGACACCCAAGACGATGCCAAACAGCTTGCTGTCCTGCATCTCGCGCATGATGAAGCCGGCGGAGACGCCGTACTTGGCTTGCGGCCGCCAGGCGGGGCCCTTTGCGCCGTAGTAGACCAGCGTACCGACGGTGAGCTGGTCGGCGAAATCGATGGTGCTCGCGCCGCGCTTGCGGTCTTGGATCTTCTTCTCGTCACCCTGCAGGTACCACGCGACACGACCGAATGCCGTGACGGTGATCTTGCGGCTGATGTGGGCGACCAGGAAGAGCTCGGCCGGGATCTGCCATGTCTGCTTAAGCGTGTCGTCGGAGATGCCCGAGGTACCGAAGCCGCCGACCAGCGCGACGCCGTACTTGTCGTTGATCCATTTGCCGGCGCCGACCATCAGGCCGAGGTCGTAGTACCAGTTCTCACCCGCTTTGCTGATCTCGGCGTCCAGGCCGACGGAGACCAGCGAATCGACGCCGATCGAGCGACCCGAGAGCCGCAGACCGTGCCACGCGCTGTCGACGCCGTTCTTACCGGTCTGGTCAAAGTTTTTGCCCGCATCATCGCCCGCGGCCGTGTATTGGTATCCGACCAGGATGTTCATCGCCGCGGGGCTCTTGGAGCCGCCACCGCCGCTCGGTCCCCAGCCGAGCTGGCCGCACATGTGGTTGAGGTCGCTGCCCGCCGGCCACACCTTCTGGTTGCACTTGTGGCGGATCTGCTTGCACTGCTTGACCGACGGCTTCTTGCGGCAGATGAGGATCAGGAGCTTGATCTTCTGCGCCTTCGTCAGGCCCTTTTTGCCCCTGCGTCGCGTCCGGTTGTTGGTGTTGTTGTTGCTGCTCTTGATGGGCGCGGGGTCACCGGGGCGGCCCTTGAGGTTGATCTTGGCGACGCGGCCGTCCTTGAGGCGCATCGTCAGGGGGCGCTGTGCCCGACCGCTGCTGGATGTGCTGCGCGCCTTGAGGGTGCGGCACATGAAGCCCTTGGGCGTCTTGACGTAGGTCGCGTCCGCCTGGTCGCCGACCTGCAGTTGTGCCGACGTGGCGGGGTTGCCATCACGCGTGATCGTGCAGCCACCATCGGTGGGGTTGAGGATCTTGCCCTGCTTCATGTCGTGGCTGCCGCCGGGCGCGATGCGCACGTTTTTGCCCATGAAGTGGGTGATCTCGCCGGAGATCGACATCGTCCCCTGCGCGAATGCGGGCGCGCTGATGAGCCCGATGGAAAGGGTTGCCGCAACGATGAGTGCGCGGCGGTGGATTGCGGTTGGGTGCACGATCTCCTCCGATCATTGGGCGACTGTGCGCCATTTTGGGTGGGTGCAGGCGGGCCCATGTAACCATGGATCGCCGCAATTCCGAATTCCCCTACGTACCGCGGCAGGCCCGATTGGAAGTCGCTGACTGAGCGATAGGCCGGGGCCGGGCCACCCGAACCCGAACCCGAACCCGAACTCCCACCCTCAGGGGCTTCGCCCCTCGCCTCGTTGAAGCGCTGCCGCTTCTCGCCTGGGTTGAGTCGGTTGGCCGCCTCGTCGATCAGCAGCTCAAGGAGCGAGTGGGTGTTCGGGTTCGGGTTCGCGTTGGGGTGCTGATGCCCGCGGGGCGCTCGTGGGCGGGCGTCAGCGCACGATGGGCGTTCGCGGAGCCGGCTGCGGACCCTCGCGCCCCGCGAACTCCGATCGTCCGTACACCAAACGATGATCGCCGCCCCCCTTGGGCTTGCCAAAACGGCGTCGCAGTCCAACCTGTGGGGGAAGTGTCAACGAAAAACGCCTCGGCGCTCACCGGATTCCGCAGCCCCGGAAACGCCGTTCAAGGCCCCCGCCATGGAGCCCGCCATGCCCACCGACGTCGAAATCGCCGCTGAATTCTCGCTCGCGCCCATCACTGAAATCGCGACAAAACTCGGCCTCGACGCCGACGACCTGCACCTGCACGGGCGCGACAAGGCCAAGATCGACCCCGCCGTTCTGCAACGACCGCGGTCGCGTCCAGAACCCGGCCGGTTGGTGCTGGTTTCGGCCGTGACTCCGACACGGGCCGGCGAGGGCAAGACCACGACAAGCATCGGGCTCGGCCAGGGCATCGCGAAGCTCGGCGAGTCGGTGTGCATCGCCCTGCGTGAACCGAGCCTCGGCCCCTGCATGGGCGTCAAAGGTGGCGCGACCGGCGGCGGCTACAGCCAGGTGGGGCCTGCCGACAGCATCAACCTGCACTTCACCGGCGACTTCCACGCGATTACGGCCGCGCACAACCTCGTTGCGGCGTTGCTCGACAACAAACTGCACTTCGAATCGCGCCTCGCCATCGACCCGCGCAAGGTGCTTTGGCCGCGCGTCATCGACATGAACGACCGCAGCCTGCGCAACGTGGTCGTCGGTCTCGGTGGCTCGTCCCAGGGCGTGCCGCGGCAGACAAGCTTCGACATCACGGCGGCGTCCGAAATCATGGCGATCCTGTGCTTGTCGAGAGACCTCGATGACCTCCGGGCGCGCATCGACCGCACCATCGTCGCCCTCAACCGAGACGGCGAGCCGGTGACAATCGCAGACATCGGCGGCACCGGCGCGGTTTGTGCCCTGCTGCGCGACGCGATGATGCCCAACCTGGTCCAGACGCTCGAAGGTGTGCCGACGATCGTCCACGGTGGACCTTTCGCGAACATCGCCCACGGCTGCAACTCGGTCGTGGCGACACGCATGGCCATGCACCTGGCCGATTGGACGATTACCGAGGCCGGCTTTGGGTTCGATCTCGGCGCCGAGAAGTTCCTCGACATCAAGTGCGTGCAAGCCGGTTTGGACCCCGCCGCGATCGTCGTCGTGGCGACCATTCGTGCGCTCAAGATGCACGGCGGCGTCAAGCGCAAGCAGCTCAAGCTCGAGGACGTCGGCGCGGTCTCGGCCGGGCTGCCCAACCTGCACAAGCACCTGGAATCGGCGGCGATCTTCGGCAAGCCCGCCGTCGTCGCCATCAACCGGTTCGCCACCGACACCGACGCGGAGGTCGCGGTGGTTGGCTCGTTCTGCGACTCCATCGGGGTGCGTTGGGCCGTTTCAGACCATCACGGTCGCGGTGGCGAAGGGGCGGTGGACCTGGCCAGGGCTGTCATCGCAACCGCGCGCAAGCCGACCGCGCCGTTCACGCCCGCCTACGAGCGCAGCGACTCGGTCGCCGACAAGATCAGCTCGGTCGCGACGAAGATCTATGGCGCCGATGGCGTCGCCCTGTCGGTGCAAGCGCGTCGCGATATCAAGCGCATCGGTGAGCTCGGATTGAGCCACTTGCCCATCTGCATCGCCAAGACCCAGAGCTCGCTGTCCGACAACCCGAAGCTGCGCTGCCGGCCGACCGGTTTCACAATCAACGTCGCCGAGATTCGCCTCAACGCGGGCGCCGGATTCCTCGTGGTGATGACCGGCGAGATCATGCGCATGCCGGGTCTGCCACGGCGGCCCCAGGCCAACGCGATCGACCTCACCGAAGACGGGTCGATTATCGGGATCGCCTGATCGAACGCCGCAACTCCGCGCAGAACGCCCGGGCCGCTGCCGAAAGTCCCGCTTCACGACCGTGTACAACAAACAGCTGGCGGACGATGGGCGTTCGCGGGTCGTCAAGGATTCGCAATCGGCGGGCCAGTACGTCGGCGAGCACGGCGTCTCGGCTGACCAGCGCGCGGCCCACACCGGCGCGAACGTAGGCTTTCACGGCCGCGATGTTACCCAGCTCCATGGCGATCGGTGGGGCGTCGAAGTGGCGGTCCAGGGTCGCTCGCGTCGGTGATCCGGGTCCGAAAGTCACAAAGTGCAGGAGGCTGGCGTCCGCGGCGCAGAGCTCTTCGGGCGGCCCGACGACAACAAGCTCGTCAGCGCGCCACGGCCACGAGCGCATCGAACCGGGCAGTGAGGGAGCCCCCGTGATGATGCCCACCTCGCTCAAGCCATCGGCGACGCGCTCGACCACGGCCGATGTGCGCGCTTGCACCAGCTCGACAAGCACTCCCGGATGCTCTGCGCGAAACGCGGCGACAAGCTCCGGGAGCATGTACGTGCATGCCGTCGCGCCTGCAGCAACCCGCACGTCGCCGGTTCGCAGGCCCCGCAGCTCCTCGATCTCCCGCACACCGGCCTCGAACGACGCCAGACTTCGACGCGCGGCGGCCGCAAAAGCCACCCCTGCTGCGGTTGGTCTCGCCGCAACGCCGCGTCCCCGATCGAGCAACGGCGCCCCAACGGCGTCCTCCAGGCGGCGGATCGATGCGCTCAAGGCCGGCTGACTCAGGTGCACTTTGCGCGCAGCAGCGGTCACTGTGCCTTCGTCGATGACGGCGATAAACTGGCGCATTTCGTCCAACATTTCACGGATCCCTTCCCCGATCCCTTCCCCCGAATCGCCCCGAATCACCCCGAATCGCCCGAATCGCCCGAATCGCCCGAATCGCCCCGATCGCCGCGAATCGCCCCAAGTATACCGCGGACTCGGTCGATAATTCGTTACATCGATATTTAGCATAAAAATAATCCATTGGACGGATTTAGTGACGACTCCCAGGTTGTGGCGCGGCCCCAAGCGGGGCAGGAGGCGACCATGACGTATGGACTTGAGCTGGTTGGCGGACTTGAGCTCGTGGGTTTGGGCTTGCTGGCTGGCTTGATCACGACCGTTGCCGGGATGGGCGGCGGGATGACCTTGTTGCTCGCGCTGGCGGTACTGCGCGGGCCCCAGGATGCTTTGGCGGTGACGGCCCCGGCGCTGTTGGTCGGTAACCTGCATCGCCTTTGGATGTTCCGCAGTCATCTGAACCGTTCGCTGGCCGGCGCGCTGGCGGTTGGCGCGCTGCCCGGGGCGCTGATCGGCGGTTACTTCGCGGTCGCGGCGCCGCGCGAGCTCCTGCATTGGCTCATGTTGGCGATGACGGCCGCCGCCTTGTCCCGCGCGGTGGGGTGGTGGCGGCCAACGGTGTCGCCGGCCATGGTGCTCCCGGCTGCGTTTGGGACCGGCTTGGTGTGCGCCACTTCGGGCGGTGCCGGCTTCTTGATGTCACCGATTCTGCTCGCCGCCGGCCTGGTCGGGGAGGCGTTCCTGGCGACCTCGGCCGTAACGGCAATCACGATGCACGCCGGCCGCCTCATCGGCTACGGCGCCGGGGGCATGATCGAAGCGAGCATATGGCCGGCCGCTGTGCTTCTCGCGGTGTGCATCGCGGGCGGAAACCGGCTCGGCAAGGCGGTACGCGCGTGGCTGAACGGGCGCCTCGACGGCAAGCTCGAGTACGCCGCGCTGTGCCTGTGTCTCGGACTCGCGGTCGCCGGCGTCGCTTGACACCCGACCGTCGAGCACGTGGACACTGGCGCGACCAGGTGCACCCGCCGCTGCTTCGCGGTAGCGTCGAATCAGTTCCGAATGGAGTCGCCCATGTCATCCACAGCCGCAGCCGCAGGCAACGCCGCCGTCATCGAACGGTTCTACGCCGCGTTCAGCAAACGAGACGCCACCGGCATGGTCGCGTGCTACCACCCGGATGTGCACTTCTCCGACCCCGTTTTCCCCGACCTGCGCGGGCACGAAGCGGCCGCGATGTGGATCATGCTTTGCGAAGCCGGCGAAGACCTGACCCTCGAATACGGCGCCATCGAAGCGTCAGGCGATTCGGGCAGCGCCCATTGGGATGCGCGCTACACCTTCAGCACGGGCAACAAGGTGCTCAACCGCATCGACGCGGCGTTCACGTTCAAAGACGGCCGTATCATCCGGCACCAGGACACGTTCGACCTGCATAAGTGGTCGGGACAGGCGCTCGGCGTCGCGGGCAAGCTGCTGGGCTGGACCGGTTTGATGCAAAACACGGTGCGCAAACAGGCCGACAAGGGCCTGCGGAAATACATCGCCAAGAACAACATCGGCGCCGACATCATCCCGGCGCTCGATGCGTAGGTTGAGGGCAGGCCGCCCAACTCTCACGCCATCGGCGCGTGTGCCGCGCGGGGCAGCTGGATCTCAACCTGCGTCCATTCGCCTTCGCTGGTCGCGGCGCTGGACGAGCGCCCCCAAACATCACTTGCCATCTTTCGTTCCTCCAAACACGCTGAACATCGCGCCGGAAGGTCGCTCCATGGCTCACTCTTGTGCGTTCGAGCTCTCGACAGAGGCTCATTCAACCGTTCGAGCTGTAGAGCGACCGTGAGGTAACCCGGGCTCCATCTCTGCCACGCTCTGAGACGCTGCTCAAACAGCCCCCGAGCAAGAGGAGAACGAGCTCCGGGTTGCCCCCGGCGCGCTCGCAGCCTACCGAATCGTGAAGACACAAGAGGAGCAAGAATGACCGCGCGCCGCAGGCGCACAACACAGGCGCTGGACCGTAGAACACACCGTTTCTAGAGGGATTTACGCCGCTGCCCGACGGTGATCGCGAAGTCGACGGGCAGGCCCAGGCCCTAAAAACCGTTGGCCTTGGCGACCGCGCCATACTGCTTGCCCATCTCGGTGAGCGTGCGCGGCTTGGCCTTGTCCTTGGTGTCGACCGCATAGACGCCAAAACGCAGCGCCATGCCGTGGTTCCACTCGTAGTTGTCGACCAGGCTCCACACGAAATAGCCACGCACGTCGGCGCCGGCCTTGATCGCGGCGTGCAGGGCTGCCAGGTGCGGCTTGGTGCGCAGCTCGAACGCCTTGTTCTTGTCCTCGTACGTGCCGTTTTCGGTGATGATGATCGGCTTGCCGTAGGTCGCGGCGAAGGTGACCACTTCGCCCATCCCCTTCGCGTCGAAGTTCCACACGCCTTTGCCCTGGTCGGGCATGAACTTGAGCATCGGAAACTCGTCGCCGCCGGGCAGGGCGCCTTCCCGCACGTAGATGCGCGTGTAGTAGTTGATGCCGATGTAGTCCATGCGCGCTTTCAAGTCGTCGCGAACCTTGTCGACCTTGCCGTCGAGATCCGGATCCCATTTGCCGTGCACCAACGCGTCCAGGAACATCCGGTTGTAGACGTAATCAAAGCGCTTCACCGCCTCCATGTCGCCCTTGTGGCCTTCGCGTGACGGCGACATCGCGGCGAGGTTGGGCACGAGTCCGACCATGGCCGCCTTGCCGTCCTTGTCGGCATCGACCTTGTCGTTGGCATGAACCGCGTCATACATCCGCGCGTGCCCGACGATCATCGCCTTGGCGACGTCGATCGCTTCTTTCACCTTCAGGTACACGCCCGGCGGGTTGCTGCGCTCCTTGGACGGCAGGATGTAGCCCGACAACACCACCGCGAACGGCTCGTTGAGCGTCGCCCACAAGTCCACCTGGTCGCCGAATGTCTTCGCGCAGTAACCGGCGTACAGGCCGACCCGCTCCTGGGTCTTGGGGTCGAGCCAACCGCGGCGCTTGCAGGTGTCGAGGTCGGCGTTGCAGGCCTTTCCGTCGTGCACCCACAGCGGCAACGTGTAGTGGTTGAGGGTGATCAGCAGCTTGAGCCCGTGTTTCTTCGCGCTGGCGAACATCTTCCGGTAGTGCTCCACAGCTTCCTTGTTGGCGTGCTTGGCGAGCTCGTCGATGGTCGTTGCGGTCCCGGCGCTGGCTGCGGGGAAGATGCGGCTCCACTCGATGGACAGCCGGATCGCGTTGTTGTGGAGCTCGGTGCCCGCGCGCTCGAAGTCGGCGTCGTAGGTCTCCCACATGCCGGGGCCGATCGAGACAGGCTCGCCCTTGATGAACAAGCCGGTGTCCTTGACCAGATCCTTGTCCGTCACGAACTGGTACCAGTCGCTCTGTGTGTCGTTGCACTTGTCGGCCGACATCGTCGGGCAACCCATGTCCACCTGGAATCCGGCGGTCGCAGAGCCCCACAAGAAGCCCTTGGGAAACGCATGATCAAGCACAGGAGCCGCGCCGGCATCGGTTTCGCCGTCGGTTGTGCCGGGGTCTTCGCCGCAACCCGCGCACGCCACAGCAAGGGCGATAAGGGCGACAGCCGGAAGCTGTAGAAATCGAATCATCGGGGTCTCTTTGGGTATCGGCGCCGCAAGCCGGGAGCGTCAGAGGCCGACTCCTATCAGCTTGTCAGGCCGACCGCATCTAGTTTTCGCTGGTGGCCGTCGCGGTGGTCGTCGGGCCTTCCACCTGGGCGATCAGGCTGCTCGGGTCTTCGTTGCTGTACATGGCGCGCTGCACGATCTCGAAGTAGCGATCGACGGTCAGCACGTTGGCGACCACGAGGTTACGCAACATGGGCGTGCACAGGCGTTCGGGCGCGCCGTCGATGTCCAGCTGCGTCTTGAAACGGATCTCGCCGTCGTCGAAGTCGAGCTCGAAGTTGCCGATCGGCAGGCCATAGTTGATGCGCGTGATCAGCTCGGCCATCGGGTACAGGCGCTCGGTCGGCGTGTGTTCGCCGAGCACCGAATAGAACAGCAGCTGGCCCGCTTGCTGCCGAACTTGCGCGAAGCAGTGCCAGCGACCTGCGCGACCGGCGAACCCCATGCGCAGATATCCCTCGTCTTCGACGCGATGGTACTTCCAGCCCTCGGCGTCGAAAAACGCTGCGAATTCGTCCAGCAACTCGGGTAGCGCGGTGTCCATGCCAAGATTGTCAGAAACCACCGCCGTGATGTCCAGCGGCACCGCCGTGGGTCAGAGGGGAAGGAACCAAATAGGGAAGGGCATTTTGTGGGGGTTCGGGGCGGGTCGTTGGGACCGGTGTGGAGATGATGGGTCCGTGGTCGCCGTGGACGTCGTGGTTTACGGGGGACAAGCCCGCGCAGGTCCGTGGTACATTGCGGCCACATAACGGATCGAAAACCACACGCCGATCGGCATTCAACACCGATCCTCATCCCAACGGAGGTCTCAATGCCTTCTTCACGCCTTGGCGTATTCGTGGCCATCTCGCTGTTCGCCTCGTCTGCTTTCGCAGGGTACGAGCAGCCCAAACCGCCCCGTCAGCTGGGCGCCCTGAAGTTCTTTGTCGGCAAGTGGAAGTGCAGGGGCAAGCTGCACGAGATGCCGGGACGTCCCGCCGGCGCCTTTACCGCGACGACCGAAGTGAAGGTCGGGCTCGGTGGGCACTGGGCGACCGCGACCTACATCCAGCACAAGACCAAGACCAACCCGGCGCCGGTCAGCGCGATGTTCATGTACGGCTATGACAGCAAGAACAAGCGCTACATCTCGTCGTATCGAAACAACTACGGGGCGCGCGCGGAGCTCAGCTCGACCGGATGGCGCGGCAACAAATGGGTCGATGAGGGACCGCTTTACGATCGCGAAGGCCACAAGATGAAGATGCGGATGACCTTGCACAAGTTGGGCAAATCCAAGTTCAAGGCGCTGGCCGAATTCAGCGGACCCGATGGCAGCTGGCGTCCGTTCAACCGGTCGGAGTGCCGGCGATGAGCGGCCGGTTCACAAGCGAGGGGATTGCGATGAAATTGTCATTTGCGCGCGCCGTGGCGGCGCTCGTGGTGCTCGGTTTTGCCGGTCAGGCTGCGGCCGCGTCGCCGATCGGGACCTGGAAGACCATCGACGACGAAACCAAGCGGACGCGGTCGCTGGTCAAGATCTACAAGAAGGCCAACGGCAAGCTGTTCGGCAAGATCATCAAGCTCTACCAGCAGCCCAGCGAGCCGAAAAACCCGGTCTGCGACAAGTGCAAGGGCGCCAACAAGAACAAGCCGATTGTCGGCATGAATATCATCCGTGGCCTCGAGCTCGACGACGACGAGTGGGGCGGAGGCACGATCCTCGATCCCGGCAACGGCAAGACATACAGCTGCAAGATCTGGATCGAAGGCGGCGGCAAAAAGCTGAAACTGCGCGGCTATGTCGGCTTCTTCTATCGCACCCAGTATTGGTATCGCGTCAAATAACGGCGCCGACTAAGGGTCAGACCCCGTTATAACAGCTGCTCGAAGGCGCGCGGGGCCGGGCAGACGATGTGCAACCGCGCACCTGTCTGCGGCTGGTCGACCGACAGCTCGCGAGCGTGCAACCCGAGCCGTTTGTCGGACCTGCCATAACGCGAATCGCCGACGACGGGATGCCCAAGCGACAGCAGGTGCACACGGATTTGGTGCTTGCGACCGGTCTCGATGTACACGCGCACCAACGTCCGCGCCTTGCCCCGCTTGATGACTTCCCAACGCGTGCGGGCGTCGCGGGCCTGGGGCGGTGGATCGTCGCTGGTGTACACGAAGAAGTTCTTGTCTTCCCACAGCGCCGTGGTCACGACCCCCTTGTCGCGTTTCACAAGCCCTTCGACGATCGCAACGTATTGCTTTTCGGCCCCTTTCCAGACCGCCTTCATCGCGTCGCAGGCCAACTTGGATTTCGCGAACATCAACACGCCGCTTGTCTCGCGGTCGAGCCGATGGACAGGCCAAAGGCGGGCACGTCTGCCGAGGGATTGCCGGACGATGGCGAGCGCGGTCTTGTGACGCTCCCTCTCGGTGGAAACGGACAACAGTCCCGGGGGCTTTGCGATAGCGATGTAGTCGTCGTCACTGTAGAGCACCTCAAGGCGCCCCGCGCGGCGTCGGCGGTTGGTCTGCTTGTCGCCAGCGGGGGTGTTCAGCGTGCCTTTGCTCCAGCTCAGCGGATGGACGGCGATCGCATCGTCGGGGCTGATCACGTGGTCGTGTTGGGTCGTGCGCTCGCCGTTGACGGCCACGCATCCGAGGCGAAGGCGTTCCTTGAGCTTCTTGCGGCTCCAGCCCGGCAGCTTCTGCGCCAGGCCGACGAGCAATGTCGTTGGCGCATCGACCTGGAATTGTTCGCTCATGCGGTCCCTTTCGTGGCCTTGAACCCAACCACGAGACGTGCGCTACGGGGGAATATGGCCTCGAAAAATGGCTCCGCAGACGCCCTTGGCGCGCGAATTGACGACTTTGAGCGGACGCCAGCTACCTTGTCGTCACAAGTTGACGCACGCGCCTACAGCGGCCTTGCACTTGGTGGTCATGCAGTTGGCGCATCCGGCATTCGAACCGCTCGGTTCGCAGGCGGCCTGGCACTTGTCGAACATGCACGGTTTCAGCGGCTCTTTGTCGCGCGGTCATGGCGAGCGCTGCGATGGCGCCGATCAGGATCGTCGCCCGACGTGCCAGAGATGGGGGGTTGGTCGCCACGTGTGGATGCCGCCTCAGGGCGTTGAGCCGTGCAAGCACTCGTCGACGACGCCCTTGCACTTGTCGATGATGCACTGGCCGCAGCCTTCGGCGGTCTTGGCGATGCCTTGACACGCGAACTTGCAGCTCGCGCCGACGCAGTTGTTCATCGCGGGTTGACCGAGGCAGTCCACGCACTTGCCGCTGGCCTTGAGATCCTCAGCGAAACAGGCCCGCGCTTCGGTGGGCTTTTTCATCGAGCACGCCTGGGCGCCGCCGAGTCCACCCGTGCACACCGCCCAACAGTGTCCGATCGTCGCCGCGACGTTCCCGCCGGCGGAGAGTTTCGCCTGGTCATCGGAGGAGCAGGGAGCGTCGCTACCACTCGACGATCCGCCGCTCGACGACGAGCCGCCCGACGAGGACGCCCCCGACGAGCCTGCAGATTCGGCCTTGCACGCCGGGTCTTCTTGTCCGCCGGTATGTTTCTTGGCCCACTTTGAGCACAGCTCGGGCGTTGTCTCCTGCGAGAGACAGCCGCAAGCGAGCACCGCACATGCCGCGGCGATAATGGCGAGGCGCACGTTCTTCAAAATGACCCGCTCAGCACCAGCCCGGGCCGGTGGATGGTGGGCGCGAATCGCCACGTTGCTTTCTTCGTCGGTTCGGGGTCGTCGGGGCCGCCGAACGCGTAGGTGTACCAGCCCACACCGCCACCGACGAGGAACAGGCTGATCGACAAGACCTGCATTCCGCTGGCCTTGGAAGCGAGCGTCTCGTGCTCGGCGAGCTCGTTGTTGCGCAGGGCCGGATCGGGCGTGTTGACCGCGCTGGTCGCCGCTGTGTCCGCCTCGCCGTTGAACACGATCGCGCCACCGTAGGCGATCGCCGAGAAGACGAACAGGCCGGCCGATACGCCGTACAGGACCTTCTCCTTGGTGGTCATGCCCACCACGCCGCTGACCACGCGCTGACGACCCTTGCGCTCGGCCGCGGTCTTGGCCTGGTCGGCTTCGGCCTTGGCCGCGGCGGCTTCTTTGCGCGCGCGGTCGGCGTCGGCCTTGGCCTTTTCAGCGTCGCTCTGGCCTTTGGCGAGCCGCGTCCGGTACGCCTTGATCTCGTCGAGGTGGATCTGCGTGCGGCGCCGCATCTCCTTGTCTTTGCTCGTCTTGAGCACGATGCGGAAGTCCCGCTCGGCCTCGGCGAGCATGAACGCCCGCTGTTCGGCGCGCGCGGCGTTGAACATGAACGCCGGGTTTTTGTGGATGCCGTAGGCTTCGTGAAAGCGCTCGGCGGCCTTCTTGAACTCACCCTTGTCGTAGTAGTGCTTGGCCACTTTCAAGGCACCCATCGCGGCGGCTTCGTTGGCGTGAGCGGCCGGGGTGTGCACCAGCGCCGCAATCATCGCCATGGCGGCGACGAGGAGGGCGGTGGACTGCAGGTGACGCGGGTTCCGAGGGATCGGCTTGTTCATGGTTTTCGGAGGGTAGAACCGCCGATGCCTCGTTTCAAGACGATGGACGCTTTCAGCTGGCATATGTCGAATTCATTCGTGCGACTGCGCGACGTTTATCCGGACCGTTAGATCGCCCGCTGAGCTTGCGCGTCACTGCTTGCAGCGACCCTGGAGGCGGTTATGAAGACGACGCGAATGATGACATTGATGGCCCTGCTGCTCGTGGTGCCGATGACTGGGACCGCCGAGTCCGAGCCGTTAGCTGCGGTGCGGGGCACGGTGGTCAACGCCGCTAGACGCCCGCTGACCGGCGCCGAGTGCAGCTTCGACGCCTCGTTTCGCGCGCGAAACCGGATCGCGCGGACCGATCGCAACGGTCGCTTCGGACCGCTCTATGTCCGCCGCGGTCGTCACATGCTGACCTGCCGCAAGAGTGGTTACTACCCGACTGCGATCCTCGTGCGAACCGGGACTCCGCACGCTAGCAATGTCCTCATCAGCCTGCGCGCGCGCCGAAATAAGAACGTTACCCAAGCGAAGGGCGAAAAAGACGCCGAGGCTCAGGCACCGGTCACCCGTGCCCCGCGACCGACGATCAAGCGTCGGCGCCCCGTGAAGCGTCGGCGAGCCAAGCGCAAGGCCCCGCGCGTCAGCTATGGGGTCGGTTCGATGGGAGCGTCCGGTGTCGGCTATGGCGGCGGCGGTGTCGCCTACGGCAGCGGCGTCGTCGTCACGACGGCCAGGGGGATGCGCGGCCGCGGACGAGTTCACGGATACGCGCTCGCCAGGAAAGCCAAACGAAAGCCGATGTATCGCCGCGACGTCGGCGGTGACCGGGAAGGCTACGACCGCATCTCCGAAAAAGGCTTCGTCAGCCCGACCCAGAAGCCGCTGTCCACCGTCAGCATCGACGTCGACACCGCCGCGTACAGCAACGTGCGTCGTTTCGCCAACAACGGCCGCCTGCCGCCGCGCGACGCCGTGCGCATCGAAGAGCTCGTCAACTACTTCGACTACAACTACCCGGGTCCGCGCGGCTCGCGGCCGTTCGCCGTGCACACCGAAGTCAGCACCGCGCCCTGGAACCGCAAACACCGCCTGGTGCACATCGGCCTGCAGGGCAAACGGGTGCAGACCGCCAACCTGCCAGCCAACAACCTCGTCTTTCTCATCGACGTGTCGGGCTCGATGCACAGCACCAACAAGCTGCCGCTGCTCAAGAACGCGTTTTCGCTGCTTGTCGACCAGCTCCGTGAGCAGGACCGTGTCTCGATCGTCGTGTACGCCGGCGCCGCTGGTGTCGTGTTGCCGCCCACCCACGGCAACGAAAAAGGCCGGATCCTTCGCGCTCTCTACAACCTGCGCGCGGGCGGCTCCACGGCCGGCGGTGCGGGCATCAAGCTCGCCTACCAGCTGGCCCGGAAGACGTTGCTGCGCGGCGGCAACAACCGCGTCGTGCTCGCCACCGACGGCGACTTCAACGTCGGCACGTCCAGCGACGGCGAGCTGACCCGCCTCATCGAAAAAGAGCGCGACGGCGGCATCTTCCTGACCGTGCTCGGTTTCGGCACCGGCAACTACCAAGACGCCAAGATGCAGAAGCTCGCCGACAAGGGAAACGGCCATCACGCCTACATCGACAGCCTGCTCGAAGCGCAGAAGGTGCTCGTCCGCGAGATGGGCGCGACGCTGCTGACCATCGCCAAGGATGTGAAGGTGCAGATCGAGTTCAACCCCGCCCGCGTCAAGGGTTGGCGGCTCATCGGCTACGAAAATCGGGTGATGGCGGCGCGCGACTTCGCCGATGACAAGAAGGACGCCGGGGAGCTTGGCGCCGGCCACTCCGTCACGTTCCTCTACGAGCTGATCCCGACCGGCAGCGAGGAGTCGGTCAAGGGCCACGCGCCGCTGCGCTACCAGGCTCGCAAGGCCACGGCTGACGGAGGCGAATTGATGCACGTCAAGCTCCGCTACAAGGCGCCGCGCGGCAAAAAGAGCAAGCTCATCACCCAGCCGCTCATCGACCGCCACACGCCGCTCGCGAAGACCTCCAACGCGTTCCGGTTCGCCGCCGCGGTCACCGAAGTCGGGCTCGTCCTGCGCGGCAGCAAGCACAAGGGGCGCTCATCGTTGAGCCACGCGATCTCCCTGGCGTCCGGTTCGGTCGGAGCCGATCCCCACGGTGACCGCCACGAGTTTCTCCAGCTCGCCTCCCGCCTCCGCAAGCTCGACCGAACGACCAAGCGGCCGTAGCACGAAGGAATCGGGGATGGTCGCCGCGCGGAGCATCGCCAATCGGCGCGGCGGCCTGCCGGTGGTATCGTCGCCCCATGGCCTGGCAGTCGTATGCGAAAAAAGCGCTGTCCCGCACCTTTCGAGGCGTGTGGTTGGCGCGGCGAGCGGCGGCGAACCTGGCCGCCACCTCGTCGATTCACGATCCCGAGCGCCGCGCCGACACCGGTCCGAAACGGCGCGACGCCAAGAGCGGCGGGCGCAACATCCTCTTCATCACCGTCGACCAGCAACGCTTCGACGCGCTCGGGTGCAACGGCGGCCAGGTCGCGCGAACACCGGTCCTCGATGAGCTCGCCGCCAACGGTCTGAACTACCGGCGCGCCCACGTGCAAAACGTCGTCTGCATGCCCGCCCGGTCCACGATGCTGACCGGCCAACACCCCTGGACCCACGGCGTTGTCGCCAACGGCGTGCGCCTGCCCGATGACGCGCCGAGCGTGGCCGACTACCTCCGCGAGCAAGCCGGATATGCCACCGCCCTTGTCGGCAAAGCGCACTTCGACCCGCACCTCGATCCCGCGCTCCGATGGTTCGAAAACCGCGCGTCCGCCGAGCGTCTGCAAGGTCCATGGCACGGCTTCGAACACGTCGAATTCGCCACCCACGGACCGATGGTCGGCCATCACTACGCCGCGTGGCTCTGGGCAAACGGCGCCGAGTTCATCGACGGTTTCGGCGGCGTCTTGACCGCTGAAGGGGGCGGGGCGACCAACGCGCCCGAGGTCGGCCACAACCCGATCCCGACCGAGCTCTACCACACCAACTGGGTCGCTGAACGCACCATCGCATGGCTCGATTCCGTGCCCGAGGAGCGCCCCTTCTTCTGCTGGATGAGCTTCCCCGACCCGCACCACCCGCTCGATCCGCCGCTCGCCGAGGTCAACGCGCGCATCGACTACCGCGATCTCGACCTGCCCGCGGGCCATCCCGGCTCGCCCGAAGCCATCCGCGACGTCCTGGCCGGCAAGCCGCAGCATTGGCTCGATTGGTACGAACAGCGGTTTCGCAACCCGGAAGGCGGCCCGGTCTTCTTCGACCCACGCGCGTTCACGGCCGACCAGGTGCGCGAAGTCAACGCGATGATCCACGTCGAAAACGAGCTCATCGACGACGCGTGCGGCAAGGTCTTTGCGCGGCTGGCGGCGACCGGAAAACTGGCCAACACCGACATCTTCTACACGTCCGACCACGGCGAGCTGCAAGGCGACTTCGGCCTGATGTTCAAGGGCCCTTACCACGTCGAATCGTTGCTGCACGTGCCGATGGTGTGGTGTCCCGCAGCGTCCGCCGGCGTCGAAGCGGCCCAGGTCGAGCAGCCCGTTGGCCACGTCGATCTCGCGCCCACGTTCTGCGACGTTGCCGGCTTGCCGGTGCCCGATTGGATGCAAGGAAAGTCGCTGCCTTCTGTCGCCGGGGACCAGCGCGAGCGCGTCATCACCACGTTCGACAGCCAATTCGCCGCGGTCGGGATGCACCTGCAGACGATCTTTCGCGACGGCTTGCTCTGCACGCGCTACGGGCCGTCGACAACCGATGAAGGGGGCCAGTGGCCGCTCTATTGGCGCATTTGGGGCGCCGGATCCACGCCACCGCGGTACGACGGCAGCGAGGGCGAGCTCTACGACGTCGTCAACGACCCGCACCAACACCGCAACCTCTGGAACGATCCCCCCTGGCGGCAGCGCCGTGACGACCTCGTGGCCGATCTCGACGCGAACCTTCCCCCTCGCCGCGCCGCCGCGCTGCCGTTCGCCGCGCCAACCTGATCCCCCGTTTGCCGCATGACACGTGATCCGTTGCCGAGGCGCGCGCTGACGATGCTCGCGCTGGTGGTCGCCGGCGAGGCCGTATTCGCGCTGCCATTCGTCCTCGCCCGCGTGTTCCGACCGACGCTGCTCGACGTGCTCGGGATCACCCACCTGCAGCTCGGCGCGGCGATGTCGGTCTACGGCGTCGTGGCGATGCTGTCCTACTTCCCCGGCGGTCCCCTCGCCGACCGATTCGGGCCGCGCCGCTTGATGGCCGTCGCCCTGGCGCTCACCGCGCTCGGCGGCGTGTACTACGGCAAGCTGCCATCGGCAGGCGGCCTCTCAGCGCTGTTCGGCTACTGGGGCTGCACGACAATCTTGCTGTTCTGGGCGCCACTCATCCGGGCGACGCGACGATGGGGTGGCGCCGACTCGCAAGGACGGGCCTACGGGCTGCTCGATGGTGGACGTGGCCTGTTCGCTGCAGTGCTCGCGACCGCCTCTCTTGTCTTATTCGGTGCGTTGATGCCCGACGATCCATCCGCGGCAACCCTGGCTGACAAGACCACCGCGCTTCGCCGCGTCATCGGCGTGTTCACCCTTGCGACACTCGGTGCCGCGCTGCTGGTGTGGCTGGCAATCCCCCGCGAAATCTCGGCACGAGGTCGGGCAGCATCGCCGGAAAATGGCACGCAGCCATGGAATTGGGCCGCCGTCATCGAGGTCCTTGGCAACCGGCGCGTGTGGCTCCAAGGCGCCATCGTTGTGTGCGCATATGTCGGATACAAGGGCATCGACGACCTCGGGCTGATGGCGCGGGACATGCTCGGCGCCGACGATGTGCAGGCCGCACGCATCGGGGCCATCGCGTTTTGGGCGCGGCCATTTGCGGCGCTCGGCGCGGGACTGCTCGGCGACAAGATCGGGGGTTCGCGGGCCATGATCCTGTGTTTCGCGGCCATGTTGTGCGGCTACGGCGCGGTCGCTGCGGGCCTCTTGCAAGCCTCGGCGACGTGGACCTTGTTCATCGCCGTCATCGCCACCGCCAGCGCCGTCTACGGGTTGCGCGGTCTCTATTTCGCGGTTTTCGCCGAGTCTGGCGTGCGCCCCGCCGTCACCGGTACCGCCGCGGGCATCGTCAGCGTGGTTGGCTACACTCCCGACGTGTTCATGGGGCCGTTGATGGGTTGGTGCACCGATTCGTGGCCCGGCGCGACCGGTCATCGCGTCGTATTCGCTATCGTCGCTGGATTCGCCGCCGCTGGCATCGCCATCACTGCGCTTTTCGTTCGCCTGTGCGCCGCCCGAAAGGTCGAGGTCCGCCGATGACGATGTCGGTTGAAGAGGCGCTGGAGGTGCTCGACGTCACCGCCGACGCCGAAAAGAAAGAGGTCCGGCGGGCCTACCTGCGACTGGTGAAAAAGCACCGCCCCGAGCGCGATCCCGAGGGCTTTGCACGGGTCCGTGAAGCCTGGGACGTCTGGCAGGAAGGCATCGTCTACCACCGCTTCTCCGCCTGGCAGTCCGACGCATTCTCCGACCCAGAGCCAGACCCAGACGCAGACCCCGACCCAGACCCAGACGCAGACCCAGACCCAGACCCAGACCCCGACCCAGACCCCGACCCAGACCCAGCGCCCGCAACCGACGTTCAACCCGACGCGGCCGAGTGGACGGTCCTTTCAGCCGACGCGCCGCAGGTTGAAACGAACTCCGATCCGGTCGCCTCGACCGCCAGCGATGACGCAGCCTGGACCGTGCTGTCGTCCGACGCAGACACCGACACCGACACCGATCCCGACCCTGCCACGGACACCGACACCGACACCGACACCGACACCGACACCGCAGATCCAGACGACGCTCCACTCGATGAATTCGCCTTCGAGCTCGACGAGTACGACGAGGACGGCGCCCTGCTGCTGGCCGCGGTCGCCGGTGACGCGCTGGACGACGCCTGGGTCGATGACGACAAGGCCGCATTCATGGCTCACGTCGATGACTGGCTGGACTATGAGGCGGCCCACAACGCGGCCAACCTGGTCAACCTCGTCTTCCAACTGCACGCCTTCGGCGAACACACGCGCGCCTACGAGGTACGCCGGTACGGCGACGATTGGATCGAGCGAAACGGCGGCGAGGTGAAGCAGCTCAACGCGTTCACGGCCGTCTTCTGGCGCATGAGTCGCGAGATGGACAGCGCCGCGGACCTGTTCGGCAACCGGGCCCTTCGCGCGCTGGCGGATGGCGTCATGGAGGCCGACCCCAGCCACGAAGACGTCGCTTTCGGGATTCAAAAATGGGGCATCGACAACCCCGACACCGCGATCGTCGCCTACAAGGAGCTCCCGACGGTCGCGCCGACGCTCTGGGCGTTCGTCGAAAAGCCGCTCGACGACGCGCTCAAGGGGATCATCGACACGGCCACCATCTCCGAAGAGGAAGAAGGGTCGGGTTGCATGAGCAGCGCGCTCGGCTGGGTCGGACTTATCGTCGCCATCCAAGCGCTACGAGCGTGTGCGCGCCTGTTCGAGTAGTTTTGGTTCCCGGCGAGGGAGGACGCGATGAGCACGATTATCGGCATTGACCTTGGCACCACGAATTCGGCCGTCGCCGTGCTCCAGGGCGGCGAGCCCATCCTCATCGCCAACGCTACAGGTGAGACCTTGACCCCGTCGGCCGTGAGCATCGCCAAGGGCGGCCAGGTGCTCGTTGGGCAGGCCGCACTTTCCCGCGCGACGACCCATCCCGAAGCCACTGCGGTCGCCTTCAAGCGGGACATGGGGTTGCTCAAGCGGTTCGAGCTCGACGGCCGCAAGATGACGCCGCCTGAGCTCTCGGCCGTTGTGCTCGCGCAGCTCAAACGCGACGCGGAGGCTTTCCTGGGCCACCCGATCGAGGAAGCCGTCGTCACCGTGCCCGCTTACTTCGACGACGCGCAACGGCAGGCCACCCGCAGCGCCGGGGAGATCGCGGGCCTCAAGGTCGAGCGCATCATCAACGAGCCGACTGCAGCGGCGCTCGCCTACGGGATGCACGCCAAGGACCGGGAGTTGACCGCCGTGGTGCTCGATGTGGGCGGCGGCACGTTCGATGTCACGGTGCTCGAGCTGATCGAGGGCGTCATCGAGATCCAATCCTCAGCCGGCGACGCGCGTTTGGGCGGGGAAGACTTTGTCGACGCGCTTGTTGCCCACGCGGTGGCCGAGCTTGGCGAAATCGACCACGCGAGCTCCCGTGCACGCGTTCGGGCGGCTTGTGAGCGGGCCAAGTGCGCGCTCTCGTCGTCGGAGGACACCCGCATCGTGGCGCCCGGGATCGAGGTCGCCGGCAAGAAGGTCGACTGCGACATCGCCATCACCCGCGACGAAGCTCACGAGCTCTGGGCACCGCTGTTGCAGCGACTGCGCGTTCCCATTCGGCGGGCGCTGATGGACGCCGACATGGCCGCTGACGACGTGGACGAGGTGCTGCTTGTCGGTGGCGCTACCCGCATGCCGTGCGTCGTACAGCTCGCCGCCGAGGTGTTTGGAAAGCTGCCCCAGACCGACCTGCCGCCCGATGAAGCCGTGGCGATGGGCGCCGCGGTCCAGGCCGCGCTCAAGGAGGGCAATGAGGCGGTGGATGATCTCGTCGTCACCGACGTCGCGCCGTTCACCCTCGGGGTCGAAATCGTCAGCGAGATCGGCAGCCGGCTCGTCCACGGCGTCTTTGCGCCCGTCATCGAACGCGGCACGGTGATTCCATGCAGCCGCGTGAAGCGTTTCGCCACGACAGAGCCCGGCCAGACCTCCATCTCGGTCAAGGTGTTCCAAGGCGAATATGCCGAGATCGAGCGCAACCGAAAGCTCGGCGAATACACGGTCAAGGGCATCCCCAAGAAGACCGGCGAGTGCCAGGAGGTCGACATCCGCTTCACCTACGACCTCAACGGCATCCTCGAGGTGGACACCACCGTCATCGCCACGGAAAAGGTCGCCCAGATGGTCATCCAGCGGGCGCCTGGTCGCATGAGCAAAGGCGAAGTGAAGAAGGCCCGCAAGGCGATGCAGCGGCTCAAGGTCCACCCGCGCGAGCTGCTGCCGAACACCGTCGCGCTCGAACGCGCCAACGCCCTGTACGTCGAGGTCCGCGGCGGCGATCGCGACCGGCTTGGCTACATCATCGCGGCCTTCCGTGCGGCGCTCGATGAACAGGACGCGGCGGTTATCGCGGAGCTGCGCGACGACCTCAACGCGACCGTGAGCCGCATGAAACGGGGATGAGTCCGGCCCGGAACCGGAGAAGCACGTCACCCCGGAGCTGCTACCCGACGAGTTTGCGCCGCCAGTGCTCGACGAACTGCCGCCGCGTTGTTGGTCCGACGATGTTGGGCATCCGCGGCTGCAAGTGGGCCGTCTTCTTCAGCTTGTCGACCCAATCGCCCCGCAACGTGCAGCGGGTAGCGGCGGGATCGACGCCGTACAGAGGCGCCGCGTTCAGCCCGAAGATGCCGGCGCGGATGGCCTTGGTCATGGCGGGATAGCCGTGTTTGGTCTGCAGCGCCTTGGGAATCGTGAACGCGCGAAACGCCTGGATCTGCGCTTGCGGTGAGCCAAACCAGATCGAGTCGGTGCCCCAAACCACGCGCTTGTCGCCGACGTACTTGAGCAGCTTGCCGATGACGTGGGCGGCCTGCGTGGGTTTGGTCATGACGTTTTGCCAGGTGCCGCCGAGCTCTGCGTAGACGTTGCTGTTGGGCTTGATGCCCGCTTCCTGCAGCGATCGGATGAGGCGATTCACGCCGCCGACGGGTCCGGTTGCCGCGTACGGTCCTTCCTTGCCGCGGCAGGTACTCGCCATTGCTGGCCGGGCCAAACCACATCGGCAGACGCAGCGGCGGGTCGGGGCGGCTCTTGCGAGTGGTCTTCATCGGCTTGCCGGGTTGGCGAACAGGAACAACGGCTTGGAACGGCTACGTTGTATGATGCATTGTTTCGCGCCGAGCTGGTGCGATGAAAGCCAGCAACGGATGGCGGTATGAATACGTTGAACAATCGGGGCGCGTCGCGGTTCGTCGGCGTTGCGTTGCTCGTTGCGATGCTGCCCGTTGCGATGCTCACCGCGTGCAGCGACGAAGACAGTCCCGGCGATGGGGCTGAAGTTTCCAACGCCGCCGATTCTGGTGAGGGCGGCGCCGATGCTGGGGTTGGCACCGACGCAGCCGCCGCCGCGTTTTCCCCCGATGACACCGACAAGGCCGTTTTCGCGTTGCTCGACAAGGCCCACGACGCCCTGGGCAAGACGCCGCTGTGGCCCGGTTTCGCGCTGCCGACCAAGCCGCTCTACCTCATTCGTCGCAGCCTCAAGGGCACGGCGCGATACGCCTTTGTCACCCACGTCGACAAGGCGCCGGCCGGGGCCAAGACGTTCACCATCGGCAAGCATGTCGTGCACCGCTTCGACGCGAAGAAGGGCGCTCTGTCGTCGACGCGGACGGCTTACTCCTACGAAGACATCGCCGGGGTGCAAGCCACCATGGCCGCCTATGACGACGCCACGCCTTCCGAACCCGCGGCGTTCCTGGGCGCGCTCGCCAAGGCCAGCTTCGAACGGATGAAGGAGCTCGACGACACCTGGGAGCCGGTCGAGGGCTGCGGACGGTCCAACTATCCGCGCGACCAGGAGCTGCTCGAGTTGACCTTGCTCGAGGACGCGCTGTTCGCCGAAACCATCGCCGCCAAGACCGCCGACCTCCCCGCGCGCATGACCGAAATCGTCGCGATCCGCGCCCGTCGACTCGCCATCGAGCCCTACACCGACCGCATCGACGCCGACGGCGAAAACCGTTTCGGGGCGCCGCATTTCGCGAAGCTGACCCTGCCGGCGCTGGTCGGGGTTCAGTCCGCCGAAGACCGCCGGAAGGTGATCGCCGACTCGCTTGCCAAGGCGATGACCGTGCCCCTGGAAGACCTCGACGACTACCTGATGTGGAAGCGGCCGCTCGTTTCCGCCGTCGTGCTCATCGACCTCGCGCGCAAGGTCGGCGTGAAAGTCGAGCCGTCGTTTAAGGCCGGCAAGGCAGCCGTCGCCGCTATCATCGCCGCCAAGGGCGCGCCGGTCCTCAGCCACATCGACACCGTCAAGAAGCGCCACGACATGGCCGCCATCACCAAGCGGGCGGTGGCGTTGATGAAATACTGAACGGAAGGTCCAGCCCATTTTGGGCGCAATGCCGATCGTTTAGGCCGGAACATTCTGAAAACATGACGAAACGGCACAGCACCATCCTCTCCGCCTGACAACGCAGGGGGAGATGGGCCGCAGGCTCAGAGGGGGTTGATCCGAACAGCCGCCGAAGGCGTCCGTTTCACGGTCGATTTTCGAAAATCGTCTGAAAACAACATGTTCCTGCTCTGTCTGAGAGGTCGGTTGACTACGACGGTGCAAGCCGCAAGGCGGCGGCAGGCAGTAGCTTGGGGTGCCAACCCCAAGGAACGCGTTCGTCTTCGGGGACAGCCGCGACGCGGCGGCAGGACCTGTCGGCGCTTCACGCCTCAAGATGATGAACCGACAGCCCTTGGGCTGGCGCCCAAGGCTACTGCCTGTCGACGCTTCGCGCCTACAGATCCGCTACCCGCTACAGGCTCCTGGACCGGATTCAAACGTTGTAGGCGTGGCTGCGAAGCGCGGGTCAACGCGGTCGACAAGCGGGCCGGTGAGCGTGCGCTGGCGCTGCTGGACCGGGCTGCTGCCTTGACCTGGGGGCTGTGGCGCCGAAGGTCCTAAACGGCCATCAGCCCGTAGGACCGTCTCTACGGGCCGATCACGGCTCGAAGCTATTGATACCGCACCCCACCATCAAAACGGCTCCAGGAGCCTCTACGAGCCACGCAGGGGCATATGGCCTCGAAAAATGGCCCCGCGGACGCCCTCGGCGCGCCAATCCGCTCGTCCGTGAGATTTCGGTCGGCAAACGCCCCGCTACCGCTTTCCGAGCTCCGCCAGTAGCCCGATCGCAGCGAGCCGCACCCACCCCACCCGGCCTCGGTTGCGAGCCGCGATCCGGCCCTTTACCCTGCGCGGCCCTGCGTTCCCGGCGCGCGTCAACATCGACGTGGGCCCATCGTCGCACGTGCCGTTTGATCAAAGGGGCCTGTAGCGGCGACCAATCGACCATGACAACCACCGCGCCACCACGGCTGCTCTTCGTCAGCCACCACTTCCCGCCCGATATCTCGATCGGTAGCAAGCGCAGCCATCGCATCGCGTCGCAGATGCGCGCGCGCGGCTGGAATGTGGACGTGTTGTGCGGCGAGCTCATCTACCAGGACGGCATCGATGAGCGGCTGATGGACCGCCTGGACGGCGTCAACATCGTCCGGACCCACGAATTCAACCCGCGAGCCTGGGCGCGCTACGTGCGGGACCAGCTTTCCGGCTCGCCAAGCGCTGCGACCCCCGAGAAACCCCGAAAAGACGGCGCGAAAGCGACGACACCTTCGACCGGGGCCGAGAATCCGGGCTCTGCCAACGGCTCTTTCGCCGCAAGCCTGAGAACATGGGCTTCTTTCGGCCTTCAGAACCTTATCGAGATCCCCGACGAGTGGGGCGGTTGGTTGGCCCCCGCCCTCGCCGCTGCCGAACGCATGCCGCGGCCCGATGTTGTGCTCGCCACCTTCCCGATCGCCACATCCGTCCTTGTCGCGACTGCCATTGCCACCCGCTACGGTGTGCCGTTGGTGCTCGACTACCGCGACCCCTGGAACGCCGCCAAACGCCGCTCGCACCTGCCCGACGCGCGCAGGCAGCTCGAGGCCCGCATCGAAGCTGCGTGTCATCGCCGCGCCACCGCCCTTGTCACCGTCACCCCCGGCCTCGCCGAAGAGATCGGCGCCCAGGTCGGCCGTCACGTTCACCTCGTCACCAACGCGTGCGAGCCCGAGCGTCTCGCAGCAATTGAGCCTCGCGCTTTCGATGTGCCCACCATCGTCTACGCCGGCGCGCTCTACGGCGGCCGCTCCGTCACGCCGATCCTCGATTCTTTCGCCCGATTGCAGGCGGCCGGGAAGCTGTCCCCAAAGAACCTGCGGATGCTCGTGATGGGGCCCGATAGCGGCACTGTGGTGGGCGAAGCTGCCGCGCGCGGGGTGTCCGAGTTCTGCGATGTGCAGCCGCCTCAACCCCATCATGTCGCGCTTTCAGCCATGCTCGGCGCGGCCGCCAACATCCTCGTGGTGGCGCCCGAACATCGCCTGCAGGTGCCCGCCAAGGTCTTCGAACAGATGGCCACCGGCCGGCCGATCCTCTGCCTCGCCGAAGCGACAGCCGACGCGCGCCGTATCCTCGACGCAAACCCCCGCGCCTTCGCCGCCGAGTCCGATGACGCCGCCTCGGTCGACGCCGCCGTACTCGATGTCGTCGCGACCACGAGCGACTCATCCCTGTCCGATGGCGCTGCCGCCATCCCGGCCGCTTACACCGTCGACGCTACGATGGGCCGCCTCGACAGGATCCTGCGTCGCGCCATCGGCCGACCTTCCGGCGCTACCGGTGACGTTCGCCTCGCTGCGACCGGCGACCTGATGCTGCCTGGCGAGATCGTGCAGCGCCTCCAAGCCGACCCGATCGCCACGTTGGGCCCAGCCGGACAACGTTTGCGCGCCGCCGACATCGGCCTTGGCAACCTCGAGACGCCGTTGGTCATCAACGCGAAACCCGTCGTCAACGACAACCCGCTGCAGCCCGTCTTCCTTGCGCCCGCCTCGCTCGCCCACAAGCTGCGTGAAGGCGGCTACAACGTGCTCAACCTGGCCAACAACCACATCGGCGACGGGCAGGGCGAAGGCATCATCGAGTCGCGCGCTGCCTGTATCGCCGCCGGAATCGCCGCTGTGGGGGCGGGCGCTGACCTCGCCCAAGCGAACCGCCCCGCGTTTTTCGAAATCGGTGAGCGTGTCGTCGCGGTCGCCGGGTACTCCAGCTTCTGCACCGCCACGCCGACCACCGCCGGCAGCGCGCCCATGCACGAAGCCGCCATAGTCGCCCAAGTTCAGCGTCTGTGCCGGCAAGCCGACCACGTCGTCGTCAGCCTCCACGACGGCATCGAGTACGCCGAGCTGCCCGCCGCCGGGTTCCGCAGGCTCTGCCACGCCATCGCCGCCGCCGGCGCAGACGTCGTGCTCGGCCACCATCCCCACGTCTACCAGGGCCACGAGTTCGTAGATGGCTGCTGGATCGTCTACTCGCTCGGCAACACGCTGGCCGACACCATCGATCCGACCATCAAACGCCTCGCTTTTGAGCGAACCGCCGTCGTCTTGCACGGTCTGCACGACCTCGCCCCCGATGATCCGCGTCTCGAAGACGTCGTGGTCGCCGAATTGACCCTCGGCGATGAGGCCCCACTGCTCGATATCAGCCTGCATCGCCTGCGCGAAGACCTGCGCATCCACGCGTCCACCGCCGATGAACAAGCCCGCTTTGGGGAGCAGCTTGCCGATCAGCTCGAGGCCCTGCGCACCGACGACGCGCGCATGGACGAGTTCGAGCGCCTCTTCCTGGCTGAAAGCGTCGGCGGTGTCATGAACGCGCGAGCGATCCTCGGGCGTATTCATCGCATTCGGCCGCGCCATGCCAAGCTCGCGGGGCGCTTCCTGGTCGACAAACTGCAGCGCATGCGAGGCGCCTGATGTGTGGATTCGTCGGCGTCTTTTTCGATGACCACGGCGTCGTGCCGGACAAGGCGCCGCTCGCGGCCATGCGGGACTTGCTGGAGCACCGCGGGCCCGATATGGCCGGACTGAGGGTGGGCGATGGCTACGGCCTTGGCTTTCGACGGCTGTCGATCCTCGATCTGCGACCGGAAGCCAACCAGCCGATGCGCGCGCCCGACGCCGATGTTTGGATCACGTTTAACGGCGAGATCTACAACCACAACGAGCTGCGCGACCGACTCGTGTCGATGGGGCACACGTTCGCCACCACGTGCGACACCGAAGTCTTGCTGCACGCCTATCTGCAGTGGGGCCAGGGCTGCGTGGACCACCTCGAAGGCATGTACGGCTTTGCGATCCGCGACGAGCGCGACGGCACAACGGTCATCGCGCGCGATCCGGTCGGGATCAAGCCGCTCTACTACGCCAGAATGCCCAAGGAAGGCCCCCACGGCGGCGCTGGCGGCTGGCTCGTCGCGTCCGAATCCAAGGCGTTTGCGGCCTGGCCCGGGTTCGAGCTGCGATTTGACCCCGAGTCCCTGGCCGAGCTGCTCGCGTTCCGTTTCGTCGCCGGTGAAAGCAGCCCGATGCTCGGCGTCAAGCGCATATTGCCCGGTCATGTCGGCGTGTTGCGCGATGGACGATGGACGTTTCGGCGGTTCTTCGATGTACGCGACACCTGGTGTGCGCCCGGTCACGTCGGCGGCACTTTCGAAGAGCGCGCGCGGGATCTAGAAGCCGTCATCGCCGAGGCGGTCAAAGCCGAGCTGCAGTCCGATGTCCCCCTTGGCACGCAGCTATCGGGCGGCGTGGACTCCGGTCTCGTCACGGCGCTCGCTGCCCAGGCGCGCGATGAGGCCATCAAGACCTTCACCGTGTTCTTCCGCGGCGAAACGTCCGACGAACGCCCTGAAGCCCGAAAGGTGTCGGATCGCTACGGCACCGAACGCCGCGAGCTTGAGCTCGTCGCCGACCGCTTCGTGGACATGCTGCCCGAGCTGACCTGGCACCTCGACGAGCCGCTCAACCACCCCAACTCCGCCGCCGTCTACTCGCTGTGCAAGCGCGCCAAGGACGAGGTCACCGTGCTGCTCTCCGGCGATGGACCCGACGAGCTGCTCGGCGGTTATGAGCGCTACGGTACGGCCCTTCGCGCGCTCTCCGTCAGCGACAAAGTGCCCGGTGCGGTGCGACGTGGACTGGCCGCTTTGCCGCGCTTCGGTCTGCAGGGCCGCGGCGAACCGCTGGAACGTGCGCTGCGAGGCGATGCGGACACGTTGATGTTGACGTCGAGCGCGTTCGTCATGCCTTTCGAGCTCGCCGACATGGGGGTTGCTGGCGACGCGATCGGTGGTTATCGGCGCAAGAGCCTCGCGACCGCGACCGGTTCGCCGCTCAAGAAGATGCTCATCGTCGACATCGAGACGTACATGGAAGCGGTGCTCGGTCGCCAGGACAAGATGGCGATGGCCGCCAGCGTCGAGACCCGCGTGCCCTACCTTGAGCGCCGCGTCATCGAGGCTGTTGGACCGCTCAGCGACGAGGACCGCCGGCATGGCCGCACCGGCAAGTGGATCCTGCGCAACATCGCGTCGCGCCACCTCGACCGCCCCGTTGTGCCCGATGAACGCAAGGTCGGGTTCGCCGTGCCGCTGCGCCACTGGCTCCAAGAAGACCCGCGGCTGACGACCCGCTTGGACGCCGTTCGCTCCGGCCAGGCGCGCGTCGCCGCCTATGTGCCCGAAAAGCTCGTCGCCACGATGACCGAAGGCCTCGCCGCCGGCCGCCGCATGGAAACCGAGCTTGCTTGGATGCTGGTCTCGCTCGACCTGTATCTCGAGGCTTTGGCAAGCGGTAAGGAGCGGGGGGCTTCGGCGTTGGCCGCGGCACAAAGTGGAAAGGACGTGGCAGAAAAGGGGACGTGACCCCGAAGCTCAGGCCAGGTCGCGCCACGCCTTCAGCTGCGCATCGTCCGCGGAGATGAGCACCGCGCCGCGCTCGATCGCAAGCGCCACAAAAAGCGCGTCGTAAACGGTCGCGCAAGACGAACGGGCGTACGACATCGCCTCGGTGACCAGGTCTGCGTGGCCGACGAAGGTGACAGGCAGGCGCAACACATCATCCAGCGCCCGATCGACAGCAACGGTCGGCAGTTGTCCCGCCGCTTCCTTCTTGCGCAGCACGCCGGCGATCTCGGCGAGGGCCAACTCCGGCGCGAGAACCACCGCGTCACCGTTCCAGGCCGATTCAATCGCGGCTTCGGCGCCGTCGGGCAGCGGGCCGTCGGGCACATAGAGCCGCACGAATGCGGACGTGTCGAAGACGAACGTTCTCACCGCGAACGGTCCTCGCGAAGCTGCGAGACCGTATCGCCAAGGTCCTGGCCGGCCAGCTCCGCTCGCAGAGAACGGGCGACATGCAGCGGTCCACGTCCTCGGCGCCAGCGCACCTGTTCAAGCAATACGAGCACTTGCTGCTGCAGCGAGCGTCGATTCGCACGCGCCATCGCCGTCAAGCGCTCATACACGTCATCGGGGACGTTGCGAATGGTCATCGATTTCACAGGCACCTCCGCGCTATGACATTATAACGATGCGCTTGCATTCTGCAATCATTGCCGCGCTGCTCAACCATGCGTTAAATGGTCCCGTGCGCTACCAGCCCTTCTATTGCGAAGAGAACGCGTGGCACCTCGCGGCGGCGCTCGAGGTTCGGCTCGCTCCGGTGCGTGTCATCGTCATCGCCGGTTTGGGCGAGCACACCGCGTTGTGGCAGCAGCGGGCGAGCCGACGACCCGACGGGCTGGTCTTGTGGGACTATCACGTCATCTGCGCGGCGGCCGATCGGATCTTCGATCCCGACTCGCGGTTGGGGTTGGACATCGCTGCGACCACCTACTTCGACGCGACGTTTCAGCCGCTGGTCGAGGGCTGCCAACCTCGATTCCGCGTGCTGAGCGCCGCCGAATACCGCGCACAGCTCGCGACGGACAGGCGGCATATGCGCGATGCAAGCGGCGGTTATCTGCAGCCGCCACCGCCGTGGCCGCTGATCGGTGAGGGGCATACGTTGCCAATATTGCTCGATATGTCGCGGCCATCCCCGGGAAACGTCGTGGCGCTCAACGATCTCTACACGCTCTTGCAGGGGCCCGATTCCCGGTTTGAGCCATGACCGCTCCGCCGCCTCCGCCGCGATCCACCGCCGGCTTCAGCCTCTCGTCGCACGCGCCGAAGGTCTTCTTCTACCTGCTCTTTGGCGCCTTGTTCGCGGGCCTCGGCACGCCGATCAGCTGGCTCTTGCTTCGGGTCGGCCGACTCACCGGCCCCGCAGACATGATGTACATCGCCGGACTGGGCCTGGTCATCTTCGGCAGCGTTGGGCTCGCGTTCCTGGCATCCGGTGTCTTCACATGGCGCACCCATCGGACGCTCTGGCGGCATGGCAAGGCGGTCGAAGCGACGGTCCAATCCGTCTATCGCGACACGTCGATCCAGATGAGCGGCACCACGCCGGTCGCCATCGAATACAGCTACGTGTGCGACGGGGTCGGTTACGCGGGCACCACGCAGATGTACGAAGGCCGCCCGGACGACCTGGACAAAGGCGCCGTCATCTGGGTCCTCGTTCACCCGACAAAGCGGGCAGTCAGCCTCGTCTATCCGCAGCCTGATTTGAGCTCGCCCGACGCGCCCCAGTCCGATTGACGTCGCCGTTCATGACACGTGGCTGATCACGTAGCGCAGCTTGCCGGACGGCGCCTTCTCGATCGCGTCGACCTCTTCGCCGCGGACGCCGATGGTCGGCCCGAGCACGGGACGCATCACTTCGATCATCGAGTCGACCTTCGCGCTGGCCTCGTCGGCGGTCAGGTCCGGGTTGCGAACGTAGCGAATGACGAGGTCGTCGAGCGCGAACTGCTCAAACTGCACCGCGGATAGCTCGTTTTCGTTGAGCTCCACGCCGACCATGTGAATCAGGTATTGGGACAGCACTTTGCCGCCCTCAGGCGTGCGGATGACGTCGACGGCGCGGCCCCCGAGCGACACGATTTGCGGCCATCCATGGTCACCGACGGGCCCGGCCAATGCGCCGTGGTCGCCGATCGCGTAGCGGATGAACGGCTGGGCGTGGTTGTTGAGCACGGTGATGTGCAGGTCGCCTTCTTCGCCCTCGTCGCAGCGGCTGCCGTCGGGTCGGAGCGCCTCGATGACGTGGTACAGCGGGTTGTAGCGCATGTGTTCGCCGGGCGCTGGTTCGCACGCGACGCCGCCGACCTCGCGCGTTCCGTAGCGGTCGAATACGGGCGCCGAGAAGGCCTTTGCGATGGTCACGCGCCAGCTTTCGAAGAGCGGCTCGGCGCTGGCCACGACCGCGTTGACGCGGGGCAGGGCGGTGCCGGTGGCGAGGGCGATTTGGGCGAGGGTGTGCAGCGCGCTGGCGTAACCGACCACGACTCCCGGTTGCAGCTCGTGCAGCCGCGCTGCGATGGACGCTGCCTTGGCCTCGTCGAGGGCGAACGCGTCGATGATCACGTCGTTGAGCAGCGCTTCTTTGAGCCGCCGCTTGACGCCTTTGCCAGCGCCGTGCGCGTCGCCTGGATGGCCCCAAATGCGCACCCGAGGCTGGTCACCGGTGTCCCCGCACCACTGGTAGTAGCGTTCTTCGAGCGCGAATGACGCGGCGGCCATCTCGCGCGACCACAAGAACCGCACGGGTTGACCGGACGAGCCCCCAGAAGCGTTGCGGATCGCGTCGTGGCGCGGATCGGGATCGCGCATCTCGGCGCCACGATCGGTGAGGTCGTTGCGGGTCAGGGGCGGCACCTCAGCCAGCCATCGGAGCAGATCGGCGTCGTCGCGCGGCAGCTCGGGCAGGCGTTTGGCGTAGAAAGGTGTCTTTCCCCGGGCATGAGCTGCGAGCTCCCGCAGGGCCTTGTTCCGTTCACCGTCGAGGCGCTTGGCCGACCACGATTCGGTCGCGGCGATGGCGGCGATCCGCGCGCTGAGATCCATCTTGCGCACGCCCGAGAGCCACAAGGGGCGCACAACATGACCGGCCAATCGAGCGACTGCGCGGCGTCCGGCGCGGGAGATGGAGCTGTTCATGCGACGTATCCTGCCGGTTGGCTCGCCGGTGGTCGAGCGATTGGCACTGGCTTGGTTGGCGGAAGTGGGCCGCTGGTTTTTATCGCGCCGTTCTTTCGGAGACTCTCCGGGGGGGATCCGCGAAGAGCTGCGCCGCACCGGATGGTTTTCGTACCGGAATATGTGCGGCGACCCGGATCCCGGCCTGGTCACCGACGTTCTCGCCGAGATTCGCGAGCGCGGCCCGATCCTGACCGCCGAGCTGACCGACCGCGGCATTTTGGATCGCAACTACGACCATCCGTGGGCGCGAAAGACCACCGTGAACATGGTGTGCGTCGACGTGCTCCATGCGCGGTGTGACGTTGTCGTCGTCGAGCGAACCGGCGGGGCAAGCGGTTTGACGTGACGGAACGCGTTTTCGCCGAGCAATGGGCGGCCCAACCCGACACCTCATGGTCCGAATTTGTCGTCCGCGAGCGCACACACGCCGCCGGTCTGCTGTCGTTGAATGCGGGACCGTGGTGGACGCTCGCAAAGCACGTCCGCACCGACAAGACGGCGCGTGCTCATGTACAGGTGGTCAAAATCGCCGGCATGAAGCGCAAATACCTCGCGCCGGCCGGTTTCCTCGACGACGCCTATCCCGATGACGCCTATCCCGAAGGCGACGTCTGTAAGAGCGGATGGGCAGGTCGCTAGAACGCGAGGCCGATTGCGGTGTGTGCGCCGGGCAGCCAGCCTTCGGTGCCCATGCCAGCGATCGTGTACTTCAGGTAGTTCACGCCCGCTCCGAGCGCCGCGACCCAGCGGTCGCTGAAGATCCAAGTGTATCCGAAGATCGCGCTGCCGTACCCGCCCCAGCCGGTCTGGCCGCCATCCTTGTCCGTGCTGAGTCGCGCGAAAACGCCGCGGGCCTGGACCCACATGCCGCGCGGAGCCGTGCCGCTGATGAAGTAGCGAACGGCGCCTTCGACCCCAAGACCCGTGAACGGCGATGGCTCGGCGTCGAAAACGGAGCTGTACAAGCGCAGGCTGGGGCCGAGGTAGATAGAGAGGTCTTCGGAGAGCACGCGCTCGATTTGGATGTGCGCGAAGCCGAGCGCTGTCGTCAGGGGATCGACCTGGACTGTCCACTTGAGGTCGGCTGAAGCGGACGGCGACTGCTGATCGGCCGCTTGGTCTGCGGGTGCCTCTTGCGGCTGGGCGAAGGCGGCGGGGCCAACAAGGAGCACGGCTGCAACGAGTGCGGCGGCGAACAGCTTGTGCATTGCGGGATGGGCGGGGTGCGGCACGGTGAGCTCTCCAGGTCGGAGGGCATCATCGCCGACGGGTCTTGTCGCGTCTATGTAGCTGCCAGAGCATCGCTATTTTGGAGCCGCCGGGGCACCGCTACGGCCGGGGGGCGGCGCCACGCAGTGTGCGCGAGACGGGAGGCCGCAGGGACCACGCGCGGATGCTGCTGCGACGGCCGACGAGCAGCCACAACAGGCCGGCGGTCGTCACGGCGCGCATCGCCCAGGGCGTCCATCCGGGCAGCGTCGCGGTCAGGTCCACGAGCATTCCGTCGCCGGGGAACACGCTGAAACCGACCAGCGCGGGCAGGCGGAACCAGTAGTAGGCGCATACCGCGGCGGCGGCGAAGCTGCGGGCGTGCAGAAGATGCCAGCGGCGCGACAGTACGCTGCGGGTCAACGCGAACAGGGCGAGGCTGATGACCGTGCCGATCAGCGGCAGGCCGTAGACGACATCGAGGTGCGCCCAGCCTTCAACGCCGCGGTAATCGGGCACGAAAAACCAAGTCACGACGAAGCCGGGAAAGCCGCCGAGCATCATCGTCCCGGCGATTCGGCGCGACCATTGCCGGCCGATGCGGCTGAACGGATCGATACCCGGCACCGAGTCCGGGCAGGGCGCCACACATCGCACGCATTCGACGCAGTGGGCGTTGCGCAGTCGCAGCAGGGATTCCGAGCCGTACAAGCGCTCGACGGGGTGGACAGGGCACATGCCGGAGCACCACCCGCTCTTGGCCGCGAAGACCGTGCCGGCCAGGGCAGCGGCGACCACCAGGACGATGAGGATCATCGCGGTTGCAGGACCGCTGGTGTTGAAGACGATGTGGCGCATCGGCACCAGCAGAAAGAGCCCCGCTACGCCGACGAGCGATAGCCATCCTTGTGTCTTGCGGGACGGTTTCCAGGCGCCGCCGTTTTCGAATTTGTCAGCTGCCAGAGCGGAGCTCGCGAGGGGACAGATGTTGCGCCAGAGGCCGGGAGCGAGCACGACCAGCAGCGGCGCGACCGGAACGACGACGTCCCACAGAATGTGGAGCGCGACCTTGGAGTCGGCGAGCAATCCAGCCAGCAGGACCACACCTCCGACCCAAAGTGCGGTCTGTACGCCTCGCCACATTCGCTTCTCAGCGGGATCCATTCGGCGCTCAAGTCGCGCGTTTGGCCCGTTCGCCACGCTCTGCAGGTCGATCGTCTGGCGGCGGGTTGGTTCGTCCCTCGTCGGGGTGGGTATTCGGGTCATGACGGCCTCAGCGGTGAGACGTGGCGTTCGGAAGGCGCCGGGGACAACTTTGCCCGCTCCATTGCTAGTTCGGACGGTGGGGAATGCAACGCACTTGTGGGTGTCGGCCCTGGCAACTTTCGCCCTCCGGTGCGGTCTTTTGAGACCTCAGGTGGGGTGTTTGAGGCGTTGAATTTCTCGTGTCACGCCGGCAACGAACGCTCCTCCTGGCCAACGACAGTGCGGCTTGGTTGACGGTGGGATCGACGGGTGATAGGTGCCGCGCCCCGCTCTCGGCGCGTTTTTCGCCCGATTCGGACACCCCGCTCGAGCACCCCCAAGGCCCCATCTGGGCGACGAGGCAGCAGCCATGAAGCAGGTGATGCAGAACATGAAGACCGGCGCGATGCGTGTCGCCGAGGTCCCCGTGCCCGCGTGTCGGAGCGGCGGAGTACTCGTCCAGGTGCGGGCCAGCTGCATCAGCGCCGGCACCGAACGTCACATCATGTCGTTTGCGCGCAAGTCGTACCTGGAAAAGGCCCGCGCCCGCCCCGATCTGGTCAAGCAGGTCGTCGAAAAAGCGCGCAAAGAAGGCCTCGCGAACACCTACAGCGCCGTGATGAGCCGGCTCGACGTCGAAACCGCGCTCGGCTACTCGTGCGCCGGTGTCGTCATCGAGGCCGGCGGCAACGCGGACGGTTTCGCTGTTGGTGACCGGGTTGCGTGCGCCGGAATGGGCTTTGCGAGCCACGCCGAATACGTCTACGTGCCCAAGCACCTCGTCGCCAAGATCCCCGACGGAGTCAGCTTCGAAGCCGCTTCCTACACCACCGTTGGCGCGATCGCGATGCAGGGTGTCCGCACCCTCGAAATGACCCTCGGTGAGCGCGTGCTCGTCATCGGCATGGGCTCGATCGGCCTGCTCGCGATGCAGATGATCGAGGCCAGCGGCGGCACGGCGATGGGCATCGACCTCGATCCCGGCCGCATCGAAGACGCCAAGGCCATCGGCTTGGACAAGGTCTGCTTGCGCTCGGACGACGTCGAACAAGCCGTCATGCGCTGGACAGGTGGCATCGGGGCCGACGCGGTGCTTATCACCGCCGGTGCGCCGACCAACGACCCGATCGAGCTGGGCACCGCCGTTTCGCGCAAACGCGGCCGCATCGTCGTGCTCGGCAACGTGCCGCTCGAGGCGTCGCACAAGCCGTTCTACGAAAAAGAGATGTCGCTGAAGATGTCGACCAGCTACGGACCCGGGCGCTACGACCCCGTCTACGAGCTCGACGGCGTCGACTATCCGCTCGCCTACGTGCGCTGGACCGAAAACCGCAACATGCAGGCGTTCCTGGAGCTCATCGCGGCCAACAAGATCGCGCCCGACCCGCTGACCAGCCACCGCTTCCCGATCGACGCCGCCGGCGAGGCGTACGCGGTCATCGAAGGCAAGGTTGAAGGGCAGCGGTCGCTCGGCGTGCTCTTCACCTTCCCCGAGAACACCGCCGACGTGACCGACAAGCGTCGTGTCGATCTGCGCTCCGCCACCGAGCTCAAGGCAACCGAAGGGCGTGTTGGGGTTGGTTGGATCGGCGCCGGACCGTTTTCGCGCGGCACCTTGATGCCCGCTTTCAAGGCCGTCGAGCGCGCCGATCTCCGCGCCGTGGCGACCGCCAGCGGCGTCAGCTCCGAGGGTGCTGGTCGCAAATTCGGCTTCGGGTACGCCACGACCGATTACAAACGGATGCTGCAGGACCCCGCCATCGACCTCGTCGTCGTCGCGACCCAGCACCGCATGCACGCCCGCATGGTTATCGAGGCCCTGCAGGCCGGCAAACACGTCTTCGTCGAAAAGCCCTTGTGCGTAGACCTCGCCGAGCTCGCCGCTGTGCGCGCCGCATGGGAAGGCACCGGGCTGCTGCTGCACGTCGGCCACAACCGCCGGTTTGCGCCGCTTGTCGACACGCTCAAGGACCACTTCGCCGACTGCGCGGAGCCACTGTTTTCGATCTACCGCGTCAACGCGGGGTACGCGCCTCCCGGCAGCACGGTGCACCGCGAAGGTGGCCGCATTATCGGCGAGAGCTGCCACTTCCTCGATACGCTCGTGCACGTCACCGGCTCGCCCATCAGCGACATCCAAATTCGCTCGCTGCGGTCGGACAACAGCGCCCTGACCGATGAAGACAGCGTCACGCTGCTCGTCAGCCACGAGGGCGGGCACCTGTCGACGGTTCACTACCTCGCGCGCGGCAACGGCCTGGTCCACAAGGAGCACCTCGAGGTCCACGGCGGGATCCGTTCGGCGGTCCTGCACGACTACACCAGCGTCAAGCTGTTCGCGGGCACCAAGATCAAGACCAAGCGCGGGTTGACCCAGGACAAGGGCCATCGCGAGCAGGTTCGTCGCGTCATCGACGCCATCGATCGTGGTCTGCCGGCGCCCGTTCCGTTCGACGTCGCCGAGCACATCACCGAGTGGACGATTCGCGCCGCGGAGACCCTCGCCAACCCGGGCTGATCGATCCGCCACCTCCTGGCAACGAAGACATCATGTGTGGTCTGTACGGCCGAATCGGAATCCGCGACGACGCGCTCGACTCCCGGGCGACGTTGACGTTGCGCCATCGCGGACCCGACGACGCCGGTCTGTGGGTCGGCCCCGGTGAGGGCTTCGGCAAGACCGTCGCGTTGGGCCACACGCGCCTGTCCATCATCGATCTCAGCGCCGCGGGTCATCAGCCGATGGTCAGCGCGGACGGTCGCCACGTCGTCACCTACAACGGCGAGATCTACAACTACAAGGAGCTGCGCCGCGAGCTGCGCGCCGACGGCTGCGTCTTTCGGTCCGACAGCGACACCGAGGTCCTGCTGCACCTGTATGCCCGCCGCGGCGACGCCATGTTGCGCGAGCTCGCCGGCATGTACGCCCTCGCCATCTGGGATCGCGTCGAAAAGCGGCTTCTCCTCGCCCGCGACCCGTCCGGCATCAAGCCGCTGTTCTACCGCGCGCCCGGCTCATCGCTCATCGGGGCCGACGAATCTGCCGGCGACAAGACCGGCGATGTCATCGCGTTTGGTTCCGAGCTCAAATCCCTGCTCGTCGATCCACGCCTCGAGCGCCGGCCCGACATGACCGGACTCGCCGGCTTCCTGACCTATCTCTATGTCCCCGCGCCGCGCACCGCGTTTGCCGGCATTCGTCGTGTGCCGCCCGGTCACAAGCTCGTGGTCGACGAAAGCGGGATGCGCCTTGCGTCGTTTCAGCGTTTCTCGGCCCAACCCAAGCTCGACATCGACGACATCGACACCGCCGCAGATCGCCTCGAAGACCTCCTGCAGCACGTTGTCGGCCAGCATATGCTCGCAGATGTGCCCGTCGGCGCGTTCCTCTCGGGCGGTATCGATTCGGGCCTGCTCGTCGCGATGATGGCCAAGCAGAAGCGCGATCGCGGCGACGCCAAGCCGCTGTCCACGTTCACCATCGGCTTTGGCGCTGAAGGACACCGCTGGGACGAGATCGCGCCCGCCGCGGAACTGGCCCGCCACATCGGCGTCGAACACAACGTCTTGACCGTGCCGCCCAGCGCCGCCGCCGAGCGTTTCGACCGCATTGTCGGGCAGTTCGACGAGCCGTTCGCCAACCCCACCGCCATCGTCCACGACGTCCTCTGCGAAGGGGCGCGCAAGCATGTGACGGTCGCCGTGGCAGGCGATGGCGGGGATGAAGCCTTCGCCGGGTATCCACGTCATCGTGGCGTGCGTCTTCTGCAGCTCATCGGATCGCTCCCCGACAGCGTCCGGTCGGGCGTTCTCGGCCGCATCGCTGAACGGATCCCCGACCAGGCCGAAGGGCCCCCGCTTATCCGCCGCGCCCGCCGTTTCCTGCGCACGGGAGCCCGCAGTTTCCCCGCCGCATACCGCGGTTGGCTCAACTTTTACGAAGACGAAGAGCTCGAAGACCTGCTCGCCCGCGACGTCCTCGCCCACGTCGCAACCGCGGGCCCGCCCGGCCAGCGCTACCTCGGCGATCTCGGGCAAACCGAGTCCGTGGTCCGCTCCTACCCCCCTGACACCGACCCGGTCGACCTCGCGTGCCTGGCCGACATCTACGGTTTTATGCCCAACAACGTGCTCAAGGAGTCCGATCGCACCTCGATGCGCTACGGACTCGAGGTCCGGGTGCCCTTCGCCGACCGCCGCGTCCTCGACTTCGGGCTCGCCCTGCGCAGTCACCTGAAGATGCCGCAGCTCGCGGCCATCCTGCGCTCCGGCGGACCGGACGCCTCCAAGCGGGTGCTGCGTCGGGTCGCGAAACGGTGGCTCCCCCAACGCACCGTCAACGCCGCCAAGCAGGGATTCGGCGCACCGATGGGCGCGTGGCTCAACACCGATCTCGCCGATCTCCTCGCCGCGGCAACAGCGCCCGGAACGCTCGACGCACGCGGCCTCGTTCGCAATCAGCCCGTGCAGCGCATGGTCGCTGAACATCGCGCCGGCACCCGCGATCGAACCTGGAACCTGTGGTCACTCGTCGTGCTCGAGGACTGGTACCGCCGCCGCATCGATCGCCTCGACCTCCCCGCCACCGACGACATGCCCATCACGGTGCAGGTGGCCGCCTCATGAGCAAACCCGCCGATCGCGACCTGTTCGCGCATTACCACCTCGGGCTCGACGCCAACCGCGTTCACCGGTTCGCCAACCTGGCCGACATCGCTCGCGCCTACGGGGTTGACCGGCCTACCGTGCAATCGTGGCTGTCCGCGGCGCGCTTTGACCCCGACACCGTCGCGACCGTCGACTACAACCTCAGCAAGCTGCA
>CAZLMW010000047.1:0-57049 GCA_964560875.1 uncultured Enterobacteriaceae bacterium
TCGAAGGCCTCGAAAACTACATGGCCGACAAGGGCTTCGAGACGCTCGACCAGATGATCGGCAAAGCGATCCCGGCGTACTCGGATTGGGGCAACCTTGACCTCAACTTCGAATCGATCGCCAAAATCGACGCTGAAGAGTGCATTGGATGCTACGACTGCGTGCCCGCGTGCCAAGACGGCGCCCACCAATGCATCTTCCCGTCCAAGGACGACTCGCGTGTGCCGATCATCGATGAATCCGAGTGCGTGGGCTGCAACCTCTGCCAGATCGTGTGCCCGGTGCCGGACTGCATCACGATGGTCGAGGTCGATAACGGCTTTACGCCCGCGACCTGGAATCAGCACCTCGCCGGCACGCACCAGCTGCGACCGAAGAAGGGCGCCCACTAGCATCGCTGCGGCGCGCATGTGCTTGGACCCGCCAGCGACCGCGCATCAGTCCCATTTGTCGATGATGCTGGCGCGCTGAATGCGTGCGTGCTCGGCCGAGCGCAGTCCCATTTTCGAGTGGGACCGGTCTCGAGACTAGCCCTGCCGTGGCAAGCGCGTTGTAAGTTATTGATTTTGTTGAATCGTCGCTTGGCACAAGGCTTGCTTGTACCAGCGCGGCGCCTGTAGACGGCGCCGCCGGGCGGTGCGTGCGACCGCCCGGTTGAGCAGCATGGTTGGCTGGCCGGGGGGCGTGAAAGCGTCTGGTCCCGGGTGGTGGTGGCTGCTTGGCCGCGCAGTAAATCCTGCGCGGTGTCTACGGGGGAGGGCGCAGCCGCGTCATCGCCGCGGTTCGTCCGCTGGCGGGACGCTGCACGTTTTTGGGGTCCTGTTTTTTTTCGGGAGGGCCCTAAAAATAGCGCTGGGTGTGCAAGGTCGACAACCCCGACCCGATCGACACCGCCCGCAATCGCGACGTTGCGCTAGCGAACGTAATCCCACGAGAACGCCCCTCCGAACGTACCGCCAGGCAGCGCACGCAGCGCGGTGGCCGCTAGCCGCATAACACGCCCGCCAGCGCTGGCGTCGAACGGACATCTATTGCCGGTAGCCACGGCGCCCAAACTCGCTTTCAACACCGCCTCCGTCGCGTCCTGCCACGGTGTGTCGATCTGCCGCACCGCCCCGTTCCGCGTACGCCATGCGCGCCGCTTCCCGTCGCCGAGCTCCCAACCCCACTCGCCGTCCACCGTCTCCCCCACGACGCGGCGTGCGCTGCGTTCGGCGGCCCGCTGCTCAATGCACCTGAGGGTCAACTCCCGCCACGTCCAGCTCGCCTCGAAGCGCTGCGTATCGCCGTCCCAGCGGGCTTGCACGCGCGGCTGCATCCCCGGCAGAACGTCCCAGATCGAACCGAGGTCATGCACCAAGACATCGAGCAGTCGCCCGTACCGAGCCACATCCGGCGTTCCGGGCGGCAACGAACGCGCCTGTTCGTGACGTTCGACCACGACCGATCGCGTCTCCAACGGCTCAACCTGCGCAAGAACCGCCATGGCTGGGGCTTCTGCGCGGCACGTGTGAGCGACGAAGCATCGACCAGAACCCGCGAACTGCAGCGCGTCCGCAGCCGTCTCGTCCCCAGCGAGTGGCTTTTCGACGACAACGTGCACGCCCCTCTCCAGCAGCGGCAATGCGACTTTCACGTGCGTATCTGTCGGCGTGCAAACGCTCGCCCAATGCGCGGCCTCTGACCACGCTGCCCGCTCCGATTCAGCGACCCTTACCAGCCCCGACAGGCCCCAAGAGCCGACTCGTTGTGCGTCACGCGGGTGCCGAACCAGTACGCCGACGCGCCCGGGCCCGAAGATCCGGAGCCAGGCGGCCGCGTGCTTGCGTCCCATTTCGCCGGCGCCGATGACGAGCGCACACGTTTGACTGCTCATGTATGGGCCTCAATTGTTGCGCGGTCGTGGCGCGTGCGCTCGTCGTGAACGTCGCTCATCGCTTCGATCAACCCTGACATCGCCTGCAGCGCCGCTCGCTTTGTGGCGTCAATCTCACGATAACCCATCGCCAAGGCCGTTCCCGCACGCGTTTGCGACATCTTTGCCACCCCGGAGCAAGGCATCCATGCAAGCCGGCCGAGGCGTGTGCTTCGCCTGCTTTTATGATCCGACCCCGACGTAAATGGCATACTAACTCAGTGGGCGGGTCCCCCGCGCGGCGACCCTCTACGCGGTACCGAGCGCTTTCAGAGAACAAAATCGGGCCGCAGCGCGTTGTTTCTTGAAGCAAGGCCTCGCTCGAAAGGAGGCCACGACAGTCCGGCGGCACGCCCCTTGCATCGTTCCCAACTAGCGGGACGGGCTGCGGGCACGGTGCACGCCCCTACCTCGCGGAGGCAAAAATGACCGAGGCGTTCAACGACGGCAGCAACGAGAGCTTGCTCGGACTCATCGCGCGACACCAGGATGTGCAGCGTTTCCAAGACCTGCTTTGGGAAGGCACCTACGCAGAATACCTGCAGATGGTGCAAGACGACCCCACGGTTTGTCGCAACGCCTGGCAGCGCCTGTACGATCTCATCGAGAGCTTCGGCACCGAGAGCTTCACCGAGTACAAGAAGCAGATCACGCGCCACAACTTCTTTGACGATCCGTTCGAGGGCAAAGACGCCGTGTTTGGCATCGATGTGCACCTTGAAAAGCTCGTGCGCGTGCTCCGGGCGGCCGCCCTCAACTATGGCCCCGAACGCCGCATCATCTTGCTCCACGGCCCGGTCGGTAGCGCGAAATCGACGATCGCGCGTCTCTTCAAGAAAGGGCTGGAGTGGTACAGCCGCCAGAATCAAGGCCGGATGTACACCTATGCGTGGCTCGACGAAAACGGTGAAGAGACCCTGAGCCCGATGCACGAAGACCCGATCCGGTTGCTCCCGGATGAAGCGCGAATTGCGGTCCTTTCGCAGCTCAATGCGGCCGGGAAGAGTCGCTATCCGATCCGCCTCGAAGGCGAGCTCAACCCCGTGTGTCGGTTCATGTACCGGCAGATCATGCGCGAGGTGAAGGGCGACTTCCTCGAGCTGCAAAAGCGCATCAAGGTCAAACGCCTCGTGCTCAGCGAAAAGGATCGCGTTGGCATCGGCACGTTCCAGCCCAAGGACGAGAAGAACCAGGACAGCACCGAGCTGACCGGTGACATCAACTACCGACTCATCGCCAAGTACGGCAGTGAATCGGATCCGCGTGCCTTCAACTTCGACGGCGAGTTCAACGTCGCCAACCGCGGAATCATCGAGTTCATCGAGATGCTCAAGCTCGACGTGGCGTTCCTGTACGACCTTCTCGGCGCGAGCCAGGAGCACCGGATCAAGCCGAAGAAGTTCGCGCAGACAAGCATCGACGAGGTGATCCTCGGCCACACCAACGAGCCGGAGTATCGACGCCTGCAAAACAACGAGTACATGGAGGCGTTGCGCGATCGAACCATCAAGATCGATGTGCCGTACATCACCAAGCCGTCGCAGGAAACGCGCATTTATTCCAAGGACTTCAACACCGGCAAGGTGAACGCGCATATCGCGCCGCACACCATCGAAATGGCCGCGTTGTGGGCCGTCCTGACCCGTCTCGAGGAGCCGAACAACGCCAAGCTGAGCCTGCTGCAGAAAGCCAAGCTCTACGACGGCAAGTCGATCCCGGGATTCACCGAGGACCACGTCAAGGAGCTGCGCAAGTCGGCGAAGCGGGAAGGTCTGACCGGCATCTCGCCCCGCTATGTCCAGGACAAGATCAGCAACGCGCTGGTCCGCGATCCCGATATCCGCTCGCTCAACCCGTTCATGGTGTTCAACGAGCTCGAGAGCGGCCTGGACGCCCACAGCCTCATCAGCAACGAGGAGGAGCGCGACCGGTATCGGGAGCTGCTCGCGGTGGTGAAGTCCGAATACGACGACATCGTCAAGAACGAGGTGCAAAAGGCCATCAGCGCCGACGAAGGGGCGATGGCGAGGCTGGCCGACAACTACATCGAAAACCTGCGCGCCTACGTGCTCAAAGAGAAGGTCAAGAACCCGTTCACCGGAGCGTACGAGGAGCCCAATGAGCGGTTGATGCGGTCGATCGAGGAGAAGATCGAGATCAACGAGTCGCGCAAAGATGACTTCCGCAACGAGCTGATGAACTACATCGCGGGCCTCTCCCTCAAGGGCAAGTCATTCGACTACTCGATGAATGAACGGCTGCATCGCGCGCTGGAACTCAAGCTCTTCGAGGACAGCAAGGACAGCATCAAGCTCACGGCCATCGTGACAGCGACCGCTGACGAGGAAACCCAAAAGAAGATCGATGTGGTCAAGCAGCGGCTCATCGACCGTTATGGCTACGACGACAGCAGCGCTTCGGACGTGCTCCGGTACGTGGCCAGCATTTTCGCCCGCGGCGACGCCAAGCGCGAAGGATAAGGGAGGCTCAACATCATGATTCAGTTGGAAATCGACGCCTTTCTCGAGCGCATTCGCAGCCGCGAGGCGAGCGAAGAACAACCCAAGCCCGAACGGGCGCGTAAGCGGCTGGAGGAACCTCTCAAAGCCAAGTCAACCAAGACCCAGGTCAACCAAGCCCCAAGTCGACCAAGCGGGTAGCCATGTTCCTGTGAAGGAACGGGAGAACGACGCACCCTCATGCTGAACATCGACCAGGACCTCTCGAGGTTCAAAGACATCGTCAAAGGCCGCGTCCGCAAGGATCTGCGCAAGTACATGTCGTCTTCCGAGATGATCGGCAAGCAGGGCAAGGAGCTGGTCAGCATCCCGATTCACCAGGTCGGAATTCCGCGACTCCGCTACGGCAAGAACGAAAACGGCATCGGCCAGGGCGACGGCGAAGAGGGCGAAGGTGCCGGTCAGCCCGGCGAAGGTCAGCAGGCAGGAGATCAGCCCGGTGAACACCTGCTCGAGGTGGAGTTCACGGTCGATGAGCTCGCTCAAATCCTCGGCGAAGAGCTCGAACTACCCCGCATCGAACCCAAGGGCAGCCAGGAAAGTGACGCGGCCAACGCTCGCTACAAGGGCATCACGCGACAAGGCCCCGAGTCGCTGCGGCACGGCAAACGGACCTACAAGCAGGCGCTGAAGCGAAGCATCGCGTCCGGTGCGTTCAACCCCAACAAGCCGGTGGTCGTTCCCATCAAAGACGACCGTCGCTATCGGCACTACGTCGTGGAAAAGGAGCCCCGCTCGGCGTGCGTCGTCGTGTACATGATGGATGTCAGCGGCTCGATGGGGCGCGAACAGAAGGAGATCGTGCGCTCCGAGGTGTTCTGGATCGATACCTGGCTGCGCCATCACTACGAGGGCTTCGAGGCGCGCTTCATCATCCACGACGCCGCCGCGCGCGAGGTGGACCGCGACACCTTCTTTCGCACCCGCGAGTCAGGGGGAACGCTGATCAGCAGCGCGTACAAGCTCTGCGCCGAGATCATCGACAAGGACTACCCCTCCAGCGATTGGAATATCTACCCGTTCCACTTCAGCGACGGCGACAACGCCACACGCAGCGACACGCGAACCTGCCTCGAGATCGTCAAAAACAAGCTGCTCCCGGTAGCCAACCAATTCAGCTACGCGCAAGTCGAATCGGTGTACGGCAGCGGGCAGTTCATCAAGGACCTGCGCGGCGAATTCGAAGGCGACGAAGCCGTGGTGCTGAGCCGCATTCCCGACCGCGACGCGATCATGGACTCCATCAAGGAGTTGCTCGGAAAAGGGCGGTAAACGATGTCGATGCCAAGCCGCCGGTTTCAACGTGAGGGGCGTGGCCTGCCCCCCGAGCTTGAGGAGATGCGCCTGCACATCGTCGAGCTCGGCAAGAGCTATGGCCTCGACTTCTTCGAGACCAACTTCCTGATGTGCAACTGGGAAGAGATCAACATGCTCGCCGCGTACGAGGGCTTTCCCGTCCGCTATCCGCACTGGCGCTGGGGCATGGAATACCTGCGCATGCAGAAGTCGTACGAGTTCGGCCTGCACAAGATCTACGAGATGGTGATCAACACCAATCCCTCGTACGCCTACCTGCTCGACAACAACCTCATCGTCGACCAAAAACTGGTGATGGCCCACGTCCTCGGCCACGTCGATTTCTTCAAGAACAACGTGTGGTTTGCGCCCACCAACAGGCGCATGTTGGACACGATGGCCAACCACGCGACGCGCATTCGCCGGATCATGGACCGCCACGGGCAAAGCGAGGTGGAAGCGTTCATCGACCTCTGCCTGAGCCTCGACAACCTCATCGACCCCTATGCCGAGCACATTCGACGGCACCGGCAATTCAGCGAGGAGCAGATCGAAGCCGCGGAATCCGATGTCGAGGTCGCGCGAATCCCGGCGAAGGACTACATGGACCCGCACATCAATCCGCCGAAGTTCCTGGAGGCGCAGCGGCAAAAGAAGCTCGACGACCTGATGAAGATGAAGTCCGTGCCCGAGGAGCCGCAGCGCGACGTCCTCAAGTTCCTGCTCGATCACGCTCCGCTGGCCCGATGGCAATACGACTGCCTGCAGATCGTGCGCGACGAGGCGTATTACTTCGCGCCCCAGGCCAAGACCAAGATCATGAACGAGGGCTGGGCCACGTTCTGGCACACGCGGTTGATGACCGATCACATCCTCGATGAATCCGAAGTCATCGATTACTGCGACCACCACAGCGGCACCGTCGCGCAGCAGCCCGGGCAATTGAACCCGTACAAGATGGGCGTCGAGCTGTTCCGCGACATCCAAATGCGCTGGAGCACGGGACGGCACGGCAAGGAGTGGCTGGACTGCGACGACGCGACGATCAAGCGCGAATGGGACACGGGAGCCGGCGCTGAGATTGGGCTTGAGAAGGTCTTCGAAGTGCGCCGAACCCACAACGACGTGACCTTCCTCGACACCTTCCTGACCGAAGACTTCTGCCGGCGGCAGGGCTTCTTCACGACCAAATACGACCCGCGATCCCGGCAGTGGATCATCAACACGCGGGAGTTCCGGGCGGTGAAAAAGCAGATGCTTCAGACGCTGGCGCAGCGGGGAACACCGCGGGCGTATGTCGTCGACGCCAACCACGGAAACCGCCAGGAATTGCGTCTGAACCACCGCCACGACGGGCTCGACATCAAGCTCGAATGGGCGTCAACGGTGTTGGGCAACCTCGCAGCGCTTTGGTCCCGCCCCGTTCATCTCGAGACGATGGTGGACGGCAAGCCGGTGATGCTCACGCACGACGGTTCGGAGATGAAACAGCGCGAGCTGGACACGCAGGCCGATGAAGCGGAGGCCGTCGCGTGAAGCTGTCCGACGCCATCGACGAAGCGCTCGACGAGGCGGTCAAAGCCGGCGATGTGTCCAAGTCGCCGCTGGCCATCGAGGCCGACGGTCGCAAGGCCGAAATCAACGTGGTGGATGCCGACAGAATTGGCGTCCGCGTGCGCGCCGTAAAGGTGGACAGGGGCGTACCCGTTGACGTCGCCGCCGAGGCGGTCGCCCTGCCCGACCGGGCGCGTTCGTTGCAGGAACCTGTCGTGCCGCTCGAGGTCGACACCCGCATCGGACGAGCGGTCTTGCGAACCGAGCCCGGCGCCATTCGTCGGCGCGAGTTCTTCGACATCGGACTCGACGGCAGCGGCGAAATCGATGTGCAGCGCTACCGCGTCAACGACGATGGCGACCGAGATCGCGTCGATTGGACGATGACCCGCGACCAGCTCGGCAGGTTGCTGGACGAATTGACCACGGAATCGTCATAGTGCAACCAACGTACTAGTAACGTATCCGTGGCGCTGCGAGGGGCGGGCCGCGTTGGAGCACCCATGAACGCACCCATCCGGTTTGGCCGGGGCGGCGGTTTGCCGCGCTCGGTCGGCTCACTCGTTTTGGCCGCCGTCTTCCTGGTTGCAGCTGTCGGTTGCACCGGCGATCCCGACGACGGCGATGACTCCGCCGATGCTGTTGCAGACGCGGGTGACGACGCCACGACAGGCGATGGCGCGACCGGTGCAGACGGCCAGGTGGGCGGAGATTCAACCGCCGGCGATATCAGCGGCGACACAGCGACGCATCCGGCCCCTGAAGTGAAGTTCACAGCCCCGGCGAACGGCGCGGTCGTCAAGGGCAAGATCAAGTTCGAGATCGACGCGAAGGCGGCGGCAGGTTTGACGATCAAGAAGGTTGATCTCGACATCGACAGTGCGCTGTACGTGAGCGACGAAAAGGCGCCCTGGTCATTCGTTCTCGATACCAACCAGCGGCCCGAAGGCGAGTACAAGATCGGCGCCACTGCCCATGACTCGGCCGGCGGCAAAAAGCGCGCTGAGATCGCGATTACGATCGATCGTTCGGGACCTGAGATCCTCTTCAAGAGCCCGCTCGCCAACGCACATGTCAACGGGGATGTGACGCCCATCAAGCTCGCCCTGGAGGTGGCCGGAGATCAGCCCACGACCGTCGCCTTCTCCGCGATTCGCAAAGGCAAGATCTCGGTCTTGAAGACGCTCAAAGAGGCGCCCTGGCAGACGGATTGGAGCACGAAGGGGCTCGAAGGCGGGGCGTGGACGCTGCGCGCCATCGGTAACGACAAACACGGCAACTCGACGACCACGACCGTCAACGTGGTCGTCGACCGTGGCCCGAAAACAACCCTCGAGACGCCCAAATCCGGGCAAACTGTGTTCGGGACCATCGATGTCAAAGTCACCTGCGAAGACGACGTCGGCCTGACCAAACTCAAGGTCGATACGGGCGGCAAGGTGATCGCGGAGCAGTCCATCTCCGGGACCAAGAAGACCGTCACCGTCAAGTGGAACACGGTCGGGTTCAAGCCCACGTTCAACGTCCTGACGGCCACGTGTTTCGACGGCAATGGGCAGTTCAGCAATGATCACGCGAAGGTAACGGTGGACCAAAAGCCCGTTGCGGCGCTCAAGTCATGTACAGGCCAGGGGTTCAAGAACTGCACCGCAGTCCCGGTGGTCCCGGCGGCTCTCTTCGGCACCCACAAGCTCATCGCCGGTGTGCAGGACGACGACGCGACGTTGAAGTCGGTCGCCCTCAAGCTCGATGGCAAACCGCTCGCCGACTTGAGCAAAGCGCCGTTCGAGCACGCGTGGGACACGACAAAGACCGCCGACGGGCCGCACAAGCTCGACGCGACCTTCAAGACCAGCAAAGGGGACGCGCTCAACCTGTCGTTCTCGGTCACCATCAACAACTGCGACACCGACAAGGATGGGCACAAGGACAAGACCGCCGCGTGCGGTGGCCTCGACTGCGACGACAAGGACAAGGGCGTGTTTCCGGGCGCCGCCGATCCGTACGGCGACGGCAAAGACAGCAACTGCGACGGCAAAGACGGCAAAGACGCGGACGGCGACGGCTACTTCGATAAGGCCTCGGGCGGCAAAGACTGCAACGACAGCGACAAGACGATTCGCCCGTGTGCCGATGACAAAGCCGGCGACGGGATCGACTCCAATTGCGACGGAAAGGACACGCAGAGCTGCGACGACTGTGATTCGTGCTCCGTGGACACCGCGTCGGGCGATTCCTGCCTGCACATCGCGTTTGGAGACGGCAACAAGTGCAGCGACGGCAACCCGTGCAGCACCGGAGATACCTGCAACAACGGCAGCTGCATCGCGACATCCAGCAAGGACTGCAACGACGGCAACCTGTGCACGGCCGACAGCTGTTCGGTATCCGGCAGCGGCGCGAACGCCAAGCTCAGCTGCAAACACACGCCATCAACCGGCGCGTGCTTTGATGGAGACGCGTGCACCGTGAAGACGTGCATCAAGGGCGTGTGCAAGGTCGGCGGCGCGGTCAAGTGCGACGACGGAATCGCATGCACCGAGGACAAGTGCGACGCCAAGAGCGGGTGCTTCGCGGTCACTGCGAAAGACGGGGCGGCGTGCGCAACCGGCTGCAAGATCGGCGTCTGCAAGACCGGCACGTGCAATGGGTCCGTCGACGGGATCTGGCAGAAGATCTACGCCGGGTCGACCGGGCGCGTGATGACGATCGTGCCGGCCGGCAAAGGCGAGTACTTCGGGGTCGGGTACGCCGTGTCCGGACTGCCCATGGGCTTCATCATGCGGTTTGACGGGGCAGGCAAGGCGATTTGGCAGAAGAACCTCGGCGCCTCCTCGTCCGGCGCGTTGATCGACGCGGCGGCGGATGGAAAAGGCGGGGTGATCGCCGGCGGGGTCAAGATCGGCGGCTTCGGGGGGACACAGCAAGGCGCCGTTTCGTGGATCAGCAGCACGGGCAGCGTCAAGAAGACGACAAACGTGACCGGCACCGTGAGCCTGACCGGGATCACCGTTGATGACGACGGAAACGCGTATGTGGCAGGGGGAGTTGGCACGACGTCGCCAAACGGAGGACGAGTGGTCGCGCTTTCGACCACCGGCAGCACCAAGTGGACGCAGGACGCGACCGGGACCGGCAAGGGCGCGACGCTCAATCGCATCGAGTATGCCGATGGCCACGTCGTCGCGGTCGGGGCGGCACCCGCGGGAAACTACACGACCGGGTTCGCCCGGAAACTGTCCACCGCAGGCAAGACTATTTGGACCCTGAAGACCCAACCATCCGGATACATTTCAGCGAGTTTCGTCGGCCTGTCCGCATCAAAGACCGGCTGGGTCGCAGGGGGCGCAGCGCAGAAGTTCAGCAGCGCCAGCGCGTTCGCAGTGGGCATCGACAACAACGGCAAGAAGCTCTGGGAGCGGGCTGGCTACGCAACGGGCGCTTTCTGGGGTGGCATTCCCGCTGGCAGTGGCGTGTTGATGACGGGAATCGCCGGCACCGGCAGTAAGACAGACGGGCTCATGGTCCGCATCGACGCCAACGGAAACCCGGTCTGGACCAAGACCGTGGGCGGCAACCTCGCCGACAGCCTGGTCAAAGGTGTCGCCGTGCCGGGCGGCTTTCTCCTGCCCGGCGACAAGGATGGCTTTCAGCAGGGGTCTGGCAAGCGCTTCATCATGCGGATCGACTCGTTCGGCAACTCGAACTGCACCGCGTCGGGCACGTGTGCCGGCAAGTCTTCAACGAGCTGCGAGGACACCAACCCGTGCACGCTGGACACCTGCGACGGCAAGTCCGGATGCAAGCACAGCAACATGCCCGACAAGAGCCCGTGCGGCGGCGGGAAGACCTGCAAAGCCGGAACCTGCGGGTAGCGCGCGATTCAGTGCGGTGATCTCTTGAAGGAACGCGGGCCGCTCAGTCGGTGGCGTCGGCCCAACCGTCGCGCACCAATGACGCGATGATCTCGGCGCCGCGATGTCCCCAAACGGGATGTGCTTCGGCGGACCGCTCGTCGGCGATTCGGCGGGCGATTCCCGCGGGTGTGGCGCCCGATTCGGCGGCCTCGGCGAGGATGCGCAGCGACAGGTTGTAGATGCTGCCGTCCCAGTCGGTACCGAGGTGCTTTTCGAGCTTCGAGTCGCCGGTTGCGTAGCCGTACTGCTCGTCGGCGCAATTGACGATCCCCATCCGGTTGACGAGGAAGTCCGGCATGAACAGCGCGCCTCTGCGCTGCAGGCGACGGTCATCCGTGAGCGGGTCGGCGAGCTGGTTGTTGGCGGCACCACACACGATCGGCGCGACGATTGTGTCGATCGTCTCCTTGTTCAACACCCCACCAACCGCGCAGGGAGCGACGATATCGACGTCCTCCGCCAGCACCGCGTTGTCGCCACGGTCAACGATGCGGGCGTCGAGCCAGTCGCCGAAGCGGGCTTTCCCCTCGTCCACAGTGGCCGCGTCGATGTCGGTTCCGATGGCGCGCGCGACGCCTTTTTCCTGCAGCTCCATGAGCATCGGCGTCGCGACGTGGCCGAGCCCCTGGACGGCGACGGTCTTGTCCTCCAGGCCGCCCTTGTCGAGGTGAGCCAGCGCCGCTTCCATTCCGCGAACGGTTCCTCGTGCGGTCGCGATCGAAGGATTGCCGCTGCCGCCGAGGCGCGGGGGAACGCATGTCGTGAACCGTGTCGCTGAGAACACCGCTTCCATGTCGTCAACCGACGTCCCGACGTCCTCCGCGGTCACGTAGCAGCCGCGCAAACTGGTGATGAACCGTCCGTAGGCTGCATAGATTTCGCGCCGACGCCCTGGTTCCTGCACGTCGACGCCGTCCGAATAGGCGATCAGGCCCTTGCCGCCGCCCCACCACAGGCCGGCGAGCGCGTTCTTTCGGGTCATGCCGCGGGACAGCCGCAACCCGTCGATGATCGCGTCGATCGCCCGGTCATAGCGCCAACACCGCACGCCACCGGCGCCCTGCCCGCGGATCGTGCGGTGGATAGCGGCGACAAACATGACGTCGAGATCATGGTCGTAGGCCAGGAACACCGCTTCGTGGGCGTCGAAGTCGCGCGGATCGGCGGCAATTCGGTTCGCGAGGGGCTGCAGCGCGTAGTGGCTGGCGCGCATCCCCTGCGAGGCGGCGTCCCAGGTCAGCGACACGCGACTGACGCCCAATCGTTTGAGATTGCTACCAAAATGGACAATTGATCGCTCTTCGACGGTCGCCATCGTGCGCCTCCCTCCTGCGGCCGGGAAGAGCTCGGAACGTTCGATTGTTGGAACGTACGTGTGCTGCGCCCGGTCGCCGCCAACTTCTGGCACGGGTCTTGCTGCCTTTCAAGCACGGCGACGGGCCTGCGCACTGCAAGGAGGCGCCATGCAAAGCCAAGCGACCACCGCGAGCGACAAAACCCCACGCATCGAGGAAATCGCGTTCAAGATCTTCGGCATCGTCGTCAGCGCGACCATTGCGATCGTGGCCCACGGTTGGCTCGCGCTGTAAGAGAGCGCGTTGTCCACGTTGGGCGGGCCGGCGACCTTTCGAGCGGACTATTCGAGTCCGGGGCCGTCGTCTGCGGGCGGCACCCACGACATGCGATCGATATTGGCCTCGGCGATCTGGCGCTCGCGACCGATGTAGTCGACGACCACTTTGCCACCTTCGAGCGTCATCTTTACGCCCATTTCGATGCCCCACGGCACGATTGTCTCGATGGGCGCGGTCGGAAACAGGCCCTTCGGCGAATGGATGTGGCCGTCGACGAGCTCGAGCACTTTGAGTTCGCTGATCTCGCTGATGACGAAAGGCGTCTCGACCAGGCCGTCGACCTCGAATTGGTTGGGGTTCCACGGAATCTCGCCGCGCAATGTCGTGGTCGGGTCGAAGATGCGCTTCCACGAGGTCGTGCGGATCGACCGAACACTGGGCGGAAGGCGCTTGAGAATCGCGTTGGCGACGTCGACAACGGGCTCACTCGCACGGGAAGCCGCCGTCGCGATCTGGGCACCGAAGCCTCGAAACGGGTTGCCGAGCGCGCCCGAGAGCTGCACCAGGACGTCGCGAAAATCCTCGGGCGGATCGGTCGTCAAGACGCGCCAGGAGTCCTTCTCAGGCAGCTCGTAGTAGTGCGCTTCCAGGACGTTGACCGAGCCGCGCCGCATCAAGAATCGCTTGGAGCCGTCGTCGAGCTGGTCGCTGAAGTTGCTCGACCGCAGTTTGGGCAGCCCAAAGATCTCCCGGCCGAGGTAAATCGCCATGATGTTGTCGGGGTACATAAACGGCACGTGGAATCGCGGCAGCGTGAGTCGTGGGATCTTCACGGGCACGAAGATGGACACCTCGTGGTAGTCAAAGGCCCGCGCGTTGTCGGGGTAAACCGACCGGATCTGCTCCATGTCGATGAGCACCAACATGTAGAACGGCATCCCCGGGTACAGCTGCGCGCCCGGCGGGATATGCAGCGTTTCGGTGGTCTCATCGGGCAGCTTGCAAAAGAAGATGCGCATCCGCGCATTGGCGATGCTGTACGGCGCGGGCAGCAGCCAGCCGGAGTTGCTGGGGAAATACTGATCGAAGGCCTCGTCGAATTGGCCGTGGTCGTTGAGGTATTCGGCGCCGTGATCGGCCACGTATTCGAGCATGGCGCGGCATAGACCCGGCTCTGCGTCGACAGCGGCGTTGAGCGCCTTGCGCGTGATTGGGATGGCTTCAACCGTTTCGCGCGTTCGCACTTCCGCGCCATAACGAGAGCCGCGGCTGTCCGGCAACGTCGTGAGCATCGGGATCTCGCCCACAAGCGCTCCCGGCCCGCGCACAGCAGCCCGGATTGCGTTGCGCCACTCGTCCACCGAGCCGGCAAGGATGAACCAGCACACGTCGCGCTCGTCTTCATCGTCGAAGATTCGGTCGTATTCGGGCCACTGGTAGACGGTCACGTCGTCGGTTCCGAACAACGCATCCCACGCAGCGATGACCCGGCCTCGTCCGAATTGGCGCACGCGCCGCGGTAATCCACGTTTCAAGGCACCAAGGCGGCGATGCAGCTGTCCGCGGGTCAGCGTGTACGGCGTCGTGGGGCCCTTCGTCGGGTGATAGCGAACTTCAACCATGACCAGATCTCCCGCGAGTCGTGGACCGTCAGGCGCCGGCCGACCAGCAGCAACGTTTGCTAGTTGAGCGTTGCGGCTGCTGCTGTCCAGGGTCGCTCGCCAGCTTGTTCGCGAATCGCCGCGGCGACAGAAGTTCCGAGAGCGATCGCGTCGTCGCCCCGCGCTTCGGCCCGCCAGACTTTGCTGCCGTCGGGCATCGCAACGAGGCCGCGCAGCCACAAACTGCCGTCATCCTGGGTCAACGCCAGGCCGGCGATGGGCGTTCGGCATGAACCGTCCAGCGCCGCCAACATCGCACGCTCGGCGTCGACCGCGCGTTCCGTTTTGCGACAACCAATGGCACGGATCATCGGCTCGACGCGCTCATCATCGATGCGGCATTCGATTCCAATCGCGCCCTGGGCGACGGCGGGCAGGAGCTCTTCAGGCTCGAAGACGGCGGTTGCAACTTCGGCAAGTCCCAGTCGGTTCAGCCCGGCGAGAGCGAGGAGGGTGGCGTCCGCGATCTTCTCTTTGAGTTTGCGCATGCGCGTTTGCACGTTGCCGCGAAACTCGAGCACTTCGAGATCCGGTCGCGCAGCAAGCACCTGGGCGCGGCGACGCAGCGACGAGGTCCCGACGCGACCACCAGCGGCCAACGCGGCGAGCGTCTTGTCGGTCGGGCACAGCCACGCATCGCGCGGGTCTTCCCGGGTCAGCATCGCCGTAATCCGCAAGCCCTCGGGCAAAACGGTCGGCATGTCCTTCATCGAATGCACGGCGACATCGACGCGCCCGTCGAGCAGGCGGTCCTCGATCTCTTTGGTGAACAAACCCTTGCCGCCGATCGCGGCGAGCGAACGGTCGAGGATCCGGTCGCCTTTCGTCGAGACGATGACGATTTCGGCGCTGGCGGGATTCGGAAGACATCCGGCCGCCACCAGACGTTCGCGAACCTCGTAGGCCTGCGCGAGGGCCAGTGGGCTACCGCGGGTGCCGATCTTGAGCGTAGTGGTGCGTTCAACGGTCATAGCGCCGGAATCTACGTCGGGCGGCCACGAATGACCACTGTGACCGCTGTCGCAAGTTTGATGCCCCAAAGACTCAGCCCTGGGCCGCGAGCAGACGTCGCGCCGCGCGGCGTACGGATTCGTCGGTCTCGACCTCGGCGAGTTCGCTGATCGGAAGCCACTGCAAGCCATCGACCTCATCGCTGCCCGTCGCGTCGGATTCGCGGGCGATGAAGCAAAAACGCAGGTCGAAGTGCTCGTGCGCCGGCTCGTCGCCGTGCGCGGGAATCGGATGCACGTCAACGTCGAGCAAGCCGTCTCCGGCGACGGTCATGGTCTCGATGCCTGTCTCCTCGGTGACTTCTCGTTTGGCGGCGGCGAGCGGATCGGCGTCGATCGGGTCGATGTGTCCGCCGGGCTGCAACCAACGCTTCAGCTTGCGGTGGAAGATCAGCAACACACGCTGCCGATCCGGTGAAACGACAAACGAGCTCGCCGTGAAATGACCGGGTCGGAAATGGCTGCGGGCGTAGGGGTCGCCGCTGACAGCAACCAGCTCGTGCATCCGGCGCAGATGCTGCTGCTCGAGCGCGTCCACGGCGACGTGTTTGGCGAGCAGCGAACGGGTCGCAGCTTTCATGGAGTCGTTCATCGCGCGACCTCAGATCTTGACGCCACAAGCCGCGAGCTGGGGCGTGCACTTGCCCTGGTCGACCTCGGGGCCGATGCATTTTTGGAACGTGTTCAGCTGACCACCGCACTTGGTGAACACGCACGAACCCGCGCTCCCGCAATCGCTGATGCACTCGAACAGCGGCGCCGTCTTGGTCACGCAACTGCCGGTCAGACCGCACTGAATCGTGGCGGTGTACACGCAGGTTTGGCACGTGCCGCCGACGCTCTGACCGCACGACAACACGCAGGTTCCAAAGTCCTTGTCCTTGCGGCAGTCGCTGTAGCACTTGTCAAAGCCCGGGCACGATTTGGTCGAGTCTTCCTCCGGGAAGTACGGCCGCTTCTCCAGCGCGTAGTTCAGGCACATCTCGTCGAGCGTTCCTTCGCCCCAAGTCACCTCTTGCGGCGCTACCTGCTTGCCGTTGACGCGAGGCTGGTCCGCGGCGGCGTTGTCGTATGTGCACGACAACTCGAGCTCTTCGCCGGGCTTGACGATGACCGGTTCCGAGGCCCTGAACGGGTACGAGAGCTGCCAGTTGAAGTCGTAGCGCTTGACGTCAGCCAGGCACTCGCGTTTGCCATCGGCGCCGATCTTGTGAACGGAGATCTTGCGGCCGAATGTGTGCATGTGCGGCGTGGTCGCGATGAATTCCCAGTCCTTCTTGCCCGAGTTCTTGAAGCGCCGCTTGTGGGTTGAGCCCTTCGCACCGGCCGGGATCTTGATGCCGAAATGGGGCATCGGTCGGGCAACCAGCAGGTGTTTGGGCTTGTTCGTCGTGGTCCACAGGTCGAGCTGCGTGCGGTCGAGCTTCGGTTCAGCGGCGAGGTTGTAGTGGACCTGCATCACGAGCTTGGCGCCGGCCGGCACGCGTATACCGGTGCCTTCGGGGACGTGGACAGGCATATCTCCGGGGGCCCATCCGGCGACAGGACTGGGGCTGCCCACACCAGCGCCGCCGAAACAGGTGTAGCCGTCGCCTTCCTCCGCATCATCCATCGCGGTCAGGGCGCCGACGAAGTTGGCGGGTACGGCGTAGACGAGCACGTGGTGAACAAGCTCGCGTTGGTCGGGGGCGATGTTGCTCATCAGCACAAACGTCTCTTCGTTGAAGACGTGGTCCAGCGCATAGCAGCGGTAGTCGTCCGAGAGCGACTTCTTCGGCACGTAGCCCTTCGTCGGCTTCAGCGACAAATCGGGTTTGCCGTAGATCTCGAGGGGATCGGCGGGTTTGTCGGGCGCCTTATAGTCTGCCTCCTCACCGGCCGCGAAGTCGGACTCGCGCCAATCCTTGAGGGCCCGGGCGAGCGCCGTGGCGTCGCTGTCTGTCATCCACTGACCTTCGTAGCTTCGGCACGCGTCGTTTGCGCGCATCGGCGGCATCGTCCCGCCTTCGATCGCGGCGATGGAGGGATTGGCCATTGCCTTGGCGGTGCCGCGGTCATCGAGCGCGAACGGTCCCGCGCCCCCTGCGGTGTGGCAGCTGGAGCACCACTTCTCCATGCCGGCGCGAACATCTCGATGCCATGTCGCCTTGGGTTCGACGGTCTCGGACGTGCACGCGGCCATCGCAAGAAGCAACGAAAGGGCGACGACAGCGCGACCTTGGTGGCCGGCTGCGTTCGGTCGGTTTGATGCGCTCGATGCGCTCGGAGAGAAATCAGACGGGTGCTTTGAATCGGCGCGCTTGAACATGGCGGCTCCTGACGGGGACAACGTGCAGGCCGCGGCGAATCAAGGGGACGGAGGTTGCGCGGCACGGCTGGGATCGAGCAGGCGCCAACCGCGGGGTCCAAGTGACTGCAGCGGTGCGAAGCGAATCTTGTACTGCATCTTGGGGCTGCCTTGCACCCAATATCCGAGGTAGACGTACGGCAATCCAGCCCGCCGAGCGCGCTCGATCAACCAAAGGACCATGAAGGTCCCGGGGCTGTCGTTGGCGATGTCGGGATCGAAGAAGCTGTAGACCGCCGAGAAGCCGTTTGTGAGTGCGTCGGTGAGCAAGCAGGCCCGCAGAACTCCGTCGCGATCGCGGAACTCGACAACGGACGTATCGACGGTGCTCTCCTCGACCATCGCGCCGTAGTCGACCCGCTTCATGCCGACCATTTCGCCGCCGGCATGGCGGGATCGCAGGTAGCGGTCGAAGACGTCGAACTGCTCGTCGGTCGCCCGCGCGCCGGTCAATGTCGCGGCGAGCCCGGCGTTGCGGCGATCGACCCGTCGCATCGACTTGGTGGCCCGAAACTGCTCGACGACAACGCGTACGGACAAGCACTCGTGACAGCCCAGGCAGTGCGGGCGGTAGGCGAAGGTGTGACTGCGGCGAAAACCGGCGCGCGCCAGTCGGTCGTACAGCAAGAAGCCGCCACCGGGGGGAAGCTCGGCCAGGACCTTGCGCTCTTCGCGGTCGGGAAGGTAGGGACACGGAGCGGGGCGCGTGGCATAGAAGTCGACTAGAGACGTGGTCAAATCCGCAGTTCCCCCGCACGCAGCTGCCGGTGCAAGCTTCACCTCAGCCGAACGCCGAGCCAAGTTGATGCCACTTTCCAGGGCCGGACAAAAGCGAAAGCTCGTCTACCCCGCGGTCAAGCTCGAGTCGAGCAGATGGCCGGTCGCCCTGATCCGCGAGGGCTTGGCGGCGTACGACAAAGACGGCCAGGAACACGCAAACTGGCTCGCGTCGGAGACTTTCGCGACCGGACGGGACCTCTTCGTGGCCAACCTCGGTCGGCAGGTCTGCGCCGTCGCCGTTATCGATCGCATGACAGGTGGCGACGCCGGCGCGAGTTTACGGCTGGCCGTTGCGGCCGTGTTGGCCGGGATCGCCGGGGACGCCGACGCGTTCAAAGAGCTGCGCGACGCGACCTGGCGAGCTGAAGAAGACAACGACGTCGTCCCGCCGGGCACGCTGGGCAATTGGCTCGGCAAGCGGCTCGACAATACCGGCCGAATCCTGCTCGGCGCGCGGCTCAATGACGCCGATCCGCTGCTCGACGGGCCCTATCATCGCGTGCTGATGGCGATCGAACGCCGCCTTTGCGACCGGATCGCCGTCGATCTCTACGCACGGGCCCTCGATGTCGCACGGGTCGATGTCCTGGCCGCGCGGGCACGGGCCGAGAAGATGGCTTTCGTCGAAGCTGTGATCGGGCTTGCATGGGCCGATGGACACCCCGACCGGCGCGAAAAAGACCTCTTGGCTGCGCTCGTCGGTATCGGGCGCTTCGAGACCGGAGAGCGCACGATGCTCCGCGCGGCCATGAACCGCGGTGGCGTGTCCGTCGCGCGGATCGCCGATGACATCCACAACCACGACGACGCCTTGCGCTTGTTGGAGACGCTGACCCTCGCGGCGTTCATCGACGGAGAGTTCAGCGCGGACGAGCGCCGCTACATCGACGACATCGCTGAGCGCCTCGGCATCGACGAAAAAGACACCGCAGCGATCGACCAGCGTGTCAGCGCCGCCCTTGCCGACGATCCAAGCCTCTTGGCCGGCGTCCGCGCCACAGCCCGCATCGGCCGAACCGTCCGCAGCCGTCAAACCGCGATTGAATCCCTCGTTCGTCGCAATATCGACGCGATTGGCAACGAACTGCTGCAGACCGGCGACCTCGTCTTTTTGCTCGCCAAGTCCGTCCGGCAACCGCTCAACCCCGCCGAAAACAAGCGCATGAAGTCGCAGCTCGTCGATCTTTGCCGGGCGGTACCCGCGCTCGCCCTATTCGCCGCGCCCGGCGGGACTTTGTTGCTGCCCATTCTCGCAAGGACGTTGCCGTTTTCGATCGCGCCGAGCAGCTTTCGCGACGCGGATGAGGATGTTTTTTGAGCGGCATGGCCGGCTCATGGACAGCTTTAGGCCCGCAAACAAATACCCGCTGAGCCGGTCGTTGCGGACAAACCGTGCGCGCCCCTACTATGCGCGTCCACAACGGTCCTTTGACCGCGCCAATCGGAGCCGCATCGATGCTCGAATACCCCGTCGACTGGCCCGCTGACGGCCCGATCGATCTCGACCTGCACGACCTCCCCCACGGCTCGTCGTCGACCGAATGGTGGTACCTCAACACGCACCTGCAGAGCGCGTCGGGAAAGTCGATCTCGCTGTTCGCGTCGTTCTTTCGCATCATCAAGGGACGCAACGAAGAGACCGGCGAAGACGAGCATGCGCACTCGCTCACCTGGGCCATCGCGGACGCGAAAAGCGGGCTGTACACGGGGGAGAGCCGCGTCGACAAGAGCGCACCAGAGCTCGGGTTGAAGAAGGTCGAGCGCGGCGAAGGAACCACCGACGAGCGCTTGCGTCGCGCGATCCGGGAAGTGCTCGAAAAAGGCAACGTTCCCTACCCCGACCGCATGTTCGAGTCGGAAGTCTGGGTCAGCCAGCGCAAACTCGACCTCGACTACGCCGGCAACCGCCTCGAAAAGCTCGACGACGGTCGCTACCACCTCGTCCTTTTCGACCACGAACAGAATATCGGCGCGGATCTCACGTTCACGCCCAAGAAGCCTCCCGCGCGCCACGGCGACAATGGCGTCGTCAAGTCGGTGCACGGCGAGGACATGTTCTACTACTTCATCCCGCGCAACGACGTGACGGGGTCGGTGACAATCAACGGCGCCAAGGAATCCGTCTCGGGTTCGGGTTGGTACGACCACGAGTTCGGATGCCACCTCTTTGATGGGGACGCCGTCGCCGCCGCGCAGGCCGAGCAAGCCGCCGGCAATCCGCATACGTCCGAGGAAAAGCCCAAAGAGGACATCGCCTGGAACTGGATCAGCGTGCAGTTCGAGGGCGGATGGGAGCTCACGGCCTATGCGCTCTTCGATCTCATCAGCGAGGAGCCGCGCGGCAACTACGCGGTGATTATCGAGGCCGACGGCAGCTTTCACGCCGTCGACGACCTCGAATTCACGGCAGATGGAACGTGGCGGAGCACGCGCACGTTCAACGAATACCCGACGCGCTACGACGTGAAGCTGCCGTCCGAGTCGATCGAGCTCACCGCCCTGCCCGCGTTCGCCGACCAGGAGTTCATCACCGCGATCAGCAAGCCCGCGTTCTGGGAAGGCCGCGTGCACGTGACCGGAACGCACAATGGCGAGCCGATCAAGGGCGTGGGATTCATCGAGCGCAGCGGTTACGTCGCCGCGCATGACCTCGATTCGTTCTTCAAGTCGGTCGGCAAAGAGGTCCGCAAGTCGGTCGCCGAGCTCCTGCCCTTCGACCCGACCTGGGAGCAGGTGCGCGATCTCGTCGCCAGCCCCGAGCGCCCGCAGTACATGAAAGGCGTCGATATCCCCAAGTTTGTCGAGTTCGGCGTACAGCCTGTGCGCGATATCACCGACCGCGGCGGCAAATCGTGGCGTTCGTATGCCGCGCTGGCGTGCTGCGACGTGGTCGGCGGAGATTCACGCGAGTTCGTGAAGTGGCTGGCGATGCCGGAACTACTGCACGTCGGATCGCTCATCGTCGACGACGTCCAGGACAAGTCGAGCTGGCGGCGCGGCGGCCCCACGTGTCACGAGATTCACGGCGAACCGACGGCCATCAACGCCGGAACAGCCTGCTATTTCATGGGCCAGCGCCTGCTGCAATCGGGGCGCTTGTCGAGCAAGGATCGTCTGCGCCTTTACGACTTGTATTTCGAAGCGCTGCGAGCCGGTCACGCCGGACAGGCCGTTGATATCGGCGGCCTCGACTACCTGATGCCCGAGGTGGTTGAGACAGGCGACACCGAAACCCTTGAGAACCGGGTTCTCGCCATTCATCGCCTCAAGACGGCGGTCCCGGCAGCTTCCCTTGCGCGCATGGGAGCGGTCGCCGGCGAAGGCACCGAGGACCAGGTCGAAGGCGTCGGCCTGTTCTTCGAGAGCGTCGGGCTCGCCTTCCAAATCATCGACGACGTGCTCAACCTCCGCGGCTTCGAAGGCGACCTGAAGAGCAAGGGCGAAGACCTGCAGCAAGGTAAGGTCACCCTGCCCGTGGCCAAGGCGATGGGCCGCCTCGATTCAGAAGGGCGCAAGTGGCTCTGGGACGGCGTCAACAGCAAGTCCGACGATCCGCAGGTCATCGGCAGCCTCATCGCCAAGATCGAGCAATCCGGCGCGCTGGACGACTGCGTCAGTGAAGCCAACGACCTGGTCGAGTCCGCGTGGCAGAACCTCGATCCACTGGTGCACGATTCCATGCCGAAGCTGATGCTCCGCGCCTTTGGCTGGTACGTCCTTGAGCGCCACTACTAGAGCACCGAATAGCAATGCTTCTCGGTGCACGGTTGTTATTTGGTTGGGGGTCTATGAGCGTCCCCACGCCCCGAAAAGTGTCATTCTCGTGGCGTTCCCCATCCCAGAGCGCCGATTCCACGTCGGCACGGTAGATCGGACATCCACGATGTTGGCGGGAAACGTTCGCGGCGTGCTCCTCAAGGGGTGGGCGGACAACCTGCGGCTTCGGTTTGGCGACGCATTCCTCGCCGACGTTCACCGGCTGATCGACAACGCGCTCCCCGAGGATCCCCAGCCCACGGCCTGGTATCCCGTTGCGCTGCAGATCGCGGTGACCGAGCACATTGTGAACGTGGGCTTTGGCGGAAATGAGGCGGCCGCTATCGAGGCGCTGATCGAGGACGGAGCGCGCTATGTCGACCGCAAGGCCATGCTGGCGGCGCGATGGCTGGGGCCCGGTCGCGTCATCGGCTATGCGGGCAAACTCCATGCGCACATCTATGACGTTGGCACCTGCGCGGCCGATGTGACGCGCAAGCGGGCGGAGATTTCCTGGCGCGGCGCCGACCTGTTCGGTCACCCGACGTGGCGACTTCTCAACGAGGCCGCGGTGCGCGGCGTGCTCCTGGCGTGCGGCCGGAATGGACAGGTACATCCCGGGGTTGGCTCCCCCAGCGGCTATTCCCTCGCCGTGTCATGGTAGCTTGCGCCGATGTCCCCGACCGTCCGTTACATCGTTTTCGTTAGCGTCGTCTCCCTCCTCACCGGGGGCGTGCACTACTACCTTTGGACGCGGCTCGTGCGCGACGTCGGGCTCCAAGGCCCCTTGGCACGGCTCGGAACCGGCGTGTTGATCGGACTGGCCGCCGCGCTGTTCGTCGGGCCGCTGCTCGCTCGCAATGTCGGCGGAGAGGTCTCGCGGTTGTCTGCAACGGTCGCCTTTACGTGGATGGGCACGCTGATGCTGCTCATGCTCTTGCTCGGCAGTGGCGAGTTTGCGCGCTGGGCATCTGGCCTTGTGCAACGACTGGTCGGCAGCGGCAACGAAGAGACCATCGCGAGCCCTGAGAGGCGGCTCTTCTTCGCCCGCATGCTCGGCGGCGGGGCGGCGGCAGGGGCGTTCGCATTGGGCGGGACGGCCTACGCATCGGCGCAACGAGAACCCAAGATTGTCCGCGTCGACGTGCCTCTCAAGCGGCTGCCCAGAGCCCTCGACGGCTTCAAGATCGTGCAGATTTCGGACCTGCACGTGAGCGCAACCATCACCCGGCCGTACGTGGAAAAGGTCGTGGAGCTGGCCAATCGCCTGCAACCGGACCTCGTCGCGCTCACCGGTGACCTGATGGACGGCAGCGTCGAAGGTCTCGCCAACGATTTCGCGCCGCTCGGTGACCTCAAGTCGACGCACGGCAGCTTCGCGGTGACGGGCAACCACGAATACTACTCGGGCGCAGACGGCTGGATCGCGCACATGACCAGCCTCGGCATCAAGACTCTGCGCAACGAACACGTGTCGATCGGCGACGGTGACGCGAGCTTCGACCTCGCCGGCATCGATGACCGCACCGCGCATCGCTTCGGCAAGGGACACGGTGCGGACATCGAGGCGGCGACCAACGACCGTGATTCCACCCGTGAGCTCGTCCTGCTTGCCCACCAACCCAGCCAAATCCACGACGTAATGGGCCACGACGTCGGGCTGCAGCTCTCGGGCCACACCCACGGCGGCCAGATCTGGCCATGGGGCTATCTCGTGCGGCTGGTGCATCCGTACCTCGCTGGCCTGCACCTGCACCTCGGCAAGACCTGGATCTACGTCAGCCGCGGCACGGGGTATTGGGGACCGCCCATGCGCCTGGCGGCCCGTCACGAGCTGACGTTGCTGACCTTGCGCAGCGAGACCTGAACCGGCTGGCGAACGCCGTGGCCCGGGGACAATCCCGTAGCGATCGGGCATTATCGACCCGTGCTTTTCACCCGCCCCGATGGCGATCGCGTCGCCAACCTGCCGCTGCTCCGGCGGTTCATGCCGTACTTGATGCGCGGCCGGAATGAAGCCGCCGTTTACCTCGACCAAACGATCCAGGTCGCCGCAACGAAGCGCTGGCTGGACGAGGTCAACGTCGACCGACAAGGCGACGAACGGATCACGTTTTATCACGTCATCCTCGCGAGCCTCGTGCGCATCATGGCGACACGCGAGCGGCTTAATCGCTTCGTCGTCGGCGGCACGATCTATCAACGGCGCGGGATCTCGATCAGTTTCGCGGTCAAGAAGAATTTCGCGGACGCGGGCAAGCTGACGACCGTCAAAGTCGAGTTCGAGCGCTCCGACACCATCGAAGACGTCGCTCGCCGCGTCGCGGAGGCCATCGGCACCGGACGCGCTGAATCTGCGACGACCTCGGAAAAGGAGATGGCTGTCGTCACCGCGATGCCCGGCTTCATGTTGCGGCTGTTGATGGCCCTGCAGCGGCTTGCGGACGCGTGCAACCTGCTTCCCGCCTCGATGATCCGCCCCGACCCACTCTACGCAAGCGTCTTCGTCGCCAACCTCGGCTCCATCGGGCTGGAGGCGCCGTTTCACCACCTCTTCGAATACGGCACGGTGCCGATCTTCGTGACCATCGGGCGCATTCACAAAGCCCCGGTCGTGCTCGACGATGACACGCTCGGCGTCGCGGAGGTCGTGGACATCAAGTACTCGTTCGATGAACGCATCGCGGATGGCTTCTACTGCGCCCGAAGCCTCGAGAGGTTCGCCAGGTGGCTCGAGGATCCCAGCGACCTGCAGCGGCCGCCGGACGCGTGAACCGGCCAGCGGAAACGGCCTACAGGTCGCGATCAGCCGCACCCCTTGTCGCGGTTTGACCGATCCGCGAGACTCGGACAACCCGGAGAAGCGATGAGCGCCCCTGCATCCGACGCCTTGATGCGTGACGTTTGTCCGTCGCTCGTCGACAAACTCGACCGCCACCGCAACACAGATGGCGAACTGATTCTATTTGGGCCCAAGTCCGGCAGCTACCTGACTGTCGGCGACGACGAAGCCGGCGCGCTCGATCTGATCGACGGCAAACGCAGCCTCAACGCGATTGTGCGCGACGCCATCAAGCTTGAGACAGCGCTTCGACCGATGGCGACTCTCTCGCTGATCCGACGCCTGCATAACGCGGGGCTCGTCGTCGGTATGTCCGAAGCCGCCGCGACGCTCTTTCCCGACGACCGACCGTCCGTGGCGGGCAAGCTGGTCCGCGTCGGGCGAACCATCGCGACCATCAAGATCCCACTGCCTTTGCTCGGCGCGCCGCTCGCCTTCGGCCGGTCCATTCCGCGGACCCTGTGGCGACCTCTCAGCCGGATGGGCCTGGTCCTCTTCGCCCTCGCCATCGCCGGCACGACCATCAGCGGCCACCTCTTCGACCTGCTCGATCCCTTCCGCGGCGACCGCGTCATCGACCGAACCGTCGGCCTGTATGTGTCTGCGGCGCTGCTGCTGTCCACGCGCGACCTCGTACGCGGCCTCGCGTTTACCTCCCTGGGCATGCGGCCTCCGCAGGCGGTTGTCGCGATCCTCTGCGGCGTTGCGCACCTGGGAATCGACGACCGGCAGCGGCGCTCAGCATCATCGGGCGAGAGGCGATTGCTGGCGTGGGCGGGAATCTCGGTCCTCGGTGTCATCAGCGCGGCCGCCATCCTCGCGTGGCTGATCGAGGGCAACGACAACACATGGCTGCGCGCGCTCGCGTCGACCGGCCTGTACCTCTTCGTCTTCAACATGGCTCCCTACGGACGCGGCGATGCCTGGCACCTCATCGGTATCCGCACACGAATCCCCGACTTCACCCGCCGCGCGGCCGTGTACCTGCTGCGACGGAGCATCAAGAACCTGCTGCGGAGCGAATCGATCCGCCGCGCCGAACAGACTTATATCTTCCTTGGCATCGCTTGGTTGGCCCACTGGATCCTGTCGCTCTGGCTGGTGAGCGGCTACCTGCTTCCCGGCGCCCTCAACGCGCTGAGCTCCCTGGCCCGTGGCCACACCGGCAGCCATGGGCTGGACCACTTCAGCGGCGCGCTCGCGGTCATCATCGCGGGCGTCCTGCTTGCGACCATCGCCCTGCTCGGCCTCGGGTTGCTGGCTGTCATCGTCAGCGCGGTCATCCAGATGCTCAAACCGGAACGCAGCTCGGCGCCCAAACACGTCGAACGCATCGGCGATGGCGCGCACGAGCTGGTCGAAGAGATGCGGCGGGTGCCCTTTCTCGGCGCCCTGCCCGACGACGAGCTCGCGGACCTGATCGCGGGAATGCGCCGCGAACGTTTCGTCAACGGCAACTTCGTGGTTCGCCAGGGCGAGCAAGGCGATCGCTTCTGCTTCCTGCATAGCGGCACGTGCGACGTCCTCTTCGAAGAGGAATCGGGGCTGATCCATCGCGTCGCGCAGCTCTCCGCGGGGGATTTCTTCGGCGAAATCGCGCTGCTCGACGACGTTCCGCGCACCGCGACGGTCAAATGCACCGACGCTGTCGAGGTCTATTCGCTGGACCGGGAGACGTTTGTGACGCTCGTCGAGCGCAGCGCGTTTGCCCGTGACGCGGTGCTCGATCAGATCCGCAATGCCGCATTCCTCCGCACCGTCCCGATCTTCCAGACGCTGACCGCGGACCTGATGTCGACCCTGCTCGGCGGTGTGTCTGTGATGCGCGAAGAAGCGGGGGCGACCATCGTCAACGAGGGCGAGCGGGGCGACGCGATGTTCGTGATTCGCGAAGGCACCTGCGATGTGGTCCGCAAGGGCGAGGGGAGCGACGACTTGATCTCGACCCTTGGCGCGGGCGACTGGTTCGGTGAGATCGCTCTGCTGCGCGGCATCAAGCGGACCGCGACCGTACGCACAACAGCCGACGCCGTCCTGGTGCGTGTGCCCGGAGACGTGCTTGACGACGTTTTGCTGTCCGATTTCCAGATCGGCATCGCCCTCGAACGCGCCATGGCCCAGCGCCTTGTCGCCCTCGAGATGCGCTAACCCCACACACGAAGAGCACCGCCCATGATCGACCTCGCACGCTACCTCCCCGCGCTCATGCTGGCCGGTGGTGCGGGCGTTGCGGCGAAGGGCGGTGGCGAAGTCGGCAAACACCTGCTCGATACCGTCAAGGTCGTCGTGGTGCGCTTCGAGATGGGGGCGGTTGCGCAAGGCCTCGAGATCGAAGCGGTCACCGGCGGCCGTCTGCCCAAGTCACAGTCTTCATTCCAGGCCTACCTCGCCAACAACGTGAAGTCGCGAACGGGCCGGGATCCGACGCGCGATCTGTGGAACAACGCGTACGTCCTCACGAAAGTCGACGGCAAGCCAACGCTGGTCAGTTACGGGCCCAACGGCCGCCGAGACCGCTGCCACGACCAATCGTCCGGCCAGTCGACCAAGGCGGTTGAGGACGCCGTCGACCGCGAGATCGCTCGCGCAAAACGGCGCGAAGAGGCGATCCGAAGACGCACCGAGATGATCGAACGCGGCGAAGATCCGCCTGCCCTTGAGGACATGCTCGACGAAGACGTGCCCGACGCCCCGCTCGAAGACGACGTGTGCGTCTACCTGGCGCTCGAAGCGAGGGGACCGAAAGGCGGCGGCGGTGGCGGAATCGACGGGATGCTGGGCAACCAGTCGCCCTATCGCCAGATCGAGCGTTGAACGCGCCGCAGTCTGCTACCTGACGAAGATGTAGACCGAGTCGAAGCCGGGCCAGTGGCCGCCCTGGCTGTAGACCTCGTTGTTGCCGTGGCCGCTGCGCGCGTAACCGAGCGCCATGGTCTCTGCATCGCCTGCGCACTTGTTGCGGATCGCGATGCGCGCGCCTTCCGTGTCGCCGCTCTCATCACCGCTGAAGACCAGCGAATTGTATCCATTGTGCTTGTTTGAGCCGGCGCCATAGACGATGGAATTGCTGCATTTGCGGCCGCCGTCGACGATCGACTTGGTCAAGACCGAACGCAGGGTTACACCGCCCAGCGGCTTGTCCTTCGTGCGGACGGAGTGCTTGTAGTCGGTGCCGAGGCGCTCGCGGCAAAGCACGTCGCTGGCCTTGAGCCCGTTGTACGCCGGGGAGACGTAGTCGTTGCCCGCGTTGTAGTTCGTCAAGCTCAACTGGCTGAGCGTCTTGTGCGACGTCTTGCTCCAACCGCTGCCGTTTTGCCTCCAGTCAACGCTGCCATCGTGATTGGAAACGCGCAGCACGAGGGTCCAGCCGCCGCCATCGGTGGTCATGTCGCAGTACGCCTCGTAGGCGCTCGCCCCGCCGGGACCATCCGGGTCGATCCAGTACTTGCCGTCCTTGGCGTCGGCGCCGACGAGCTGCTTGATGTCCGCGCAGGATTTACCGGGGTTGCCCTGGCTGCCCAATGCCGTGAGCGACAGCGGGTAGAACAGCTTGCCATTGCAGATGTACAGGACCGACTTGCCCGGCTCGAAGTACATGAATCCGGCGGTGCTGGCGTCGCATTTCACGGGAGCCTTGAGGGCCGACTTCACGTGCACGAAGCCGTGAAGCTTGCCGCCGACATACATATCGCCGGGCGCCTGGACCTTCTTGTTGGACAGCGTCGTGATAGCGATTTGCCAGGACTTGATCTGGCCGTCGGTCTTGTTGTTCTTGAAGTTGGCGTCGATGACCTTGAGCGTCCAAACGCCCTTTGCGTTCTTGCCGTGCCAGCTCGCGAGGTCGCCCTTCACCGGCTTGGTAGGCGGGAACGTCGCCTTGAGCACGCCAGACTTGATGGCGGACGGGACGAAGAGGTTGAACACGCCGCCCTTTGGATCGGTGAGCGTCAGTACCATGTTCTTGAAGTTGCTGTTCGTCACTTCGATCGAAACCGCGATGGTCTTGACGAGACCGCGGTCCGGCACGGTGATGGTGCTCGACGAGCCGGCCGGGTTGTTGTCCTTGATGTCCACGGCCTTTGCCGACTTGTCGACGTCCGTAAATTCGGCGCTGAGCTGACCATTGCTGATCTCGTCGAGGCCATCGTTGGGGAGGTTGTTGGCGTCCATCGCCTTGACACAGATCAGCTTGCCCGCCTTGTCGATGCCCTTGACCACCTCGCCTTTGCCGGTGCACGTGCCGGTAATCGACTGGATGCCCGTCAGCTTGCTACCGTCACCGACGAACGAACTCGCCGCCACAGTGTTCGCCACGACCGACGTTGCAGTGACCTTGGACGCCTTGATGGAACGTCCGCCGAGGTCGACGTCGGCGTCGAATTTCAGCGCCTTGACCGAGACGCAGCCGGTGCACGCGATCCCGAGCGCCGTCTTCGCGGATTTGGCGGTGTCGGCATCCTTGGCCCACGCGGAAACGAGCGAAAACACGACGGAATGAAGGCGCGTGCGCGACAGCTCGGGGTCGTTTTCAATGCGCAGACCGAGCCAAACCTGTTTCGCAGCACCGAGGGTGGCGACGTTGAGGGGCTTGGTCGCGCCGAGGACGTAGGAGAACTCGCCTTTCGCGACTTTGAGCTTTGTTGTCTCGGTCCAGACAGCCTTACCGCCGCTCGCGACTGTGTAGAGCGAGAACGTGAATCCGTACGTGCCATCGGACACGGGTCCGCCACCCTTGGCGTGGAGCAATCCTTCGGTCGTCACGGTATTGGGCGCGGCGGCGAACGCCGGAAGGGTCATCAGCGCCGCAGCGAACAGCACAAGTGCGATAGAGCCGCGCCGGATCCGATTCCGGAGGGCCGTCGTGGAGATCATGCGATCCATATAAACCTCGCTCTTCATCGCGGTCGACCGCTACTGCAGCCGCGCCCGCAGCCACCGGTACCAACCCCAGCGCGCCGTATGTTTGGACCCCGCCGAAGCGTTGACGGCAGCGCTGCCACCGGTCCACGCGCGCACGGCGTATTTGCCGCCCGATGCGTTCATCTTGCTGTTGCCGAATCCGACACTTGCGGATGCCGCCGCGCAGCCCTCATCGGTCGCGCCGTCGCAGTCATCGTCTTTGCCGTCGCAGGCTTCCTTCTTGGCGGGCACCACCTCGCCGATGCAGGCCGCGAACGTGCCGTCCGGTTTGCAGATTCTCGTACCCTTGCGGCATGTGCCCTTGCCGTCGGTGCCCTTCGCGCCGCTGTAGCAGACGTGCTTCTTGGTGGTCTCAACCTTCGCCACACAGCCCTTCGTCTTGTCACAGGAGTCGAGCGTGCACACGTTGCCGTCATCGCAGACCTTCGGCTTGCCGCCCTTGCATCCCCACTTGCCGCCGGGCAGGCCAGCGCAGACATCCGACGTTGTGCACGCGTTGCCGTCGTCGCACGACTTGTTGACAGCCTTGTGGGCACAGCCGGATGTCTTGGAGCACGAGTCGGCGGTGCACGCGTTGCCATCGTTGCAATCCAGGCCGATCCCTTTGCACGCCTTCGCCGCGCATTTGTCCTTGTCGGTGCACGGATTGCCGTCATCGCAAGACGCGACGTTCGCGGCGTGCAGACACCCCTTCTTCGGGTCGCAGCTGTCGTCCGTGCAGCCGTTCTTGTCGTCGCAGTCGCGCTTGGGCCCTGTCAGACACAGGCCGCTCTTGCATGAGTCGGCGACCGTACAGACCGAGCCATCGGCGTCGCACGGCACCTTGTTGTTCGCGAAGACACAGCCCTTTGTCGCGTGACACGAATCGTCGGTGCAGACTTTGCCGTCGTTGCAGGCGAGCTTCTTGCCGGCCGTGCAGCTGCCCGATTTGCATGCGTCCTTGGATGTGCACACCGACCCGTCCGCGTCGCATCCCGTCCCGTCGGGCCGCGCCTTCACCAGGCATTTTCCCGTCGTGGCCACACAGATGTTGCGCCGGCACACGTTGGCGTGCGGCGCGCATTTAACAACTGTGTTCGGGTTCAACTTGCACGTGAATGGCGCCTTGGACGTGTCACAGAACAGCGTGCCGTTGCACAGGTCGCCGTCCTCCTTGGACGCGCAGTCTGCGGTCTTCTGGCAGGCGCAGGTGTTGGCTCCGGCGACGCAGGCCTTGTCCTTGCAGCGGTCGCCAACCGTGCAGACGTTGCCATCTGTGCACACCGCTGTGTTGGCCTTTTGCAGGCAGCCCTTAGCGGGATCGCAGCCGGGCGTCGTGCATGGGTTGCCGTCGTTACACGTGACGGTCAGCTGGACGGCGAGACCAACGCATGTGCCGTTGCTGCAGGTATCGGACGTCGTGCATTTGCTGTTGTCGTTGCAAGGCAGCTTGTTGGCGGCGTGGGTGCAGCCGGTCGCGGCTTTGCACGAATCGGTTGTGCACGGGTTCTTGTCGTCGCAGTCGACCGCTTTGCCGGTGCAGAATCCGCCGTCACAGACGTCCTTGACCGTGCATTTGCTGCCGTCATCGCAGGCCACCGCGAGTTTCTTCGTCTGGCATGTGCCCGTGTCTGGATCGCAGCTGCGCTTGGTGCACGGGTTGCCGTCCTCGCAGGATTTCGGGGCGCCTGCGACGCACTTTCCGGCCTTGCAGAGATCGCCACCGGTGCACTTGCTGCCGTCCTCGCACGGGCCATTGTTATTGGTGTACGCGCACCCCTTTGCCGCCTCGCACGCATCGTCGGTGCACGCGTTGCCGTCATCGCATGACTTCGCTTTACCGATACATGTCCCGGCCTTACACGCGTCGCCGGTCGTGCACGAGCTGCCGTCATCGCAGGCGCTCCCCGATGGCTTATCGGTGTACTTGCACTTGCCGTTCTTCAGGTCGCACTTGGCGGTCAAGCAGGCATCCGTGCTCGTGCAGGCCTTGGCTTTGCCCGACACGCAGGAGCCCGCCTTGCAGGTGTCCCCGATCGAACACGGGTTGTCGTCATCGCAGTTGTCGCCGTCAGCGTCGGTCGCCGTACAGCCCTTCGCGGCATCGCAGGCGTCCTTGGTGCACGCATTGCCGTCGTCACACGTCTTGGACTTGCCCGGTGTGCAGACGCCGGCGATGCACTTATCGGCCTCTGTGCACACCGACCCGTCGGCGTCGCATGGACCATCGATCTTGTTGTGCACGCACGCGCCTTTGCCGCCGTCGGCCTTGGGGTCACACCCGTCTGCTGTGCACGCGTTGTTGTCGTCGCAGGTGCCCTCGTCGGTTTTGCCGTCGCAGTCGTCATCGGCGCCGTTGCACGTTTCGCCGGCGGGAGAACCACCGACACACGCGGACAAGCCAGCCTGGTCACAGGCGCGCGTTCCGGGGCATGAAGCGATGATTTCGCCTTTGTCGTTCTTGTGTTCGATGGCGCACGCCGTCGACGCCTTCTTGGCCGTCGCCCACTCGTTGCACGTGCACATGGCGTCAGCGCCCTTGTCGTCAACGGGCACGCATTGTTTGGTCGCAGCGCCGTCGACGCTCTTCGCGGCCTTGCACGCGTAGTCTTTCGGACACCCCTTGTCGTCGCTGCAGACCACGCCGCAGAACGCGCCGGACGAGCCACGGTCGACGCAGACGTTGTCGTCAAACCCGAGGGTCTTGCAGTCCGCGGTCGCCTTGCACGGGGCGCACAGCCGGTCCCACTGGGGCACGCAGAACGTCGCGGTATCCGAACCGCCGGTGTTCACGATGGCGCACGTGAAGCCGGTCTCGCAGGTGTCGGTGCACTTCTTCGCGCACTGCTTGGCGAGGCCGACATCGATGCACAGGCCCTGGTCGCATTCGCTATTGCCCGTGCACGCACAGCCCGGTCCGCCGGGGCAGTCATTGGTTGCGCCCGTGTCTTCCGCCGCGACATCGAGGGCGCCGACGTCGTCCGGGCCGGTGTCTGCGGGTCCCGCGGTGTCTGTGGATGTGCCCGTGTCCGACGACGTCGAGCCGGTGTCGTCCGGGCCTGCCCCGGCGTCTGCGGTCGCGCTTGAATCTACGGGCGTGGTGTCGTCACCGCAGCCGCTCAACGCCAGCGCGCCGATCGTTAGCAAGCAAACAAGAAGGTCGGATACGCGACGCGACACGGCGAACCCAGCAAAATCGGCCCAATGGCCATCGGAAGGAGCGTCGTCAGGGTACGCGCTGGGTGCCAACGGTGGCAATGGTGAGCAGCACGCGCCCTTCGCAAACTGGCAGCCCACCACGGTCGCGCTTGCCTCGCTCCGATATCCAAACGGGCATTCCAGGGGCAAATGCGGCGCCCGCGTTTGCGACGACCTGGACTCGTCGGCCTTTTTGCGACACGACGCGGCCGTGGCTCGACGGCCTGGTTCGGCTCAGCGCCGCGCTGGTCTCCACCGCTGACAAGGAGCCAACTGCGAACAAGGCAAGCGCGATGCCGGCGATCGCGAGCGGGTCGGGTTGTCGCGCTCTTGGGGGAAACGGCAGGGGCGCTCGGTTGACGTTGCGGCGACTCATGATGAACCTCTCGGGCGCGGTGGTGCGCCGGTTGGACCCGACGATGCCGGCGCGACGCGGAACCGCTGTACACGCCGCGTGAATTGGCGGAAGAAGCGATATGAAAACCGCGTTAGCTGCTCAGCTACGCCCTGCTTTGCTGCCACAGCCTCTTTCTCTGCCACATCCTTGTTTGGGGCCGCATACATGACCGAACCCGCCATCGCCGCCGCCGGAGTCACCAAGCGCTACGGCGCGATCGATGCGCTCGCCGGCCTCGATCTGGTGGTCCCGGAGGGCGCGATCTTTGGCCTGCTGGGTGAAAACGGCGCCGGAAAGACGACGTTCATCAAGGTCTTGCTCGGCGTCGTGCGGGCCAACGAGGGCGAGGTTTCGGTGCTGGGCGACCCGCCGGGATCCATCGCAGCGCGCAGACGCATCGGCTACCTGCCGGAGAACCTGCAGCTGCCGCCCGCACTGACTCCCGTCGGCTTTCTCCGATCCGCCGGACGCCTCAAGGGCCTGTCGCGCGCTGACATGGACGACCAGATCCCGCGCCGTCTCCGCCAGGTTGGCCTCGAAGAGAAGTGGTGGGACAAGCGCACATCCGCGTTCTCCAAGGGTATGAGGCAGCGCACCGGGCTCGCAGCGGCGCTCATCGGTCGCCCCGCCTTGCTCGTCCTCGATGAACCTACCGACGGCATCGACCCCCTCGGACGCGCCGAGCTCCGAGAGGTCATCCGCGCGGCCCGCGATCGGGGCGCAACCGTCTTCCTCAACAGCCACCTTCTCGCGGAGACCGAGAAGATCGCCGATCACGCCGCTGTGCTCAGCAAGGGCCGCGTCGTCTTGTCCGGCCCGCTGGACATCCTGCGCGCCGACGACCGTTTTCACGTGCGTTTCGCGAGCGGCCCGGAGACGAACGAGATCGCCGCCCGCCACGGCTTCGAAGCTGATGAAGGTAAGGACCGTTGGATCTTCGCCGGCGAGGGTCCCGACGCGTTATCCAGCGCGCTGCACGATGCCCTGGGCGACGGTTTGCAGCTCCTCGAGGTGCGCCCATTGGTCAAAGATCTCGAAGCGGTCATGGCCGATGCGGTCGGACGAGGTGGCGCATGAACGTGCACCACGTCGCCATCGACGTCTGCCGGGAAGCGATCGCGCGCCGCTACGTCGCCGCGGTCGGCGGCATCATCTTCCTGTCGCAAATCGGCCTGTTGCTGGCGCTTGATATCGACGTCGTCGAGGGCGTCATCGTGTCCACCAAGCTCTTCGGCGACCAGGTCAAAGGCGGCGAGATCGGCAAAAACGCCGCCGAAATGATGGGCCCGGTGCTGCGCGCGCTCGTCTACGCGGTCTTTCACCTCGGCACCCTGTTTGGCATCGTCGCGACATCGGACATCGCGGTGCGCCTGCTCTCGCCCGGTCGCGTGGAGCTATCCCTGTCGCTGCCCATCCGCCGCTGGGAGCTCGCCACCGGCATCTACTTTGGCGTCCTCGTCCTGGCCTTCGCGGGCATGGTGTTTGCGGTCGGCGGCTTCTCGCTCGTGCTGTTTTGGAAGGCCGAATTCTCGTCCATCGCGCCCTTTATCGGGGCGGTCGCGGCGGCTGTGGGGTTCGCAACCGTGTACGCCGTCATGCTCCTGGCGAGCACCATCATCCGCTCCCAGGCGCTCGCGTCCGGCGCTGGGCTCGGCCTCTACATCACGGCGCTCGTGACCAGCGATCGCGTTGAGTTCGCCTCGTGGTTCGAGCACGGCTGGCCCCGGGACCTCGCGTCCGTGATCGTCGCTCCCTTGCCGCGGCTGCAAACGCTCGTCTCCATCGGCGCGGACATGGCCACTTCCGAGACCTGGAAACTCGCTGAACTGGCCGGGGTCACCGCCGGCGCCCTCCTGTTCGCGGCCGCCTGCGTCGTCGGCGCATCGACCGTCGTCTGGTGGCGCGACTACTGATCGCGCTTATGTTGAGACTGTGAAAGGACGCTCAATCGCCCCGGAATGGCCATGAAAAACCGCACGTTGCTCGTCATCGTGATCGCCGTCGTGGTGCTGAGCCTGCTGGCGATGGCGTCGTTCTTGAGCGGCGCCAGCGTCGAGGATGTGGGCGAGGGCGAGATGGAGGTCGTCTACCCACGCGACCTGCCCGAAGGCCCCAAACGCAAGGCCAGGCGTCCTGACAACAAGCCGGAAGACCGCAGCGACGGGCCCGAGCCGGTCGCCGTTCCGCGCAACCTTCCCAAGCTGAACACCAACGTTGGCACCGGGGTCCAGCGCGCCGTCGGCACGCCGGGCAAAGGCTATGTCGTCATCGATCTCGGCGCGATCGGCCACAGCGACCTGGCCAACAAGATCCTCAAGTGCCACGAGGCCCGCGCGTCATCTCGGCTTGACAAGGTCCGCGAAGCGACCGGCCTCAACCTCCGCGAAGACGTCGAACAGGTCGGCATCAGCGACGGCGTCATCGCGCTCGGCGGGCGCCTTGGCACCCTGAAGATCCCCAAAGAGCTCGGCGAGGGTCAACGGTATGGAGACGGCGGCCGCATCTACGAGGTCGCCCGTCAGCCGCGCGACGCCAAGGCCGGAAAGCCGGACAAGAACAGCGGCAAGCCATGGTTCGTCGCCCGGGTTGGCGATGGCCTGATGCTCGCCGGCGACACGCGCCAAGAGGTGATGAAAGCGATCGATCGGGCCGAGGGGCGCGAGCGCGCCGAAGTGGCGACCGGTGGACACGCCGATGTGCGCGGCCGGCTGACCGGTTCGGACCTGCAAGAGCTGCTCGCCGGCGGCGAAAACGACGCGCAACTGGCCCCGATCGCCGAGCTCGCCAAGGGTGTCGCTTTGCGCATGAACGTCGAGGATCACGTGGCGCTGAGCGTCGACATGGAAGCTGAGGACAAGGGCACCGCCACCGACCTGTCCGCCGCGCTCAAGTCAGCGGTCACGATGGCCCGCCAACTGGCCCGCCGCGAAGGCCACAAGAAGACCGCTTGGCTGCTCGACCAGGCGCGCTTTCACAAACCCGGCAACGAAGGATTCGCGCTCGACCTCGCGGTCCCCGGCGACTTCATCCTCAAGGGCCTTGGCTGCGACAAGGACGGCAACCGAATCGCCGCGCCGCCACCTTCCAAGGCGACGCCGACGGGCAACCAGGGCGTGTCCCTGAATCGATTCTCTGGGCACCAGCAACAGAGCGCCGCGACAAGTTCGGGCGGATTGTGAGTATTCAGGGACACGCCCCGGTTATGGAGCAGTCATTTCTACTTATAGAGCAGGTATTTCTTGCGGCTGCGGGAGAAGCGGGCGAGTGACTTGCGCCATGAGGCCTCGATCTTGGCGACGCTTTGCCCCCTGCGCACGCGCTTGAGCACGTCGTAGGTGCCCCAGACCCGACCAAACCGCGCTTTCTTGAGCACGCGCAGCTTCTTGCCGTGCAGCTTCCGCAAGGTCGTAAACGCCGTGAGCGCCGTCCGTAGCGGCCGAAACGTACGCGGGTCCGTGACGACCAGGTGGATACCGTGCAGCGCTTTGTTCACCCACCGGCCCTTGTACGGCACATAGCTGATCGGCTCGAAACGAACGCCGGTCAGTCCAGCCGCGTTCATCGCGCGTGAAAACGCGTCCTTGTCCACCCAGGTCCCGGCAATTCGCTCGAAGAACCGTCCCGCTGCCACGCCGTCATCCACGTTGAGCCCCGCCCCGCACAACATGCCGGTCGCGACGTACAAGTGCGCGTGATGCGTCTGGGTGATGGCAGTCGACGTTGCCGACCACAGCAAGCCCGTGTCTTCCCACACCATGTTGCGGCGCCATCCCTTCATCGGAACGACGGTCAGCTTCGCGCCGATCCGCATCTCCTTGTTGTACCAGCGGGCCAGCTCGCCAACGGTCATCCCGTGCGTCACCGGGATGGGCGCCCACCCGATCACGCTGCGATGGCGCTTCTGGCGCGTCGGCCCCTCGAACAGCAGGCCGCCATTGGGATTGGGCCGGTCGAGCACGATGAACGGGATCTTGTTTCGCGCCGCCGCCTTCATCGCCTTGCCCATCGTGGTGACGTAGGTATAGGTCCGCGAGCCGATATCCTGGATGTCAAAGACGAGCACGTCGAGCTTGCGCAGCGTCGAACGGCTCGGTGCGCTGCTGCAATTGATGCCCTGCAGCGGGATCCCGGTCACCGAATCGACGCCGGTTCGGTCCGAGTGGTTATTGCCATGCTCGAGACGAATGCCGTGTTCAGGTCCGTACAGCTGCCGGAGTTGAACCCGCGGATCGTTGTTGAGCCGGTCGAGCGTCTGTACGCCCTTGCCATCGACACCGGACGTGTTGGTGATGAGCCCGACCCGCTTGCCGGCGACCAGCTTGATCTTGCTCGCAAACAACGTGTCCACGCCAAGTTGGACCCGCGGCGCGGCGGAGACGGTGACCGGGGCGACCAGGACAAGAACGGCACAAACCGCGGTGAACGCGATGAATGTGGGCGTTGGGTCGTGTCTGGAGCCGATGTCGATCAAGGCGGAAGCGGCGTGCAGTTGCCGGGAGCGGCGTGGCATTTGGCGTTAACACAGTAGCCCCCTGCTCCACATTCCTTCGATTTTTTGCAGTTCTTGCGCAGACACGTCTTGGACGCCGCATAGCAAGCGAACAAGTTTGGACAATCGCTGCCCTTTTTGCACTTTTTCGGCTTGCAGTGGTGATCGGCGTCGCACATCTGACCGAGCTTGCATTCGGCGTCCTTCGTGCATCCGGTGTGACAGAGCTTCTCGCCGCCACAGGTGCAGTCGCTCTTCTTGTAGATGCAGATACCGTTGGGCTTGTTGGAGCACTCCGAGTCGGCCTGGCAGCCCTTGACCTTCATGCAGATTCCGCAGCCGATAAAGTCGCCCGGAGCCTTACAGGGCCACTGTTTGCACTTCTGTTCGGACGCGCACTGACCGGGCTTCAATCCGCCCCCAGAGCCGCTGTCAGCCGCCGTGGCCGTGTCCTTGGACCCTGCCGAACCCGCATCCGCAGCCCCCGTCGAGCCCGAATCCATCGCCGAACCCGAATCCGTTGCGGCGCCCGAATCTATCGCAGTACCCGAATCGGTCGCGGAGCCAGAATCCGTTGCCGCGCCCGAATCTGTCGCAGCACCCGAATCCGTCGCGGATCCAACGTCCTGCGCAGACGCTGTGTCCGTCCCAGCGCCGGTGTCAGGTGCCGAAACAGCGTCCGTCCCACTCGCCGTGTCCATGCCAGTCGCCGTGTCCGTCGCAGACGCCGTGTCCGTCGCAGACGCCGTGTCCGTCGCAGAACCCGTATCCGCTGCAGCACCCGTGTCCTTCGCGATCGCGGTGTCGGTTGCGATCGCCGCGTCCGTCGCGCTGCCTGAATCTATCCCGGCCGCGGTATCGGTCGCCGAGCCGGTGTCTACGCCGGAAGATGAACCCGTATCGGTTGTCCCGCCGCCCGTCCCCGAGCTTTCGTCGCCGCACGCGGTCAATCCCATCGTCAGCGTCACGGCAGCCAACATGGCGAGGACCTGCATGGTCTCCGTTGCCTTTCTCGTCCTCATGGCCATCCTTGGCGACAGGTTCATTGTCGGCGTCGAGTCGGCGACAACCGCCGCTCAAAAGCGCAGAGTACACATAGTAAAGACGACCCGAACTCACGACTACCCGGCCAGCATGCAACTGCAACCAGGCGATACGATCGGCGAACTGTACCTGGTCGAGCGCCATCTCGGTGGCGGCGGTATGGGCTCGGTGTACCTGGCCCGTGACACGCAGCTGGGCCGCCAAGTTGCCATCAAGCTGCTGCACGAAGACGTCGGGTTGGACGAAGAGGCCGACGCACGCTTCCAGCGCGAAGCCCAGGTCATGTCGCGCGTCGTCCACCCCAATGTCGTCGCGGTCTACGGCTTTGGGCAGCATCGTGGCGCCTGGTACATCTCGATGGAGTACGTCGAGGGCGAAGATCTCGACGACCTGCTCGAACGCGAAGAACAGGTCGATCTCCAACAAACCGTCGCGATCGCCCGCCAGGTCGCGAGCGGACTCGCCGAAGCGCACGCCCACGGCATCGTCCACCGCGATATCAAGCCCGGCAACGTGCTGCTGCGGCGGCTTGCGTCCGGCGCGATGCTCGCGAAAGTGGTGGATTTCGGTATCGCGCGCGGTTTCGAGGAAGGTGAGGACGCCAAGGAGGCGGTCACCGACCGGCACAAGCTGCTTGGCACTCCCGCGTTCATGGCCCCCGAACAGATCCAGCAAGCGCCGCTCAACGGCCAGACCGATCAGTACGCGCTCGCGGTCATGACCTTCCAGATGCTGACCGGCGACCTGCCGATCTACCGCAAGACGATCCAGGGGATGCTGCTCGCCCACCTCGTCGATACACCCGATCACCTCCACCTCGCCGGCGTTGGGCGCGTCGTCAACCGATCGCTCGACCGCGTGCTGCAGACCGCGCTATCCAAGTCGCCCGATGAACGGTTCGGCAGCGTAATCGAGTTCGCTGAGGCCCTCGAGAAGGCGTCGGGAATCGCGGTCGGCGGCGGTGGACCAGCGGTCCCGTGTCCCTCCTGTAGCCACATGGGTCGCGACGGCGCGGGCTATTGTGAGCGATGCGGGTCGGCGCTGCCGCTCTCCGCTTGCCCGGCCTGCGCATCGCCTCGCCACGGCGAACGCTACTTCTGTTCGACGTGTGGCACGTCGTTGCTCACACCCGGCCGGCAGCTCGTCGCGGACGGAGACGGCGCCGCCGCGACCGGGATGGAAGAGGCGATTACCGCCGTCGTGATCGTCGCGCGTCTCGCAGGCGACTTGCACACCGGAAGTGCGGCCGGGCTCTTGAGCAGCTTCGCACCCCACGTCGAGCGTGAAGGCGGACGGCCGCTCGCGCTCCTCGGTAGCGAGTGCGTTGCTGCGTTCGGCATCGGCGGTATGCGCGAAGGCGAGATGCAGTCTGCGATCGACACCGCACTCGCCCTGCAACGTGTCTTCCAGGGAATCCGCGGCATGGACCTGTCGGTGACGCTCCACGTCGGCGTCGCGCTCGGCTCGCTGCGCACACGTGGGCTTGGGTTCGCCTTGGGAACGGCCTTTGCCGTCGGCGACGCGGTCGATCTCGCGCGCAACGCTGCCCACTACGCCGATGACGGCGCCGTCCTGATCACCGAGTCCGCGCTGCGCGAGGTCCGCGGCATCTACGAGCTCGCTTTTCCCACGCCCAACCTCGCCCGGGTCAAGCGTCACCGCGACGTGTCGGCTTCGTTCCGTTTTCAGCGCCGCGGCACGCTCCATGACGCGTTCGTCGCCCGGAGCGACCAGGTCGATATAATGATGACTTTCGCCGAGCGTTGTCGCAGCGACGGCAAGCTGCACGCGATCCCGCTGCTCGGTGAGGCCGGCAGCGGCAAATCGCGCCTGCTCGGCGAGTGGATCGACACGCTGCAAACCGCGGAAGGCGACTGGCAGTTGGATGCGGCGCGATGCAGCGCGATCGGCATTCCTGTTGCCTACGAGCCCTTTGTCGAGATCCTCCGTGCCCGCGCCGGCAGCGACGTAGAAGGCGACGAAGTCAGCGCCGGTTTAACCAGCCTGCCAGGCCTCTGCACCAACGATGACGATGCCCAGGAGCGCGTCGTCAGCCTCGGTCGGATGATCGGCGTCGATCGCCAAACTACGCTCGATCTCGTGGTGGCCCGACCGGCAACCGCTGCGGAGAGAACGGCCGCCTTCGACGCGTTCACCGCGTGGTTGCGCGCGTCCTGCGAGAAACGTCCCGAAGCGCTCGTCCTCGCCGATATGCAGTGGGCCAAACCGACAACCATGGAGCTGCTCGCCCATATCGTGCGGCAATGCGATGACGTCCCGCTGCTGCTTGTGTTGCCGATGCGTGACGAGCGGGCTGAGCAAATCCTGTCCGAGCTCAATTTGCCGCTGGCCCGCACCCAGACCGTGTCACTCCGCGCGTTCGATGCCGACAAGACCGCAGCGATGGTGTCCGCCTTGCTCGGCGGCATCGAGGTTCCCGATTCGGTGTGCGAGCGGGTGCACGACTTCGCGCAGGGAAACCCCGGGCGCATCGAGGAAGCGGTCGAAGCGCTCGCCGAACACGGGGTGTTTCGCTCCGACGATCGTGGCTGGCGCATCACCAGCGAACACCAGGTCCAAGCGGCGCTCGACCGGTCTCTCAGCGAAGTGGTCCTGGCACGAATCGGACGGGTCCCCCCGGCGGAACGAGCCATCCTGCAGGTCACAGCGGTCGCCGGGAATTTCGCGCCCCTGGGCATGATCAGCGCGATGCTGCAGCGCGATGTCGCGGCGAGCGAGATCAGCCAGATTTCCCGGGCCGGTTACATCCTCCCGACGCGGCGAACGCAGTTCGTCGGGGAGACGGAATTCCGCCTTCGCCAACGAAGCGTGGCCGAGATCATCGTCAACGCAACACCGCCACAGCACCGCTCCGAGCTGCATCGACGCGCCGCCCGCTGGCTGATGGATTGGGTCGGACCACGGCCGCCCGGCTTCGGCGCGATGTTGGCCCATCACTTCATGTTCGCCGGCGATGACCGAAACGCCGCCCAGTACCTCGTCAAGACGGCGCTCGACGCCCTTCGCGCGTTCGCCAACCGCGACGCATACGACGCATTCGCCGCCGCAGTCGAGGTGGCCGGACAGTGGCATAGCGCTGAACCCGAAGACGAAAAGGCGCTCGAGACCCTGATCGAAGCCCTGCTCGGACAGGCCGAAATCGGCTTTCACCTCGGTCAGCTCGAGGCGGCCCGCACCGCGGCCGAACGCGCCGAGGACCTCACCCAGGACGAAAGCGACGCGGCCACCATCCGGCGCGCACGGGCGTTCATCGTGCAAGGCGAGGTCGCGACACGGTTTGGCGAATACCACGACGCCATCGCCGCTTTCGGTTTCGCAGCCGCAGCCGCCAGGGCCGGAAACCGAGGACGTGGGCTCGCCGCCGTTGCAACCGGACGTCGTGCGCTCGTCCTGTACCGCGCCGGCGAGGGCGAAGAGGCCGAAGCATGTGCCCGCGCCGGCCTGTTGGCCTACAGCGACGCGGTGCCCACGCCGGACGTTCTCAACGGGCTCGGTCGGATGCACACGGTCCTGGGACACACCCACTCACGCGAGGGCAACTACGCGCGCGCCGACAGCTGCTACGAGGTTGGCCGCGATCTGCACGAACGCGCGGGCGACAAGGTCGGCGCCGCCATGCTCACGCTGTCGATGGGCAACTCGGCTTACCGCAGCGGCGATCTTGATCGCGGCGAGGCGCTTTACCGCGAGGCTGCGACAACCTGCGCAAAGCTCGACTACATGCAGGGCGAAGTGAACGCGCGAAACAACCTCGCTTACGTCCACATCGATCGAAAACGGCACGACCTTGCGCTTGTCGAGCTTGAGGCGGCCGAGGCCCTGATGCGCGACTCCGGTCTGCGGGACATCCTGCCCGACACGCTGCGCCTCATCGCACAGTGCCGCTTGGCGCGCGGCAACACCCAAGCGGCCATCAGAGCGGCCAAAGAGGCGGTCGAAGTCGCCCTCGATCTCGACAACGAGGGCCTCGCCAAGTCCGCTCGCGATGTGCTGCAGGAGGCCGAATACCGGGCCGCCGATCCGGGCGCGAACACCACGATCATCGAAGGCTGAGCCGCGAACGGCAGTGGCGACGTACGATGTCGAGCCGATACGATGGTGTGTCCATGCAAGCACACAACAACTGGTTGACGCCGGCTTTGCGCGCCTTTCGTCAGCGCCTGACAGGAACCGATAGCGGCTTGTTCGTCACGCTGGCGCTCAACATGTTCCGTGAGCGAAAGGATCTCGCGCGGCCAGCGGACATGACCGTTCAGACCGTCGCGGCTCACCTTGTCACCGCACACTACCTCGATGAACCGACTGGGCTGCGGGAGCTCTTGCGCACGACGGCGAAGACCGAGCGCTTCCGAGCCAACGCCTACGCCGACCGCGTCTTCCTCGAGCTGCTGCAAAACACCGAAGATGCGCTGCGGGGCGCCGGCCGAAACGGTGCGCTCCTGGTTCGAGCGGAGCGCGACGAGGGCAGGTCCTGGATCGTCTTGGAACATGATGGCAAGGCATTCGACGCCGGCGATGTCGACGCGTTTCGGTGCATGTACAGCAGCAGCAAGCATGCAGACCCCGATCGGATCGGGCAGTTCGGCGTTGGAATCAAGAGCATTCTGTCGGTGGCGGACGCGCTGGAGCTTCACTCGGGCGGCTTTCATCTGCGGTTTGCGCCGCACCCGGGCCTGCCCGACGCGCCGCTTTTTCTGCTGCCCGTCGCGTGCGTTTCGCGTCGCTCCAATGTCGAGCTCAACGAGCGACGCGGGGTCCACCTCCGCCTGCGTTGGTCCCGCGGCACCTCACGAACCGATCAACTCGTCGATCGCCTGTTGGCCGGCTTTGCCGCAGAGTCGATTGCGTTTCTCAGGCGTGTTCAGGCCGTGGAGGCCAAGGGCGCAATCCGCTACGAGAAGCAGGTTCGAAAACCTGTCGTCAAAGGCCTTGGGCGATGCACGCTCAGCGGACCGAACCGACCGGCCGTCGAGCTGCTCAAGGTCGGCGACAGCCGCGACGTGGAGGTCGGCATCCTGGCCGAGAGGCGCGGCAATCGTCTGCGTCTACGCCCGGCGGAGGGTCGAGCACGCCACATCCACGCGTATTTTCCGACGTCGCAGGACTCGGGGACTTCGATGTTGTTGCACGGTCGTTTTGTGCTCAAAGACGACCGCGAGTCGCTCGATATCGCGACGTCGAAGCATCGCCGCGAGAACGTCGCAGTGATGCAGAAAATTGCCGCCCACGTCGGCGATCTGATCCAACTCCTGGCCGCGTTACCGAGGCTCGACGCGGCTCGCCTGCCGTCGATCGTGTTGGGTGACGCGGCGGAACTGGGGGTGCTGCTGCAACGATTCGACGACCTTGATGCGAGCGCTGAGCGGGCGCTCGAGCATGGCATGGCGCCCGGCCAGGTGTTGCGGTGTCTGCTGGCCCGAAAAGTGGCTGGTCTTCCGCTGTTCACGGCGCTGGACGGCGGCCTCCGACGCGGAAAGGAGCTGCTCTTCGGCGGTCGTATCCACGATCTTTGGCACGCAGCGATCGACGACGACGCCCGCTTGCCAGACGAGACGGTTGCTCGATGGCTGGGCGACGCGCCACTGGCACGTTTCGGCGTACCCGAGGCTGGAGTCGCACAGGCGCGCAGAGCGTTTAGGTCGGTCAAAGCCGAGGCCGCGATCGGAGGTGTCCGCCCGATGCAGCGCGATGACGGTCGGTCGGCGGCACGCGTGGCGTTGGCGGTCGCGCTGCACCGTGCATTCGCACATGCGGACGACGGTTCTGGATTCTCCGCCGAGCTGGGTCCGCTGCCACTTCCGGTTACCGGCGACGGCCGCCGCGCGCTCTTCTTCGAGCCGGCGATCGATCGGCCGCGAGCGGAGGCGATCGCGCACCTGGACATGGGATCGGTGTCGGTGAGCTCGTTGCAAGGCATCGCCGACGCAGACATCGCCACCGTTCGCGGCCACTTGGCTCGTCTCGGCACTGTCGGGACCGACGATTTCGCCGTCCTTCGGCAGTGCAATGCCATGCGGCGCCGCGCTCGGACCGCCACCGACCATGAGCGGCTGCTGCGCGTCCTGGCGGTCGTCGCGCGCGACGCGCAGATCCGATCCGACGATCACCCGTTGGCCCCGGTTTGGACGCGGCTGTTTGGGCTCGGCAAGGCTTGGCGGGCAGGCGATGACGCCGGCAGGCTTGCTACGATCGCGGTTTGGAAAAGCCGCATGCACCTGCCTGTCCTCGCGGGCACGTGGCGGCCGGCGTGTCATGTCTCAGTCCGCAAGCAGCCGGGTGTGCCTCGAACGCACGTGGTCGACCTGGACCGCGTCGCAGCAATCCTCGGACGACGCGCCAAGGCTGCGAAGGCAGCGCAGTTCGCAGTGGGATTGGGGGCGCATCCTGGCGTGCCGTTGATGCTTTGGGTCTGTTTGCCGTGGGATGACACTGGCGATCGGGAACACGAGATCGCAGAGTTCAGACGCGTCGTGCCGGCCGCCGCGCATGATGCCTCGCTCGACGGCCCCTACACCCGACTCTGGACGGGCTTCTTTCGCCACTTTGGCAAGCTGGTTCGGCGGAAGTACGACGCGCGCTACATCGACGCGAAAGTCGGCGAGCGTCCGCACCACAATTGTCACGGTTGGAAGGCGAGCGACACCGCGGCGTACAAGGCATGCTTCAATGCGAATGACGCGCCATTGCCGCTTGGGTGGGCGGGGTTGCCACCGCGGTTGGGAAAAACGGCCGTCCGCAAGCTGCTGCTCGACGGCGGCTGGCACGAGTTTGCGCACGTGCCGCTGTGGCAAACATGGAACCTGGGGCGCAGCGCGAATCGACGCATTGGTCCGCGCGGTCATTTTCCGACGATGTTGAGCGACGAGCTGCGCCAGGCCGCTGTACTGCGCGCGGCTGTCGCCCCCAACGAGACTTCGCCGACGAGGTTGCGTGCGGCACGCGACGTCTACCGCATCGAGCAACTGCCCGCGGACGCCGGTGCGTGGGCAAGCAGCGCGGCGCGGATGCTGCCGCTTGTCGCCAGCGAAGAATACAAGGCGCTTGGGCCTCTCACGGCGGACCTGTTGCAGATACGGTCGCTGGCGCCCGACGGTGACGCGGATCTGCGCCACGTCTTGCGCGCGCTCTACATCGTGGCCCAACGATCGCTGCATGGCCTGCAAGATGGCGCCGCGCGCAAAGCGGTTGTGGCGGCTCACAGACAACTCTGGGACGCCATCGCGGCGCGACTTGGAATCCGCGGCCGACGGGTGCGTAAAGATGGCGTCCTCAGGCTCCGTCAACGCCTGGCCGACGCGTGCCACGATGCGGCGGCCATCGGTCTCGTGCCGGCGTCGATGGCTCAACCTGGAGACTTACCGCTGTTGTGCACGTCACCGGGCGGTGCGTTGGCGTGGCGGCGATTGGCGGACGCGCGGGGCGCGACGGCTGCGGAGTGCGCGTTCTATGACAGCGACCCAGTGAGCGGACATCGGCGTGCGTTTCGCGATCAGCTCAGCTTCGCCGAGTTACCGACCAACCGCCTTGGCCTCGCCCGGATCCTGGATATTCCTGTATTCGCGACCGAGCCGTCACGCTTCGCCAAGGCCAGCGGTTATGGGGCTATTTGCCGCTGGCTCGGACGACTCGTCGCGGACTTGCAGCCGTTTGTCGAATACGTGTGCACGACCCATCCGGCCAGCGGCGGCGACCCGATGAAGCCGGCAACTTTTGCAGAGCGCGCGTCCGAGGCCGGGCTGCACGCCCCGGTCTTCATCGCGGTGCAATCGTGGCCCAAGACGCTTGCATTGCGCGATCCAACAGGCGCGCGCGTGGAGCTGCCGCAGACGACCGATACACCGTTTCGCTACGTCCCGCGCAAAGGCCACCGCACCGGTGTCTTCTATGTCAACGTCACGATTGCCCCCGACCTCGCGGCGGCTCAGCGGCTGCGTTGGCGCCTCGACGGCCCGCTTTCGGAGGCGTTGCAGTCACGCGGTCACGCGCCATTTCTGCAAAACCTGTTGCGCGCGTTGGACCCGGACAACGTCGGCGAGTTGCGCGGCGACCCGTCGCTCCTTGAGCTCACCGGCAACGTCAGCACGGAGTCACCGGCGATCGAGCGGCCCAGCCCGTCATCGGGCGAGTCGACCGCGATCCGATTGACCGAAGAGGTGTTTTACAGTCATCGGGCCCGAGCGGCTGCGATCGCCCTGGTGGCCGCTGGCGATCCGGACCAGGCCGCGGCTGATGCGGCGGTGCGATGGACAAGCTCCAAGCCGATGCGCTTGCTCGGGCAGTCGGACGGCAAGACGGAGCCGGACCGTTTCGCGGACGTCTTCGACATCGACGTGCTGCCGGGCGCTGCTGCGATCCGCGGCGCGCTCGAAGATGCCGCAAGCGGTATGACACTATTCGACGTTGTGCTGGCGATGCTCAAGCGGAGCAACCGACTCCGATATGGCGGCGAGATCTTCGAGTCACTCGCCGAGGTGGACGAGCGGTTGGGAGCCTCGGTCGACGCGCTCGCCCTGCCCAACGCTGAGACTGTTGGACCGCGGTTGCCGACGCCACCGAGCGGCCGAGCCCAGCGCGGTGCAAGCAGCCAGTTCGCGCGCCGCGGCACCGTGACCGGCCACCTGGGGGAGCGATTTGCGCGCAGGTGGCTCGCGGCCCGGTACGGTCACGATGCGGTCGTGGACGTGTCAACCCGCGAGGCGCGGGAGGCAGCGGTCGAGGCGAGGCGTTTGCCCGACGACTACCCGCTTGATGTAGGCGTTTCACCCGGCGTCGACGTGCTGGTGTTTGCCGACGGCGCCCGACACCCGCCCATCGGCTTCGAGGTCAAGTCACGCGTGGGCCACGGGACGCTGGTGTTCGACTGGACCGGCAACGAACATGAACGATGCCGGCGCGCGGTTGCGGGCGAGGCGTCCATCTGGCCGTTGTCGGCGTACCGCGTGCTGGCGATCTCGGGGTTGGACCTGCATCCGGCGACGTCCCCTGCCGACCCGGCGCCGACCGTGCACATCATGCGCGGTGAAGACGCACTGTTGGCCGCTCAACCCCAGCGCTTCTCGGTGCGGGCCGCGACCGCAGACGCGCTCACATAGCTTTGCCGGTTCCGCCGGCGCGAATGCCCAGCGACTACGCGTCGGGCGTGCATTTGCTCTCGCCGTAGCCGTCGCAGTAGCCGGTTTGCACGGGCAGATTGGCGTTGGAGCTGTACCCGTCGGTCTTGCCCGAGCTTCCGCTTTGGTTTCCGTCGGCGCTGTTGCGCTTGGATGCGGCCGCGGCGGGGACCGGGGCGCCGTTGATGACGAATGTGTGCTGGCCGCCGGTCATTTTGCAGCCCTTGACCACGACGTCGGCCTCGCCACTGGCGTTCTTCTTCGCCGCGTGCACAACGATGGCGGCGCGGGCGTTGTCCACCAGGTTCGCGTCTTCGATTGTCGCGCGCGCCCCGTCGTAGATGCCCACGCCATCCCCCACCTTCGCGCCGGTGCTCGTCGTGTGCAGTTTCGTGTCTTTTACGCTTGTACCTTTCATCAACAAGTCCGCGCCTTTGCTAACAACAACACCAACCATCGCATTGGACGAATATGCGGCCTTCTCATCGATCGAGAGCCGCGTTCCGTCCGCCATGGCCCACGTGCCACCGAGCCCGTTGTTGGACACATCGGCGCTGATCGCGACCTGCGCCTTGGTCGAAACGAGGACGCCCGTCCGCGCGTTGTCCAGCACAACCGACTGCGCGTCGATGTCGAGCTGCACCAGGATGGCTTTGTTCGCGTTTTCACTGCCGGCCGCGACCAGGATTCCGTCGGCCCACGGCCCTGCCGCGTCGTCGACCTTGCTGCCGACAATCGCCGACTTCAGGACCTTGGCGCTGCCACCCCAGATGCCGAGCCCGTAGCGCCCGTTGCCCTTGATGAGGGTGCTCTGGACGAGGATCGCGATCTCGGCGACGTCCGCTTTGGGGCTGTAGACCGGGTCGATCACGGCGATGCCGCCCTGCCCGTTGCCCGAAATCTCGCTCTTGGGCGCGTAGACGGGGTCGATAACGCCAACTTTGCCGCCGTCGTTGCGCGGGGTCGGCGCGTACACGGGATCGATAACCGCGATCTTGCCGGTGCCCTTGGCGTACAACCCGCGACCGGCGCTGCCGATGATCTTCGACGAAAACAGCGTGATCATCTTCGCCGTTTCGGCGTGCACACCGTCCTTTTTCATGCCGGAAATCGACGCGTCGCTGACCGTCACATCGGCCCCTGAGCGGGCGACGACGCCGTGACCCTTGCCATCCTTCAAGGCGATCTTTTCGACGCGCACCTTCGCGTTCTCGACCGTCAAGCACGCTTCGGCGGCTGCGCACGTGATCGTCGTCTTGTCGGCCCCGGAGCCAAGGATGGTCGCGTCTTTCTGCACGAGGATGCCGGCGCCCGCGTCGTACGAGCCTCCCGCCAGCACGATCGGACGACCGTTTGCCGTTTCCAGCGCCTTGGTGAGCGTGGTCGGGCGGGTTGCCGACGAGCCATCGCCGGTCCCGTTGGGCGCGACGTGGATGGAGTCGGCCGGAACCACGGTGGTCGTCCCCCCGTCATCGGTCGGCACGCAGCCGATCAGCAATGCTGCGGCGAGGTGGGCGATTGCGGTTGTAGCGGTGCGGCGGCGCATGGTGCGTGTCTCCTGTCGGCTCGCCAGCAGCTCATGTGGACAGGCTGCGTTCGATACCGGCGATGTGCGGACCCTCATGTAGCAAAGCCCGTGCCATCGCGCTGTCAATGCCGCCCTATCACGACCGCGGCGTGGGACTGTGGGCCTCATTGTTGAAATAATCGACATCGGTGTTGAGAAAACCAACGATATTTCGGGCGTTTCCTCGCGCAGCTATCGGCGGTGCCTTCATCCAACTCGGTACAGTTCATCCAACCGGTCGGAGTAGCGCTCCACCACCTGCCGCCGACGTATGCTCATCTTCGGCGTCAACATGCCGTTTTCGATGCTGAAGGGCTCGCGCAGCACGTGGACCTTGCGCGGCTTCTCATACCCCCGCCAACCGCTGCTGCAACGCGCGACCTCGGCACGCAGCTCGTCGTCGCTTGGCTGGCTGGGGAGATCGGGATCGGCCACCACGAGCGCGACATTGAACGGGCGGTTATCGCCGTACACGAACGCCTGGCCTACGAGCGGGCTCAGTTGCAGCGACTCTTCGAGCGGCGCGGGCACGACGTATTTGCCGTTTTCGAGCTTGTACTGCTCCTTGACGCGGCCGGTGATGAACAAAAACCCGTCCTCGTCGATGCGTCCAAGGTCGCCGGTGCGAAACCACGCTTTTCCGTCGGCTTCGGTCATCACGTCCGCCGTCTTGCCGGGCAGCTTGTGGTAGCCCTGCATGATGTTCGGGCCGCTGATCAGCACCTCTCCGTGGTCGGTGTCGTCGTCGTCGGGCACCACCGAGCGGTCGATGCGGACGGACACGCCCGGGATCGGCAAGCCGACGCTCCCGATTTTGCGCGCGCCGGGGCGATTGGCCGTCGCGATCGGGCTGGTTTCGGTTAATCCGTAGCCTTCGAACACGGTGATCCCGAGGCAATCGATGAACTCGGCGACCTCGGGTGACAGCGCCGCGCCGCCGGAAAACGCGTAGATGAGCCGGCCGCCGAGGCGCTCGCGGACCTTCGAAAAGACGACGCGGTCAAAGGCGATGTGCTTGAGGTCGACGGCGAACGACACCTTTCCGGCGGCGTCAAGTCGCTTGCGGGTCGCGGCGTTTTCGATGGCGGCTTCGAAGACCTTCTGCCGGAACCCGCCGGATTCGCGGACGCGCTTGTGCACGCCTTCGTAGATCTTGTTGAACACGCGCGGCACGGCGTACAGCACCGTCGGACCGACCTCGCCGATGTTCTCGACGAGCTTGGGGATCGACTCGGCGAACGCAACCGATGCGCCGAGGCTCAGCATCATGTGTAGCTCGCACGTCTGCCCGAACGAATGCGCCCAGGGCAGAAACGAGACGGACACGTCCTGGCGGCCCATCGGGATGTACGAGTTGATCGCGTTGAGGTTGCTGGCGATGTTGCCGTGGCTGAGCACAACGCCCTTCGGTTTGCCGGTCGTGCCGGACGTGTAGATGAGGCCAGCGGTGTCTTCGGGGCGCACATCGGCGGGGCCCACCGGGTTGGCCCGACCGTTTTCTTCCAGCTCGGCGAGCGTCAGTTTCCCTTCGGAAGGAGCTCCGTCGATGACGATCACGCGCTCGAGCGTGCCGACTTCGCCGGGCCACTGTTTGACCTGTTCGTAAATAGCGGGTGAGGACACGACGAGAGCTTTGGCGTCGCAATCGGCGGTGATATAGCGCCAATCCTGCACGTGTTGATGCTCATACATCGGCGTGAACAGGCCACCGAGCCCGTAAGCGGCGTACGCACATACCGCCCACTCGACGCGATTGGCCGCAATAATGGCCACGCAGTCTCCGCGCCCGACACCCAGCGCTGCCAAACCGGCTCGGGCATCGTCGACCCGCCGCCCGAAATCGCGGTAGGTAATCCATTGCCATCGACCGGCGCGCTTGCTGCCGAAGAGGTCGCGATCCGCAAACTGCGCACATGCGCGCGTTTGAACGTCGACCAGGTGCTCGAAGGGTTGGGACATCAGGGCTCCGTCGGTCGTTCGCGCGCGATCTTGTGTGCTCGCATCGGACGTCGGCAGCGTGTAGCCTTTCCGACCAGTCCAATCGGAGCCGATCGTATGACATACCGCGCCTTTCCGCTCCCGCACAACAGCGCGCAAACGGCCCTGCCCGGCCTGTTTGTCGCGACATGTGTGGTCCTTCTCGCTGTCGGCTGCAGCAACGAGCCGAAAAACCAGTTCCCCCCATCGGGAGGCGGGGGCGGCATCTCGCTTCCAGACACCCTCGACGACACGGCCAACCTGCCCGATAGCGGCACGCCCACCTCGTCGGGCGGGACATCGGGCGCTTCGGGCTCCGGCAGCTCGTCTTCGGGCGGCGACGGCGCGGCCTCGGGCTCGGGCTCCAGCTCCGGTGGCGATGCATCCGGCTCCTCCACCTCCAGCTCAAGCTCCAGCTCGAGTTCCAGCTCGAGTTCCAGCTCCAGTGGCGGCGACGCGGGCGGCTCGAGCAGCGGCCCCAAGGGCGAAATCTGCAAGAAGCCCAAGGACTGCCTCAAGCACAAGAGCACACCCTATTGCGCGATCCTCGACGGCGTCTGCGTGCAATGTCTGATCGACCTTCACTGCCCGAAGACCAACAACTGCGAGCAGTTCAAGTGCAAAGACGTCAAGTGCAAACCCGGCACCAAGACGTGCAAGGGCGGCTTCCTCAATATCTGCCAGCAAGACGGCAAGTCGTGGCAGGCCAAGGCATGTCCGGAGTCGCTGCCCTACTGCATCAACGGCAACTGCCGGCTGTGTCAGCCCAACGAGAAGTTCTGCGCCAAGCCCAAAGCCGGCACGATCAAGTCCAACGTCGTGCTCAAGTGCAACAAGACCGGCAGCGACGCCGATTTCGTCATCAAGTGCGAAGGCGCGACCGTCTGCCTCGACGGCAAATGCCAGATCTGCACTCCCGGCCTCAAGCGCTGCCACAACGGCAAAGCCGAAGAGTGCAAACCCAACGGCTCGGGCTGGATCATCAAGGACAACTGCGTGGCCAAGGACCTGGCCTGCCTCGGCGGTTTGTGCGTCGACCCGTGCGGCTCGGACTTCAAATCCAACACCAACGTCGGCTGCGACTACTGGGCGGTTGACCTCGACAACGCGCAGGTTCCCTGCGGCCCGAAGCTCTGCGACGCGCAGAACATGCAGTACTCGGTGATCATCTCGAACACGAAGGCGAAAGCCGCCAAAGTCACCATCTCGACCGGCGCCGGCAAAGTCGCGCAGCACATCATTCCGCCGACCGGTCTCAAGGTCATCAACCTGCCCGACCCGGCGTGGGGTCTGACCAAGCCGCTCAACCTCGATGGCACGTCCATCAGCACGAACGCCTACCGCATCAAGGCATCCGTGCCGATCGTGGCCTACCAGTTCAACCCGCTCGAAAACGTCGGCGTGTTCTCCAACGACGCGTCGCTGCTGCTGCCGACCAACGTGATGGGCACCGAGTACTTCGTGATGAGTCGCCAGCAGAACCACAGCAACCTGCGCGGCTTCCTGACCGTCGTGGGCGTCAACAAGGGCGGCACCACCGTCCAGATCGTGCCCAGCTGCAAGACGCTGCCGGGCAAGGACATCAAGGGCAAATCGATCCCGTCGCTCGTCAAGGGCCAGCTGCTCAAGGTCACGCTCGCCCAGGGCGAAGTGCTCAATCTCGAGACCAATGAGCTGGGCGCCGACCTCACCGGCACATGGATCGTCGCGGATTCGCCTGTGGCCGTGTTCTCGGGCTCCGAGGGCAGCAACGTCCCCGATACCAACAAGTGCGTCAAAGCGGCGGGTGCGGCGTCGGGCACGTGTCAGTTCCAGGGCTGGCCGTGCAAGAGCAACAGCGACTGTCCGGTTACCTGCTGCGCCGACCACCTCGAAGAGCAGCTGTTCCCGGTCAAAGCGTGGGGCCAGACGTACGTGGCGACGAAGCTGCAGCCTCGCGGCAAGGAGAAGGACGTGTGGCGCGTGCTCGCCGCGTTCGACAACACCATCGTCTCGACGGTCCCGCAGCAGACACCACCCAAGACGTTGAAGAAGGGCGAGTGGTTTGAGTTTGAGAGCCTCGCCGACTTCGAAATCAAGGCGAGCAAGCCGGTGATGGTCGGCCAGTTCATGACGAGCGCCAACGCGCCGGATCCGAAGAACGACGAGTGCACGGCCAAGTTCTCGGGGGTCAAGGTCTGCAAGCACTACCTGCAGTCCCTGCCGACCGAGAACAAGTGCAAGATCGCGCCCGGGGCCAAGAAGGGGCTCTGCTCGGCGGGCAACTGGCCATCGTGCGCCAAGGACTCGGACTGCCCGACGCAGGAGCCGATCACCTGCAGCAAGCACGCCGACTGCCCCAACATCAAGGAGAAGCAGGACGCGCAAATCGGCGACCCCGCGTTCGTGTTGTCGGTCGCGACCGACCGTTTCTTGAAGAACTTCGTCTTCCTCGTGCCCGACAAGTACAAGCTCAACTACATCAACGTCATCGCGCCCGCATCGACGGTGGTTTCGCTGGACAACGTCCCGATCGCAGCGTCCAAGTTCAAGAAGATCGGCACGTCGTGGAAGGTCGCTCGGCTGCCGGTCGGCCCGGGCAAACACACGCTCGTTGGCGCCCAGCCTGTCGGCCTGATCGTGTACGGTTACGACAAGTACGTGAGCTACGCATACCCCGGCGGCGCCGCGCTGAAATAGCGCGTCGTCTGCAAACCGGCGTTGCACAGGGAGGTCCCCATGCCTTTGCCCCAGATGTTTTCGTCAACGTCGTACCGGCGCGCGCCCATCGCGCTCGGCTGCATTGTCGCGCTGGTTGCCTTCACCGTCGGTTGCGGGAGCAACTCGCAGGGCAGCAGCGGCACATTCACCCCCAACCCAACCAGCGGCGGCTCCAGCGGCGGGGATGTCGGCACGTCGTCGAGCTCGGGCACGGACTCCAGCAGCGGCGCTGTGACAGACGCCGGATCATCGAGCGGAGCGGCCGCCGATAGCGGCTCCGGTCCCAAGGACACCGGCGGCAAGGTCGACGCGGGTAGCGGCGCCAAGGACACCGGCGCGGGCAACGTCGACGCCGGCAGCGCCCCGAAAGACACCAACATCGGCCCGGTCAAGACGTGCACGTTCGACGCCTTCATCGGCCCCACCGGTCTTGAATGCGGCGGCTCGATGGTGTGCGTCGGCAACCAGGGACAGTGCAAGGGCAAGGTGCAGGGCATCTGCAAACCCAAGATCGTGTCCTGCCCGAAGATCAAGGCCCCCGTCTGCGGCTGCGACGACACCACCTACGACAACGTCTGCGAGGCGCAAAAGGCGAACGTCACCGTCAAGAACGGCGGCAAGTGTGGCGGCGCCCCGACCGCATGTGGGGGCACGACCGGCGTCGTTTGTCCCAAGGACTTCCTGTGCGACATCACGTCCTGCGACAAGTCCGCGAGCGGCCTGTGCGTCCCGCTTCCGAAAGGGTCGTGCCCACCTGGCGGCATCCCCGAGTGCGGCTGCGACGGCAAGAGCTACCCCAACGGCTGCTTCCGCCTCAAAGCGCAGATGCCGCTCAAACAAAAGGGGTCATGCCCATCGACTGGCGCGGTCGAGTGCAAGATCGGGCCCGCGGGCAAACCGAGCAAGTGCCCGGCCGACCACTACTGCAAGCTCAACCCGAACAACCCGGTCGACTGCACCGGAAACGGCAACTGCACGCCGATCCCGAAGATCTGCGACAACGTGAGCTCGCCGGTCTGTGGCTGCGATTTCCAGAGCTACACAAACCCGTGTCACATGGCCAAGGCGCACGTCAGCTCCAAGAACGCCGGCAAATGCGGCGGCAGCGGCGGCGGCTGCACCGAGGGCAAGGGTGAATGCCCGGCCGGCCAATACTGCGGCGTGCCCCAGGGCAACTGCGGCACCAAGGGCATCTGCATCAACAAGGCCCCACAGACGCAGTGCACGACCGATGTCGACGTCGTCTGTGGGTGCAACAAGACCACCTACAGCAACCCCGGCTGCGCGGCCCATGCTGGCGTCATCATCAAGCACAAGGGCCCCTGCAAGCCCTGAGCCCCCTGCAAGCCCTGAGCCCCCTGCAAGCCCTGAGCCCCGCCCGACGCCCTTTGCGGCCCGTTTTCGCCGCGCAGGCATGGAATTCGGCCGTTTTTTGCGACCCAAATGCCCACAGTGGCCCGCAGAGCCCGTCTAACGCGTTTTGCGGCCACCCCCCTATATATATAGCCCTCGGCGGATCGAGCCCGTTAGAGGGCCCGTTTTGCGGTTCGAGTCGGGAGGCGCCCCGTGCTGCTGACACGTGATTTCAGGTTGCGCCGCGCCGCGGGACGACTACTATTTACTGTACATTTGTTCAGCCCCCCCCCTCCCAATAGAAAATAGAAAGGGGCGACGTGAAACGGCCGACTTGAACGAGGCAACATGACCGCGACGCACAATCGATCTGCGCCGACCGTACCATCGTCGCCCGACGGCGCATCGACCCGGTTGCCCGCGAGCTTTCATCCGGCGACCTCGGCGTGGTTTGACGCGTCGTTCGCGGCGCCGACCGATCCGCAGCTGGCGGCGTGGCCTGCGATCAAGGCGGGCCAACACACCCTCATCGCCGCGCCAACAGGGTCGGGCAAGACGCTGGCGGCCTTCCTTTCAGCGATCGATGACCTCGCATGGCAAGCGGAACGGGGCGAGCTCACGCAGGCGACGCAGGTTGTCTACGTGTCGCCACTCAAAGCGCTGAGCAACGACATCGAGAAGAACCTGCGGGCGCCGCTGCAGGGTGTGGTGGGCGAGCTCGAGAAGCGCGGCATCGACGGGACAATCCTCCGCGCCGCGGTCCGCACGGGAGACACGCCGTCCAACGAACGCCAGAAGATGCTGCGAAGGCCCCCGCACATCGTGGTTACGACCCCGGAGTCACTGCACATCCTGCTGACCACGGTCCGCGGCCGGGAGATGCTGGGGACGGTGCGTACCGTCATCGTGGACGAGATCCATGCCCTCGTGCGGGACAAGCGAGGATCGCACCTGTCGTTGACCCTGGAACGCCTGCAGGAGCTGGTCGAGCAGCCGCTGGTTCGGATCGGCTTGTCCGCGACCCAGAAGCCGATCGAAAACATCGCGCGCTTTCTCGTCGGTGCGCGACCGGGCCCCGCGGGCGAGTGCACTATCGTCGATGTCGGTCACAAGCGGGCGCTCG
>CAZLMW010000048.1:0-35931 GCA_964560875.1 uncultured Enterobacteriaceae bacterium
AGTCGACCGAAGCCGCCGAGTCGACCGAAGCCGCCGAGTCGACCGAAGCCGCCGATGCAACGACAGAAGAGACGCCGGCTGAAGTCGCGCCCGCCGCCGAGAGCGAGCAACCAGCGACGGTTGCCGCGGCGGAAGCTGCCACCGAAGATACGAGCGCAGCCGCTGACGGCGCGGAAGAGGAAGACGACGAGGACGCCGAAGTCATCGCGGCGCTCGGCAAGCTCAACGCCCGCCTGTTCGAGCGGATGTGCCGCGGCATTCCAGTCCGCGTGTTGATGACCGAGCTGCAGAAGGTCGACCGCGCCGTCTACTTCCGCTACTTCAAGGGCTACCGGCCCAACAAGATCGACGCCAAGCGGCTCGCGAAGGTGCTCCGCAAAGAACTCTTCGACCGCAACAACGGACTGCTCGCTCAGCTGGTCGTCTACAACTGGGACGAACACCAGTGGCGCCTGTTTGGGGCGCTGCAGAGACACATCAAGGCGATCAACGAAGACGTCGAGGCCATTGAGGTCATCACAGACGAAGAAGCCGACCCGGTGTTCGACGATCTCGAGGGCGCAGTCGACGACCGTGGCCGCGCCGCTTTCGACCGCCGCGACGTCTGCATCGCCTGCATCATCAACGGCGTGCGGGTCAGCGATGGGTACGTGCAGAAGCGTTGGGGCGACCTGCTGAAGTAGGCGCCTTGGCCGGCTTTTTCACAGGCTCTTTCGCAACCGGTGTGACGGCCTTTGGCAACGCCGTCGCCGATCCCGCTGAAGCGACTTTGCTCGCCTGTCCCTTTGTCTTCGTCCCCCGAAAAGCAGCTGGTTGCAGCGGGATGATGAACAGGTTGGCCTGGCGACGTTGCAATCGCCCCGTGTGGGCCACAACGGCCATCAATCGGCCCGCTGGCTGTTCAGCCGCATTGACGCGGATGCGGTCAACCGGACCGAGGACCTGGCGGCGGGCAACGACCTTATATTCGGTGCCGGCGCGTCGCAGTATGGCGAGGATTGGCGGGTTGCCGCGCACCACGACGGCATAGACCTCGCCGGCGTTCGTCTTGATGAGATTGTCCAGCGGAGTGACCTCTTCGATGACGGCCTGGGGACGGCGCCGGATGCCCCGAGAATCGAGCGCTTTCTGCAGCTGTGTCCGGCGATAGTGCCTGTCCACGATGGCGCCTCGCTCTCCGAGTCGCGCGATCCAGATGGGCTTACCCGGCACGTTTCCGGTCCCATGTGGGCCTTGGCGCCATGCGATGCGCGTCCCGTCGGTGGCCCAGCCGAGCCACTTGATCCAGGAAGGAGGACGGCTCGATGCAAGGTCGCGCATCACGTTGTCTTTGCGCGGCGGTGGAGCGCCAGACGCGGCCGATGCAACAAGAACAGCCGTGCCAATGATGGCCGCCGCGACCGCAAGCTGCGTCTTCAGTGGGCGGAGGTTAGAACGGTCGGCGATCGGCATGAGCGAACGTTAGCGCGCCGGAAGGCAGCGGCTCAAGCGGACAACGTGGCGGCGCCCAGACGATTCACCGCGCAACGGTCCGAGAAGTTGATCGGCCCCCAATTGTGGGCGATGGTGCGGACGTGTTGCGTTCAAGCCCCCATCGCTGGCCTCTCGTCGTGCTCTTTGCGGGGTGTGCCGCGCTGCTGATGTCGACCGCTGCTGTGCCGGCTGCATCGGCGGGCACCCGGCGAAAGCGAACCGCTGCCCCGAAGAAGACCGTCGCGAAGAAGAAGACCGTCGCGAAGAAGAAGACCGTCGCGAAGAAGAGGACCGTCGCGAAGAAGAAGACCGTCGCGAAGAAGAGGCGGAACACTCGCAACAAGCGGCGCGCCGCGAAACGCTCCCGTTCCAAACGTACCAAGCGCGCGCTCCTTGTCCGCAAGAGGGTCGTGAGCAAGCGGAGATTGGGCAAGGCACGGCGATCTCGGCGCAGCAAGCGCAAGCGTGTCCGTGGCAACGTCCTTATCCTCGGGTCATCTTCGGTCAACGGCTCGTTTGGCAAACGCGTCGAAAAAGGTCTCGCGGAGCGCGGCTTCAAGATCTTCCGCAAGGGCCGCTCGTCCGCCGGGCTGGCGCGACCGGACTTTTTCGATTGGGAACGCGAGATCAGCGACTTGCCGATCAACAAGCACACACGCGGCGCGGTGGTCTACCTGGGCACCAACGACGGGCAGGCGATCTGGCTGCGCCCTTCGGAGCGGGCGAAGCTGAAACGCCGCAACAAGTGGCTGCGTTGGGGCGACGAACACTGGACCCGGATCTACCAGCGGCGCGTGACGTCGTTCGCCAAGGCGCTCTGCAAAGCTGGTGTTTGGCGCGTGGCCTTCGTCACCCCGGTCGATACAACGCGCACGACGCTTGAAAGCAAGCTGCGCGTTATCCGGCGGCTGCAATACCGCGGGGCGCGCAAGAGCCGCTGCGCCTGGGCCTACTCGGGCCGTGGCGACCGGCGCCGACTTCGTCGCGAGAAGCCCGAAATGCCGAGCTCACGCCGGCTGCGCTATACGGACGGCTTCCACATGACGAAGCTGGGCGCGAACGTCGTCTGGGATCGCGTGCAAAAGCGCGTCGTTCGATACTTCAAGCGCCGCATGCCCAAGCGCCTGCGGCCGAAACGCAAGCGCGCCCGTCGGGGTAAACGTCGCAGCCGCCGACTCGCGCGCAGCAAGCGCAACAAACGTCCAGGCCGCGGCTGATTCGCCCAACCACCGCGGCATGGTCGTCAGCGGGCTTTCTTCAGCATCGTTCCGACGCGGGGGATCCACCACGGGTGGCTCTGTTTCCAGGTGCTGGCCCAGCCATGCACGCCTCCCGCAACAGACTGCACACGCACGCGCATCTTTGCCTTGCGCATGACCTTGGCCAGTCGAATCGTTCCTTGCTTGAACTTTCGGCCCTCGCGCGCCCCGTAGCTCAGCAATACCGTCTGTCCCCGGCCGCAACCGGACTTGACGAGGTGGAACGGGTTGGCCGAACGCACCGCAGCCATCTGGATCGGGAGCCCAAAGGCATTGGTGTACACCTTGCGGCGGGGCGAGCCCTGGACCGCATACTCCATGTCCGTGGGGCTTAGCGCGACGATTATTCCAAACGTCCTGGGGTGGCGCAGACCGATCGAGAGCGCACCGAAACCGCCCATCGACAGGCCCATGATGACCGTGCTCGACGCCTTGCGCGTCACGGGCAGCACACTCCGAGCAGCAGGCACGATGTGCGCCGTCACGAGGTCCGCATACGGGTTGTTGCCGTCGACCCAATTCGACCAGTAGCCGTTTCGTCCTTCTGGGATCACCGCCACGCATGGCGGCAGCTTGCCCGAGCGAACTGCTTTTTCGAGTCGATTGCCCATGTCGCCGAGCTCAAAGAAGCCGTACGGGTCCCCACCGAGCCCATGCAACATGACCAGCAGCGGGTAGCGGCCTTTCGCTTTCACGCCCGGTGCGCGCCACGCGAGATAATAGAAAGGCCCGCCGAGCGCGGGGACGTTGACGACATGACGTGTCGTGCGCGGCGGAAGCTGCTTTGCTGCGGGGGTCGCAACCGGGGCTGCGGGGCGGGTTTTCGCGTGCGCCACATCGACGAACGAGGTCGTCGCGAGGAGCACGCCAAGGCATGCGAAAGTCTTGAGCGTCACAGTTCTGCCCGGGCGGTCGAGCGACTCAGGCCGCTGGCTGGTTGGGGGTTTCGAAGCTCTTGATGAGCTGCCGCAACGCGTTCATCACTTTGGGCGAGTTGCCACCGCTGATCCGCATGTCGAACGCGGTCAGGTCACCGCCTTCTTCCACTTCCCGGATGCGCGTGACCTCGCAACGAATTGTGACTTTGCGCTTCTCTCCGGGCGGAGGCGGAAGGTGCACCTTGAGCAGCTCGTACAGCTTCGGCTGGTGCTCCGAACGGATCCTGAGACGGCTTTCCGCGAGCCGGATCACCACGCCGTCGCGCTTCTTGCGACCGCCCTGGAACTGGACAGGGAACTCTGTTCGCAGGGCGAAGTCGACGGAAAACACGCTCTGCACTTTCTGGAGCGCGTCCGACGGCATCCGTCGATGGGACGTCGAAGGTTGGGGCACCGGTGCGGGAGCCGGTGCGGTGGCGCCTGAACGGCGGGCAGCCTGGTCCGCCGGCGCGATATTGCGAAGCGAAGGCGCCTTGTTGTCGCGGCCGAGCTTGACCGGATCGGCGAATGGCACACCGGCCGGTACTGTGTTCACGACGATCTGTTCGTTGTGGTCGTAGTACTCGCTGTCCGCGATGGCCCGCTCGAGCGCGATAGCTGCGTCGACCCGCTGCATCAGCGCGGCAGCTTCCGCTTCGTCGACGACCACATGTTCTTCGAAAGCCCCGGAGTCTTCATCGCCCTCCAGGTCGGCCATCAGCGAGGCGGGCGAGATCGGCTTTGGTGCGACGGCGCCGCCGTCCTTAGCCGAAAACGACGGCATCGGCGGCGCGGCTGCGACCGGGTCATGTCCATCGGCTGCGTCGTCGGCCGGTGGGAAATCGAACTGTTTGGCCGCGGATGGCGGCCGCTTCTCGACTTGCGCCGTCTCCAGCCCCAGGCCGCCGTCGGGTTGTCCGACTGTGCCTCCGCCGAAGCCGACTCCTGGTGCGGAAAACGCGTCGTCACCGAGCCCGCCGCCCGAGAACGGATCGTGGGCAAACGGGTCGTCGCCGATCGCGTCCAGCTGCTTCGTCGCGTTCGGATCCTCGGGCATCGGCGCCAACGGATCGAGCGCCGCGAGGGGATCGAGACCGGCATCGGGAATCGGCGCGTCGAACGCCACCGCGTCCATTTGGCGGGTCGGTTCGGGTTCCTCGTCCGGCATCGCCGAGATCATCGCGGTCGGTTCGAGCTCGTCTTCGTCGCCGCCGGCGGGCATCGCCAGTGGTTCGGTCGCCTTGCGGGCACCAACCGCTGCGAGAGCCTCGCGCATCGCCATATCGAGCTGCGAATCGCCGCCGAAACCCAGCGTCGGGATGTCGCCATTGACGGTGTTGCGGGGTGGCGGAGTCTTCGGCAAATCGACGGCGCTGATATCGACTTCGGGCTCAGCAACTGCAGGCGCCGCGAAGTCGTCGCTGAACGCCCCGGCGAAGCGGTCATCGCTGGGATCTGTGCGCCCGTACTCGTCGGCGTGAAAGTCGCCGTGGTCACGGCCCGAATCGCCGAAATCACCGCCCCCTATGGTTCCGATGTCGGCGTCGGGCAAGGTGCGTTCGGGCAGCGCGTCGAAGGGTGCGTCGTCTCCGAACAGCGATGGTTCGTCGATAGCCGCACTCAACAAGGCCGGGTCCACCTTGGCGTCGGGCATTGTCCGATCGGGGACACCCGCGAACCCGATGTCGACGTCGGGCATCGTCCTTTCGGGCCCGAACTCGCCGTCGAATCCGACGCCGCCTGCCATGCGGTCCGTCGTCTTGAAATTCTTGTTTGGCGCGCTCGATGCGATGTCGTCGGCGTGGCCGAACTGAGCGGTTTCCCGAAGCGTTCCCCCGCGTGACACGCCGGTCGGGCGCGTTGCGGTGAACGCACCGTCGAGCCGGTCGGGCACGTGGTAGACGAATCGCTTTTGGTTTGGATTGTCGCGGTTTTGGCCGATATGGACCGAACCGCCGCGCGCAACAGCGTACTGTTCGATGAAATCGCGAAGCCGGCTGGCCGAACACGTCGTGCCGACGCGCAAGACCTCAACTTCCGCTTGCTGCTCGCCCCAAGCGGTCTCGGAAACGGACACGCAAATGCAGTCCAGCGTAACGCTCTCGTCAGGGTCGTCGCCCTCGACAACAACGTTGAGCTCACCGCCTTCCTCGGGCAGCTTGAGCGCGGTGATCACGGCCATATGCGCGGTAAGCTCAAGCAGCGTCCCGACGGTACGGGTCGCGCCAAACTCCAGCGACACGGTTGTGTCGATTGTGTCCAGTACGCTCAATCTACTTCCAAATCGTCGACACCGATGGGCCGTGGTCAACCGTCACAATAGCCTACAGAACCACCCAACGAAGCGCAGTTGATTGCTGCATCACACGACGGCTCGCCGCCGCCCTTCTTGCAGATTTTCCGGCAGATTCCCGGGCTGTTGCCGACCTTGCCGACGCAAGCCACGCCCTTGGCGCACTCGTTGTCAGCGTTGCACGGCTGGCCATGTGCGACCTTTCCTTCGCTCTTGCAGATGAAGCCGTCGGGCGTCGAGTAGCAGGCGAATCCCTTGTCGCAGCTTTGGCCGATGGGATCACATTGCGGCGGCGGGGGCCCGCCCATGTCGCACACTTTCCCTTTGCTGTCGCTGAGCTTGTTGCACGGGCCCTTGGAGCACTGAACGTCCGACAGACAATACGGCGAACACCTCGATTTTCCGGCCGAATTCTGAACGCACGTGCCGACCGCGCATTCCTCGGCGCTCGCGCAGTCCGCACCCGGTGTCTTGGTGCCCGCCGCGACGCACTTGGTGCCGTTGGTCTCCCAAACACATTTCTCGCCAACCGGGCAGCCCCAATCGTAGTCACCGGGCTTCTTGTACGGCTTGCAGGGAGTCTTGGTCGGGCCCGTGTCGGCCGGACCGATGTCCGCTGCGCTCGAGCCGGCATCAGACTGCGCAGCGGTGTCGTTGCCCGCGGCGCTGTCGGATCCCGAGGCCGTGTCGGTGTCGTCGCTATCGGACGTGTCGTCGCTGCAGGCGGATATGCCCAGCACAGCGGTCAACGCCACGGCGAGGAGGATGCCGGTCCGTCGCGCGGTGAAAAAGCGATGGAGGAGCGGTCGTGTCATGGCGGCAAATTTAGCATGGCCCTCACGACGCGTCACATAACAGACGCGATCCGGGGTCCGTTACCACGCGCCGCCCACGGCGAGGTTTCCATGCCACAGCACGCCGTCATGTTCGAAGTCTCCAACCGGGTCGTTCGGGTCGTTCTTGCGCACGGTTCGCCGCGGCAGGACCGTCGTTTGCGCTGCGATGCGGACGAACAGCGGATAGTCGATTCGAACCGGGCCGTCTGACCGACCGGGAGCGCGGCTGCGGATGGCCTCGCCAAAACCGATATCAGCGCCGAGTCCGACGACGTGGGCGTCGTTGTCGAGGTAGTTCCAGGGCCCAACCGCCCGCGGCGCCGGGGTCGGCCGGAACGCATATCCCCCGCGCACCTTAAACGCGTCCGCGGCTCGGTATTCGATGCCGCCTGAGGGCGTCCATGTGTTTTGCATCCGCAGCCGGATGGGTGCGGCCTCCTGGCCGGTGTCCAGCACATCTCCAAGCCCGACGGCGTCCAGGCTGGATCCGGAGAGGTCGATTTCCACTCGTGGCGACGGGTCGGGAGCCGACGCCCACATCGCGTACGACAGCGTCAACGCCACTTGGAGACGGCCAGACGGTGCGATCCATGACGCGCCGAAGTGCAGAGAGTTCGGCGTGTACAGGGTCTTTTGCTGAACAGCCAGCAGGGCCTTTGCCGACGTCCCGATGTCGATGTCCGACGGGATGTCGTAGCTGAAATTGACCTCTTGCCGGTACGACGCGCCGAGCCGAACACCCGGCAGCAGGCGGACAGCGGCGCCGGCGACGAGCCGTGCGAGCGGCTGTAGGCGTACATCCACCTCGGCGCGGTCCATCACGTGGTTGTTCACGTCGATCATCATCTTCACGTCGCTGCTGAGCGACGCGAGGATCTGCGTTCCGATGCCGATCGATAGCCAGTCGGTCGGGCGTGCGCTGACGGCCAACAGCAGCGCAAACCGGTCCGGCAAACCTTCGTACATGTACTGATGCGGGGTCTGGGGATCGGGCCCCGAGATTGACAAGACGCGCCCGAGGGGAAGGGTCAAGAGCGCGGCGATCGACACGCGCTTCTTCAAGGCGCCGGCAAGAGGCGCGTGCCAGCCGAACTGGACGCTGTAGTTGGCCGGCGGCTGCTTGGGCGCGCGGTGCGAAAAAGACGGGCCGATGGTCTTTCGACATGTGGCGTAGGTATCGGTGCAGACCGGCCGGGAAAGGCGCACATCCGTGGCGAAAGCGGTCGCCGTGAAGCCCAGCGACATCGCGCCGTAGCTCGATTCGGACAGCATCGCGGGGTTGTGAAACGCGGCTTCGGGCCCGTGTGCGGCCGCGGCCATCGCGCCGGCCATCGCGGAAGACCGTCCGCCGCCGCCAAACAGCTCGAACACGCTCGCGCCAGCGCCGCCGGGCCATGCCAGCGAGCCAATGACAAGCAAGGGTAGCCACCGCGCCATCACAGCGGTGCCTGCGCAAGACAGGGCCGCGTCGCAATGTCCGAAAGCAACCCTGGCAGCCCATCGAGGGCGTCGGATCGCAGCAATTCGACAACCTCGGGGATCGCTTCCACGGCCAGATCGGGGCGCAAGACCAACCCGCCCGCCTGGCCAAGCGCGTCCCTTGCCGCCTCGTCGCTCGCAAGCGCGTCTGTCAGGTACGACATGACGGCGAGCACCTGCATCGTCGCGGCAACGGAATCATCGAGCTCCTGCGCGGACGTGGGCGTCGCGCCAAACGCGAGCGTGATCGCCCCGCCAGCGACGATGTCGTACCAGTATCCGGGTAAATCGAAGGACTCGTCGAGGTCGATGAAGCAGCCGACAAACCCCGAGAGTGCCGCCACTCGCTCATAATTGGTCGTACCATCTGACTTGAGAACCAGCATAACAAGCAGGTCGCGAACGGCGCCGAGCGTCGGATCGTCGCCTGCGATGGCAGCTATCATGTCGACGAGCGGTTTGGGTTCGAAGTTGGGCGCCGCGATCGACACGGCGACGTTGCGGATCAGCGCGACGATCGCTTTGCGGCCCTCGACACCGGCGTTCGCGAGGGCTTTTTCGAGGGTCGGACCGAGCCCCGAAGCGTTCGCAAAGAGCGTCTTCATGGCGGGTTCGAGGCGTTTGTCCCGAAGCACGCCGGTGGCCATACCGAAAAGCTGGGGAGACAGGCAGTGATTTGCCACGCGGGAGAACACCTGGAGCTCTTTGAGGCGCGCCGGCTTCGGTGGTGTGGCCTTGGGATCACCCGGCAGCGGTTCGATGAATGCCAGGATGAGCGGAATGAAGCGGTCGCCGGCTCCCTGCTTGTCCAGGGCCACCGCCAAGGTCTCAAACGTCCCAGGCGGCAACGACTTGATCGTGTCCAGCGCCAGCTTGACGATGGCCCGCAGACTCGCGCGGTCGAGCTCCTCGCGGATGATGCGGCCGAGGTTGTTCATCTTGCCAGCAGCGACTTGCGCGTTGAGCGGCTCGAGGTATTCGTCGAGCGTCTTGCATGCCTTGGGCCGGTCGACCAGCGGAGCGCTGTCGTCGAGCGCGCCACACGACGCGGCGACGAGCCCGACTGCCACAACGACGGGGGCGAAACGACCGGGAGGGAGCTGGCGGTTCAACGACCGGTCCTCTTGGGCTCGATCGGGGCGTCACCAACGCGCATGAACACCATCGAGACGCCGCGGATCGGCGCGATGCGGAGGCGGGCGACACGAGCGAAATCGTCGGCCAGGGAATCCGCCCGAACACTCACGGCCGACTGCAGGTACCAAAACGCTGGACGTCCGTCGCGGCTGATGCGGTCCAGGGTTTGAGTCTGTTCGGCGAGCTGCCGCAGGCTCCCGAACGCGACGCCTTTTCCGATGGGCAGCTTGCCAAATTGACGCTTGAGGATGCCGCCGGCGAAGCCTTCGTAGATCCGTCGTTCGCCGTCGACACCGACAAACCGGGGCCGACCGATGCGCGAGATGACGGCCGCAATGTCCGCTCCGCTTACCCCACTTTTTCGCGCCTTTTCGCGATCCAGACGAGCGAACCATCCCGGCGCGCCACGACGACGCGGACCGGTTCGCCGATCGCCGATGGAAACATTGCCGTCAGCCATCGAAGCGGCCGAGGACACAGGGCCGGCGAGGCGTTGCGGATCTCGGGCCACGGCCACCAGACCCGTGCTTCCCCAGGCACCGAGCAGCCACGAAAGCGCGACGTCGTAGCCGCGCGGCAACCCGTGCACGCGCCACCCGCCGTCCTTCACGGCATCTCGCAAGGAGCTGATCGGGACCTCTGCGGCGGCCGGGTTGTCCAGCGCCATCCAGACGGTCCACACAGCCCGCCGCTGGGCGAGCGGCGACACGCGAGACGGGACGCCGTCGATGCCGGAGATGGCCAGCAGGTCGATGATTCCCGGGTCGCTGGCGACGGTCTTGAGCCGCTTGCGCAACGCGGACGTGGGTTCGGGCTCCGCGCCGTCGCGCGCTACGAGGAGGAAACGCTCGGATACGGCGAGGTGGTGGTGAAAAACGCGACCTTCCTTGCCGATGGTCTTGCGAAGTGCGGCAACGGCGACCGTGGCGACTCCGTTGACGACGGCCTCCGAAGCGCCGGGAGCACCACGGACAAACGCGATGGTCGACGGATTGTAGCCAACGAACGCTTCACATGCGCCGGGTTCGCCGATGCCCCCGGACTGGACGACGACCCGATCTGCAGAGACCGGGGTGCCGGACGCGTGTTTCATCGAGATCGTGCGCAGCCGTTCATCGAGCGGTCCGGTGGCGACGGCCACTTTCCTGACCAACTTCATCGCATCGCCGAGCGAGACGCGCAGGTTGGCCATCGCGTTGGGTTCATAGGCGAGCGTGACCTGTTCGCGCAGCGCGCCACATAGCTCCAGCCCGGCGCCGTTTTTGACCGCGGCGAGTATCTTTGCCACCGGCTGCAGCCATTCGCGGGTGACCTGCTGGCGCCCTGCATTGCCGTCGATTGAGACAGCTGCGACGGAGTGGACCCCGCGAGCCACGGCCGCCGACTCCCATGTTGCCTCCAAGCCGATTTCAGCGTCCGACAACCGTTGCTCGACCAACTTCACCGCATCTGACGGCCCGATTGCCGTGGTTCGCACAACGAGACGGGCTTCGCCTGCCGCGGCACGCATCCAGACATGTTCGACGCCCCGCCCTGACCGCAGAGTAACGTTGAGCGCGCGTAGCTTCGACTCAACCCCGGCGGCGTCGAGCAGGGGCAACACCACCCGAACGAGCACGTCGACAGGCACAGCAGGCCACTTTTGCGGCCGAATTTCATCGTCGGGCACGATTCGGGCCGCGTTTTGGCGGTTCGTGGACGTCGGCTGCGCTATTTCCGGCAGAGAGCCGGCCTTGGGGGCCGGGCCTGGCGCTTTTTCGGCACCCGACTTGGCGACTTCGCCCTCGTTTCCGACGCCTGTGGTGACACCAGCGCCCGCCGGATTCGCTGCGCCACCGCTCTTGGCGGAACAGCGGCAGCCCGGCGCAACCAGGATGGCGGCGACAACAGCAACATGAACAACGGTCCGCATGATGTCTCGGTCCATCACTTGCCGACCCTGCGGGCCAAGTCGGCTTCGATCGCCGCCAACGGTCGCTCAACCGGCGCTTTGGGGTCCAACTCGCGCGCCTTGAGAAGCTGTTCACGCCCTAGTTTGAGTTGCCCCATGTTCGCCAGTGCGATGCCGTAGGCGTGGCGCATGATCGGGTTGTTCGGCGCCGCCCTGACCGCCCTGGCCCAGTAGCCGAGCGCCGCCTGGGGATTGCGCTGCCGCATCGAGAGCTGCGCGAGGTTGTTGAGCGCCTCGGCGTGCTTGGGATCGGCCTCGATCGCCTTTTCGAAGCGCTTCCTTGCCTCGTCCATCTTGCCCTTTTTGCCGAGCAACGCGCCGGTCATATTCCACGCATTTGCGTCTTTTTGATCCTGCGCTACGGCGGCGTCGAAATAGAGCAGCGCCGCGTCTTCGTGCCCATGCTTGATGTAGAAGCGCCCGAACTCGAAAAACGCAAGCTGACCGGGTGTCGCGTGGTAGGTGCCGCGCCCAAAAGCGGAGCGAGCGAGCCAGGCGTCTGGGCCGGCTGGGACCACGGATTGGTCACCGAGCAGGCGTTGGATATCGATGCGGCCGCGGTAGGTCGCTCGTAGCATTCCACGGCCATCGATGAGATAGCTGGACGGCAAAGGCATCGGCCGTCGCCACGTGAACAGCAGTCGGTTGAGCATCTCGACGCGACCCATCGCGCGGTCGTCGAGCGTGCCCGCGGCAAACTTCGCGCCAGTTTTGGCCAACACCTCAGCGAGCGCCTTGTCTGTGACGTCTTCGGCCTCGCCAACTTTGGTCGCGCTGAGACGGTCGACGTTGACCGCGATGACGTCGATTCCGGCCTTGTCCAGCGCGGCCCTCTTCTCGTGCAGCTCCTTGAGTTCGGCCAGGCATGGCGGGCACCAACGGGACCACACGGCGACAAGAATCGAGCGATTGTCGCGGCTGCTGATCTGCCGCGTCTTGCCCTTGAAGTCGGTGTACTGGACCGCTGGAAACGGTGGAGGCCGCGCGAGGAACGTCGCGGATCGACCACCGCTTTCGATGTTCATTGGTTTGGGGGCCAGGCTCACAGTCGGCCGTTTAGTGAGCGCTTTGGCCGCTTGGGTGCCTTGCTCGAGCAAGAAACGCCCACCCGGCTGGACGCCCGAAAAGACCTCTTGGCCGCCGCCCGGCCAGCGGACCATGACGCGGTGGATTTGGCCGTTGCCGAGGCCGATCGTCAGCGTCTTGCTGGACTGGGACAGAAAGCCTTCTCCCGCCCGCACAGCGTCGATGATCGGCTTGCCGTTCTTCAGCTCGATCGTAACGCGCGCCCCGATCGCGTCGCGGTTGCTCGACACGCCACGGAGCCGAAGAGTCACATGTTTTCCGCCGCCGCCACGGTTGCGAAGGAGGCGCAGGCGCGGTGCTGATCGAGCGGTGATCCACGCGTCGAGGTCGCCATCGTGGTCCCAGTCAACCAGGGCAAGTGCGCGACCGTCCTCTGGAAAATCGACGCCGGCCGCGTACGAGGCTTCAGCGAAGCGGCCGTCGCGCGTGTTGAGAAACAGACAATGCCGCTCCCGACCGCTCCAAGACCGACCGGCGTTGACCCGCTGTCCGACCTCCTGCCAGGCCCGCCCGTACGCGTCCATGCGGTCGCCGCCCTTGCTGCTCGTTGGTGAAAGCGACACGACCTGCCGCCAATAGAAGCTTCACAAGTCGTCGGGGTCATCGCGGGTGAACATCCCGTTGACAACCATCGCGTCACGCCACCCATCGCCGTTGAGATCCGCGAGCAGCGAGCCCCACGCCCATCGTGCGATGGAGGCCCCGGATTCGTTGGCGATGTCGGTGAAGGTTCCGTCGCCGTTGTTGCGGAACATCGTATTGCCGCGCGCGTGGCGCAGGAATCCGGCCTTGGTGAGGTCGTTGGCCTGCGCCTGGAAGCGCTGCTGCGGCACGATTCGCCGTCCCGCCGACGAGTACATGTTGCTGACGTACAGGTCCATGTCCCCGTCGCGGTCAATATCGCCCCAACTGACGGACATTCCGGGCGAAATGTCTTCGACGCCAGCCTTGGCCGTGACCTCGACGAAGCGGCCCTTGTCGTTGCGGTAGAGGTTGTTTTTGCCGAAGTCGTTGGCGACATAGAGGTCCGGATCACCGTCGTTGTCGTAGTCCTCCCAGGCGGCTGCGTACGACCAGCGGCTGTTGCGCACGTCGAGCCCCGCGTCTTCGGTCACGTTTTCGAACTTCAGGGGCCCGACGTTGGAGAGCAGGATGTTGCGGCCGCCATTGCTCGCGTCGTGGTAAGGCACTGGGATCCCAAACCCGCCTTCGATGCGCCGATCCGCGTTGAGCAGGCAGAGATACAGGTCGAGATCGCCGTCGCTGTCGTAGTCCGCCGCCGCAAGCGAGTGAACATCGCCGCCTTTGACCAGCGGCGCGCGCTTCTTGAACCCGCCCTGCCCGTCGCCTTCGAAGAGCAAGACTGCCGTGCCGAGCGCCGTGTCGGTCGAGCGGGTGGCGACCACGAGATCCTGGTCACCGTCGTTGTCAAAGTCCGCGAAGAGCGCGCTGCGGGAGAGATCCAACAACGCGACGCCGGCCGCGAAAGCGCGATCCTGAACGGTGCCGTCAGCGGCTTGGATGAGCAGCCGATTCGGCACACCGGAGGGCGAGCACACGTAGACATCGTCCAGCCCGTCGCCGTTGACGTCGGCGATCGCGATGCCCTGGTGTCCGATGGTGTCCGAGGCGAACGCGGACTGGACGCGAGCAAGCCACGTGTCCGCGTCGGCGAGCATCTGCGGCTGGGCAGGCTCACGGGCGAGCACAGCGCCGGTGATGTCCTCGAACAGCGGGCCATTTTTGGCGACGGCGATCTCGGCCGCTTTCAGCGTCGTCGTGATGATGAGATGCTCGGCTTTGGCTTTCAGGTCGACCTTCCAGCGCATCGCCCAGCGACTGTGGCGCTCAGCTCGGGCGCAGGCGGCCGATTTGCACTCCGGCGGCCAGCGTGTAGTCACCTTGACCGCAACGTCGGCATACGGCGCATCGACGGCGACGTGATCGATCTTGAACTTGAACGACGGTTTCGCAGGCAGCGGGCCCTTCGCGAGTCCGAGAAAGCCGTCCACGACACCTTTGACATCAACGGCTCGGGTTGGCGCACCGGCGCGGCGCTCGAGGACGATGTGTGCGGATGCGATGGGTTTGCCCGGCTGGCGGCCGGCGCCGAGCAGGTGCGGTTTGTCGATGACAAGCGCCTTGACGGCTGCGCGATCCCCGGCTGCGATGGCCTTGCCGAGCTTCTTGAGGCGTTTGTTCAGCTGGATTGTGAGCGTCTCGGTTGTCCAGCCGTCCCGAATGGGGGAATCCGAGGCCTTGCTTGGGCCGGGGTCCATCGTGAGCTCGTCGAGCCGGGGACCAGCGGCGGGCGCGGCGACAGCCTGCTTGGCTTCTTTCGCGATGGGTGCAGCCGAAGGAGCCGGCGGATGCGGCGCGGTGGGCGCTTTCTTCTCGGCGAGCGCCGCGCCAGGGGTGCCTGGCATCGGGCGCCCACCACCGCCGACGAATACGACAAGAGCTGTGACAATCGCGACTGCGATCGCCGCGACAACCGCGATGGTCTTTTTGGTGGCGTTCACGCGAGCTCCGCCGGGCGGCGCATGGGCTTACGGCAACTCGTCGAGCGCCGCTGGCCTATCGAAAAATCGCGCCCATGCTAACCGATCTCACGATGTGCGATAGAGCGCGGTGGGCTTCATGCAACCGATGCGTCCGTTGGGCAGCCGAACCTCGACTCGTCCGTCGGGCCGCGTGCGCAATGTGCGGACCTCGAGGCCTTCGGGCAGGTCGACCGTCTCGCCGACGCCGGTGCATGGCGACATCGGCGCATCCTCCTCGACGACGACGCCAAATCGCGCGGTCGTGTCGATACCCTGCGCGTGGGCCAACCAAGCTCCCGCCGCAAGCTGCAGCACACACGCGAGACCGACGGCAAACTTGACGCGCACCGGGGCTGGCCCCGACCGCCACGGCCCCCAGCCGACCAGGAGCAGCGCGACGATTGCCAGGCCGAGCCCAAGGATGAGCCCTCCCAACAGCGTACGGGGCGCGGCGCGTCCAAGGGCGACCTCGACCTCGGTGCTCTCGTCGAAGATGTGCAGGATGCGATGACGTCGTCGTGCGCGCTCGGCAAGCTGATCGCGGCAGAGCTCCAGGTTCGCGGTGATGTCGCCCCGCAAACGCGCATCGGGTTCAAGGCGCAGCGCGTGCTTGAAATGGCCGACGGCTTCACCGAGCCGGTCGAGGCGCACGAGCGTGTTCGCGAGGTTGTAGTGAATTGCCGCGGCGGGGAGGTTGTGCTTGAGCAGACGCTCGTAGCGCGCCTGGGCGTCCTTGTAGTCGTGGGCAATGAACGCCTGGTTGGCCGCGGCGAACTCCTGGTCGACCGATGCTGCCACCGCAACGGTCGGCAGGGTCATCGCGCCGAGCACAGCCGCGCCCCCAACCAGCAGCGCGATGGATCCGACCGAAACCGATGACGATCCCTTTGGGAGCGTGCCCCTGGGTAGCGTGGCATCGATGCTCTCGAGGACCCGCGCGAGCGTAACGGCCGTGCGCTCGAGGTCCTTGCCGGGGTCACCTGTCGGCGCAAAACGTGCGTAGTCGCAGTGTTCGAGCTGTTCGATCAAGGTCTCGACGTCTGGCTCGCTCACGCCGCGATCGCGCAACCGGGTACGAACCGCGGCCCACGTCGCACCGGCCAGGTTCAAGTCGGCGCGGGTAGCCAGGTAAACGGCCGCAGCGGCGCGGAGGGCTGCATATCCACCATCCGCCTGTCCGCGAGCGGTATCGATCGCCTTGCGTGCGGTCTTGAGCGCCAGCGCAACGTCGCGATCGTCGGACCCTCGAGCCCGTATCGACGCGCCGACCCGACCGACACCGAGCAGCAGCGCAAAGAGCCACGGCAAAGACGCCGCCGGCCAGAACCACGACGCATCGGTCCATTGAACCACTTGGGTCTTCGCGAGCTTGGCTTCCGCCGCGATCGGACGCAGACGCACCCATGGATCGAGGGTCGGAACCGGTGCCTCGCCGACTTTTGCGCTCATCACACCGCGTGGTTTTGCGGTCGTGCCCGGCGCCTTGGGATTGACCGGAGCCTTCGCAGGAGCCGTTTGTGGGCCGGCGACGTGGATGACGAAAGGCCCGGCCGCGGACGTCTTGTACTTCTCGTCGTAGGGGTCAAAGGAGTGGAACGAGACAGCCGGGATCTCGAACCGCCCGCCGCTGGAGAACGTCAAGACGTATTGCCAGACACGCTTGCCCTCGGTGCCGTTTGCGGTGACTTTCACGTGTTCGTCGGGTCGCCCTTGCAGCGGCTCGACGTCCATCCCTGCCATGGCGCCCGGACCGAGCTTCGACAACCCGTATAGGTTGCCCATCCCGCGCACTTCCAGGTGCAGCAGCACGCGCTCGCCGACCTTCACCTTGCGTTCACGTACTGGCTTGTTGCGTTCGAGCAGCCATCCGTCGACCTCGAGTCGGCCGACGCTGCCATCTTGGTAGGCCGCCGGTTTGCCGTCCTCGGGCACGGCACGGACGTCGATTTTCATCGGTGGAGGCCCGACTTTGTAAGCGCGCGTGCTGAAGATGTCGCCGGCGTCGACACGATACCGGGGCCCAAGAACTTCGTAGCTGCCGGGGGTCGCCGCCGTCAGCAGGACCTTGCGCGTCATCTGTCGGAAATAGGGTGCGCCGCCGAATCGAGCCGGTTCCTGCTCCTGCGGTTTGCCACCGAGCAGGTCCTCGACCTCAAAGCCGGTGTACTTGGGCGCGCTCAGCTCACGGATGCCGGAAACGTGCGTTCTGCGGCTCCAAAACAGCTCGTAGCTGAGCACGAAGGGCTGGCCGGCGTAGGGTCGCGTGGCGGCGATTTGCGGCCGCACAAAGAACTTCTCGCCGAGGTAGCGGCGCATGTCGACGGCTTGTTCAGGAGGAACCGCAGTGCCCAGCGATGCGCGCTCGCCGACGACCTCGATCTCCAGTGTATTGGACCGAGCCACATCTTTGCCGCGCAACCGCAGCACGACCGCTGAGACGCCATGTTTGCCGACCCGACGCGGCCGACCGACGTACGTGTACGTGTCGCTGCGTTCCATCCGTGTGCCGATGATGCTCACCTGCGACGACCGGCCGGATGATTCGAAATCAAAGCCCTCCGAGGTCGGCGGCACGATCTCGTCGTAGCTACCTCGCGCGACGACCTGGACGGTAACCGTGTCGCTCTCCGACACCTTCTGACGATCGACGCGCAGATTCACCGATGTCGCCAACGCTGCGCCCGCCACGAACAGGCCGAGGAACAACGCGACCGCACCGACGAGACCCGGCGTCGGGCGGCGGTTGAATCGGGCGACGGGACAACGAGGTCGGATGGCGGTCGGTCGTTTCACGGCGTGCGGGCAGGCTCGGCCTACCAGTCCTTATCGGGTCGTTGGTTGCGGAACGGCGAGCGGCGCAGGGCCTCGAGCGCCTCGAGATTGCGCGGGTTTCGGTCGTGCCGCTTCATCTGCTGGCGCAGGCGTTGCTTGCGGCGCTGGTCGTCGTTCTTCTTCTGCTTGTTCTTGTTCTTGTTGGGCTTTTTCTTCTTCTGCTTCTGTTTGTCCTTCTTATCTTTCTTCTTGTCCTTGTTCTTCTTGTTGTCCTTGTTTTGCTTGTTGTTCTTCTTGTTGTTCTGCGGCGGAGGCTCCTGCACACGCAACACATAGAAGTTTTCCGCATCGGCAGAGCCAGCGGCGATTCGAAGCTTCACAACGCGCTCGGCCTTGGCTTTCGGCACACCCAGCCCGGTCGTCGCGGTGCGGCCCGCGCGGGCTTCCGGGCTGTCATCGGCCGGCGCACCACCGGGCAAAATCGGCGCGGCGACACGGCCCTCGCCAAGCACCGTCGAGCCGCCCTCATCGTAGGCCTTCATGGTGATCGGCCCGTGCGCAAAGTCGTAGCGCGCCATCACCTGGAGCGATTGCCCCGCCTTCTGCTTGACCTGCAACCAGTCCACATCGCCCTTGCAGACGCGCAGCAGCCGCTCCTGTCCGACCTTGATTTCCTTGGACGCTCCCGCCTCTTCGTTGGGTTCCAGCTCATCGTTGCCCTCTGGACAAGGCGGCACGATCTTCAATTTGAGCGTGTATGGCAGGTCCAATTGCGCCTTGGTCGTGTCGACGGCGGGACGCGGATAGTCGGCCGGCAGCTCAATCCGTGCGATCCGCCGTTTCTTGGCGCCCGGCTTACCACCTTGGGGCGTTGCGGCCTGGCCGGGTTGCAGACCGGGGCTTCCAACCGGCGGCTGGCCGGCGGCTCCCGGCGGAAGGGGGCGCGCGGTGATGCGTCCCTGGGGAGCGGCTGGCTGCGACGGACCCGGCGGTTGAACCGCAGGATTGTTGCCCGGTTTCGTTCCCGGTTGGGGTCGATAGACGCGTGGCTGACCCGGCTGACCCTGACCACCACCACCGGCGCCAGGCGGCATGTGCACCCCCGGCGGCAGCTTCACGCCAGGTGGCAACTTCACGCCGGGAGGCAGCTTCATACCGGGCGGCAGCTTCACCCCCGGCGGCGACTTCACACCGGGGGGAAGGCCACGAATTCCAGGCGCTCCACCCTGTCCACCCGGTCCACGCTGTCCACCGGGCGCCAACCGAACGCCTGGAGGCAGCCCACCCGGCTGCGCGCCGCCACCGGGTGGTCCAGGAGGCGGAGCTTCTTCTTCGATGGTTCGCGAACCCTCGGGCAGCGGCGGCAGCGGAAATTCCGGCTTGGCCACACCGCCCCCAGTCACCCGGATGAAGTACTTTCCAGGCGGCGGCGACAGCACAGCAGCTGTGCGCGTGATCGCCTTGGCACCTTCGCCGAGTTGTCCGCCGCGTGCGCGCCGCCAGACCTGCCCTTTCGCGTCATAGACGGTGACTGTCAGCGCCCCGGCAAGCTCGGCAACGTCCGGCAGGCCCTCAACCGAGGCGACCAGGTCTGCGAACAGCGATTCGCCTTCCTTCAACTCCACCGCGAACCAATCGTCGTCTCCTGGACACAGCTGCAAGCCGGCGAGGGGTTGCTTGATCATGTCCGGCTTGAGCGGATTGGACTGCAGCGCCTGGTCGTTGTCTTCCCACGCATCGTCGCGTTCCTGGCATGGCGGTAGCACAGCGACACCGAGCTTGTAGTCGGCCTCGGTGTCCAGCCCGCCGCGGATTCGAACGACGTAACGACCGGGAATCGGCGCCGCTGCCATCCGGGCCCGCCAGCCCTTGTCGCCTTTCTTACCTCTCGCAAGCACGTCGCCACGCGGGCCGATGATCGTGACCTCGAACTCCTCGGCGCCGACATCAAACGTCGCCTCCGCCTGGACGAGCAATCCTTGCCCGGGCGTCAGACTCACCCCGAAGTGATCGTCGTTTCGAGGGCAGAGGCGCAGCGGAATCTGCTTGCCGATCGGGATACTGCGCGCCTGTTCGATCGTATCGTTGGGCTCGGCCTTGTCCTCGATTCGCGCGCATGCTGGCAGCAGCTTGAGCTTGAGGTCGTACGGCGCCTCTACCTCGGCTACGTTTCGAACCGCGACCAGGACGGTCTCTTCCCGCACAACGTGATTGAGCTCGACCGTCTCCAGCGGCTCGGCAGGTGGCGGCGCGCCTCGGAGGAACTTCTTGCCGTCTGCAGATAGCAACGCGACGCCAAGCTGCGGGTCTCTGCCGGTCTCGCGATCCAGCGGATCGATCGACTTCGTGTCCAGCGTCTTGGTCTGCACCGATGCGGTCAAGCGGTCGCCCGGGAAGAGCTTCAGCGCGAAGTAGTCGACGTCCGCCGGGCATGACCGCAGCGCCATCGTCGTCTCTTTCTTCTTCGGATCGGGCTGAATCGGCTTGGCTTGCTCGGGCTGGTCGTTCGGCTCGTGGATCGTGTCGCGCGTGCGGCATGGTGGGTATGCGTAGAGCCGTGCGATCTCGAGGTTCTTGCGGGTCGCCGGCCGGGTGGGATCGGCGAGCATGGCCAGCTGCAAGCTCTCGACCGCCGCGCGGAAGTGTTTCGCTGCCTCGTTGGCCGCACCCGCGGAGTCGGTTTTCTTGTCCGCAGCGGCAGGCGCGGTCGCGGGTTGTCCCGGGTTTCTGCCCGCGGTCGGCTTCTTCGTCGTCGCGTTGGCCTGTTGTTCAGCCTTGGCCTTTTCGAGCAGCGACAGCCCCCACTGCAGCTTCGACGTACCCGCCGCATAGTGCAGGTCGGCTTCCAGCTCCGGGTCGTGTTCATCGAGAGCCGAGAGCGAGCGGTCGAAGCTCTTTTCGGCCTCCTCGTGCATCGAGAGCGCGGCCTGCGCGACCCCGACGTTGTACCAAATGACGGCGTGCTCGGGCCGTGTGGCCTGGGCTTCCTTAAACGCCGCGAGGGACTGGCCGGCCTTACCGGATTTCAGCAGGTCGCGACCGTCGGCGATGTCGGGATTCTCGCGCTCGAGCCAGTGCGGATTGCGGCGCGCTTCGGCCTGCGTGCGTTCACTGCGCCGTTCTTCTGCTTGCTCAGCCGCGAACGTATCGTCGAGCCCGGTCGCTGCGTCTTTGCCGGGTTTCGCGGGGTCCGCGGGAGGTGCGTCGTCGGGATTGGCAGCCGCTGCAGGCGCATTGGCAGGGGGCGGTGCGGCGTCCGCATCGAGGGCGGCTCCGCTGAGCACGAAGAACGCCGCAAATGCCGCAGCTTTGGCCGATTTGGCCGATTTGGATGAGGCACCGGAAGCCTTCTTGCCGGCCCCTTTCTTACCGGTTCCAGCGGAGCCACCATAAGTTGCACGTTCGGTCAGCACAGAATCGCCCGCGCCCGATCGTGTCGGCAACAGCATCCCCGCCAAGAGCAGCAGCAACGCGGGTCCGAGCAAGTACTGGTAGCGATCTTCACCCAGCAGCTTGAAGCGCTCGGCGTATTCGGCCTTCTCGAGCGCGTCGAGCGCCTTGAAAAGCGGCCCCGCGACAGAGGTGTTCGAGTAGTGGAAGAAGCTGCCGCCGCTCACCTTCGCCACGCCCTTGAGCAAATCGGTGTTGAGCTTGCTGAAGATGGGGTTGCCGGCCGCGTCCTTGAGCGTCCCCGTGATGGTGCCGTCGTTGCCGACAATTGGGACGGGATCTCCAAACCCCGAGCCAACACCGACCGTAAAGATGCGCACGCCCTTGTCGGCCGCCTTCTTGGCCGCCTCGAGCGCCGCTCCTTCGTGGTCCTCGCCGTCGCTGAACAGCACGATCGCCTTGTGTTTGCTGCCCTTGAATTGCGTCACGAGGTTGCCGCGCACCGCCGCCTGGGCCTTCTCGCTGCTGCCGGTCAGGACTTCGGTCGCCAATGTGATCGCGCGGCCGATGTTGGTCCCGCCGATCGGCATGTCGTGGGGTCGCAGCTCGGACATGTACGTCCGTACAACGTCGTGGTCGGTCGTCAGCGGCGTCTGGATGTATGGAATCCCGGCAAATGGCACCAGCGCGACGCGCCCGCCCGCAAGTTGTTCGAGCAGCGACGCGATCTCGAGCCCGGTTCCTTTCAATCGATTGGGCGCGACGTCGCGGACGAGCATCGACTTGCTCGCATCCACGGCAAAGACCACATCGATACCCGCGTTCGCGACCTCTGTTTCGCGCAATCCGTAGCGCGGCCGCGTCGCCGCACCGACGAGCAGGATCATCGCAAGCCCCATGAGGGCGAGTCGCCAAGCCGCGGTGCGTGGCGAGTAGCTGGCGACAAGCCTTTGGACCACAGCTCCGCTTCCGAGGCGCGCGAGCTGTTTGTCCAGCCGACTCAGCTGCACGGCGCCCCACAGCACGAAAACCAGCACCGGCAACGCCAGCCAGGCCAACTCGGGGTTCGCGAATGTCAGGTCTTCAGCCATCTCGTCCTTCGCTCGGCGTCACGCGGGGAAAACCCGCAGCCATGAACGCCGCAACACCTGCTCCAGCAACAACAATCCCAGCCCCCACAGCAACCAGCCAAAGAACAGCTCTTTGCGGTTTGTGTGCACCTTCACCTTGAACGTCGTGCGCGCGAGGTCCTTGAAGTCCTTTTCGAATTTCGAGGGGTCGTAGGAGTCGTAGAACGTCCCGCCCGTGAGCTTCGCGATCTGCCTCAGCAGCTCCGGATCGGTCGGGAACGGGCGATCGGGGCGCTGGTACACACGACGGCCGAATCGATCGCGCAACGGTCCACCGCGCAGCGGATCCATCGCCGGCAGCCGCGTCTCCCGCCCCGAACCGACCTGGAACGTGTAGATGCGCACCTTTTCCTTGTCCGAGAGAGACGCGATGTACTTGGGCACCGTGGTCGCGTTCATCGACCCGCCTTCCTGCTTGCCGTCTGTGATGAGGATGATCATCTTGCTGCGCGCTTTCGAACGCTCCAGCCGCATATAGGCCCGGTTGAGCGCGTCGCCGATCGCCGTCCCAGACCCCACAATCGTGCAATTGTTGGCGCACTCGTCCTGGCCTTCGCGCTGGCGACGGCCGTCATCGAGCACCAAGCCATCGAGGGCGTTGAGCATCCGCACGTAGTCCAACGTCGGCGGAAAGCGCAGGTACGCGTTGGCGCCGAAGATCACGAGCCCGATGCGGTCGCTGCGACGGCCCTTGATGAACTCCTTGAGGATTTTGCGCGCTGTGCCGAAGCGGTTGAGCGGCTCCTGGCCCTTGTTCTGCACCTCTTCGATCTGCGATTCCGACAGGTCGATCGCGTTCATCGAACCGCTCATATCGAGCGCGATCATGATGTCGATGCCTTCGCCGCTGAGCAGCTCCCGGTCGACCTTCTGGGGCCGCGCCATGGCGACGACGAGGATGATGGCCGCGAGGTAGCGGAGCGCGTCGGGGACCCAGCGAGCCCGAACCCGCAGGCCTGTCCCGGCGATGCGCGCGACCCGCAAGTTGGACATGTAGACAGCTGCCGGCTGCGATCTCAGCCGCGCCCACAGGACCGCAGCCACGACCAGGAGGCCGAGGAGAAACCACGGGTGCTCGAACGTGTAGCCGTCTGCCGGACTCATAGCGGCCGACCTCCGAGTACGAGCAGGGGCGCGAGCAACAGCGCGGCCGCGATCACGATCAGCACGCCACCGACAAGCCAGTTCGGCTTGCTGCGGCGCAACCCGTAGCGACCATCGATGACGCGTGTCTCGGCCCATTGGTCACCGAGCCGGCGAAGTTCGGGCAGGTACAGGCAGGTCAACCCTTCGGCCACGATTCCCGCGCCGGGCACAGCCAACAAGAGGTTGCGCTGCAGCCGCGGCCACAACCCAGCGGTTACAGCCCGTCGACGCGCGGCGATGGCGGCGTCGTCGTCACGCAGCACGGCGTCCGGATCGACCTCGATCGACGGATCGAATTCAGCGATGCGCAGGCCGGTCAGCACTTTGCCGGGGGAGCCACCGCCGATCACGTCGCGCAACGCAAGCCAGCCGAGCAGGAGCATGTAGGCCGCGTCGAAGAGGCCCTGTTTTCCGGTGTCGATCGACAGCCAGGCGACCAGGAAGGTGACCGCCGCGCCGCCCGCGACGTCGAGCGCAAACGCCTGGAATCGCAGGGGAGCCGGCGCCATCACCTGGATTCGCAGCCGCCGCTCGCGAGCCAGTCGGGCGAGGCGCTGCTGCTTGATGCGTTCGAGCTCTTCGGGCGTCTGCATCGTCAAGTCAACGACCCGGCGGACAAAGCGCAGGCTGTCGGTGAGCTCCTCGACGGTCTGGCCAAAGCGCGCGAACTTCACGAGGTCGGACAGCTTGGTGAAGTCCTTGAACTGGTCGATCGTCAGCCCGCGCAGGTCCTGGCCCTCGAGCGAATCGAGCAGCTCGGTGCTGGTCATATCGAGCGCGGCGATCGCATAGCGACGACCGACGTATTCGCGCAAGATCTCGGATATTTCGCCGTAGACGAGACGCGCTTCGTCCTCGAGTCGACCCGACCGCATCAGCTCATCGAGCCGCCCGTATGCGACCACGTGCGGCGGGATCTCCGGGGCGGGCTCGGCGCGACGGGCACGGTTGCGGTAGGCACGCAGGCCGAGGAACGTGAGCAAGGCGGCGACAAGCATCATCGCGGTCACGAACAGGCCGACCTGCAGGGGGACGTTGTCTTCGACGAGCGGCAGCGGTTCGGGGAGCGGCTCGGGTTTGATCTCGGTCGCGCCGGCGAACTGGCTCTTGGCGACGACCCGCTGCGACGGGACCATCACGGTGCCCGATTCGCCCGCGCCCCCGCTGGCGGTGACAGCGTGGTACGGAACCTCGACCGGAGGCGTGCGTAGCAGCCCTGTCTTCACGACGAGCAACGGGATCTCCAGCGTCTCGGTCACCGTGCCGCCCGACTCGGACCGCTGTACCTTGCCGGGATCGTCGGGGATGGACAGCAGCGGCTTGAGATTGGGCCGGGCTGGGAAGAAGACACGCAGCGACGTCGGGTATTTGAGCGTCACGGTCATGGTGATGCGGTCACCGAACTTGGGCGCGGTCGTGGACATCGCGACCTTGACCTCGATCGGCGGCGGTTTCTCGGCCGTCTCTGCGACGGCAGGTGCCGCGGAGCGCGGATCGGCGGGGTCTGCGACGGGTGGCAGCGCTGTGGGCGCGGGATCGCCGGCCGTGCCAATGGGAGCAGCGCTGGTCGGTTGCTTGTCCGGGTCACCGATTAGGCGTGGGGGCACGGCTCTTCGGATCGTCGGCGGCGCCAAACCGGCGTTCGGGTCGCCAGGACTGCCGGCAGCCGCAACGGCGGGAACGGGCGCAGCGGCCGCAGGCGCGTTGGGATCGCCTGCCGGAACCTGCGCTTGCCCGGATCGGACCGTCGCGACCGACAGTGTCGTCGTCGCCAGGAGCACGAGCGAGAGCAGCACGAGACGCTTCATTGCCGCGACGCCCTCCGCCGAAAATACGTCACCAAACCCGGCAAGTAGTCGCTGCCGACCTCGGCGCGAATCGGCTCCATGCCATGTTTGCGGAAGATCCGGTCGCGCTCGGTCACAAGCGCCTCGCCACGTCGCCTAAACGCGTGACGAACAGCCCGCGCGCCGCTGTCAAACCACATCAACTCACCGGTCTCAAGGTGCTCCAGCGCGACCAGACCGAGGTCGGGGAAGTCCTGCTCGGCCGTGTCGTGGATGACCAACGGAACGACGTCATGCCGCCGACTCGCCACACCGAGCGCCCGCTCGTAGCTCTCGGCGAGGGGCACCGTGTCGTCCTCGGGCAGGAAATCGCTGAGGAAGAAGACCACCGAACGCTTGCGTTGAATCTTGCTCAGGTAGTCGCAAGCCACGTCGATGCGCGTGCCGACCCCCTCGGGCTGGACCTCAAGCAGCTCGAGGATCACCCGAAGCACGTGACCACGGCCCTTCTTCGGCGGGATGTAGCGCTCGATGCGGTCGCTGAACATGATCACGCCGACGCGGTCGTTGTTCTTGATGGCGGAAAACGCCAGGACCGCTGCGATCTCGGCGGCCAGCTCGCGCTTGCTCTGGCCGACGGTGCCGAAGACCCCCGATGCGGACAGGTCGACGACGAGCAGAACGGTCAACTCGCGCTCTTCGACGTACTGCTTGACGTAGGGCACGCCTGTTCGCGCGGTCACGTTCCAGTCGATCGTGCGGATGTCGTCGCCGGGCTGGTACTCGCGCACCTGGTCGAAGCTCATGCCACGACCCTTAAAAACGGCGTGGTACTGCCCGGCGAGCACGTCGTTGACGAGACGGCGCGTGACAAGCTCGATCTCGCGCACCTTCTTCAGGATCGCGTCGCGTTTTTCGGCAGCCGTACTCACGTCGACTCCGCCCACTTCAAGTTGAGATTGCCAGGGATGCGTGCGTTCGCGCCGATCAGGGCACGTCCACGCGGTCAAAGATCCGCTGCACGATGTCTTCGGACGTCAGCGACTCGGCTTCGGCCTGGTAGGTCAGGATCACGCGGTGGCGCAGCACGTCGAGACCGATCGCCTTGATATCCTCGGGGATAACGTAGCCGCGGTGTCGCAGGAACGCGTGCGCCTTGGCCGCCATTGTCAGGTAGATGCTCGCGCGCGGGCTGGCCCCGAACTGGATGAACTCTGCAGCGTCACCAACGCCGTGGGCGCGCGGGTCGCGGGTCGCGAAGATGATGTCGACGATGTAGCGCTTGAGCTTGTCGTCGATATGCACCTCGGTCACGACTTTGCGGGCATCCATCACCTGTTCGGGCGACACGACGGGCTGCGGTTCGTTGATGATGCCGCCGGTCGCCGCGTTGAGGATCTGCAGCTCTTCCTCTTTGCTCGGGTAACCGACGCGCACCATCAACATGAAACGGTCGACCTGCGCTTCGGGGAGCGGGTAGGTGCCTTCCTGCTCGATGGGGTTTTGGGTCGCGAGGACGAGGAATGGCTCGGCAAGCTTGAACGTTTCGTCGCTGATCGTGACCTGCTTTTCCTGCATCGCCTCGAGCAACGCGGACTGCACCTTGGCGGGGGCGCGATTGATCTCGTCTGCGAGGATCAGGTTGGCGAAAATCGGGCCCCGCTTGACCGAAAACGACTGGTCGCGCGGGTTGTAGATCTGCGTACCGAGGATGTCGGCGGGCAGCAGATCGGGCGTGAACTGGATGCGCTGAAAGTTGACCGACAAGCATTGCGACAGCGTTTTGACCGTCAGCGTCTTGGCGAGTCCGGGCACGCCTTCGAGCAGCACGTGGCCGCCGGTGAGCATGCCGATCAGCAGCCGCTCAACCATCTCGTTTTGGCCGACGACCGCCTTGCGCATCTCGGTCAGCAAGGGATCGATGAAGCCCGATTTGTCGCGCACAAGCTCGTTGAGCACACGAATATCCTGCACGTTGCCTCCTTGGAAGGTCCGTCCTGGCGCGGTACGCCGCTGCCAAAAGCCCGAAACTGTCGCGTCTATTCCCACGCGCGTGGCGCGAGGGGCAGGGAAGATAAGCGGCAAATCGCGTTTGTCGAGTGCCGCCGGGTCGACCGCCCATGAACCGACCCCTGCGAAGCGTTTTGGCCGCGATCAGGCGCGGAGGTGCCGAATCGTGTGCAAAGGCATAGACTCGCGCCCGTGGATAGCGCCCCTGACCCGTTGATCGGCTCGCGAATCGGCCCCTTCCGCGTCATCGAACGACTCGGTGCGGGCGGCATGGGCGTGGTGTATCGCGGCGAAGACACCCGCCTCGGTCGCGCCGTGGCGCTCAAGATCTTGCCCAGCGATCTTGTGGCCGACGACGAACGCCGACTGCGGTTTCTGCGCGAAGCCCGGGCCGCCGCCAAGATCAACCACCCCGCGATCGCCCAGGTGTTCGATATCGGCGAGCACGAAGGCACGGTGTGGATCGCGCTTGAGATGTGTCCCGGCGGCACCCTGCGCGACCGCATGAAGCGCGCAAAAATGGGCGTTTCCGAGGCGCTGCGGATCGCCCACGACGTCGCTGGGGCGCTCGAAGCCGCGGCTCGTGTCGGAATCGTCCACCGGGACCTCAAGCCCGACAACATCATGTTCGACGAAGCGGGGCGAACGAAGGTCCTCGACTTCGGACTCGCGCGCATCAACCCGCCCGAAGAGGCCGTGAGCGTGGACGACGCGACCGTCGAGGGTTTCCAGACGCAGCAGGGCCGGATTCTCGGCACGCCCGGCTACATGTCGCCCGAGCAGGCCACCGGAACCGCCGTCGATAGCCGCGCTGATCAGTTCTCCCTCGGCGTCGTGCTGTACGAGATGATCAGCGGCAAGCGACCGTTCAAGGGTCGTTCATCGATGGAGATCATCATCTCCACGACCCGCGACGCGCCCGTGCCGATCTCCGACCATGACATCTCGGTCCCAGCGAGCGCCCAGGCCATCGTCGAACGGTGCCTGGCCAAGTCGCCCGACCAGCGCTACCCCGATGCCAAGGCGCTGCTCGCCGCCATCGATGACGCGCTGAGTAAACGCGTCCGACCGGATAAACGCGCCCGACCGGCGCGCGATAACGACGTCAACGCGGCGACCGCCCTTGACCTGGAAGCCCCGACAAACAAGGTCTTCGCCGACCGCGCCCCAACTGCCGACCCCGCGCCCCAGTCAGCAAACCCGCCGCGGTCATCGGTCACACAGACGGGAACGCACGGTGGCACCCGCCCCACGCGGAGCACCGGAGTCCTCGTCGGATCCATCGCCGCCGTCATCATCGGCACCGCCGGCGCGGCGATGATGTTGGCGCAGGAAGACGCCGAGAACCTGCCGCGCATCGCCGCCACAGCCAAAGCCGGGAAAACCGCCGCTGAAAAGGGGCTTTGGCCCGGTTGGCCGCCCGTTCCCGCGCTCGACGACAAGCAGGCCGTTAAAGTCTATGTCGAGGCGTTGAGCGAGCTCCGGTCGGGCCGCTTGATGCTCTACAGAACGGTCGAAGACGCGGTCAAGCGACGCCCCGATTTCGCGGAAGCGTGGCTCTTTCTCGCGTTCGTCCAGTGGAATAACCAGCAAACCGCGGCCGGTCGCAAGGCGTTCAATCACGCGCGCCGCCTCAAGGAGAAACTGCACCCGGTGTGGCGCGAGGTCATGCACGCCATGGCGCCCGTCGTGTTGCAGACCCCGCCGGATATCGCCGAGGCGGAAAGAAGGTTTCGAGCGGCCATCAAGAACCGTCCGAAGTCGGCTGTCCTGCCGTTTTCCCTCGCGACGCTGCTGCCCCCGGGCGAAAACTACGACGACATCATCGACCTGCTCGACCGCGCGCTCGCGATCGACCCGGAATTCATCAACGCAGCGGGCCTCCGTATCGAAGCGCTCGCAGCGGTGGGCCGTGTCGACGACGCGCTCCAAGCGGCCGCGGATTGCCGGAAGAAGTCGCCCGACTCCATCTACTGCACATCGATTCCAGCGCGGATCTTCAGTCAGCAGGGCAAGTGCGAGGACGTCATCCAAATGGGTCGCCTCGCAACGGCCGCCGATCCGGAACAAGCCGCCGGTCCCATCTTTGTCGCGCGAGGACTCGCGGCGATGAACAGGCCCATCCCCGCCGTTGAAGCCGCCGTCGAACAGGGTCTGAAGCTGGTGCGCATCAAGCAAATGGGCGACCGAATCCGCGGTGTGTTCCGCTATCGCGTTGCCGCGCTCAAGGGCGACTTCACAACGGCGATCGCCGAGGCGCGCAAGCTCATCGCGCAAGGCAAAGGCGCCGGACACCGAATCCGCGTCGGCGGCCCCATTGCGCTGGCCGCCATGGCGTTGCTCGAGTCTGGAGAGCGCGAACAGGCCGCCAAGCTCGCCGCCGATTTCATCGCGCGAATGGACGCCTACGAACAAGACCCGGTGGGCAACGTCGAATCGCTGGCCGGCGATCCCGTTCCGCGGTTATTGCGTGTGCTGGCCGAAACGCGACACCTGGACAATGTGCGCTGGCAAAATTCGGTACAGCGCTGGCTCACAGGCTGGGAAGAGGCTGGAATCCCAAGACTTTCGCGCCGTTTTGCTTGGCCTTATGGCTATGCACGCGCCGTGGCCGGTCCCGCTGAAGCAACCCTGGCCGTGGCCGAATACGATCCGAAGCTGCCCATCCCCCTCTTTTTGCCCTCGGCGATGCTCGCGGCGGACATCGGCCGGACATTCCTGCACGCCGGCCGCATGGCAGACGCCCGCAAATGGCTTGAGCTCGCGACGCACAACTGCGACATCCTCGCCCATCCTATCGCAGGCGTGCGCGCGTTCTTCGATCGCGGCATGCTGCATGAGAGAGACGGAAACACGGCCGAAGCGTGCAAGATGTACAAGCAGGTCCTCACGCGATGGCCCGATCCTCAACCCCGGTCCATGACCGTCAATCGCGCACGAGATCGCCGCGCAGCGCTCGGCTGCGATCAACCCACGACCGCCACGCCCCCAGGCAGCGAGACCCCATGAATTGGCTCCCGCTCGATCCCAAGACCGCCGACCTGGTGGCCCCTCGAGCGTCATCGCAGGTCGTCTTCGCGCGCGGTGACCAGGCGGTTATCCGCGTGACTGGAAAGCATCGCGGCCGTTTCCTGCAAGCGTTGATGACGCAAGACATCGACCAGGATCGGACCGGCGATATCGCGCGAACGTGTCTTTGCACCGCGCAGGGCAAACTGATCGCGCTCGCCACGTCGGTGGTCACGGCGGACGCGATTCTCCTCGTCACCCTCGCCGAAACCGCCCAGCCGCTCATCGACGGGTTGTTGCGCTACCGTGTTGCCGAGCGCGTGAAGCTCGCCGTGGATCCCGATGTCAGCGTCGTGACCAGCCTCAATGGGACGCCGGCCGCCGACTTCGACCCCGTCGCCGAATGGCCGCAAGAATCCAGCGCCGGTGTTTTGAACCACGGCATTGTGGCGACCGAGAAGCTGCCCAGCTTGCTCGCGCAGGCGACCGAGGACGAGTACGCGATCGGAGACACGGCTGCCTGGCACGCCGCACGAATCAACCACGGGATCTCCGATGTCGGGCTCGATTTCGATGACGGGTCCACCCCGCTCGAGCTCGGGATGCGCGACGCCGTGTCCTATTCGAAGGGCTGCTACCTCGGCCAGGAAGCCATCGCGATGATGACCTACCGCGGCAAGCTCCGGCGTCACCTGTGCTGGACCCAGGCAGACGACGTGGACGACGCCGCCGCGGCTGCGCTCGTCGTGGGGACCAAGATTCGCAGCGCCCAGACAGGCAAACGGGCCGGTTCGCTGGCCAGCGGTTACATCGTCGACGGCGTGGCGCGCGGGCTCGCGCTTATCAACCGCCGAACTTTCGAGCCGGGTGCTAAGATCGCCATCCCCCGCTCCGACGGCGCCGATCCCCTCGTGGCGCAAATCATCGACGCGACCGTTCCGGACGTTTTCGCGGGCGAGGACGCATGATCATCGGTTTGACCGGCCGCAACGGCGCCGGCAAGGGCACAGTCGCCCAGTGGTTCACCGAGCGGGGCTTCCGCTACACGTCGCTGTCCGACGCGATCCGCATCGATCTGCGCGAACGAGGCCTCGAGGTCACGCGCGACAACCTCATCGCAGGTGGTCGACAGCTCCGCGAAGAAGGCGGTCCCGGCGTGCTGGCGGAACGCATCCTTCGCACCATCCCCGCGGGCGAAAACACCATCGTAGACAGCGTGCGCAACCCCGCCGAAGTCGCCGAATTACGCGGCCGACCCGACTTCGTCTTCCTCGAGGTCACCGCCGACGAGCGCACCCGCTACGAACGGATGCTCGTGCGCAACCGAGGCGGCGACGCCACAAGCTTCGAGGAGTTCCGACGCCACGAGCAAGCCGAGCTCCACTCCACCGACAGCGCCGCGCAACAGCTCGTCGCCACAGCCGCGCTCGCCGACCTGCAATTCGGCAACGACAGCGATCTCGCAGACCTGCACAGCGCTCTCGCAGCCGTCTTCCCCACCGTTCGGGCGGATTCCGATGCAGCCACCGCGCCACTTCCCGACGTCGATGTCGTGATCACCGGCGGCGCGGGCTTCATCGGCGCGGACATCGCCCGCAACCTTCTGACATCAGGCCGCTCGGTGCGCTGCGTCGATATCGCGGGGTTCAATCGCCTCGCCGATGTTCGCGACGACCCGAATCTGCAGTTCGTTGTGGGCGACATTCGCGCGATCCCCGACATCATCGCGGGCGCCGGTCGCTGCGTGCACCTGGCCGCGGTCGTGGGCGTAGACCGCTATATCGAAGACCCCGAGCTCGTCCTCGACGTCAACATCCTCGGTGGACGCGCCGTCTTGCGGGCGTGCGTCGAGCACGACGTACCGGTCATTATCGCAAGCACGAGCGAAGTTTACGGGCGGTGGCGCATCGACCTCGACGAATCGATCGGCCCGCGGCTCGGCAACCTGGCCAACAGTCGGTGGTGCTACTCGATCAGCAAGTCCACGCTCGAACAGTACGCACACGCGATGGGCAGACGCGGCCTGCGGTTCGCCATCGTCCGCTACTTCAACGTCTACGGCCCAAAGCTCGATCGCCCCGGCGCCGGACGCGTGCTCGGCAAGTTCCTCGGCTGCGTGCAGGAAGGCAAACCGCTGCCGCTTGTCGACGGAGGCGAAGCCGTACGCTCGTTCTGCCACATCGACGACGCCGTTCGCGGCACAGTGGGCCTGCTCGACAACCTCGACAACGACAAGGTTGCGGGTCGCGCGTTCAATATCGGCCGGATCGAGCCGGTCACAATCGCGGACCTGGCCGGGCGGGTCATCGCGCTCGCTGGCCACGAGGCCGGAACCGAACACGTAGCTGGCCGCGATCACTTCGGCGACGGCTTCGAAGAGATCGAGAGGCGCGTACCCAACGTCTCAGCGATGCGCGAGGTGCTCGGTTTTTCAGCCGACATCGACCTGGACACCGGCCTGCGGCAGACCCTCGAACACTGGCAGCTGCTCGGCCCGCCCCGCGATGCCCATCCAGCTGCCACGCTCGGCTTTGTGCGCCCCCAGGTCGAACCCGACAGCGACCTGCTCGACACCATCACCGCAGCCTTGCAGTCGGGCCAATTGACCAACCGAGGCACCGTCCTGCGCGACTTCGAAGGTTCCCTCGCCTCCTACCTCGGCGCGTCCGAGGTGATGGCAACGTCCTCGGGATCCGGCGCATTGCTCCTCGCAACCCTGGCATTGGCCCCGCGCGGCAAAGCGATCATGCCCGCGTTCACCTACATCGCGACCTTGAATTGCGCGGTCTGGGCCGGCCTCGAGCCTGTGTTCTGCGATATCGATCCGCACACGTGGACGATGTGTCCCGACTCCTTGCGCCGCACCCTCGCAGCTCATCCGGACGCCAGCCTGGTCGTGCCCGTCAACGTCTACGGAACCCCGCCCGATCTCGGCGCGATCCGGGCCGTTTGCGATGAATCCAGCGCCGTTCTGCTGTATGACAACGCCCATGGCGTCGGCACCGAGCGAGATGGAGCTCGTCTCGATCCGCATGTCGACATCCAGGTCTTCAGCCTGCACGCAACCAAGATTCTGCCGGCGGTCGAGGGCGGCTTCGTTTCCGCGCGCGATCCGGCGCTGATGGCCGAGCTTCGACGGCTCTGCAACCATGGCCTCGACTCGGACCTGCGCCGCAGCAAACCGGGCTTCAACTTCAAGATGTCCGAGCTTCACGCCGCGGTCGGTCGCCACTCACTTCGGCAACTGCCAGGGGCCCTGCAACGCCGCCGGACCTATGCCAAACGTCTGCGCGCCGCGATCGAATTGGCCGCCGCGTTCACCAACCAGGCGCTCCCCGACGGCGTTCGGAGCAACCACCAAAACCTCGCCGTGTTGGCTCCCGAAGGCGCCGATTTGGACGCTGTGTCCGGCGAGTTCAAGCGGCACGGCGTGGGAAGTCGACGCTATTTCTGGCCGCCGCTGCACGAGCTCCAGGACTACGAAGGCCGGTTCAACTTGCCGGTGACCGACGCCGTCTGCGCACGGCTGCTCTGCCTGCCGATGTGGTCACGAATGGACGACGCCGTGCTCGCCCGCGTGGAGTCCGCGATATCGGCCACGTCCACGAGCCTTAGCTAGCTCAAAGCTACGTTATTTCGGTCTTTTCGAGCCGACTGACGCCGTCGGTCGTGGCTACGGCCCAAAGATCTTGGTCTTTTTGCCCTTGACGACGATGGCCTTGACGATCGGCGAGATCTTGTCGAGCCCGGCGAACACGTCCACGCAAACCTCGAGGTAGCGCCCGACAACCTTCTTGCCACCGGCCGTGAGGTCGATGGGGAACGTCGCAGGCGGGAAGGGCCCCAGCTTGGCGCTGAACTTGGCCTTGGTGAGCTCCGAAAGCGTGTTGCCAGCGCGGTACTGCACCTTCAGGTGTGCGCCACCCTTGGGCGTCGATTCGTACACCTTGATCTCGCGCCACCAGGTCGGGATCGGATCGGGCACGCCGAGCGGACCGCTGTAGTTCTTCAGGCCGAACACGTTGCAGTACTTGCCCTTCGGCGCCGTGAAATGGTGCAGCGTGTAGCCGGTCATGTCCGAGTACGTGTAAGGCCCCTTGCCGACCTTGTATTCGCCGATCACCTTCTTGGTCTTCGGGTCGATCTTGGTCGCCGTGCCCTTCTGCTGGTTCACGGCCCACGCTTTGCCCTGGTAATCCACCGCCATGCCGATCGGGAACCGACCGCTACCCAGCGAGATTTGGCCGACGTTCTTCATCGTCTTTACGTCGATGATCGCCACCGAGTTCTGGATATCGTTGGCCAGGTACGCGTACCCGTCGATGCTCGTAGCGATGCCGCGGGGCCGGTACTTCGTTGCGACGTAGCTGAACTTGCCGGTGACCGGATCGAAGCGATACGCGGCGTGGTGGCTGCAGCAGTTGCCGGTCCAAATCTTGCCGTAGATATCGACGTTGATTCCGTACGGGTTGAACTTGCTGTGCGGCCGGTACTTGGTGACCTTCTTGGTCTTCGGATCGACCTTGAGAATCGACGCGCACCCGCGGCCCGCGACCCAGATATCGCGCTTCTGGTCGACCGCAACGCCGTACGGGCTGCAGCCGAGGTTGACGATGTCGAGCACCTTGCCGTCCTTGGGGGACATCCAGCGCAGGTGACGGGTGACCCAGTCGCCGATCAGGCCCTCGTTCTTCTCGTTGACGCCGACCGCGCGGGTGTACTTCATGCCGGTCGGCTTGACGTCGAACTTGATGCACTCGTCCTTGCCGTACGGGAGCATTTCGCCGGTCGAAATCTTGCCGTCGCCGTTGGTGTCGAAGCTCGTCTCGATCTTGCCGTTGCCGTTCTTGTCGATGCAGTCCTTCTTCTCGTTGATGATGAAGGTCGCGCGTCCTGACCCGCGGCAACCAACCCAGCAATTGCCCTCGAGATCCACCGCCGTACGCGACGGGTCGCCACACGTCCGATAGCGCGCGTCTTCCTTGCCCGTGATGGTGTCGAGCTTGCTGACGGTGTTCTCCTTGGAGTTGGCGATCCAGATGTGGTCCAGGTCCGGTCCGTTGGCGCCCTGGCCGAGCACCAGCCAGCCTTCCTTGGTCAAGATGAGCTTGCGGCTGTTGTCCGGTGTCGGGTTGAACGGGTAGTCCCAACCGGGGCCCACGCCTTCGGAGACACAGGAGAAGTCGCACGTTCCGCAGGGGCTGAGCACGCCTTCGTCTTTCTGGCCGTCGCAGTCGTTGTCGAGGCCGTCGCAGACCTCGGCTTCGGGCAACGTCTGGCCTTTGCATTCGCCCCAGAACCCGTTGTTGCAGAGCTGGACGCCGGGTTTGCAGATGCCTTTGCCGATCCAGGTGGGATCGCCCGTGTAGCAGTTGGATGCCATCGCCGTGCACTTGCAGCCGGGGTGGTTGGACTTGCCGCAATCGGGGCAAACGATCGCGAAGTTGGGGTTGGTGTCGTCGCAGTCGTCGCCGGGCAAGCAGTTCTTTCCGAACCCATCACCGTCCTTGTCGATGCACTTGCCGCCGCCGGATGAGCTGGAGCCGCCGGACGAACCCGAACCCGAGCTGGAGCCCGAGCCCCCGGACGAACCGGAACCGCCGGACGAACCGGAACCGCCGGACGAACCGGAACCGGAACCAGAGCCGCCGCCAGAGGTCGAAGAACCGCCGCTCGAAGTCGAAGAACCGCCCGAAGACGCGCCGCTCGAAGA
>CAZLMW010000048.1:36031-56179 GCA_964560875.1 uncultured Enterobacteriaceae bacterium
TCGAAGAACCGCCGCTCGAAGTCGAAGAACCGCTGCTAGAGGTCGAAGAACCGCCGCTCGAAGTCGAAGAACCGCCGCTCGAGGTCGAAGAACCGCCGCTCGAACCGGAACCTGATGTGCCGCTGCTCGACGACGCGCCGCTCGAGCCCGAACCGGACGTCCCGCCGCTGCTGGAAGCACCACTGCTCGAGGCGCCACCGCTCGACGCGCCGCTCGAAGAACCACCGCTGCTTGAACCACCGCTGCTTGAACCGCCGCTCGACGCTCCGCCGCCGCCCTTCTTGAGCCGAATCTTGATCTTGGCCGTGCCCCACGCGAGCTCCTTGCCACATACCTTCCAAGTCGCTTTGACGAGGACACCGAAGCCATTCTTATGCGGGACGATGCGCAACGGACCGTGCTGGACCGACAACACGTCGGGCGCCAGCGTGACCGCGTTCAGGCCCATTTCGGACGTGACACGCAGCTTGCCGCCGTCTTCGAACTTGGCCCAAGCGACGATTCGCGCTCGTGCCGTGAGCTTATTCAGCTTCTGCAGCAGCTGCGCGCGAACCTTCGCTTTTTTGAGCGCGACCGGGTTGCCGCCCACGAGCCACGGTTTGACCAGGTGCGTCGCGGCGACCACGTGCAGCTTGCCGACCTTCAGCGCCTTGGGTTTCACGGTGATCTTGGACTGCGCGATAATCTTGGCGTTCAGACCGCTCGACTGCGCCCAGATGTCGGTCGAGCCGGGGCCCACGCCGATGACCTTCTTGTCCTTGATGATGGCGACGTCCTTGTTGCCGCTGACGAGCTTGACCAGCTTGCCGACGCGCGCCGTGATCTCGTTGCTCCCGGCCTTGAACGTGGCCGAAACGCGGACCTTGCTTCGCTGGTAGCCAAGCTTCGTGCCGCCGCACTTCTTCAGCCAGCCATCGATCGCGTGCAACGTCTTGTGCTTGAGGCGGACGACGACCTTCGCGATCGACCAGATGCGCACCTTCACGTCGGCGAGGTGGCCCTTGTAGCTGACCTTGACGACGGCCTTGGCGACGCCTTTTGTGCCGCCGCCAACGACGACGATCTGGCACTTGTTGACCACGAACGGGCCGCCGCCGGAGCTGCAACTGGCGCCAACCTGCTTGTCAGGCAGCGCTCCTCGCACCGCGAACGTCACGATTTCGCGCGTCTTCTTTTTGCCGGTCAGCTTGAAGGTGTCGAACACTTCGGCCTTGACGATGACGGAGAAGATGCCGCGGATCGGGTTGGCGCGGACCTTGATAACGGCCGACTTGCTCTTGCCGGAGACGCCGTGCATCCACATCGGCGTCCCGGGCGGGGTCAGCGGGATATCGAGTTTGGTGGTCATGCCGGTGATGGAGCCGGTGATCGCGCTCACGGCGCCGGGCTGAGCCGTCGTGTGCACGCGCATCTTGAGCACCGCGAGCAAGCGCTTGGCGCCGATCAGCTTGCCGAGCTTGACCTTCGCCTTCGCCTTGACCGTGACGACAACGGAGCCCTGCCCCGCCTTGGTTGCGATATCGTAGTCGGGGCCCGCGCCCACGCCGTCGATGCGAACGACGGCGGGATCGAAGTTGATGCGGAACGTCGCCTTGACCAGCCCGTTGACGAGCGTGTGGCCGAAGACGGGAATGTCGAACGCCTCGCCGGGCCGTTTGGGCGTCCATGGGACGATTGCGTCGAGACCCACGAGGGGGGACTTGCCGATCTTGGGCAGGCGCTTGAGCGTCAGTTTGTGCGGCGCGGTCTCGGCGATTGTGACGTCGGGGCCGGGCATGGTGATCTGCACGATGATCCGTGCGGCGATATCGGCCTTGAGCGAGAACCATCCGTACGGGATCTTGACCTTCACGTTCGCGAGGCCGTGGATGTTGACCTTGGCGACGGTGACCTGGTCTTTCTTGCCGGGGCTGCGCAGCAGGATGCGGACGATCGATTTGCTGTGCACCTGCGGGCGGCCGACCCCATCGCGGACCTGGACGAGGACACCAACGTTGGGGTCATCCGCCCATACGTTATCGGCGCGAACGATCGCGCGAACCCACGCGGGCTTGCCGCGGTCGGTGACGAACTTCGCCTTGGAAGTAAACGGGCCCGACGTGGCGACAATGCTGCCCGTGGAGCCGGGCGGCTCATTACCGAGCGCATCGATGTCCTGCTCGATCGCGGGTCCGGGGAGCGGGTCTTCATCGGGGTCGAGGTCGCCACCGCTGCTCGCGCCGCTGCCGCTGCTGGCTCCACCGCCGCTGCTGGCTCCACCGCCGCTGCTGGCTCCACCGCCGCTGCTGCTCGCGCCGCCGCTGCTGCTCGCGCCACCGCTGGCACCGCCGCTGCTGGCGCCACCGCCGTTCACCACAGGGTTCGGATCGCCCGATGGAAGGCCTGGGCCGTCCTCTCCGAGGTCGATCTCAATGTCCGCGTCGTCGATCGCCAGGGGCAGATCGTCCTCACCGGGGTCGGTTCCGCCGGACGATGCGCCGCCGCTGCCCGAGGCACCGGAGCTGGCACCTGAAGCGCCGCCGCTGCTCGCGCCGCCGGATGAGGCGCCCCAGTTGCCACCGCTCGCGCCGCCACTGCTGCCGTTCGAGCTGCCTGTTCCCGTGCCGCCGCTGGCGCCGGTGCCGTTGTCGCCACCGAGCCCGTTGTCCGGGTTGTTATCGAACGCGATGGGCTGCGCCGACTGGTCGCTCGGATCGGACGAACACCCGCCGAACGCGGCGGCAATGGCCACCCCCGAAGTCAGGACAACAAACCACCGCGCGGCGAAATGCAAAGCATTGCGTTGCATGACATCCCCCAATTCGAGAGCCGCGGGCGGTGTCGGGTCCAACCCCTACAAGAAGCAGCGCGTGTGCGGCGCGCAGCGCTTCCCGGCCGGACCGTTCATGCACGTGCTCGCGATTTTCATGAAATCGTCGAGTCGTGCGCACGTCTCCCAGCTATGGATACTCCGATCGTTCTGATTTTTTCGCAACGGTATATTCGCATGACTGCAGACCAAGCGGGGATCGTGGACTCCAGCATGATGACAGTTTTGTAATCAGCGTAATATCAATTGGTTACGGTAACCATCACCGTGTGCACAGACCGATGATCAGTGTCGCTCGCTGGGGCGCGAATCCGGATCACATCTCTAAAAGCCTTTCGTTTCAGAGCATTAGAGACCGGCCACATATCTAGAGAATTGCTTGCGATCGAACGGCTCTTGACCGTACCCTTTGGAGCGACCTGGTTTTGACACGTCCGTCGGAAACCCGACGGGCTGGAGCTTAGAACCCGGGCTCACGCCGCCGAACGAGGGCTCGACCCAGGGGGAATCGGACAATGCGCGGTGCAATCGAAGGCGGTTCGGACCAACTCCGATCGTGGCGATGGACAGTACGTTTGGTGACGATCGCCGCGGCGATCGCATTGATAGGCTGCGGCGCCGGCAAAGGTGGTGGCGACGAAGATCCGCTACCCGGACCCGCGGAAGAGCCCGATATCGGCACGGTCGATGGCGGCGGCACCAGCGGTGGCGCCTCGAGCACAAGCAGCTCGTCCAGCGGGGCGTCATCATCCGGCGCGTCATCATCCGGCGCGTCATCTTCGGGCGCATCTTCCGGTGCTTCGTCGTCGGGCGCACCTTCATCCGGTGCATCCTCATCCGGCGCATCGTCGTCTGGTGCGTCTTCTTCCGGTGCGTCTTCTTCCGGCGCGTCTTCTTCCGGTGCGTCTTCTTCTGGCGCGTCGTCGTCGTCCGGCGGATCATCGACGGGATCCAGCGGCGCAGCGGACGCGGGTTCAACCTCGGGCGCAAGCGACGCGGGTGGATCGAGCGGCGGCTCAGACGCGGGCGCTTCGTCCAGCGGTTCGGGCGGCCAGGCCGACGCGGGATCGAACGCGGATGCCGGCGGACCTCCGCCACCGAAGACATGCGAAGTGGATGCGGCCAAGGGCGACACAGGGGCGGAATGCCCAGCTGGATTCGTTTGCCTGACCCCTGGCGGCGCTTGCGGGGGCAAGGTTCCGGGCACCTGTCACAAGAAGATCGACGCGTGCGTCGCGCTCGTTGCGCCCGTGTGTGGCTGCGACGGCAAGAGCTACAACAACCTCTGCGAAGCGCAGAAGGCCGGTGCGGTCGTCAAGAAGGGCGGCAAGTGCACCGAGCCCGTGATTCCATGCGGCGGCAAAGCGGCGAAGAAGTGCCCGGCTGGCATGATTTGCGAGGTGAAGAGCTGCGGTGCAGGCGCGGACGGCCAGTGTGTCGCAGCGGCTCCTGCAAAGTGCCCGGCCGGGGGCACCGCCGAGTGCGGTTGCGACGGCAACACGTATCCGAACGCTTGTTTCCGACAAAAGGCTGGCGCAGCGCTTGATTACGTCGGCGCCTGCCTGGTGCCGCCCAACGCGATAGGCTGCAAGATCGGCCCGGTGAAGCCGATCCTCTGCGCGCCCGGCGAGTACTGCAAAGTTCCGGTCGGGATCTGCGTGGGCAAGGGCGTCTGCGTCAAGAAGCCCAACGTCTGCGACAAGAGCATCAAGCCGGTCTGCGGGTGCGACAAGAAGACCTACAGCAACGCGTGCCTGCTCGCTCAATCAGGCTTTAGCTTGAAGGCGCCCGAACCCTGCCCACCGTAGCGTCGTCGCGGCGTCCGAGCCGGACTTCGCTCCTCGATCGATCGCTTGCCGACAACCTTGCGGCGGCCACTTGAGCGCGGCCCCAGCAAACGGGATGATGCCCGGAGCTGGAGGTAACGATGACCAATCCCTGGCAGCTGCCGGTCGCGGCAACCGCGGGTCTCTTCGTCGCACTTGTGGGCTGCAGCAATCCCACCAGTGGCGGCACGTCGAGCTCGTCGAGTTCCAGCGGCGCCAGTTCGAGTTCATCGAGCTCCGGAGTCGACACCCACGACAGCGGCTCGTCGAGCTCGGGCGGGGACTCATCCAGCAGCACGTCGTCAAGTTCGGGCGGCGACACCGCGAGCTCATCGGGGAACAAAGACACGGCCGGCAGCTCTTCGAGCGGGGCGACGACTTACGCGGCGCTACATCCGAAGCTGGTCCTGGCCAGCAAGTGCTCCGATGGCTACTGCCACAACATCGCGGCCGGCGGGCTCGAGCTCAGCTACACGGACGTCAGCGCGTCGTACAAGGCCCTGCTGAACGGCAAGGCGACGGGGCTCTTCAAGGACGACTGCAAGGCGCAGAAATACGTGGTCCCCGGCAAGCCAGAGCAGTCGCTGCTGTGGCTGAAGGTCGACAAGAAAGCCGTGCATGGATGCGGCAGCAAGATGCCGCCCGATCCCAAGCCAGGCGGTGTCTCGGCGGATCTATCGGCCGCTGTGAAGGCGTGGATTCTCGCGGGCGCCAAGCCCTAGAAAAGCTGACCGATCGATCGATATTGTTGCCGGACCGAGAATGCTTTAGTTAGTCCAGCGTTGCCAGGGTCGCGGTTTGCCCGTCGCGCCTGGTGAACGCGACACCGACGCCGAATCCAAGCTTATCGCAGGCGGCCATCCAAGCGCGCTGTCCGCGGTCGCTGGTGCCCTGCCCGGCCAGCTCATCGCATCCACACGCGAGCGCGGCGAGGTTGGGCAGCTTCACCTTTCGGCCGTCGTACACCCGCATCGCGACCTCGACGGCTTGCGACGGCGGACTTGTCAACGCGGGTAGCTTGACACGGACCCAGCGCACGCCTGGTTGCTTGGCGTTGGTGCATGTCGTGACACCGACGCGGGTTCCCGAATTACGCGCGGCTGCGAGCGGCGGGACCGTGTGTGCGAGCGTCCAGCCGACGGGACAGGCGCCGAGGTCAGGCTTGGCGGTGAGCGCGACGTTCTTGATCCTCACAAGCGGCGTCTTCTTGCGGCATTTCGGGCGCGCCGGCTCCTTGGCGGGGACGCGCTTGGGCAACGCGACGAAGGCCTTGACGAGCTCGACGACGACGCGGTTGGCCTTGAATGTTCGCTTGCGTTTGGCGAGGGCTCGGGCCCACTTTTTGCGTTTCTTTCCCTTGGCGGCCGGAGCCCTCCGCTTGAGAACATCTGCCTGGAAGGCGAACAGCGCGTCGTTGCTCGCGAGAGTCGCGTAAACGTCGGTTTGTGCCTTAGCCCCCCGTTTCGCGGCGAGTTTTCGAGCCTCGGCGTTGTGTTGACGGGCGGCAGATGGTTTGCCGAGGTAAAATGCCAAACACCCTCGCGCGGCGACAACGGCGAGTTTCGGCGCCCCCAGGTCATCGGCGCGATCGAGCAGCCTCGCGGCCTTCTTGAGGGCCTTTAGGGCGGCATCGCGATCGCTGATGGCGGCGCGGACCCCAGCGCCAGCTTCGGGTTCTTCGTGCATCGCCGAGTGGGCGGGGAAGATCGGCGCGCATCGCAGGTGAGAGGCGTCCGACGGTAGCTTGGCCTTGCCGAGCCATGGCGCGTTTGGAGCGGCTCGGAGCATCAGGACCATGGCGCGGACGAGGACCAATTCGGGCAACGGCACGCCGCGGTGGCGAACCAGCTCATCACTCCAAGCCAGCAGCCGGTCGGCCGCCGCAAGGTCGCCGGAAAAGGCCGAAATGAGCGCGACCTGGTAGAGGTTCTCAAGCGCGTCCATGTGCTGCAGCGACGACATGAGCGCCTTGTGTCGCTTGTCCCGCGTGAACTTGCGGACGTTGTATTCCCGCGCGAGAAAGTCGCTGACGATCTGCTTGTGCGCGACGGCGCGTGTCGAATAGCCGGCCACTGCGGTGAAGAACGCCGACCGTTTGTCGGCCAACTCCTCTTCGTGCACACCCTTCCCTGGCCGCTGGAAGGCCGCGAGTTGGCAGCCGTCGAGGTCGAAGTCGTTGGCTCGGTGGCCCAGCTCGTGCCCGATGACGAAGGCGAGAAAGTCGATCGGGTATTTGCGTTTGTCCAAGACGAGCTCGACCAACGTCCACGGCACGTAGATCGCGGGCGGCGCACCGGGACAGATGTATGCCGCGGGCGGAATGGGACGTGCGGCCTTGCCCTGCCCCATCCGCGCGGATTCTGCCAAGACGACCAGGCCTGTGTCGCGGCCGGAGAGGGCGGCGAACGGATCGTTGAGGCGCTTGTAGACCTCGATCACAGCCTGCGTGTGTTTGTGCTTCGGATCGGCGCGCGGGGCGCTCTCCAAGGTGCGACAAACAGCGGTCGGCGCGGCGTTCTTGCAGCGGGCGGAAGCCGCGGAGGGCATCGCAACGATCGCCGCCACAAAAAGAACGGCCGCCGCGGTCAGAGGGGCATCGGGAGCAGGGGCGCGGAGATGGGACATGGCGACCTCGGAGGGCTGTCAAGCGGGGCTCAAATACCGTTGCTGACAGATTGAAATGCCGCCCAGAACCACGCGTTGTGGGGAAGGCGCCGGGCACGCAAAGACGCGAGCAACTGCAGCCGGGCCTGGCGAAGCGCTGTCGCTGGATGCTGACCACGTTTGGCGAATGCGATCGGATAGAACGCCTCGAAGAGCTGCCCGGTCTCGCGGCTTGGGACCTGCCACAACGACGTTACGACATGTTCGGCGCCGGCTAGCAGGAACGAACGGGCCAGGCCGATGGAACCTTCACCCGCCTCGCGCTCGCCCAACCCGGTTTCGCACGCGGAAAGTACGACGAGCTCGGTGCCGGCGAGGTTCATCCGCGCGACCTCCCGGCCGGACATCATCCCGTCGCGCAGGGCGCCCTGTTTGGACCCAAGGTTTGCACCCGACAGCACGACGGCCGACAGCTGCAACGGGTCGAATACGTGCGATTGCAGCGCGGCCTTTGTGCTTGTTTGGCGCAGCTTGGCCATCGCGGTCTGCTGCACCGCCTCGACGTCGACGCACTGCTTGAAGGGCGAGAAAAACCCGTGGGTCGCGAGGTGAATGACGCGTGTGCCGGGCAAGGCGCGGCGGAGGGCTGGCTCGATAACGCTGGTGCCATCGGCCAGGGTTACGCGTCCCGACAGCGCTTGGCCGAGGTGGGCGGCGATTTGAGGCGCTTCGGTGGCTGGGAGAGCTTGCCAGGCGGCGGTCGCCCCACAGACTTTGGCGCCGCGCACCGACGCGATGTCCTCGCTGTTGAACGTATAGCCCTTGTTCTTTGCCGACAGCTTCAGGCACTTGCCGTCTCTGCAGCTCCGCCAACTGGCGGCCGCCTGGTCCGCGGAAGATGCCGCCCGACCGTAATCGATATCGCCGGCAACAAACGCGCCAGATGCGCTGGTCTTGTGTTTGCCAATTGCCCACCCCGCGGCGGCCGGAAAGGCGACGTGAGCCAGCTCTCGGTCCTCGACCAGGTAACGGCCCTTGGCGTCGGCGAGCGCAGAGAACGAGACGCGAACCAGCTCGCCATCGGGGTAGAGCCAGGTTCGCGGCGCCTTCTTGCCCGACCTGGGCTTTGGCAGGTGCTTGTCTACCGGATTCCAAACGAGCTCTCGCAGCGCGGTCGAGGCGGCTGCCATCGCCTTGAGATCCCTCTTGCAGAATCGCGCCTTGCGCCGCTTGTTGATGCAGGCTGTCGTCTTGTCGATCGCGGCGCGCCACCGGTTGATTCGGGCGTCGACGTCCTTGGCCGAGCCGAGATGGACGACGCGGGTTCGGCATCCGCGGGTGGTCACGACGGCGGTGTAGCGGCCTTCGAAAGCGGGCTTCCCCGACTCTCCGCCGAGCACGGGCTTGGACCATCGGGCGTAGGTCACCATGCTCGCTCGGGCCCGATCGAGGCTCCGACACACGTTCTTGGGGCTCGGGTGCAGCATCGCGCGGACGCGGCCGAACGGCGCGAAACGCTTCGCCAGGGCCTTGCCCAACGTGTCCCGTTTGGACTCAGCGGATTTGAGTTCGGCGCGCTTCTTCGCGTCTGTGCCGACGCGGGGGCGAAGGCGTCCGATTGTGGAGACGAGCCGGCGATAGGCCTTGATATCGGCCCGTGTCTTCGCGTCCGCTGCGCCGGCAACCCCGTTGAGCAACCGCCACATTCGTTCGGCCCGCGACCCGAGTCCCTGCCAGAAGAGCACGGCATCAAGCGCCTGCGCGGGCTTCTCGAACGCGACCTGCAGCTGCGATGAGCGCGCCGAGTGGAGGTCGTGCACGGTGAAGAAGAGGGCCACGTCGTTGACCGCGACATCGATGCCGTCTCCAAGCTGCCGACCGGCGAGTTCGCGTATGACGCCTTGCTGGGCCCGGACCGCCTTGAGGTTGCCCAATCGTCGGTAGCCATCGGCCAGCACGACGCGGGTCTGCAGCTGTGCGCGCGGCTCCGCGGACGCGACGGCGCTCAGGTCCTTTGCAGCTGCATCAAACGAGCGCCTGGCGGCCTTTCCGTCGCCCGCATTCAGCGACCATTCGCCCATCGAAAGGCGCATCAGCAAGACCGTCTCGCCGTCGCCGTCTGCGCGGAGTTTTGGCAACCACTTGCCGGCGATCGAAACCGCTTCCTTGAATTTATTGTCTGCGGCGAGGGCCTGGGCGTACTGGGCGGCCGCGCGGGCAGTCTGGCGATGATCGCGGCCGTATTTCTTGGCCATCACCTGGAACACGCCGAGTCGTAATTTGGCGACATCTTTGCGGTATCCGAAACGCGCCATCAACGAAACGAGGTCGTTGGCGGCGATGATCGTGTCCTCCGCGGCGGGGCCAAAGAGCTTGAGCCGGCGTTCGTAGGAGCGCCGCAGCAGCTTCATCGCGGGCATGAATTGCCCGGTATCTCGCAACGTGCGCCCGTAGAGCAGTTCGCTTGTGGCGAGGCGCTCAAACCTGGGCCCGTCAACACGCTCAAGGATCGGGATGACCTTTTCGAACATCTGACGAGCCTCAGCGAGCCGCCGTGCGTTCGAGTAGATGACGGCGAGGTTGTGCATCGCCGTGGTCACGTCCCGGTGCCCAGGTCGATGAGCCGCGCGCCGGAACGCGAGGTTGCGGGTTCCCAGCGCGATGGCCGTCTTGTGGTCGCCCATGTCGCTGGCGATCGAGGCGTGCAGGGCGATTGCGGTCAGGGTCTTGGTGGCGCTCGGCCCGTGCAGCTTCGCGAGCGTCGATTCGGCGGTCTTGATCGTCGCCAGCGCGTCGTCCCGCCGATTGAACACGCGGAGCAGCCGGGCCTTAACAATCTGCATCGACGCGGTCTCGGGGTGCTCCTTGCCGTAGCTCTCGAGCGACCATTTCTCGGCCATTTCGATGTCGGCCAGGGCGTCCCTGGGACGTGCCATGTCCTCGTAGATCGTAGCGCGGGTCCACATGGCCGTGGCGGTTTGACCGTGAAACTCGGGTAACGACGCCTTGTCGATCGCGATGGCCATGGTGGCGGCGTTGAGCGCTTCCTTGTGGCGGCCAGCGGTCTTGAGGACGTTGGCGAGGTTGTTGCTGGCCAGCCCGACCATGCGGTGCCCGGGCCCCATCTTCGCCAGCAGCTCGTCGCGCGCCGATGTGATGACCACGATGGCGCTGTTCACGCTGCCCTCGCGGTACAGCCCGTTGCCGCGCAGCAGCTTGTTCCACGCGCTCATCGCCTTGCGCTTGACGTCCGCGCCGATCGGGCCGGACTGCGGCCACCCGATCGGCAGGAAGTTGTAGGTGTCGAGCATCCGAACGAGCCACGGGACATGCTTTTGGGGCACGCCGACCCGCTTGGCGGCGTCCTTGACCGAGATCTTCAGCTTCGCGGCGGTCATCCACACGTCGCCAACGACGCGCCCTTCGCTGCGAATCAGCATGCAGACCCGAGTTGCGGGCCATGCTGTGCAGAAGTCGCGGCAGTCTTTGAGGTGGGCCGGCTTGCTGTCTTTGCACAAGGCGGCGCGCGCGGCGGGGTTGACCTTGGGCGGCGCGGCGACGGCGTCGATCGCCAGGAAGCCGAGCGCCAGGCCAAGTACGAGGACCCGCGTTGTTGTCGTCCGAATCACGGGACTAAACGTGTCAGAAAGGGTGCCGTGCGCCTATTTCTTCGCGGCGGGAGCGGCGGCCTCGGGCTTGGTGGCGGCTGCTGGAGCGGCGGCGGGCTTGTCGGCCGTGACGGCGCGCATCTGCTTGACGATGGCGGCGACCTTGCGGACGTCGGTCTTCTTGGCGCGGAGCTCGGCGGCGATGGCGCGAACGTGAGCGGCGAGCTTGCGATCGGAACCACCGAACGCGGCGTCTTTGTCGAGCAAGACCGCGATCGGCTCACCCATATCGGCCCACACACTGCTGCCACCGAGCATCGCGACGAGCACCGAGGCGCCGGCCCAGACACCGGTCACGTAGTAGCCGTGGGCGCGCTGCGGTCCCTGCGCGATGCCGACCATCCCGGCGCGGACGGACGCGGCGAGAATCATCCCGGTCGGGGTCTTCGAGGCGTTTGCTTCGCCCTTGCCATACGAAACCATGAGCGCAGCGGCCTTGCGTGTCGCTTCGGAGAGCTGGGCGAGCAGGCCGGAAGCCGCGGACAGGCCCGAGGCGAGCTCGGCAGCCTTCTTGGACTGGCCGGCCTTGACGAGCGCGGTCACGAACCCGGCCGCCAACCCGTAGTGAAGGATGCGGATATCGGTCGCCGAGCTGTGCCCTGCGAATCCGAAACCACCGGCAGCAGCCTTGGGCGCGTTGATCATGAGCTTGGACACGGTGTCGGCCGCCCCCTTGGGCACCGAGCGCGCCGCGATGGCGTCGGACGTGCGCTGCCACGCTTCGTCCTGCTGGGCACCGACCATGAAGACAGGCTGAACCGCGACGGTATCGGCGGCGAGCACGGCGTCGTCGCTGATATCGGTGACCGGCTTGGGCGGCGGCGGCTTGGGCGCAGGTTCGGCGGGTTTTTCAGCTGCCACCACCTTGGCGGCTTTGGCTTTCTTGCCGCGCTTCTTGCGTTTGCTCTTGGCGAACGCGTCGGCTGGTCCGGTCGCGATGAGCGCGACGGCGGCGAGGGCGGCTGTGGTCTTGGTGATCGTGTTGAGCGTAATCATGGTGGGCTTCCTCGAGTTGGTGTTTGGTGCGGGCGGTGCGTTGCCGTTGACGTTTGGTTCGTCCCTGGTCTCGCGCAGTCGCCTCGGCACCATCCTGACCTTTCGGCCAGGTCATGCGTTCAGCGAATACGCTTCTCCCAAGCGACGCGACCGACTCCGAGCGCGCCGCAGATCTCTTTCGCGGCTTTTTTGTGGTTGACGAGCACGACCGCGTAGACCCCGCTTCCGGGGAGCGCCCATGCTGCGAACACGTCTTTGAAAACCCGTCCTTTCTGCATCAGCTTGCGACCGCGCAGCAGGCCGAAGAAGAGCGGCTGGGCCGTCGGTGCCATCTTGACGACCGTGACCAGATCCGCGGTCCCCACGACCTGCATCGGCGCGACGATTTTCTGGCCCGGCTTCAGGCAGAAACGGCGCTTGACGGCCAGCGCGATGGGCAGCTTCTTGGGCGAGAACGCCTTGGCCAGCGACACGCCCCAGTTCGCCTTGGCGCGCGAGATGATCTCGGCCACCAGCCATGCCGGCGTCGCGAAGCTCATCCGCAGCGCGTGGCTGATCGACTTGTTGATGCCGAGCAGGTTGTTGTCCCCGTCGAAGAGCGGCCCGCCCGAGCTGCCGCTGCTGATGTCGGCGCTGTGAACGATGTTTTCGCGGCCCGGCCGACCGATCACGTTGGTCACTTTGCCCGTGTAGAAGGAGAGCCCCATGCCGCCGGTGTTGCCGATGGCCTTGACGTCCTTGCCGCGCAGCGACTTCGGATCGCCGGGTCGGGGCACGAGCGCGGACTCGACGCTCTCGTTGGGGGTCGCCGACCGCAGAATCGCGATGTCGAGCTTCGGATCGAGGGCGATGATCTGGTTGAAGTTGAAGGTGTTGCCGTAGTCGTCCTTGCCGCGCAGCTTGAGGGCGCGGGTCGCGACGTGAGCGTTGGTCACCATCGTGTTCTTGTTGATCCACACACCGGACCCTGACCATCCGGCCTTTTTCACTTTCGTCGCGGCGAAAGTGTAGCCCTGGGCCTGCAGCTGTAGCGTCTGCTTGCGCCAATCGGCGGACGACGCACACCCGAAACTGGTGGCGACAACGGCGACGGCGATTGCCAGCGCGGCGGTTCTCGCGAGCTGGTTGCGCTTGACGTGAAACATTCTGCCTTCTCTCCAACGCCGCATGGGCAGCGCTTGAAGGCGTGCGTGGAATCGGTGCCGTGCCTCCCCAGCGCGGCTCCCGAACAATCCGACGCACCCCCTCGTAAAAGGATCTATCGCCGATCCAAATGGCCGGTTCTTTTTTATCCGGCGAGCCGATTTCACGGCGGATCGATGCGACAATTCCGCTGTATCTTTGCCGCTGTTTTGAGATCGGTCAAAGCGTTGACCCCACGTAGGGCTGCTACTTGTTGGGGCGAAGCGTTTTGGCCTTGTCGCGCTTGCCGAGCACCCAGTAGTCGAGCCACTTGATGTCCCACGCCATTTTCGCCGCGCGATGCTTGCGCGTGCGGAGCCCATGCGGCTCTCCCGGGTAGACGACGAGCTCCGCGGGCACCAACAGGTAGCGGTGCAGGCTCCGAAACAGCGCGCGGCTGTGCTCGACGGGAACGCGCTCATCGTTTTCGCCCACGTGAATGAGCGTGGGCGTCTTGACCTTGTGCACGTTGTAGATGGGCGACGACTTGACCATGCCCTTGTGGTTGGTCCACGGCAGGCCCTTGGCGAAGTTGACGACGTGGCCGGGCGTGTCTTCGATCATCCACTGCATGGTCGTATCGAAGACGCCGGCGCCCGACGAGGCGGCCTTGAAGCGGGTCGTTCGCGCGATCACGCAGTTGGTGAGGAAGCCGCCGTTGCTCCACCCCATCACCGCCATCTTGTCCGGATCGGCGATGCCGTCTGCGACCATCTTGTCGACGCCGGCCATGATGTCATCGACGTCGACGTCGTTCTTGCGGCCGATGAGGTCGACCAGGAACTTGTCACCAAACCCGGTCGAGCCACGGTAATTCGGGCTCAGAACTGCCCATCCGCGCGCCGCGAACAGCGTCCGGCCGTAGATCCAAAAACGCATCCTTCGCCGCGACGCCGACGTGGGTCCGCCGTGGATCTCGACCAGCAACGGCAGCTTCTTCTTGTCCTTGGCCGCCGGATCGTAGCCGGGAGGCAGCTCGAGCACACCGTGAACTTCGGTGCCGTCCTTGCTCTTCCAGCGCACGTCGCGGTACGTGGGCAGCTTCCAGGTGTCGACCTGCGGGTTGACCCGGGTGAGGCGCACAAAGCCCTTCTTTGCTGCGCGCTGTCCGGCGGCGAAGACGTCGATCGGATAATCCAACCCGGACTGCGCAATCGCCAACAGCCCGTCGTCCGCCGCGAAATCGAAGGTGCCGATGCTTCCGGCGGAGTCCTTCGTCACGTTGGTCGCGGCGCCCTGCTTGCCGCCCTTGAGGCCGTCGATGCACCACAGGTCGTCGATCGCATTGCGGGTCGCGACCAGGCACAGCGTGTCCGATTTGCCGCGCCATGCCATGTGTCCGCCTACCCAGGTGACGCGCAGACCGTCTTGTTTGGGGCGCTCGATGCGCATCGAGGTAGCTTTTCCGTCGGCAGCAAACGTGGTCACAAAGGTCTCGCCGGGGTAGCCGTCAAAGTCGACGCGATGGGCCAGGCGCGAGCTATCCGCGGACCACGCGAGACCGAGCAGCCAGCCATACGGGCTCGGCACGCCTTTGCGCCACAGCGCACCGTCGACGGTCGACGTCTTGTGTGTGGTGGTGTCGTAGATATCGACCTGCGACCAGCCTTCGTTGCTGATGAGGTGCCTGTCCGGGGTCGTCAGCATCGCGATGCGGCGACCGTCAGGGGATACCGACCATTGCCGCGCAACGCGTTTGAGGCCGACGAGCTTCTCGGCGCGCCATTCGACCAACGACAGCTTCCAGATCGACGAGAACTTGTCGCGTCCGCGGCCGTACTTGAGCGACTTGTGCTTCTTGCGCAGACCGCGGAAGGGGTCTTTTTTGAACTGCTCGGTCTTGACCTCGTAGTACAGCGCGCTGCCGTCTCGGGCGAGCTGCCATTGGCCGACACCCTTGGCGACCCCGGTGATGCGCCGCAGCCCTGTGCCATCGCGGTTGATGCGCCAGATCTGGGGTTTTCCGTTCCACGGCGCCTTGCCGGACGTGTGCACCTTGCGGCGGCTGCGAAAGTAGAGGTGTTTGCTGTCCGCGGACCACTGCGGGCTCATGTCGGCGGTGTAGTCGAACGTCAGGCGCTTGCGATTCGTGCCGCCCGCGGAGGTGACGTCCACCGTCCAAATGTCGATGTTGCGGGCCTTTTCGAGCGACTCCCAACGCAGCTCGACGTACGCGACGGTGCCGCCATCGGGCGAAGGCGCGACGTCGATGATGTGCGCGAGGGAAAAGTAGTCTTTGGGCACGATTTGGTGGGTGCGCTTACCCTTCTGGGCGCTTTCTTCGCCGGCTGGAGCACCTTTTTTCTCGGAAAACGCGAGCGAGGCGCTGAGAACGACGGCAGAAGCTGCGAAAATGGCCAAAACATGGGCGAGTCGACGGTGCATCGTGGCTCCAAGGCTGTGGGAGCCGCGGACATTCGGGCTTTTGCTGCCCGTTTTCAAGCACCTGGGCCGATATCGAGATCTCATCGGCGGCCAAAGGCGACTGCTATTTCGGCGGCGCCGGGCGCTCTTTGAGCTGCTTGATCATAACCTTCGGGTCGGTCGTCGGCAGCTTGCAGATGCCCGCTGTGCACACGTAAGCCGTCACTTTGCCGCCGCGGGCCACCTTCTCGCGAACGAGCGGTGTGATCTTGCCGATGGCCGCCATGTGAGCGCCCTCTTCGACCTGCATGACGACGCGGTGGGGCATGAACGTCTTGCGCAGCGCGCCCAGCATCGGTTTGGCGACCGCCGGCTGGCTGCCCTTGGGGCGCACGACGACCACCTCTTTAATGGGCCAGTGAAAAGCCTCGACGGCGATCAGCATCTCCGACATCGCGAGCGGCCAACGCCCGAGACGACGTGAAAACGCCCCGATGCAGGCAAGCGCCTTGCCGCGCCACGCCCCGTCACCGGTCAGCGCCCACAGACGCACGAGGTTGCCCGCCGCGATCGAGTTGCCGGATGGTTCGGCGCCGTCGTAGTCGGGTTTTTCGCGGGCGAGGAGCGGTTCGCCGTCGGTCGCGGTCGCAAAATAGGCCCCGCCAGAGCGGTCGGCGTAGTAGAGATCGAGCTTGCCCTGCAGCGCGAGGGCTTCGGTCAACCAGCGGCCTTCACCGGTGGCTTCGTAGAGGTCGAGCAGGCCCTGGATGAAGAACGCGTAGTCGTCCAGATACGCCGTGAACCGGGCACGGTCGGCGTATGCAGTGCGGAGCAGGCGGCCGTTTTTGTCGCGCATCTTGGCGAGGATGTAGTCGGAAGCCTCGCGCGCAGCTTGGATATATTTCGGCTCGTCCAGCACGAAACCGGCGTACGCAAACGTGCCGATGATGAGCCCGTTCCAGGACACCAGGATCTTGTCGTCACGCAGCGGCGGGATGCGGCCCTTTCGTTTCGCGTACAGCTTGTCGAGCAACCCGCGCAGCTTCGCCCGCAGGCCCTTGGCGTCGAGCTTCAGTTCCGCGTGTTTCTTGGCGTATTCGCCCCACGTCTGCTGCAGGTTGAGGATATTGCTGTGCTCGAAGTTGCCGTTGTCGGTGACGTCATAGATCGCGCCAACCAGTTTCGCGTCATCGGGGCCGAGCACCTCGCGCAGCTGCGATGTCGTCCACAGGAAGAACTTGCCCTCTTTGCCTTCGGAGTCGGCGTCGGTCGCGCTGTAGAAAGCGGCGGGTTTGCCACCGGAGGTATGCCGCATCTCGCGCAGCAGGTAGTCGAGCGTCTCGCGCAGGGTGTAGGCGAGCTGTTCGTCCCCGGTCGCGATGAAGGCGTCGACGAGCGCCCGGCCGATCAGGGCCTGGTCGTACAGCATTTTTTCGAAGTGGGGGACCAACCAGCGGGCATCGGTGCTGTAGCGAGCGAAGCCGCCGCCAACATGATCGTAGATGCCGCCCGCGGACATCTTCTCGAGCGTGAAATGGCTGTGCTTGAGGCTGTCTTGGTCGCCCGTTCGTAGCCAATGGCGCAGCAACACGCTGTGAGGAATGTTGGACGGAAACTTCGGGGCGCGCTTGGTGCCGCCGTGGACCGAGTCGAAGCGGTTGCGGACGATGTTGGCGATGTGGTTGGTCGCGCTGACCGTGACCATCGGGCCTTTCCACTGCGACGCCATGTTGTTGCGGATCCGCGTGGCAACGACCTCTCCCTTGTTGGCGATATTGGCGCGGTCCTCCACGTACGTCTCGGCCAGCTCGCGGGCGATCTCGAGAAAGCCGCGTCGTCGACCGCGAACACCAGCGCGCGGCGGGAAATAGGTCCCGGCGAAGAACGGCAAGCCGTGCAACTCCTTGCCTTTACCGCCCTGGCCCGGGTCGATCCACACGCTCATCGGCCAGCCGCCATTGCCGTGCAGCGCGTGCACCGCCGCCATGTAGATCGCGTCGACATCGGGACGCTCTTCTCGGTCGACTTTGATCGGCACATACATCGTGTTGAGCATGTTCGCGATCTCGAGGTCCTCGAACGATTCGTGCTCCATCACATGGCACCAGTGGCAGGTGGAGTAACCGACAGACAGGAAGACCGGGCGGCCGAGCTTGCGCGCTTCGGCGAACGCTTCGGGCCCCCAGGGGCGCCAGTCGACAGGGTTGTTGGCGTGTTGGCGCAGGTACGGTGAGGTCTCAAGGATGAGCCGGTTGGTGAAATTCGGCTTGGATCCGGCAGGCGCGTACGGGTCGGGATGGCGCTCCTTGGACTTGTGTTCGGCGCCGTTGTAGTGCCGTGTGCGCGGTCGGAAGTCCTTCGGCAGAGCTTTGGCGGCCGCGGCGATCTTGGCGTTCAACTCCGGTTTGTATGCGATCGCACCGGGCTGGGTGGCCATATTCGGTCCTTTGGGCGCCGTGTTCGCTGCCGGGGCAGGTTTACCGACACCGGCGTTGTTTGCGGCCGCGTTGTGGGCCGACGGCGTCTTGGCGGCGTTGGCAGGCGCCTTTTTCTGGCAGCCGGTGGCGCTGGCAGTGGCGCACACGGCAAGCGCCGCGACGAGTCGGAGATTGTGGGTCATGGTGCGGTCGTTGGGTTGCGGCGGTGCCTTTGCGGATCCGGTTATCGCGCGGGTGTGGTCGGTCAGTCGACCATGCGGAACTCATCGCGCTTGTCGGCCTTGTTGGCCTTCTTCTTGCGTCGAACTTTGCGCGTCTTGGCGCGACGCTTCACGGGCTTGGCGGCCGGGTCTGCGCCGGCGTCGATGCTCGCACCCGATGCAGATGCAGATGCAGATGCAGATGCAGCCGCAGCGCCCACATCGGCGGCCCCGGTGGATGAGCCAGCGTCCACGTCCTCGGCGTTGTCCGACGCAGCGACCGCAGAAGGGGACTGCGTGCCGACGGCGTTCTTTGCCACGGGTTCGTCGGCGGCCGGGGCCTCTGCGGCAGGTGTGTCGGCGGCGGGTTTCTTGGCGGGAGCTTTGGCAGCCGCAGGGTCGGCGGCTTCGGTGTCGGCGGCGGAGGCGGCAGCGGACGAATCCGCCGCTGGCTGACGGTCCTGGCGGGCGAGGTAAAATGCAGCGCCCACGGCGACGACTGCGAGCAGCGCTCCAACGGCGACGGCAAGGCCTCCGGAGATGCCGCGAGACGGCGCCGCGGCGGCCGCGTGAACACCCGATGCAGACGGTCCGACTTGCTGACCGGAACGCGTGTCGTACTGCACGGTTTCGGGTTCCGGTTGGTTCGATACCGATTGGGGCGGTGGCGAAACCGGGCTCGCGGGCGGCGGAGCCTGGCTGATCACGGTCGCGGATGGTTCACCGACACCTTTGGCCGCAGACGCAGGCGCGGTCGGCGCAGGACGAGGCCTGGCAGCCGGTGCGCGTCGCGACGATTTCCTCGGTCGGGGCGTGGACGCCACGGTGCGGGCGTTTTCGTTCACGGCTCGGCGACGCGACACTGCGCGCGAAGGTCGCCTTTCCGGCGGCGGCGCAACGGCGGGTGTGATGATGGTCTGGTCACGCTTTTGCCAGCTCTCCAGTGCGGCGATGGCTGCGTCGGCATCGCGCGGCCGGTCACCGCGGCTGACCTTCAAGAATCGCTCGATGATCTCCGAAAGCGCGTCCACGTCTGGCACATCCGGCGCGATGGACGCGAGCGTCGGCGGCTTGCGCGTGATCTTGGCGATGAGCACCTGGACGGCCGTATCGCCTTCCTGCACCGGGAAGGGCAGCTGCCCGCAGACCATCTCGAAGAGCATCGTGCCGACGGTGTAGATGTCCGACCGGCCATCCAACGGCTCGCCGCGGGCCTGTTCGGGCGACATATAGGCCGGCGTCCCGATCAGCGTTCCCGTGGATGTAACCTGCGACACATCGCCGCGCACCGACTTCGCGATGCCGAAGTCCATCACCTTGATGACCTCGCCCTCGCCCGGCACGTCGCGCAGGAACACGTTGTCGGGCTTCAAGTCGCGATGGACGATGTCGCGTTGGTGCGCCTCTCGCAACGCGCGCAGGATTTGGATGGCGATCGCCACGGCGCGGTGGGCCGCGATCGTCGGGCTGTTGTCCAGCTCTTGGCCCAACTCGCGGCCTTCGAGCAGCTCCATGACCAGGTAGAGGTGGTCGTCGTCGGTCATCCCGAAGTCGTAGACCCGAATTGTATTGGGGTGGGTCAGCCGCGACGTCAGCTTCGCCTCTCGTTGAAAGCGCTTGATCGACTCGAGATCGGTCGAGATCTCGCGCGACATCACCTTCACCGCGACGGGGCGATCGATGCCTATTTGGATACCGCGGTACACCGTGCCCATGCCGCCGCGGCCCAAGACACCTGAGATTCGGTACCGGTCCGCGATGGTTTGGCCGATCAGCTTGTGGGTGTCGTCCTCGCTCGCCAGGGCGGTCAGGCGCGCCGTATCAACGTTGCAGTTGGCGCAGCGACGCGACTCCATCCGCTCGTTGCACTGCGGACAGATGCGACCGGCGGCCAGCGAGCTGCTCTGTTCGGTGACGTTGGTGGCCATGCGCGCGGGAAGATAGCACAACGTCCCCACCGCAAGCCCAGTCGGTGTTCGTACAGGCCCGATTGGAAGTCGCTGACCGAGCGATGGGCCGAGTCCGAGCGACCCGAACCCGAACCCGAACCCGAACCCGAAC
>CAZLMW010000049.1:0-33652 GCA_964560875.1 uncultured Enterobacteriaceae bacterium
TGTGTGAAGCGATCGGGGGACGGACCCTTTCATATTACATTTTCATCCAAGCACAAGAACGGCCGTGTTCCTTCGTTGGAAAAAGTAATATGAAAGGGTCAGACCCCCTTGCCGCCGTGCCCTGGATCCCGAACGTGATCCGGGGCCGCCGTTGAAGTCCAGGACACTTTAGGCGGTTCTGCGACGCAGGTTCGCCGACCGGATCCCGAACGTGATCCGGGGCCGCCGTTGAAGTCCAGGACACTTTAGGCGGTTCTGCGAAGCAGGTTCGCCGACCGGATCCCGAACGTGATCCGGGGCCGCCATGCACCATCGCGCCGTTCACCATCGCCATCGTTGTAGTGCTCGACTGTCGGCCGCACAGTCCCGCCGTCACCAGTCGAGGTAGGTCGACTCGGGCTTCTTGGCCGGCTTGTCTGGCGTCGGTGTGACCGGCTGTCCCGGCTTGGCTACCTCGCGTGTCTTGCGGCGTTTGAGCTGGCGAGGAGGGCGCGGCGGGGCCTTTTGCGTCGCTGTGACCGCCGGTTGAGGCAGCTTGCGGGCGTCAGCTGACTCGGCGTCTTCCGTCGATTGAACATCATCGGCACTGTGGACGTCGCTGGTTGGTCCGGCGTCGTCGGTTGCAACTACCTGCGTTGCATCGGCGCTTGCGAGCTCTCGCTGGGCGGCTTTGAGCATGGCGCTGTAGCCGACGTTATCGGGATCCAGCTTGACGGCTCGCTCGAACAGCTCGACGCGTCGGGTCGGGTCGGTGGTGTTGACAGCCTCTTTGACCAGGATGGCGGCCTCGGTGCGGACCTTGTTCGCCATCGCCCCGGTGTCGTCGGTCGTCTTGGCGACCTGGATGGGGGGCTCGGTCTTCGGCTCAGGGGCGCGGCGATTGTTGTTGACCACGACCGTCGCAACGATGGCAGCCACCGCCGCGGCAATTATCGCTCCGGCCACCCAGCGCTTGGCAGGCACGCTCGGCAAGGCGCTGGTTTTCGGCGGTGGAGCCGGGCTGGGGGCCCCCGTTGCAAAGCCACTGGGCGCGGCTTTCGGGCCACTGGGCGCTGCTTCCGGGCCACTGGGCGCTGCTTCCGGGCCACTGGGCGCTGCTTCCGGGCCACTGGGCGCTGCTGACGACGCAGTGGCATGTGCTGTGGCTGGTGCGCTCCCGACGACCGAGCTGGCGGGTGACGGTTCTGCGGCCGGCGCGTCCATTTCGGACGAGCCTCCAGGCGCGGCGTCGGTCGGGGCGGAGATGGCGGCGACGAGCTCGGCGGCGGCGCGTTCTGCGGCCGCTCGTTGCTCGGCTGCGAGGCGGGCCGCGATCGGGTCGACGACGACCGGGTCCGCTCTGGGGCCGTGGTCTTCGCTGCTCGCGTCGTCATGCGGATCACCGGCCTCGGCGGCTTCATCTTGCGTCGGCCCGGCGGCCGCGAGTTCGGCAGCCTTGAGCTCAAACGACTCGGTCGCGTGCTCGGCCCACGACGGCAGCGGGCGCACGTCGACGCTGACCGTCGCGGCGTCAAGCAGGTTGCGGATTTCCGACGGCGTGGTGTCCAGCCCAACGGTTGCCCGCTGCACCAGCCGGTGCAACGTATCGCCCGGCTTGAGGTGGGGCGTCGAGTTGCCGCCGAGCCGGATGTTTGGCGTCGCGGACCGGCGCAGCAGCTTGTTTCGAAACGCGCCATCCAGGGCCGGGCTGCTCTCGGCCGTGCGGTCTTCGGGGCCGGCGACTCCGGTTCCGGCGATGAGGTCGGACAACGGCAGCTCGTCGCTGGTGCCATCGGTCTGGGCGACGATGCGCGCGCGGATCGCTTCGAGCGACTTGCGCAACGTACGAGCGTCTGATGGGCGGTCATCTGGGCCGCGGCTCAGCATAGCTGAGATGACCTGCGCGAACTCGGCGTCGACTCGGTCGCCAACGAGCTCGGCCAGGTCGGGCGCGTCTCGCTGGATTCGCAGCAGCGCCATCGCGAACGGGTCGGTGCTCTGGAACGGCAGCGCGCCGGCGACGCAGCGAAACAGGATGATGCCCAGCGAGTAGATGTCCGAGCGGCCGTCGATCGCGGCGGCCTGCACCTGCTCGGGGCTCATATACGCCGGTGTTCCGACGGTGCTTCCCTTGGCGGTGAGCGACGAGTCGGCGGTGCGCGCAACCCCGAAGTCGAGCACCTTGACGGTCGTTTCACCATCGCCCACGCGCGCCAGGACGATGTTGGACGGCTTGAGGTCCCGGTGGACCAGCTCGTTGGCGTGCGCTTCGGCGAGGCTGCGCAAAACCGGCACCGCAATGTCGATGGCTTCGACGGCGGTCATCGGGGTGCTGAGCTCCTCGAGCGATCGCAGCAGCATCTCCAGGGTCGGCCCGCGAAGCAGCTCCATGGCGATGAAAAGGGGCCCGCCGACCGCCTGGCCGACGTCGAAGACACGCACGGTGTTGGGGTCGGTCAGGCGCGCGGTGATGCGCGCCTCTCGGAAGAAGCGCTTGACCGCCGATTCGCTGAGCTCCTCGGCCCGCACCGTGAGCATCTTGAGCGCCATGGCCTGTTGCGTTCCGGTGTGCTGGGCCGCGTACACCGCGCCGAAGCCGCCCCGGCCGAGCGAGCCGGTGATTCGGTAGCGATCGTTGACGAGCTCACCGGGCCGATACGACAGGGCGTCGCGATCGGGCGGGGCGAGCACCACGGTTTGCGCGCCATCGCTCAGACAGAACGACTGCTCCGTTGACGTGCCGCACACCGGGCAGAGCCGCTGCGATTTGGGCGAATCGATCGTGGTCGCGTCGAAGTCGGTCACAGCCCTTTCATAACGCAGAATCCGGACGCCTGCACATCGGGGCGATGGCGGAGGACCGCCGCTCAGAAAGCGATTCGGACCGCCACGCCGCGCGCCCTCGACGCGACCGGCACCAGCGCAACCTTGCTGTCGTCATCGAGCTGCAACAGGAGCACGGCACCGGCGATTGCGGCGGCGGCGCCAACGCCGAGCCCGATGGCTCCGGCTGTGAGCTCGCCTGAGATGCGCTTGCCCTCGGTGGCGGCGGTTGCGTAGTCGATGCCGACGATCTGCGAGTCCCCGTTCTCTTCGGCGAGCCGCGCCTCGAGGCTTCGTTGCGCCGACAGACCACCGGCCAGCAGCCATCCACCGGCCGCCGCAAGCGCCAAGCCGCCACCGATCCCCGCCCAGCCGACTGCGCGCCACCGTTGATCGAGGGTCTTGCGCTTTGCGCTGGCTGCGGCCACTGCTTTGCGGTCGGCGATCAGGGACGGGAGCTTGGCGCTATGGGTCTTCGCCTTCGCGTACAGCGGATGTTTGGTTGTGACGCCGGCAAAAAAGCGGTCGTAGTGTTTCTTGGAGAGCTCGTATCGACCGCCGAGCTGTTCGGCGCGCGCGACGCTGTACACAAACGACCAATCGGTCGGATCCAAGGTCGACGCAAGCCCAAACAGCTGCGCCGCCGCCCGATAGTTGCCTCCCTTGGCGGCGTCTCGGGCGATAAGCGCAACGGTGCGGGCGCGCGAGGCATCCGACGGCTCATCCGTCGCAGTGGGCCCCGTTCGCCGCTGGGAGGGTGCAGACGGCTCCTGGGTGGGCTTGTCGGGCTGTGCTTTGTCGGGCGGCGCGGTGGCCGCGGGCGGTTGAGCCGACGCCGGCGCGATCCCGCCGACCGCCATCGACAAAGCGGCGATTGTCGCCATAAAGGCGCGCGAAATCACCATCCTGTCCCCCCCGCAGCGAAGGCGTAGCCCATCTTGTTGCCGTAGCCGTAGACAACGGCCGACATCGCGGCGGCCGATTTGATGGTGTGCAGCCCGGGCTGCAGCTTGGCGCGGCCGGCGTAGCGATCCTTGACACCGAGGATCGGCGACATGGCCACAGACTTGCCATCGATCGACACGATCGCGCTCGCCGACGCGATACTCACGTACGCCTGCGCGGCCGTCTTGGGCACCACCACGACCCGCTGGACGAGCCCCACCCACGCCGGTGCGAGCACGGCCATCGCGGGGTCGCCAACCTTGGCGTCCATGGCCTGCGGGATGTTGGGGCACTGCGCGTGGGTGGCGCACGCCAGCGGCTTGCCGAGCTGTTCGAGGTGCCATTTGCAGGCCTTGTAGCCCGAGAACTTCGCCGCGCACGTGTCGTTGTGCGGATTGGGCGCGTTGCCCCCGCTGATGAACTGGGCCACCGTCACCGGCCGATTCGCGCTGACCGAAAAGTCCTTCTGCGCTGCGAACTCCACGAACTCGCCCGCCGCCAGCGCCACCTGGGTCACGTTGCCCGGGCCATCGACGACGGTGCCATCCTCGGCCGCGACGACCCGCCATCGGTCCAAGGCTTGGCCCCGCGGCTCAAACATGGCGACCGTGTAGGTCTTGGCAAGGTCGAAAACCGGCGGCAGTTGAGCGTGCATATGGTCGGCGCAGCAGGTCGTCGGGCAGTCCGCGTCGCTCTGACACGGCCAGGCGGTCGCCGCGCATGTCTTCTTGGCACCCTTTCCGACGCACTTGTTGGTGTCGGGCGTGAAAGCCGCTGCGTTGCCTGAAAAAACGGCGACTGGCGCGCTGGCGAAGATCCGCGTGCCGGTCAGGTCGACGCCCGGTCCGGATGACTCCAGATGCAGTACACCGCCCTTGGACAACGTGAACGCCGTCACGCCACCCGCCTCGATCGCCGGCACGCCGGGACCGGCCGCAATCGCCCCCTTCGCCACGACGGTCACCTTGGTCGAGCCCGCGGTGTCGGCGACGACGGTGAGGAACCCGGGCGCTCCCGAAAGCGTCTGGCGGCGGCTGATCGCGACGTATTTCTTGCCGAGCTGGTCGTGGCTGCGAAGCGTCGTGCCGTCAGCTGACGCGGCCGGTTTGATGTGTTGCACGAACTGTTGAACGACAAGCCGCGCAGGGGCCGTGATGGTGTATGCCTTGACGTTCAGCGAGCTGCCGCTCTGCTGTTGATCCGCGGCCTTCCAGCCTTTCGGTGGCAGCGCAACATCGAGCTGTCCGCCGGCGGCCACGGTCAGTGTCGTCTTGTGGCCCGGTGCGGTCACGTCGACGGCGATCGCGGTGGTCCACGGGTTGCCGATCAGCAGCCGCATCGTTGGCCCGCACCCTGGCCCGCTGCAGCCCTTGCCAGCGACCGGAGGATGGATCGCGCGCCACCGACACGCCCCGCCGTTGCACCGCTTCACGCACGCCCCCTGGAGACATTTCGAAGCCGTCGTCGTGCAGGAGATTTTCGGAATCCAAGAGGCGCCCGTCTTGTCACACTCGACGACCGAATCGCCCGAGCACGTCGTCGCCCCGGGGCTGCATACGGCCCCATCGGAATCGCCGCCGACCACTTCGGTCACGGAGGTGCCGGCGCCATCGGGCACGGTCCCGTTGATTTCGCCGGTGTTGTCCGTGTCGCCGGTGTAGTCCGCGTCGCCGGTGTCGCTCGTGTCGCCCGAATCCCCCGGGGCGCCGAGCTTGGTGGCGTCGGTTGCATCGGACTCGTCCCGCTTGTTGACCCGCGAAGAGGCGTCATCGAGCTTGCACGCGGCCTTGGATGGGCACAAAAATCGCGCGCTCCGCGGCATGTCAACCGCGCAACCGGACGCCAAGACTGCGACCAATCCGATCCACCTCGGGGTGCGTCTCGTCATCGATCAGTTCGCCTTGCCGATCGCGGTGATGCGGGAGACGAGAGGCGTGTTCGAGTCGCCGATTATGCTCTTGAGCTGCACATCGAGAATCGCGCCGTGGCCAACTGCGGCTGGGATCGCCCAGCTGCCGGTGCCGCCTTGCTGGTTGAGGGTCGTGAAGCTCTTGCCCGTGAGCTGCTTGACCGTCGCCGCCGCGCGAACCGCTACCTCCAGGGGCGAGAAGTCGAACGCCGCCGCGACCACGGTGACTTCGGACCATGTGATGGCTTTGTGCGGCCCTCCTGCCGGCCCGACCGGCGGGTGCAAGAGGCGCTGTACGACCGTGATGTCATGAGACGTCTCGCGGGCGCGTCGAACGAGGCCGCTGCCGTCGCCGCGAAAGCTCGGAAGGCTGCCCGCTTCGATGGTCTTGAAGGTGCCCGCCGCGGTGTCGATCGCAGCAAGCGTGTTGTCGCCCGTGTTGGCTGCCCAGACATACTTGGTTCCCAACGCGAGGCTCTGCGGTTCTGCGCCTTTCTTCAGCGTGGCGCTCTTGCCCGCTGAAGCACTCGGCGAACCCACAGGCACCTGGTACGGCACGACAGATCCCTGCGCTGGGAACACAACCACTGCGCTGTCCGCTGCGCTCTTATCGGTTCCGGCGGCGATGATCGCGGTCACGACCTGCGGCGTGGTGGCGATCTTCCACTGATCGGGCAGCAGGAACCTGCCCATGGTCTTGGTCCCGACGCTGACCCAGACGTCGCCAGTTATCGCAAGCGACATCGCGACGGTCTTGTCGAGGCTGAATCCGGACGGCGCCGCTTTGACCTTGTCCACGATCGGGGCCAACGTCGCGACGCGCCAAAGGTCGGTGCAATCGCCGCCGGTCGCGTAGAGCGCGCCGGTCGGGTCGGCCACCATGTGGGCGGGGCTGCAGGACAGCGTGCGTTCCGCAGCGATGGCGCCGTTATTTGGGTCGAGCGCGAGCAGCTTCTTGCCGCCGGTGGGCGCGATCCATCCCAACCCCTCGGGTCCGGCGGCGATCGCGTTGACGCCGGCTGTTGCCTTGCTGTGCGCCACCCGAAAACGAACACATTCGTCGCTGCCCAGCGCCAGGACCTCGGCTTTGGTGATGCTGCCGTTGCCATCGGCGTCCTTGGATGTCTCGATCTTGCCGTTGCCGTTCTTGTCGACGCAATGCGCCGGATTCGCGCTGATGAGAGCGACCGCGCCACCCTTCGTACAGCCGATCCAACCATCGCCGAAGCCATCGACCGCCACCGACTTGGCGCCCGGGCAGACCGCGTAGCCCGCGACCGTCTTCTTCGTGACGCCTTCGATCCGCGCGACCGTTTCTGCGCCGTCATGGGCGACCCACAGGTGATCCCAACTCTTCGGTGGAGCAAGCACCCTCAGCACGCCCTTGTCGTCCACGTCCGCGTTTCGAATGCCTGGCGCGACGTGGAAGGGCACGGCCTGGTCTTTGCCGATGCTGGCCTTGACGCAGCTGGGGTCGCACGTGCCGCACGAACTCCTGACGCCCTCGTCGGTCTCGCCGTCGCAGTCGTTGTCCTTGCCGTCGCACACCTCGGCGGTCGGCAGCGCCATGCCCTCGCACTGTCCCCACCCCGAGAAGCCGCCGCCCTGGGGGATGCACTTCTGCTTGCCGGCCTTGCACGCCCCCACGCCCTTGGTCGCAGCAGGCCCGATATAGCAGTCGATCGTCCCGCCCTGGCACGAGCAGCCGGGGAAGCTCTTGGTGCAGTCGGGGCAAGCGACGTTGAAGACCGGATTGGCGTCATCGCAGTCGGGTCCGGCAGCGCAGCCGACGCCGAAGAGGTCCTTGTCCTTGTCGATACACCCCGGACCGGTCCCGTCCTGGCCGCCGGAGCTATCGGCGCCCGACCCGCTGGATGCTGACGCGTCGCTCCCGCTGCTCGAACCGGACGCGTCGTTTATGCCGCTGGACCCAGAAGAGCTCGCGCCGGAGCCGTCGGCGCTGATGGTGGTGCTGTCGTGAGGCTGCCGGCTGGCGGCGTCCTGTCCCGCGTGAACGGCGTCTGAGCCGCCGGCTGAGTCGCCAAGCATCGTATCGTGGGCGCCGGCCTCCTTGCCGCAAATCGCAGGTCCGGTCGGCGTGCATTTGCCGGCCAGGCAGCGGTCGCCTGTTGTGCACGGATCGCCATCATCGCAAGTCTCGCCATCCGCTCCTGCGCACGCGAATTTCGAGGATGCGCCGATCTTTACGGAGCAGCCGCTCAAACCCACCGTAAGGGAGAGGAGCACGGCGGCAACGCCAGCGTTCATGTGTGGGGTACGACCTGTGGGGACCAGCAGCGCCATGGCAACAGGTTGCGGGTATCCGCGCGGTTTGTGAAATCGCCGGTTGGTCGAAGATTACAACACGCGTTGAGGACCGGGCATGTCTTGGCGATTGACAGCATCCGATCCTCGGCTCATCGTGACGCGGCGCAATGAGCGCCAACCTAGGATAGGATGAAGTCACCGCCGCCCGCGCCGAACAGGGCCGCTTGTTGCGGGGCCCTCCTCGGTGGCGTGCTGTTCTTCGCGACCATTCTGATCTCGGGCTCCAGCCACGCCGCCGGCTCCCTGGAGGCCTCGCATTCCTATGCGGGGGGAACCAAAAAAACAACGCTCAAAACTATTGGAACGAAGGTGTGGGGTAAGAGCGGGTTCACACACGTCGGCACCACACCCGCCCACGCCGACTACGCCGGCAAGGACGGCCATCACAATGGGCACCAAGTGCTCGGCTACGCAATAGAGTATGCGACCGATCATCTGTACATTTGGATACGGGGAAAGGCCGGAAGTTCCCCCCCGACAAGTCTGCACCGCGTTTGGTACTATTGGGGGGAAAGGTTCTACAATCTCGTGTGCGAAAACTCGTGTTGTTTCACAACGTCTACGCCCACGAGCTCGGCGAAGTACGTCGTGTGGAAAAAGGCATATGGTTTGGGCCCCACGTGCGACGTGCCCTCGAGCCTCGCGAAGTCGTGGATGTTATCGCGCGGCGCAACATACCTCTTGGCGGTGCAGGCAGACGGGACCGTCAAAGTAACGGGCAGCGACGACTTCTCCGGCAAGAGCATCGCCAAGGCCAAGACGCTCAAGGGTGTGTTCTCGGCGACGTCATCCAAATACGCCAGCGCTTTCTTGGGCCTTGATGGCAGCGTCGAAGTGATCATGTTCAAGAAGGCGGCTACCAATAAGCTGCTTAGCCATTGCACAAAGAGCGGCCACTTTTCGAAGGTGCCGCCCCACTTGGTTGCCACGCAGGTTGCGCTTGGCGATTGCCTTGCTGCTGCGATCGACCGCCAAGGCGATATTCACGTGTGGGGCAGCATAGACGGCTCCAAGCCCGATGCTCAAGTGAGCCAGATAATGCCCAAGTCCGATTCCGCCAAACACAAGAAAGTGCGGAAGGTGTTGTTTGGTCGTCGCTACGCAGCCCCGTCGGGCGCCGGCAGTCTCCGGACACTTGTGGCCGTAATGGTCGACGGCAGCGTGGAACACTGGCAAATCACCGGCGCAAAGGGGATCTGGAAGAAGAGTATAGCCCAAGCCTCGAATGTCGCTGACATTGCGGTCGACGAGACGAGTCAAATGTTGCTGCGAACGACTTTTTGCGGTGGCATCGGGTACCGAGGGTGTTGCGACGGCGATACGCTCAAGACCTGCAGTGAAACGACGAAGAAAGTACATACGTCCACTTGCAAGCAGAATACATGCGGTTGGCACTACGCTCAAGTCAAGACTTTCGGCCCGGGGGCCTTCTCTTGCAACTCATCGATCAAAGGGACGCCGGTCGGCGTACCGTACATCGGCTGCAAGTGTCAGCCATGGTGTGGATACCGCACTTGCGGCACCGACGGGTGCGGCGGCAGCTGCGGCAAATGCACCCACAAGGCGGCTACGTGCAACACACAAGCCGGTATCTGCGAGTGCACGCCCAAATGCAACGACGGCAATCTGTGCACGAACGACTCGTGCCACCCGACTAAAGGCTGCGTCCACACGGCAAACACATTGAACTGCGATGCTGGCAAGTGCTCAACAGAGGATAAGTGCGTAGCCAAGGTGTGCGTTGCAGGCAAGGCGGTCACGTGCGACGACAACAACGCGTGCACCCATGACTCCTGCAAGATCGACAATGGCTGCGAATCCAAAGCGTTTGTGTGCAATGACAACAATCCGTGTACGGACGACTCCTGCAAGAAGGCCACCGGCTGCTTCTATGCCCACAACAGCAAGCCGTGCAGCGACGGAAGCAAGTGCACGACCAACGACGTGTGCGGCAGCGGCAAGTGCAAGCCGGGCCCCGCGCACAGCTGCGACGATGCCAACGGCTGCACGAACGACTCCTGCAATCCCACGACGGGCTGCAAGCACATCCACAACACCTTACCGTGCGGCGACAGCGACGCCTGCACCCAGAAGGGCGCGTGCAGCGCGGGTAAATGCAAGCCCGGCGCGAAGCTGGCCTGCAACGACAACAATCCGTGCACGGAAGACATTTGCGACGTCAAGAACGGCTGCACGAAGCCTAAGAAAGGGCCGTGCTCCGACAACAACGCGTGCACCAATGGCGACGTCTGCTCGGCCGGCAAATGCAAGCCCGGCAACATGATCAAGTGCGACGACGGCAACGTTTGCACCACCGACGCCTGCAGTGCGCAGAAAGGCTGCGTTTACGCCCAAAACACGCTGGTCTGCGACGACGGCAACTCCTGTTCGAAGGACGACAAGTGCGACGGTGGCAAGTGCAAGGGTAAGGACGACAGCGGGAAAAACTGCGACGACAACAACCCGTGCACCACCGTCTCGTGCGACGGCAAAGGGGGATGTAAGCCTCCCGTTTTCAAGGCCAATACCACCAAGTGCGACGATGACGACGCCTGCACGACCGCCGGCACGTGCACGGACGGCAAATGCGACGGAATCGCCAGCATCGATTGCAACGACGGTAACCCGTGCACCATCGACACCTGCACAAAGTCAGCCGGCTGCAAACACGCCAACAACACCGCCCCCTGCGACGATGGAAACCCATGCACGGCAGGTGACAAGTGCAGCAGCGGTACGTGTCAAGCGGGGGGCGGCTGCGCTGACAACGCTGTATGCACGCTATCCGGCGACGTGGGCAAATGCGTGTGCAAGGCCGGTCACGTCGGCGACGGCAAGAAATGCTCCGAGTGCAAAAAGGACTGCGAAAACAAGCAATGCGGAGCCGACGGCTGCGGCGACAGCTGCGGTACGTGCAAGGACGGGACATTGTGCTCGGCCGCCAAAAAATGCGTCTGTGCGCCGAAGTGTGACGGGCGCGAGTGCGGTCCGGACGGCTGCGACGGCAGCTGCGGCACCTGCAGCAAGGGCCTGGCGTGCAACCACTTCACCGGCAAATGCGGAGCCGTCTGCTTGCCGAAGTGTCAGGACAAGACGTGCGGTCCCGACGGTTGCGGCGGGAGCTGCGGCACATGCGGCGACGGAAAGTTCTGCATTCCCAGCACAGGCACCTGCCGGTCCGCGCTCTGCCCGAGCGTTCCGGAGGCGGGATGCTGTGTCGGCAACACGCTGCTGAAGTGCGGCGACAAGGGCCTCGACGCGGACAACTGCAACGCCAGCCAGACATGGTGCGATTGGAACGCGAGCACGAAGTCCTACGGCTGCGTCGACAAGCTGACCGGGGGTGATTCCAGCAAGAAACATCCGCGCACATGCGGCGGCAAAGTCTGCAAGCCAGACTGCAAAGGCAAGTCGTGCGGCCCAGACGGCTGTGGCTGGTTCTGCGGCGAATTCAGCAGCGGCGGGAAGTGCCCAAATGGAAAGCTATGCAACTTTGAAACAGGCGGTTGTTATCCCGATCCTTGCGCCGGAATTGGGACCAACGGGTGTTGCAAGGACGGCTCCGCCGTTGGGTGCGATCCGAAAACACGGACGCCGACGTTTTCTGCGTGCGGAACAGGGCCGGCATCTTGCGGTTGGACGGGCAAATCGTACACGTGTGATGGCAACGGCAAGGCTGCTCCGGGCAGCAACGCGCCCCTTACCTGCCCCGCCTCGCTGTGCGTGCCCAAGTGCAAGGACAAGAACTGCGGCAAAGACGGCTGTGGCGGCAACTGCGGGCTGTGCGCGACTAATCAAGATTGCTTCGGGGGCGTGTGCTGTCAGCCGAATTGCTGGGGCCGAAATTGCGGGTCGGACGGCTGTGGCGGCAGCTGCGGGAAATGCGATGGCGTGGGCTGTAACGAGGTGCTCGGCGTGTGCATGAGCCCGGGCGAATGCGGGGGCGCGCCTTACGACGTCGGCTGTTGCGCTGGCCAGATGCTGAGAAGATGCCACAAGCCTTTGGCACTCGCGCAGAAGGATTGCAGCAAACACGCTGGCTATTGCGGTTGGGACGTCAAGGTGGGCCGCTACGAGTGCGGCACGTTTGGCGGGGCAGGCCCCGCTGGTCTCCCCAAGGCGTGCAAAGGGTCGCTTCCCTGCAAACCCGATTGCGCAGGCAAGAAGTGCGGGCCAGACGGGTGCGGCGGGTACTGTCCGAACCTGTGCGCAAAAGGAATGGAGTGCAACGACCAGGGCCAGTGCGTCGCCGGATGTGGTGACATTCCGGTCGCTGGGTGCTGTGCGAATGGTCGGGTGTACCGCTGCAATTTGAACGGCGCCAATGGCGCAGCCAGCATGTTTTGGTACGACTGCAAGAGCAAAGGATACGGCTGCGGCTACCGGCTCGACGCGAAGGGCGTCGCCGACATCGGTTGCGTCGTTGGGAAGGGTACCGCCGATCCGAAGGGCTTGTTGAAGGTTGCGTGTGCTCCGTCGGCGTTGGCGTGCAAGAAGAAGTGCGACGGCAAGAAGTGCGGCGACGACGGCTGCGGCGGCAGCTGTGGCAGCTGTCCGGGCATCAAGCAATGCGACTGGTGGAGCGGCAAATGCTACGTCCCTGGCGCCGGGTGCAAAGGCGAGACTTGGAAGGGCACATGCAGCGGCAGCAAGCTGGCATTCTGCTCGGCAGCGACGCGCCTCGTAACCAAGGACTGCGGCGTTGCGAAGTGGCAAGGGAAAGGCCAGCAGAGCTCAAGCAAACCGTTGTGCCAATACCTGCCGGACACGGGTGCCAACGGTTGCGCTGCCTTCAATCCGCTCTTGGGACAAACCACCAATTGCTCGTATTGGAAAAGGTGCGGTGTCTTCGACAAAGGCGCGGCATGTCAGTGCGACTTGGGCTGCTATGAGCGCGGCGACTGTTGCGATGACTTCGAGGTCGGGTGCAGCGAGAACCTGAGCGCGGCTGAAGTATGCGGCGACGGAAAGTGCAATTTTTCGAAGGGCGAGGGCTGCGTGACCTGTCCCGCCGACTGCTCTTACTACTGCTTGAAAGACCCCTCAACAAACCATCCGCCCTGGAAGGCGCCGTTCACGACGGTCCTCGACCTGGCTGGCACGCGATCGCAGCGCGCTGTGCAGGTCATCACGGCCCTCGATCAGGTCTTGCCGGGGGTGCCGCCGGTGCCGCAAAACGGGCTGCTAGGCTACGTGTCTTCGTGGGGGCTGAGCAGTGGCGATCCGTCTAACCATGTGACTTTCGGCAACCTCGGCTCGGAGGTGGTCGCTAAGTCCGCCGGTGTCCAGGGGGCCTCGCTCGGCCTGCTCGGTCCTGCACCGAAGCCGTCCGGGCGCGTCGTGCGCATCGCGCTGGACAAGACTTTGCCACGGCGTGCGAACCTGAAGAACGGCCTGGTCGGCGGCGTGTCTCTCGCGATGTGGGTCAAGATCGACGCAGACGCGCCCGACACACAACAGCCGCTTGCGTCGATGTACGGTAATTCCATGAACGTGCGCGAACGGTGCACATGGAGCAGACCCGGCGACGCGAGCGCGACGCTGCAGTGCCCCAATGGCATGAAGGTCGTCGGCCTGCACGGCTACTACGGCGCGGTGGAAAAGGCGCCGCTGCCGCACGTGGGTTTTCCGTCGGCTCCAATCCACAGTCCGCACCGACTCCGATGCAGCCAGATGGCGTCGTTCAGGCCAACGCACGCCTGCAAATTCGCCGGGATCCAGCCATGGCTGGAGGCGCAGTGCTTGGGCAAGAACAGCTGCCACATCGAACCCTGGAAGGCGGTGAAAGATCCCTGCGGGACGCCGCCCCACATCACGATCAAATCGACACTGATGGTGCGAGCACGGTGCGCGTTCAGCCAGCCATTGGCGATGGCCATGCTCTCGGTTGGGGACGCTGCCGGCGGCCGGCGACTGCGTTTTAGGGTACCCGGGTTTGCGCCGCTGGTGGGCAAGTCCAACATGCAATCAGCCAAGTGGCGCCATGTGGCGCTGGTCTACCGCCGGTTCGTTGGCTCGCTCAAGTCCGGTGTCACAACCCTGTACGTCGACGGCAAGCCTGAAGCGACGAGCGAGACCTTGCAAATGCGCAAGTTCAACCACCTGTGGTTGGGTGCCACGACAGTGGGTTACTGGCCCGCCGGAGCCGCCAACGTCCTCAAAACGTCGCATTCGAGCCGCAAGTTCCTCGCCATGGTGGGCGATCTGGACGACGTTCACCTCTATGAGCGCGCGTTGTCCGACCGCGAAGTCCGCGCGCTGCGCGATAAACCGGAGCTGCACCTGGCGCGAGTTTGGCCGGGCGTCGACCCCAAGTTGCAGGGCCCGATGACGGCTTGGTCAAGTGGCGGCGTCCCCAAGACCTCCATCATTTCGGCGGATAAGCTCCTCGGTCCCCTTGCGAACACCGGCCTCCAGGAGGACGAGCGACTGACTGCAAGCTGGCGCGGTTTGCACGTGCCGAGCAATGCCACCTTGCGACTGCCGACACCGGTGGGCAGCCTCGCGAAGGCGAAGAAATTCACCCTCGCGGCGTGGATCAAGGCGTCGTCACCGAAGGCAGGCACGACACTTCTTCAACTCGAGCAGAACGGCAAATCGTCGCTGAGCGTGGCGAGCGATGCCGCGTGCGGTGGGCAGTCCTTGGTGGCCAAGGGGTCCGATGGCGTCGCGACCAAAGTGAACGGATGTGCGCATGGGTTGGCGCCACTCAAATGGACATTCGTGTCCGTCGTACAAGATGGAAAAGGTCTCTCGTTGCGCGTCGATGGATATGAGATCGGCAACAATAGCGCCTCGCCGGTGCTGCTTCCTGGCGCAGCGACGATGGCGACGCTGACCGTCAAGGGTTGGCTGCACCTGGGCTGGGCGGCGCTGTTCGACGAGGCCTTGGACGTGGATGCGCTTCAGCGGTGGCGGAGTTCGGGACCGTCGGTGTGGCTCGACGGCGCGACGTACTCTCCGAAAAACACGACTTCGCTTCGTGACTATGCGGATTTCCTGAATGTCACTACGGGACCGAACGTGGCACAGCGTCCGGTCGCATGGAACAAAGCGGGCGCGGTGGCGACGGGAAAAGGCCCTCTGGTTTTGACGTTGAAGGCGGGTGGATCAAATGCCGCGGCAATGACCGTTCCCCGGACCGGCCGGTTCGCGACAGCCGACGCCAAATCTGCGCGACCTACAACATGGAGCGGACATCTCACGTTCGCTTTGCCAGCCGTCGGAACTCAAGCGCAGGTTCCTTTGATCGAGTCGCGGCCCGCTGGCGGAGCGGAGCGGCTTTTCGGTGCCCGTCTGCTCTGCGATCCCGTTGCCGCATCGGGCGGCCCGAAGGCGCTGTGTCGCGTCGAGATGCGAAGAGAACCCCACTTCTGGAGCACCGAACAGTGGTTGCTCAGCTGGCCGCATTCCACCCCGGGCGGTGCTGTCAGCATCGATGTTGCCGTAGCGTGGGGGGACGACACCCCCAGAGTCGCGGTCGGCGCACGGGTGCCCAAGCAGGCAAAACAAAACGTCGCGCTCGCTGGCAGGACTTTGAAGGTCGCGGTGGTAAAGAGCGCCGGACCGTGGCCGATCAGTGCCGCCGTCTGGCCCTCCCAGTCCCCGGTACTTGCAAGCGTGGCGCCGGTGACACCGGCCAGCGTGACGCTTGGGGAAGTACGCCTCTACCCGAGGGCCTTGAAGCCAACCGAGCTGGAAAAGCTGGTCCGGCGCACGTGCGCCGACTCGCCGTGCGACAACAGGGTGTGCGCGCACGCCGACCCCTTGGCATTGCCCGCTTGCGGCCCTTGCAAGGACAGCCACTTCGAAGCTGGCGATCAGATGGGCGATATCTGCTTGCCTCGACGCGCTTTCGGCGCAAGGTGTCAGGGCCACGAGCAATGCTTCAGCAAATTCTGTTCCAACGGCCGGTGCCTCGCCAGAAGCGAGACCAAGGAATGCGTCGATGCGTGCACTGGACGAGCCCGCGACTGTATCAGCTACCAGGACAAATCCTTCGGCAAGAAGACCACGATATTCACCTGTAAAGGCAGCTGCTGGAGCTACTACACAGAGCCGCCCAAATACGACAGTTGGGCGAGTACGTGCATTTGGGCACCGACCGTCGCCGACGCGCAGCCGTGCAGCCTTGATAAGCAATGCATTTCCGGCAAATGCGTGCCCAACGACAGGGCGAGGTACGGCGGCGGTGTCATCGGCGGTAAGGTGTGTGCCTACGCGACAAAGACGCCCTGCGAGGAGCAGCACCGCGACGCCCTCGCGATCCACGACGTTCCGTTGACCGGCAAGCCGGTCTATACCTGCGGCGGATGCATCAAACAGCTCTATGCGGGCAAGCCTCTATGGCGCGAAGCGTTCAGCATCATGACGCACGCTGCCTGCAAGAAGGGCATGGCCGGTGGGACGTACTACACGTACAAGCAGGGCTCCTCTACGGCCTCATACCAAAGTTGTCTGCACGGTCGGCCCTTGTCTGGTCCGTGCCTCCGCGAGCTGCTTCTCGGCAAGTATCTCCAGCCCAGCAAGAAGGACATCGCGGATATGCGGACCGCGGGAGTCGGGCCCGATTTGGTGCGGTATATCCTCGAGGGCAAACACCCTTGGCCCGCCCAATGGTTGGCCTTCTGCCACTGCAACGGCGTGTGCCCTCCAGGTGCAGTGGTCAACCCCCCCGCGCCACCCAAGCTGAGCATCTGGCATGACCCGGCCTACAACTACCCGGTGTGCGTGGGCGCGCAATTCCCCAATGGAGCGACCTGTCCGCCGCCGGGGATCAAAGCCAGCGAAGCGGAAGCGCACCAGTTCTGTGAGAGCGGCTATTGCCAGCGCGGCACCAACAAATGCGGGACATTGCGGACGAGAATTGAAGACACGCAGGCGGCAGATCGCCAGGACACCGGAAATTCGCTTGAGAAAGGACCGCCATCGAACAAATCTGACCTCCACTACGGCCCTATCACCATCACCCAGCACAACAGCTCGACCATCAAGTTTGGTCAAGCATACCGGCCGGTGGGCAGCAAGGACGCGCCGAAACGAATCTACGAGATCGCGGCGCGCAGCACGCATACTGCAAGACTGTTCAATTCGAAAGCGCTGCCGTTGATCGACCTGGGACTGGGGCTAAGAGGCGAGATGGACGACAAGAAAGCGCGGGTGACACCTCGCTTCTTCCTATTCGGCACAGAAATGCCGAACACCAACGCGACAAACCCGCCGTCCAGCTGCCCCTCCGTCAAGTGGGTTAACCATCAGTTCACGGCCAGTACGGGGAGCTGTGCTGTTCCGGCCATGACGAATACCGGCAAGCCCACCTACCCAACGCGCGAGTTCTGTCTGCCGGTCTTCAGCGCTTGTCGGAAGAAAGTCGCTGCCCCCTTCTGCATGAGAGGCACCACGTTCATCGGGCCCGTTCCGGTGACCGGAGAGAGCAGCGCCCGGCTCGAGGCGTGTGTCACGCTTGGTGTTGCCATCGACACGGAAACGATGGAACCCGGCTACACCTTTGGCCCAGAGATCGACATCGGCATTGAGTTCAGCGCCGGCGTTGGCATAGCCGAGTTCATCACGTTGTTTGCCGGCGCGCGCGCCAATCTTTCGCTGTTGAATCTCGGTCATTTCGTGAATCGAATGCTCAAGGTCGAGCAAGTTTTCGGACCCAACCAGACGATGGTCGACGGCTTATTCAGGATCTTTACCCAGACTTCTCAGACGTGGGAGGCGTCCATCTTGCGAGTCTCGCTGACGTTGTTCGTTGAGTTCGGTGTTGGATGGTTCAAGGCCGTCACCAACTATCCGATCTACGACCTGGAGCCGCTCAACCTCAGTTGGACTGTGGAAGACACACCCCACGACGGCATCACAGTGGACCTCAGCAGTCCATCGCCGAGTCAGTAGCTGAGGAGATTCTCGATGGACTTCAGTTGGCGCAAAATCGTGGGCTTGATAGCCGTGGCGGTTGCGATACTGCTGTTGGCAACAGGTGTCCGCCACCTCAGCCGATCGAACGATCGACTGCCTGTCCAGCAAGTGCGTCCAGGTGAGGACAAACATGGATCACCGGGCAGAGCGGCGAATAATCGCCTGCGTCCGAAATTGGCGGGAACGTACGGGCTGGATTATCGCTTCCGCTTCGAGGCGCCGACGAAGAATGGCGGTCGCACCGCGGCCACGCTGCGCTGGACGGGCACGTTGCGACTGGCCGAGTTGCCGGATCATCCCGGTTGGATTGGCCTGCGCGCGGGGTCGGACATGTGGCAGGGCAACGCGGCACTGCAGTCCGTCACAGGTGTAAAGAACGCCGATCAGCCGCTCCTTCAATCGCCTTTCGTGGCGCGCCTCGATGGTTCAGGACAGGTGGAAGAGCTGCGATTCGCGCGCCGAACGCCTGTGCCACTGCAGGCGCTCCTTGGGGCCGTGACGTATGCGATGCAATGGATTCGGCCGCAGGGGGTGACCGGCGACACCTGGCAGACACAGGAGCGCGATCTGACGGGGCGCTACTCGGCGACCTACACCACCACCGCGAAAAACGAGGTCACCAAATCCTGGCGCGGGTCGGGCGCGGAACCGGGAGCCAGCCACCCGCTTGGTCTTCAGCAAGACACCTCGGCGAAATACGAGCTGGACGGAACGCACGTCCAACGCCTCAATTGGGTGCAGCGGGGTCACATGCTGAGCCCGTTCCAGGCCGCCGCTGCCCGCACCGAGTTTCGGATTGCGCTCAACCTCGTGCGACAAACCGATGAAGCAGCCGCTTGGGTCTCTGGTCTCGACCCGCAACGAATGCGACCGCTGCGCGCGGCGATGGCGGAACAGCGCGAAGCGCGGGCCGCCGAACCGCTGGACCTAGCTGGAGCGATCAACCAGATCTCGACGCTTTCGGGCGCCGACGTCCTTGCCCGCCGAGCGGATGTGCGCAGGCGAATCATTGCAGGTCTGCGAAACGAACCTACGCTGGTCGCCAAGGCCGAAGCGGCGTTGCGGCAAGGCCAGGTCGGTGAGTTGGCGGAGAGAACGCTGCTCGAGGCTTTCGTCGGCGCGGCAACAGCGCCGGCACAGCGCGCTCTTTCCAACCTGATTTCGGATCCCAAAGTCGCTGAACTGCTGCGGGATCGGGCCTTGATCGCCGCGACCCTGTTGCAGGGGGCGAACGTGGGCTTCGTCGATACGCTGCTGGCGACCGCCCAGAAAGAGCCCGATCGTGGTAGCGCGGTCGCCGTGACCCTTGGTGCGCTGAGCCGGGATCTGGCGGCGGAACAACCCCAACGTGCCCGCAAACTCGTGGCCAAGCTGGTCACACAAGTTACCCGCGGCGGCAAACAGGGCGCGACGGGCGAAACCCCACGGTCGCTGCGCGATGAATGCAACTGGCTGGCGGCACTCGGCAATTCCGGTGATCCACAGGCACTGCCCGCGATCAAGAAGGCCCTGGACGACAGCCGCCAGGAGGTTCGGGCATCCGCGGCTCACGCGCTACGTTTTCAAGATCCCGCGGCGACTCACGACACGATGGTGCTGCGGATGGCGGCCGAAGAGTCGTTCGGCGTGCGGCTGGGCCTGCTGCACGCCGCACGTTGGCAGGGGCCCAAAGCGCGGCTGACGTTCGTCGAAAAGGCGCTGCGGTACGATCGCAGTGAAGCGGTTCGATTGGACGCTGCCTTCACCCTCGCCTCGTGGTCGGTATCGGCGCCGGGGATACGCAAGGTGCTGGCCGAAGCGCTCGCGGCGGAGAAGTCCGAAAAGGTCCAGGAATCGTTGCGCAACTATCTTACCCCCGGGCGGGTTGCTGCGCCGTTCCAGAAACTGAGCGGGGTATCGCCTTGAAAGCGACGGCGACGGCCAATGCCCTGGCAATGTGCCTTGCGGTGCTATGCAGCTGCGGCGACCCGGCAGTTTCGTGCGGTCCGGGCACGCGGCTCAAGGGCGGCAAATGCGTCGTCGACGCGCCCATCACGTGCGGCGACGGCACCTCGCTGCAAGACGGCAGCTGCATCGCAGTGTCCGACGCGAGCAGTACACCCGACACGGGCACCGCTAGTGACGCTGTCGCTGCAGCCCCGGATAGCGAATCGGACACCGCCGGCGGCGAAACCGCGGATGCCAGCATCGACGCGACTTGCGTGCCGTTCTGCATCGGAAAGGTGTGCGGACCCGACGGGTGCGGCGGCACCTGCGGTGCGTGCAACGATCCCGCCAAACCCGTATGCGAGAAGCTGCTCGGCAAGTGTGAGGCCGTTTGCGTGCCCCAATGCAGCGCCAAACAGTGCGGCGACAACGGATGCGGCAGCACGTGTGGCAGCTGCCCCAGCGGATCGAAGTGCACGGCGAACGGCGTCTGCCTGCCGGACAAATGGACCTGCCTCAAGACCTTCTTTGGCGACGGCGCGGTGTGCGATTGCGGTTGCGGTGCGCCGGACAGCGATTGCGCCGGTGCGAAGCTGCCGCTCGCCGGGTGCGCCAAGCTCGAAAAGTGCGACAAGACCGGTAAGTGCGTTGCCAAAGCACCTTCCGGCTGGACCTGCGCGCCCGAGGCGTACGACGCCTTCGACGCGTGCGACTGCGGCTGCGGAGTTCCCGACCCTGACTGCAAGTACAGCTCGTTCACGGTCGTAGGCTGCGTCGGGCTCAATCCGGCCTGTGAAGCGACCGGCACATGCGCGACATGCGTGCCGGACTGCACGGGCAAGAAATGCGGCAACGACGGTTGCGGCGGCAGCTGTGGCGGGTGCGCTTCGAAGACCGAGATGTGCACGGCTGGCAAGTGCCTCAATCCATGCAAGCCCACCGCTCTGGTTTGCCAGACGAACACGTGCGGTCCGGACGGCTGCGGCGGGTCCTGTGGAGCGTGCAAGAAGGGATTGAAGTGCCAAGCCGGCAGCTGCGCCCAAATCACGCCAAAATACAACGCCGCGTCATGCCAAGGGCACTGCGGCAGCACCGCACCGGCTGGCTGTTACTGCACGTCCTCGTGCAAAGCGAAAGGATCTTGCTGTCCCGATTTCGCCAGCACATGCCAATGCACGCCTCAGTGCAAAGGCAAGGACTGTGGCAGCGACGGCTGCGGCGGCTCGTGCGGCGAGTGCGGCAAGACCAACCCGTACTGCAACGCGCAATTCAAGTGCGACGCCAAGTGCGTGCCCCAATGCGGTGGCAAGTCATGCGGGCCCGACGGCTGTGGCGGCACGTGTGGAAGCTGCGCGGCCGGCTCCAAGTGCAGCAAGATCAGCAAATGCGTGCCGAGCGGGTGGACCTGCAGCCCGCTGCTGTACGGCGACAAGAAAGGGTGCGACTGCGGCTGCGGCGCAGCCGATAGCGACTGTTCGGTCAAGGACGCGACGACCATCGGCTGCCCGGCGTCGTCCACGGCCTGCACGGCCAAGGGCGTTTGCGACGTGAAGTTTTGCGCCAACAACGCGGCTTGCGGCGCGAAATGGTGCGTCGGCGTCTACAGCAAAGGTGACGGCACCTACGGTGGGGTGTGCGGCACGCCGGTCAGCAAGGGCTTGGCGCCCGGCGTCGGATGCAGCTTCAACGAGCAATGCGCAACGCTCGTATGCCTGGGCGGCAGGTGCCGCGCGTACTGCGCAGCCGATGGTGATTGCAATGCGGGCGAGGTGTGCCTCGGCGCACCGGTCAAGGCCAACGGACTTGGATCTTTGGGCGGATTCGCCTCCGTGTGCGGCCAGGTGCTCGGTTCGAAGAAGGTCTGCAAAACTCAGGCGGACTGCAAAGCCGGCGGCGAGACGTGTATCGCTGTAGTCAACGCCAAGACGCTCGGGCCGCGGCTGTTGTGCGCTTCGGTCGGCAAGGCAAAGGCGATCGGGGCTTCGTGCGCGGATTATCCGTGCGCGGCTGGTCAGCTGTGCGCACCCACGAAGAAGGGCTTCACTTGCACGTTGCCGTGTCCTGGCGGCGCCGCCGATTGTCCGAAGAACTGGACTTGTGGCTCGATGACGTTCAACGGCGCCGGAACGGCCGATCCGAGCGACGATCCGAAGGTGGCGGCATGCTTGCCCAAGTGATGGCGCGCTGCCGGTTCGCTGCGTTGCTGACGCTGCCCGCCTTGTTCTTGGGGTGCGGTTCAGACGACCCGACCTGCGGCCCAGGGACGCACGAAAAGGGCGGCAAGTGCGTGCTGACCACCGCAGCATCGACGTGCGGTGCTGGCACGGTTTTGCAAGGGACCGTCTGCGTGCCTGCCGCTGCGACGCTGCCCGACGCCGCGGCTGATGCCACGCCAAAGCAGGACGCTGGCAACGTCGATGCGCTGGCTGACAACGATGCGTTCGCGGACACCAAGCCGACCGGAACCGACGCCGTCGTATTGGACGCTACCGTCGCAGCCATCGATGCCGATGACGCTGCGCACTCGGACGTCGACGCAGTGACCGACGCGGCCGCACCGTGCGACCCGCCCTGCGAAGGCACCGCCACGTGCGTCAACGGCGCCTGCGAGTTGTGCAAGCCCGCCTGCGAGTTCAAACAGTGCGGCAACGACGGCTGCGAAGGGGTGTGTGGGACCTGCGCCCTGGGAAAGGTGTGCCTGATGGGCCAGTGCGGGGCCGTGCCAGCCGATGCCTCGTGCAAATTCATTTGCGGCGGTGTGACGAGCAGTGGGTGTTCGTGCAAAGGCGACTGCAAGAGCCTCGGCACGTGCTGTGCGGACTTCGACCAGGCGTGCGGATGCGTCGCATCTTGCACCGGCAAGCAATGTGGCAGCGATGGCTGCGCCGGCTCATGCGGCATTTGCCAAGCCGGCAAACTGTGCAGCGGGAATCTGTGCGTCGATGACCCGTGCCAACCCGATCCTTGCTCCGGCCACGGCGCCTGCAAGTTCGGCAACTGCACGTGCCAGCCGGCGTTTGTCGGACCGTCGTGCTCGAAGTGCGCCCCGGGGCTGGTCAACTACCCGAAATGTGCGCCGAACAAGTGCACCGGTTCGAACAAGCCGTGCAACGGCCACGGAAAGTGCGCGCCGGTTGATGGCTCGTGCACATGCAACCCGGGGTTCCAGGGCGACAAATGCGACAAATGCATCGCCAGCAGCGCCAAGTGGCCGGCGTGCCCCAACCCATGCGCCGGCGTGAACTGCAACGACGCGAACCCATGCACGGACGATGTCTGCAGCGTTACCGGCAAGTGCATGCACGCCGCCAACACGGTCAAATGCGACGATGGCAATCCGTGCTCGACAAAGGACCGGTGCAACGGCGGCGCCTGCATCGGAACGAAAGCATGCGACCTCTCGGTCAACGCGACCGGCGACGTCGATGACGGCAAATGCGACTTCGGCCACTGCAGCTTGCGCGAGGCGATCGCCTTCGCCAACGCCGCCAAGAAGGTGACCACCATCGGTTTTCCTGGCGAGCTGGCCATCGTGCTGACCGCGCCGCTGCCGATCATCACGGTGCCGCTGACAATCGACAGCCTCGGTCACGAGGTCGTCGTCGATGGCAACGGCAAATTCGTCATCCTGAGAAGCTACAAGAATCTGAAACTCAACGGCCTCACCCTGCGGGGTGGCAAGGGCTTCGACGGCGGGGCTGTTCAATTGTTGCAGGGCACGCTTGAGGCAAAGGGCGTCTCCTTCTTGGGCAACGTCGCTGCGGCGTCTGGCGGCGCGGTGTTTGCGCCCTATGGCGCCAAGTTCACAGGCTGCACCATGGTGGCCAATCAGAGTAAGGGCACTGGCAAGGTGCACGGAGGTGGCGCGGTCTACCTTGGTGGGGCAGTCGAGATCGACCGGTGCATCTTTGCCAACAACAAGGCGGACAGCAACGGCGGCGCGATGCACGCCCCGGTTGGCACCAGCGGCAAGGTGTTGCGGTCGACGGCGATCGGCAACAGCGCCAAGTTCGGCGGCGCGTTTTCCGTGCCCAACATCAAGTTCGTCAACTGCACGATGGCCGACAATACGGCCAAGACCCAAGGTGGCGCGATCGCCACCGGCACCCACATCACCGTGCTGCACTGCACCCTTGTCGGCAACTCGGCGCCCGCGGGATCCGGCGTCTCCGGCGTCAAGATGACGATTCGGAACACCATCATCGAACAAGGCAAGGGAGGTGGTGCGGATTGCGACCTGAAGGGCAGCACGGTCGATGCGAGCAACCTCATTGGTGACGGCAGCTGCAAAGCGGTCATCAAGGGCGGTTCGGGCACGCTGAAGCTTGGCGCGTGGGGCGGCAGCACGCCGACGATTGCGCTGGCGGCGCTGGCAACCCCGATCGACGCGGCGAACGACGCGGCGTGCGCCGATAAGGACGTCATGGGTACCGATCAACGCGGCATCGCTCGGCCACAAGGCAAAGGCTGCGATATCGGCGCGTTCGAGTGGCAATCGGATCCGTGCGCCGCTGCCAACGGTGCCGCTGCCAATGCCGCCTGCAACGACGGTGACCTCTGTACGAAGCCGGACACCTGCAAGGGCGGCAGCTGCAAGCCGGGCGCAAAGGTCGTCTGCGATGACGGCAATGGGTGCACAGCCGACGCCTGCACGCCTTGGGGCGGCTGTGGCCACAGTCCCATCGCTGTGGGCTGCGATGACGGCAACCTCTGCACTGTCGGCGATTCCTGCGCAGCCGGCGCGTGTATTCCCGGGGCCGCCAAATGCAACGATGCGAACGCGTGCACCGTCGACAGTTGCGACCCGATCAAAGGTTGCAGTCACGCTGTGGCAGCGGGGTCATGCAGCGATGGCGATCCGTGCACGCTGGCTGACACCTGCGCCTCGGGCAAGTGCAATTCCGGCACGAAGGTGTGCACGGCTCCGACGGTTTCGGGGCTGGCGGCGCACTATTCGGCTACGGTCGCCGGGGCGGTCATCACCGACGCGGGCGGTCAGATCACGACGTGGAAGGATCTCAGCGGTCACGGGCGCGACCTGAAGCCGATCGCCAAGGGGCCAGTGCTCGACCCGCTCGGTGTTCTGGGTACGCCCGCGGTCGACTTCGCGGGGGACAAGGGCTTGGTGAGCCAGCCTTTTGGGCTCAAGGCCCAGATGTCGGTGTTTGTAGTCGTGCGGATCGGCAAACCGGAACCATGGGGCTGCATCGCGCACCACGGTGACCGCGACTACGATTGGTCAATTGAGCAAAACGGTGTCAAGAGCAACAAGAACATCGTCCACTTCCAGTCGATAAAAGACGACTCCTTCGGAGAATTGAGCCTTATCAACGGCAACGTGTACGTGCTGTCTGCGCGGATCGCGGGAGGCAAGCGCACGTTCTCCGCCACGCAGACCGTGACCGTTAGCACCAGCGCCAAAGGAGCCTCCATCGCGCCGGGAAAGAAGAAGCTCTACGTCGGCAGATCGGACTTCGGCGAGGGGTCAAATGCGGCGATCGGCGAGCTTCTCTACTACGACCGCGCGCTGAGCGATTCGGAGCGGGCCATCGTCGTCACCTACCTGCGCGCGAAATGGAGGTTTGCGCTGCCCAAGCCCGATCTTCTCTGGCTGGACGCCAGCAAAGCCAAGAGCCTGCAGCTGGGCAAAGCGGCTGAGGTCAACAAGTGGCTCGACCAGGGCGGGCAAGGCCACCACGCCTCCAGCGGTACGGTCGCGCCGTCCTACGGCAAGGCGGCCGGTCCTGGCGGCAAGCCGGCGGTCCAATTCACAGCGGCGACGGCCACGCTTCAAACAAGCCCATTGGCAACGACCGGCCAGATGACCTTGGTGGTGTTGGCCAAGGTCGCGCAGCAGAAACCGGGCGGAGTCGTGTTTGCACAGGACGGCGCGGCGACGCTGCGTCAAGCTGCTGGCAACAAACCGATGCTCCAGTGGCGGATCGGCGCGGGCGGTCTGGGGCCGCAGGTGACGCTCAAGACAGGCGTTTGGCAGGTCATCCAAGCGGTGCAGGATGCCACGATCGCCACGCTTCAGGTCGGCGCGGGCGGCCCAGTGGCCGTCACCGCCCTTGGCGCCCCGAAAAAGACTAACCTCGCCATCGGCAACGCGCCCAGCGGCGGCGCTCCAATGGCAGGTTCGATCGCGGAGCTACGTCTGTTTTCGAGCGCCTTGGCACCATTGGATCGCGCCGCGGTGGCGTACGACTGCCGCAACCGGTGGGGCTTGTAACCATGCGACCTGCCTCCAACTCGACCAGGCGCACCTGCGCGTCTTCGGCACCGAACTCGCCGAGTTCGCATCGTGAGGCGACATCGCCCCGCCAGAGACCCGGCCCGACGGCAATCCGATCCTTTGCGAGCGACGTTCCCGCCGCGGCGCGGGCTGCAGGTGTCGCTGGCCCTGCTTGGGTTCTTTTTTGTGTCGACCGTGGTGTTCATGCTCGGACCGCGCGTGGACCTGCTGACGCGACGCAGCAGTCGCTGCCAGCATTGTGCCGTTGGGATCGATGACGAGCGTATCGGCGCTGTCGCCGACCGCCGGCTGCACCGTAACGACACGCACGGCCATGACGTCGGCGACGAGGTGCTGCGCGTGGTTGCCGCGCGGGCACAGCACGAGGTGCGGCCAGCCGACGTGCTGGCGCGATGGGGGGCGAGGAATTCATGATGGTGCTCCCCGGCGCCAACATCCACGCCGGTGCCGTCGTCGCTGAGCGGGTGCGAGCCGCCCTCGGCGCCGCCCTGATCGACCACGTCGGCCGCGTCACCGCGAGGTTCGGGGTCGCGACGATGTCGGCGGGCGAGTCGATCGAGGAACTGGTCAAGCGCGCCGATGAAGGCCTCTACACGGCCAAGGAGTCGGGCCGAGACCGCGTCGTCGCTCAGTAGCAGGTTCAGGCCCGCTCGAATGCGCCACGGAAAACGCAAGTCAGGGGTTGGGCGCTTTCTTCCAGAGCAGGACAGGCGGACCGCTACCAGACGGCTGGCCGCCGCCGATGAAGACGTCACCGGGGCTCGTTCCCCACACGGACTTCCAGATCGGCACCTTGCCGGGCACCTTCACAGTGGTCCACGTCTTGCCATCAAAGCGCATCACGCGCGCCGCGAAGTCGTGGCCGCCCGTCGCCCAGATGTCGTCGGGCGCGCTGCCCCAAAGCCCACCGAAGCCACAACACGTCGGCTGCGGCGGCTTGCCGGTCAGGTCGAGCGCCGCTTTCCAGTCCTTGCCGGTCCAGCGAAGTATCCGTGTCCCCACGAGTCCGGGCTGCGCACCCGCGACGTACATGTGTTTGCTGCACCAACCCCAGCGGGCCCAGACGATCGGGGTTGGACCCTTGCCCTTGTAGGCCCACGTCTTTCCGTCGAAGTGATAGGTGCCCACGCCGGTCGCGATGGCGAAGATGTTCTTGGGTCCAAACCCCCACAGCGGCGTGGCCTCGGCGGTCGTGTTGGGCAGGGACGCAGCTTTTGCCCATTTGCCCTTGTTGAAGCGCCAGATGGACTTGTTGCCGGCGCCAAACCAGCCGTCCTTCTCCCAGCCGTACATCCAGCCGATTTTTGGGGTCTCCTTGGGGATCGTCTCCTTCTGCCAGCCGTCTTTGCAGGTGTAGCGGATGTTCCACGGGCCGCTGTGTTCGCCGTGACCGCCCGGGGTTGCGGAGCTGCCGCTGCTGGAGCCCGAACTCGATCCGCTGCTCGAGCCGCTCGAACCCCCGCTTGAGCCGCCGCCGTTGGAACCTGACCCGCCATTGGACCCGGAGCCACCGCCTGGAGGCCCGCCAGAGCTCGGTCCGCCTTCGCCCTTGTGTTGCATCGCCGCGGCGTTGCCGACTCGTACATCGCACGGCCCGCTGCCCATGATGAGCACGTGCGGACCGCCTTCGTTGGCGTAAAAGGCCTGCTTGGAGAAGGCCTTGCCGTTGTGGTGGTAGACGTACGTGCCGCCGGCCATCGCGACGACCATCCAGACGAGCTTTCCGGTGCCCCACATCGCGTTGATGATCCCCTGTCCGGACGGCAGCCCGGGCAGCTGCGACGTCACGTCGTGGAAGTCGTCGCATTTGCCGCAGTCCTTGGGACACTTGGAGCAGCTCTCGCCTGGCAGGCAGCGGCCGTCGCCACAGGTTTCGGGCACGGCGAACTTGATGCGTTGGACCTTCGATACGCGGATCTCGTCGATCGCAGCGCGCTCGATTTGGTCGGTGCACGCGGTGAATCGCAGCGTTCCGCCAGCCTTGACCGGGGGCTTGGCGGTCGACGTTGACTTGGCGACCTCGACGCCGCCCTGGTACATGCGCGCGCCCTTGTTGCCCCACGTGACGGCGATATGGGTCCAGCCGCCGAACGGGACGATCTCGTTGGCGAGCAGGTTCCACGCCCCCGGCGCCGTCGCTTGCAGGTAGCCGCAGTCGTTGACGCGAACGTCCAGGGCGGGCGTGTCACAGCTTCCGGGCGCGCCGCGGTAGTCGACCAGGGAGCACGCTGAGTGGGGCTTGTTTGGCAGCCGAATCCAGAACTCGAGCGTCCCTTCCTTGGTCCCGATCGACGCGTTCTTGTAGGCGAGGTGGCTGCCTTCGGTGTCGCTCATCCCGAGCTTTTGCAGCTGCAGCGCCCCACCCATGCATCCGTGGCCGATTTGCCATGCGGTCGTTGGTTTTTTGGTCGGCAGCGTCTTGCACTTGGCGGTCTTGCCGTCGTCGTACCAGCCGCCGATTGCCCCGCTGGTTTTGCCGTCGAGGTGGTCGATGAGCGTCGTCGCGCCGTCGTTCTTCGCCTGGGGGATCTTGGTGATGCTCCCGTCGTAGCACCCGGCCGGCAGCGGGATGATGACGCCGGGACCGCCTGCGTCGACCGGCCCGGCATCTGCCCCGGTGTCGCTTGTGCCGGTGTCGCTTGTGCCGGTGTCGCTTGTGTCGGTGTCGCTTGTGTCGGTGTCGTTTGTGCCGGCATCGGCGGAGCCGGCGTCCGGGGTGGCGTCCACCCCGCCCGCATCCACGACCGCAGCGGTATCGGCCCCAGTGGTCTCGGCGGCGGCATCGGTCAACATGACGACGTCCGCTTGCGGCCCGGTGTCGTCGATGCTCCCGGCATCGTCATCGAGCCCGGGCAACGTCGTTTGCACTTCGGGGGTCGAACGAACCGGCCCGATGTCCTTGCTCGGCGGCACGGCGTCGACCACGACGTCGGCGTCGTTGATGACCTGGCCGCCCTTGCCAAAACCTGCCTCTTCGCACGATCCGGCCGCGGTCACCGCAGCCTTCTCCACGCATGTCCCGTAGCAGCAGGCGAAGCCGTCGTCGCAGGCGACCTTTTCGCCGCACGCGTACATGACGAATTTGAGCGTCTTGGGAGCTGGATCACCGCAGCCGGTGAGCGCGCTGCTTGAAGCGACGAGGGACAATACGAAAATGGTGACCCACGCGCGCATGGACTCAAGCTAACGGTGCACCGGGGGCCGGTCAACGAACGCGCGACCCAACGGGCCACTGCGAGCAGGATCGTTGACCGACCCGTGCGGCCTCCTTACCGTGCTGGTGGCTAGCCCGGCTGGATCCCCCAATTCACGCCTCACGAGCCCCACGTGTTCCTTTCCGCCCACCGAAACAAGCTCGTCCTGCTGCTCGGCGCTGCGATCATGGCCTGCAGCGGCCAGGACGGCCCGACCACCTACGTCCTGTATGCGTGTGGCGAGAAGGTCGCCTGCGACGACGAATTCGTCTGCTGCTCGGGCATCTGCGTCGACGAATCGACCGTTATCGCAGCCGGATCGTGCGAGGCCGCCGGGTTCGCGGGCAACTCCGCCACCGGCGTCACCGACCCCTACGATCCGCACAATCACGGCGGCAGCGACGTCTTCTACCCCGGCATCGACACGCCAACAGGCGCCGCGGCCGACACCCAGCCCGTAGTTGACGCAGGCGGCAGCTCGGTCGAAGACACCGCCAGCCCCGACGTGCAGGTTGACACCGCCGCGCCGATCGACACCCCCGAAGCCGAAGACGTCGCAGAATTGCTCGACGGTGGCGCCGGCCTGGACGCAGCCAGCGGCGCCGGAATGGACGCCGCCGACGCCGGACCCGGGCCGCTCGATACTGCCGGCTCCGAAGATGCTGGCCCCAAAGATGCAGGGCCCGCGCCCGACGTCGTGCTCTCCACCGGCTGCAAGAACGGCACCATCACCCCCATCCCCGCGCCCAAGTCCGACAACGCCACGACGTTCATCGATCACCTCGACGGCGCCACCAAGGGCAGCTTCGAGGGCTGGGCGATGACCGATGGCTACCTGACCAACTGCGCCAAGAAAAAACCCGCCAAACCCGGCAAGGACTTCCAGCCCGCGCACGGCTGCATGGGCAGCGCGCTGCGCTTACACCGTCCGCTCGCAGGCGATATCTCCGGCGGTTCCGTGGTCTTTCCCAAGGCGACCCTCGGGCTGCCCGCCGGAACTCTCGAGTTCTGGATTCGCCTGCCGCACCGACCCACCGCGCCGTGCACCCTGGTCAGCCAGGGCAAGACCTCAAGCCTCTGCAGCGAGCCGTCGTTTTCGCTGGCCGTCTCCACCTGCGGCACCCTCGAACTGAGCGCGGCCGGCGCGTTCAAACTGATGGGTACCGCGATCGTCCCGTTCGGCGCCTGGACCCATGTCGCCGTGACCTGGGGACCCCAGGGTGCGCACTTGTACCAGGATGGGGAGGAGGTCGCGTCGTCGTCGGCCAAGTCCGCCCCGAAGCTGAAGACGGGCGACATGTTGCGCTTCGAATCGTGTCTCAACCGCGCAGACAAGGTGATGATCGACGAGATCCGCATCTCCAAGATCCAACGCACGTCGTTCAACGTTCCCAAACCGTGCGGTGACGGCGTCTGTGCGGCTGGCGAGTCGTGCACCAAGTGCGCCAAGGACTGCGGCTCCTGTGCGGCGTTCAAGGACGTCACCAAGCAGCTTCCAGCGTTGCCATCGGGGCCCGGGCGCATCGCCGGAATCTGGTCGAGCAGCCCCGATAACGTCTTCATCGTCGCCGCCATGAAGGACGGCCTGCACGTCTACAACTACGACGGCGCGACATTCACCAAGCAGCACAGCTACGCGATCCCGACCGCGCGCGATATCACGATGATCGGTGCAGACAAGTGCGATGTGCGGATCGGCATGGCGGGCAACGAAAAAGCCGGCGCTGGGCTGGTCCCGTTCAACGTCCGCTACGATTGCATGACCTGGAAGGCCGACGAGATCCCCAAGACCGCGCCGCGCATCGGCTGGATGTGGGGCTGGGCACAGGGGCATTGGTTTGCGACCGGCAACGACGCCATCTGGCACTACCACACCGACCACTGGATGCTCGATGCACCCGTGACCGGCCTCAAGTGGCAGACCACGCCGATTTGGGGCTTCTCCGAGCTCGACGTCTACGCGTTTGGCAGCGGCGCCGGGTCCAAGACGCTTCATTTCGGGGGCAAGAGCTGGGCCGTGGTCGGAAAAGGCGCCCCCGCGGGGGTCACCGCTCGCTGGGGATGGTGTGGCAAGGAGCTCTACGCCGCGGGAACAGCGGCCGATCAGTCAGCCCTACGCACCTGGAAATGGAACGCCAAGGAGTGGCCGGCGGTGCTCAACCTCAAGGGCAAAGGCAAGGATTGCTGCGCGGTCCGAGGCGTGTGGGGGAGCGCGCCCGACGACGTATGGATGGTCGGCCGGTACAACAGCTTGGGCGTCGTGTTGCGCTTTGACGGCAAGCAGTGGGCTCCGATCAAGATGCCGGCCAGCCCCGAGCAGTTTCGAACTGTCTGGGGCAGCGGGCCGGGCGATATGTGGATCGGCGGCGGCGCTCGTAACGGCAGCGGAAAACCCGTGCTGTTGCGCCGCAAATCTGGCAATTGACCGCGCCGCCCGTTGATGCGATTCCTTGGCGAGCCCGCAGTCCCGTATACCGTCTGATCTCCTGGCACGAGCCGATGTCCTGACGCGAGCCGATCTCCTGGCACGAGACCACCACCACACGAGGACGCCATGCAGCGACCATTGTCTCTCGCGACCACATTGGTCGTCGGCTTGATCGGCATGGTGTGTGTGTCCTGTTCCGACGACGGCGTGAACGAAGGCGGCAGCAAGACCGCTGCGATCGACGCGGCCGGAGACGGCGGGGCGTGCGGCAGCGCCAAGGACTGTCCCGACCCGACCAAACCGTGCACCAAGGCCGTCTGCACCGCCGCCGGAGAGTGCGAGACCACCATCGACAAGGGCAGCGCCTGCGACGACGGTGACGCCTGTACTGCCCAAACGACCTGCACCGCAGAGGGCAAATGCAGCGGCGGGGTGAAGACGTGCTCGTGCTTGAAGTCGTCGGACTGCGGCGTCTTCGAGGATGGCAACGCGTGCAACGGAACGCTGTTTTGCGACAAGACCACCGTGCCCTACGGGTGCCGCATCAAACCCGGCAGCCGCGTGACCTGCGCGAGCGTCAACGACACGGTTTGCTCCCAAAACCGCTGCGACCCCGCGATCGGCACGTGCGCTTCCAAGGCCGTCAACGATGGCGCCGCGTGCCAGGACGGCGACCCCTGTACAACCGGTGACGTGTGCAAGGGCGGCGCCTGCAAGAAGGGGCCGGCGAGCATCTGCCAGTGCAAGGTCACCTCGGACTGCGCGGCCTACGAAGACCAGGACGCCTGCAACGGCACCCTGTATTGCGACAAGCTGACCTTCCCCTACACCTGCCGCGTCGTGCCCAAGACGGTCGTCACGTGCCCGTTCTCCAAGGACGCCTGCGCGCCGCTCGTATGCGATGCCGGGACCGGCAAATGCGTCGGAAAACCGGTCGTCAACGACACCACCTGCGACGACGGCGACAAGTGCACCGCCGGTGAGACATGCCAAAAAGGCGTCTGTTCGGGCGGCAAAGACATCTGTTCATGCACCAAACACAGCGACTGCGACGCCAAGGAGGACGGCGACCTGTGCAACGGCACCCTCTACTGCGACAAGGCGGCGGGCAGCTGCAAGGTCAACAAGGCCACCGTCATCACCTGCGCGAGCGCTTCGGACACCGCGTGCACCAAGAACCTGTGCAACGCCAAGACCGGACAGTGTTCGCTGCAACCGGTCAAGAACGGCGCCGCGTGCGAGGACGGAAATTCCTGCACAACCGGCGATATTTGCCTCCAGGGCAGCTGCCAGAAAGGCACCAACACATGCACCTGCAAAGACGACAAGGCGTGCGCCGGCAAGGACGACGGCAACGCGTGCAACGGCACCGTCTTTTGCAACAAGGCGACCGGCAAGTGCGAGGTCAACCCGGCCACCATCGTCGTCTGCCCGACCGTCGGTGACACCGCCTGCACAAAGAACGTCTGTCGCGCCAAGGTCGGCAAGTGCGCGGCCACCCCTCGCAACCTGGTCAAGTCGGTCTGCGACAAAGCCAAGGGAGGCGCCGCGGCCAAGTGTGTGTGGCAGGAAAAAGGCCCGGACGACGCCTACGACGGCCCGTGGCTCTGCGACGACGGCAACCCGTGCACCAAGGGCGACGCGTGCGCCGGTTCGGTGTGCAAATCCGGCACCAAGACCTGTTTTTGCCAGACCAACGCCGACTGCCTCGCCGAAGACGACGGCGACTACTGCAACGGCGTTCCGTATTGCGACAAGGCGGGCCCGCAGCCCGTCTGCAAGAGCAACCCGGCGTCCAAGGTCAGCTGCTTGAAGAACAACGACACCGCTTGCCTGAAGAACCTGTGCAACCCGGTCGACGGCAAGTGCGCGCTCAAGCCGGCCAACGCGGGCAAACCCTGCAACGACGGGTCGGTGTGCACGGTCGGCGAGAACTGCAA
>CAZLMW010000049.1:33752-55184 GCA_964560875.1 uncultured Enterobacteriaceae bacterium
ACGCGGGCAAACCCTGCAACGACGGGTCGGTGTGCACGGTCGGCGAGAACTGCAACAGCGTCGGCTTGTGTATCGGGGCGACCAGGACCTGCGACGACGGCAACGCGTGCACCAAGGACAGCTGCGACCCCGCGTCGGCCGGCAGCAAAACCGGCGCCGGTTGTGTGCACAAGCAGTTGGTCTGCGACGATGGCAACGCCTGCACAGTCGATGCGTGCGACAAGGGGTCGGGGCAGTGCGCCAAGCCGGTCGCCAAGAAGGATGGCGCGCTGTGCGATGCCGATCTCAACCCCTGCACGGTCGCCGACTCCTGCAAGGCCGGCAGTTGCGTCACCGGGAGCAACGTGACCTGCGCGGCCCCCGCCAACCCCTGCCAGGTCAGCAAATGCGTGGCCCAATCCAAGACCGAGTTCAAGTGCCTGGCCGTGCCCAAATCCGACGGGACCGCTTGCCCTCAGGGCGACAAGGGCTGCTGGGTGGGCTCGACCTGCAAATCGGGCAGCTGCAAGACCGGCACCACCAGCCGCTACCGGAAGGTCTTCTACGGCGACCCGAAGGAGCGCACCACGTTCAACGCCATCGACAAGCGGACCGGCGGGCTCGTCATGGTTGGCCACCGGGTCATCGGCAGCCCGACCAAGATCACCGAACGTCGGCCATGGATCGTCGCGACCGACGCGCTGGGCAAGCAGGTGTGGGAAAAGACCTTCATCCCCAAGCACCCGCACCCGGAGGCATCCGCTGTCGATGTCGTGGCGGCCGCGGACGGCAGCGTTTGGGTGGCGATGAGCGCCGCGATGGCCAAGGGAAGACGCGATGCCCTGCTCGCGCAATACGACGCCAAGGGCAAACGCACCGTCACCTTCTCCGTGCCCAACGCGACCGGCACCGACCGCCGAATCGGCGCCTTCGATCGTCTCGCGGGAGGCGCTTCGGTGCTCGTCGGCGGCTACGTGGCAAAGGCCAACGAGCCCGACGTCTACGAACCGCTCGTGATCCGTCTTTCCGCCACCGGCAACGTCGTCGCCGTCATCACCCAAAAGGACTTCTGGTTTACGCGCACCCATGGTGTCGCAGCCAAGATGTTCAACGACGGCGGCTTCCTCGCCGTTCACGTCAGCGAACCTCGGGCCAAATTCGTCCACCAATCCGACCTCGGCGGCTGGTCTGCGACCCGCTATTCGGTGTCCGGCAAGAAGCTGTGGTCGGCCGCTGGCGGTCTCTTCGAGCTGCAACTCGACCCCAAGACCAACCAGTCCAAGCTCGTCAACGCCGACAAGATCTTCGGCGCGGATGCCCGGCAGCGCGGTTCGGTGCTCGGTGTGGCCGTGGGCTTCCGGCGCGACAACGCCCTCTACACGAGGTTCATTGAGCTCGCGATCGAGAAAGGCGCGCTGCTCGGCCAACGCGACGACAAGGGCACCGCCACATACGAGCTCGTGGCGAACGGGTCGCACACCGCCCAGGTCGGCACCGTCGCCGTCGGTGGGCAAGGCCAAAACGCGTCGGTGGTGGTCCGCGACAAGTTCTTCAACGCCCACTTCGAGACCTCGTACAAGGGCAACCCGGGCAAGCTCGACGACGCCGCTGTCGACGCCCAGATCCTCGCCGGTGGAGACCTCGCCATCGCCGGGTTCGCCGGTGTAGCCGCAGCGACCAAAAAGCGCGCCATGCTCGCGATCGCGTCGCCTTTCGGTCACCTCTCGTGCACGGGGACCGGCGCCTGCCAGGGCAAGACCTGGGCCAGCTGCAACGACGGCAAGTCATGCACCGTCGACTCCTGTCACCCCAAGACCGGCTGCACCAACGATCCCAAGACCGGCCTCGGATGTCCGCCGTCGGGAATCTGCGCCGCCACCGCGCACTGCAACGACGCGGGCAAGTGCGAACCCGACGCCGCCGGCAAGCTGCTCAACCACGTGACGTCGCCCACCAAGCAGTTCGCCAGCTTCAGCCACGGCTGGCAGGTCGCCGACAATCGCTACGGGTTGTACGGAAAAGGCGCGGCCGGCGGCTCATTGGCCCATGTGCACCCCGAGCAGACGTTCATGTTCAACCCGGACTACCAATGCGGCATGACCCACGTGCGCGGTGCCGCGCCGGGCGCCGCCGGGACGTTCGTGCAATACGGCGATACGTCGCAGGGCAGCGGTTTTTGTTGGTTCACGGAGAAGTCCAACGGCGTCGACTTCATCAGCATGCGCCCGGTGGTCTTCAGCGGCTACAAGACCACGGGACAGGGATTCGTTGTGGCGCCCGACGGCACGTTCATGCTGCTCTCGCGGCGCACCAAGGGCGCGTCGACCGACGTCGTGATCAGCCGCCTCGCCGCGGACACAAAGACCTTCTTGTGGCAGTCGGCTGCGTACACGTCGAACACGGCCACGACCGCCAACGGCGTCACGGCCCTGAGCAACGGCGGCGCGGTCGCGGTGGGTTCGGTGGTCGTCGCCGGCAAAAAGAACGCGCTTATCACGGCGGTCGGCGACGGCGGCAAGAAACGCTACAGCCAGGCGATCGACGGCGGCCATAGCGACGAGCTCTTCGCGGTCACCGAAACCCCCGACGGCGGCGTCATCGCGGTCGGTGAGACGCGCACCAACCTCAAGGTCTACCGGCGGCTCATGCTGCGGGTCGACCAAGCGGGCAAGCTTCTGTGGAAGTACAGCCCGGCGCTCGCAGATCGGGCCGGCTTCAACGCGGTCGTCAGCCTCGGCGACGGCACGTTCACGCTGCTCGGCGCGATCGCTCCCGGCAACGCCTCCAAGGTCTTGTTGACCCACATCGCCGCCGATGGCGCCACCATCTGGGAGCGCCAAATCGGCCAGGCTTTTTCGATCCTTCCCAGCCACGGGGGCCTGCGACGCCTGGCGGACGGCGGCTACTTGCTGCTCGGCTACGGCATCACGGCCGGACGCACGGTCGGCTGGTTTTCGCGCACCGACGCATGGGGTCACGCCGACTGCAAGCTCGCAGGTAAATGTGCCGGCAAAGCCAAGAGCATCTGCGACGACGCCAACCCGTGCACATCCGACCTGTGCGACGCAACGAGCGGCACCTGCAAGCACGCCAAGCTGTCCGGCACCTTCTGCGCACCCGGCAAGGTCTGCAAATCCGGTGTTTGCCTCGCCAAGTGATTCAAACATGGCGCCGCGAGCGGAAAAGCGCACGGTCCCGCCGCGTTGAAGATCGCCGCCTTCCGGCCCAGACTTCGCCGGCATGACGACCGCGCAGGCCAAGACCAACCGGCTCTATTTCGTAAGCCCCGCGGTGGACTGGCTCGCGATGGGCGGGCTGTCGATCGTCGTCTGGCTGCTGTTGCGGGCGTGGCATACCGGCGAGCGCACCGACACGGTCATCACCCTCGGCATGCAGCTGGCCTGGGTCGTCAACTGGCCACACTTCGCCGCGACGTCCTATCGGCTCTACCAATCGCCCGATCACGTCCGCCAATACCCGCTGACCGCGATCGTGCTGCCGTTCGTCATCGTCCTCGGCGTCGTGGCAGCCTTCGCTTCGCCGGACCTCGTCGCGCCGTTTTGGGCCAAGTTCTTCCTCATCTGGTCGCCGTGGCACTTCTCGGGTCAGACCTTCGGCGTGACCATGCTTTACGCCCGGCGCGGCGGATGGCGCATCGATCCATGGCTGCGACGCGGGCTGCTTGCGTTCATCTTCGGCACGTTCCTCGTCGGAACCGTCGGCGCCGAAACCTATGAGGGCGGCCTCGAGTGGTACGGCATCGACTATCCCGCCCTCGGATTGCCCGCCTGGACGATCGATGCAGCCACCGCGTTGATGTATGCCGGGCTCGCCGTCGTCGTCGTCCAGCTCGTCCGCGCCGCACGCCGCGAAAAGCGCTTCCCACCGGCCATCATCTTGCTGCCCGCCGCGGCCCAGTACCTGTGGTTCGTCGGCGGCTCCAACTGGCAGTCGTTCACCGAATTCGTGCCGCTCTTTCACAGCCTGCAATACCTGCTTATCGCGTGGTCCATGCAGCTGCAGACGGTCGTTGCGTCCCAGCCGAGCAAGCGCAACGTCGCTGTGACGACGGCCCGGTGGTGCGTGGCCAACTTCGCCGGCGGTGTCGTGCTCTTCTACATCCTGCCGCTGCTCGCCACGACGCTTGGCTACGAGCTGACCTTCGCGACCGCGGTCATCATCGCGGGCGTGCAGATTCACCATTTCTTCGTCGACGGCGTCATCTGGCGTTTGCGCTCCACCGCGGTCACATCGCCGCTCATGGGCACCTTCACCGACGTCATCGCTGGGCCACCAAAGCGGGAGGCCGCCTGACATGGACGGACGCATTCAACTCGCCACCTGGGCCCTCGTCTTCGTGCTCGCAACAAGCGCCGCCGTGGTCGTTGCGGGGGATCGGATGTCGCACCGGGCCGGCCGCGGAATGCACGCCATCAACGCCCTCGTCGCGGGTTTTTCGGTGTTCGCGTTGCGCGGCGCTGATGCCGCCTCGTCTTTGCCCTTGGCGATCGGTCTGTTTGTCGGAGTTCTCGCGCTCATCCGCCTGCTGGGCCGTTTCGATCGCTGAGAGGACACCCCGGTCACAACGCTGAACGTGGTGTAGCCTCTGCCCGATGCAGGCCGTAGCTCTCATCCCGCTGACCTGGCGCCTCGTGCGCCCGTCCTGGGCGATGGTCTTTGTGATGGCGGTTGGGCTGCTCGCGCGCGTCGCTGGCTGGCATGCCGCAGCGTCGTTCGACCGCGATGGGGCATCTCTCAACCAGGCCGGCCTCGCCATCGCCTGGGACGTCGGGCTCGTCTTCGCGGCCATTGTCGCCGGCCGCCTGGTGGTCGCATCCATCGCCCGCACCCGGGTCCTCGACCACGTCGTGCCATCGCTCCTGGCCATCGGTTGGCTGCTGCGTTTTGGCGATCTCGGCCACTGCTATTTCGCGCAGTGCCACTGGACCGCCGAAGCGTTCCTCTATTTCGACCTGACCTTTCTGCCGTCCATCGATCCGCTCGTTCCCGCGCTCGTCGGTCTCGCCGTGCTTGCTGTCGCTGGCCTCATCTACCGCGCCACCCTGGTCGACGCGCGCGCCCGAACCCGGCTTTCTCATCAGGGAGGGTCGATCACCGTTGTGCGCCGCGCCGTTCTGCCCCGGATCTTCGCCGCCGCCATCGCCATCTTCGCCGCCGCCGGTCCCCTCTTCGACGCGCTGCACGGCCCCGAAGACGTCTACGCCGTGCGCCTGATTCCGGAGCTCAACTTCGGCCTGCAATGGCAGGCATGGCGCGACCAGTCCGGACCGCTGACCAGCTTCGAGCCGCTCCAACCCGACGTCCGAGCGCGGCTTCATCGGCGCGGTCTGGTGCCTGCCGTCGATCTCGTCCCGGGTTACCCACTTGTTCGCGAAGGCCTGCACGAGCCGCCTTTTCCGCATCCCCCGCGCGCCGCGACGGCGACAGGCGACGACACCGGGCCACCCAACGTCGTGATGACCGTCGTCGAATCGCTCAATCGGTTGTTCGTCCACGAGCTGAGTGGCAGGTACCGCGGCGCCATGCCCGAGCTCAGCAAGCTGGCCCGCCAGATGACCCGCGTCGATGGCTTCTACAACACCGCATCACCGACCATCGCCGGCCTGGTCGGCATGCTCTGCAGCATTCACCCGCCCAGTCACCCGACCGAGCTCAAGCCGCGCGAAAAAGACGCCGGCGCAACGGCGTTCACGTGTTTGCCTGACGTCTTGCGCGCTGCCGGATATCGCACCGTCGTCATCCAGGGGACTGACAAGGAAGCGACTGGGATCGCGCGCTTTTTCCGAACCCATGGGGTTGATGAGCTGCATGGTCGGGCCGAGATTGAGGCGCGCTATGCCGACCGCGAGCACGGGCCGTGGGGCGCCTACGACCACACGTTGGTCGACTACGTGCAGACCGAATACACGCGGCTCGAGAAGCTCCGTCGCGCCGATGGCAGGCCGTTTTTCCTGCTGTTCATCACCACCGACACCCACGACCCCGGCGTCGCCCCCGCCGATTGCGCGCTGCCGCGTCGAGCCGATGGGTCATTTGCCGTCGATGACGTGCCCGATGGCGCCGCGCCGCGCAGGTTGCTCGCTTCTTACCACTGCGCGGACAAGGAGCTCGGACGCGTCGGCCGGTTCTTGCGCGCCAACGGCAGGTGGGATCGCACGATGTGGCTCATCACGGCCGATCACTCGGCGTATCGGACCCTGGCGAGCCGCCCTCTCTTCGCGCCTGTCAAAGACGAAACCGGCTGGACCTTCGCGCCCGTGCCGTTGCTGATTCGCGACCCGCGCCACCGCCTGCCCGCGCGGCTTGCAACGCTCGCCGGCACGCTCGATGTCGGGCCGACCGTTTTGCACATGCTCGGCCTCCCGATCGGCCGCCACAGTTTCACGGGCCACAGCATCTTCGGGCGTCGTCGCGACCACCCCATGCTGATCGGTCGCGTCGGCGGACGCCTCGTCTTCTTGCACAGCGGCACGACGTGGCGCGAGATTCCGATGCAGCTGTTGAACCGGGCCTGCGAACGCAACGAACGCCTGCTGCACCACGGTCAGCAACCCATCACAGCGTGTGACCTGCGCGCCTGGGTGCGGTGGCAGGATCAGCTCTGGCGCGCGCGGCGGCTCTTCCCGGCGACCATGTATTGGGGCACCACGGCACCGCCCGGCTGACAACACGCTCGACCCTTCCCCGCGCCCGCCAATTGGGGTACCACCGACCGAACGCAACCGGCCGCGATGAACGACCTCCACGAAACGCTGCAGCTTCCATCGGCGTCGCAGCTCGAGCAGATGGCGGCTGCAGGCGATCCCGCTGCGACCGTGCTGATGAAGCTCGGCATCGACAAGAACACGGTGCTCCGCGCCCGTGGCGGCACGATCATCCCGCGCCCATCGCGGCCGCAGACGCAAGACGACATCGCGATCGCCGCGCTGCAAGAGCTGGTCATCGGCACCGGCGGCAACGTCGACTTCGAGGTTCACGACACGCTCGGGCAGGGCGGCATGGGCATCGTGCGGCTCGCCAGCCAGACGTCGCTGGGTCGCCACGTCGCGATCAAGTCGGTGCGCGACATGGCCCAGGTCGATGAAGCCTCGCTCGCCCTGCTGCGTGAAGCGTGGGTAACGGGCGCGCTCGAACACCCCAACATCGTTCCTGTCCACACGCTTGGCCGCGACCGCAACGGCTCGCCGATGTTCGTGATGAAGCGCGTCGAAGGCACGTCGTGGGAAGTGCTGCTCGAAGATCCGTCCCGGTTGCCCGAGGAGGCGCGCGAGGATCCGCTCAGCTACCACATCGAGGTCTTCCAACAGGTCTGCAACGCCGTTGCATTCGCGCACAGCAAGCGGATCCTGCACCGCGACCTCAAGCCTGAAAACGTGATGGTCGGCCCGTTTGGCGAGGTGTACCTGCTCGATTGGGGCCTCGCCGTCTCCCTGGCCGAAGAACCCGGTCGCATCCCGCTCGCCCGCGAGATCAGCTCCGTCGCCGGCACGCTGCCCTACATGGCGCCCGAGATGGTCAGCAGCGACGGGGACTCGATCGATGAACGCACCGACATCTACCTGCTCGGGGCCGTGCTGCACGAGGTCCTGACCGGCACATTCCGCCACGACGGCGACAGCGCGCTCGCCATGATCGCCGCCGCATGGCGCTCCGAACCGGTGACCTACCCGTCGCACGTGCCCGCCGAGCTCGGCGCCATCGCCAACCGGGCCTGCGCCAAGGAACACGCCGACCGCTTCCAGTCCGTGCCGGAGCTCAAGGCCGCCGTGACCGCCTGGGGCCGTCATCGCAACTCGGTCTTGCTGTGCGACGCGGCCCACGTGCAGCTCGAAGAACTGCGTCAGCTTATCGAAGACGACGACGACCCGACCGCAGTGCACGACACCTTCGCCGCCTGCCGTGTGGGCTTTCAAGCCGCCCTGCAAAGCTGGCCCGAGAGCCCGGCTGCCCGCGCCGGCCTGCAAGCCGCAATCGTCGCGATGGTCGACGCCGAGATCCGCGCGGGTCACCTCACCGCCGCCACATCTCTGGCCGCGACCTTGCCCGACCCCGAACCCGCCATCGACGCGCGACTCGAGCAGCTGCGGACCCAAAAACAACTCGACGCCGAACGTGCCGCACAACTGCAGAGGATGGAGCAGCAAAACGACCTCCGCTACGGCACCCGCACACGCGCTTTCATCGCCTTGATGTTCGCGGGCACCTTTGGCCTGGGCACGTTCGCTGTCGGGATCGCCGAGCGCGCCGGCCTGCTCGTCTACGCCCACGAGCACAACATCATCGCCTCGGTCACGTTCCTCGGCATGATCGCCGCCATCTACCGCTGGGCCCACGAGACGCTGACCCGCACCGCATTCAACCGCAAGATCTCGCGGTCTCTTTTCGCCATCGCCATCTGCTGCGTTCTGCTGACCTTCGCCCTGTGGTGGAGCAACCTGCCGCCGCGCGCCTGCCTGCCCATCTCGCTGCTGCTCTTTGCCGCCTACATGGGCACGCTCGCCGCGACCCTGGACACCCGCCTGTTCGTGTCCGCCGCGGTCCACACCGTCTGCTGCATAGGCTCGGTGTTGTGGCCGCAATGGGGCTTTGAATGGGTCGGTTTCAGCCACCTGGCTTCAAGCTTCCTCGTGGCGTGGATTTGGCGCCCGGAAAAGATCCGCGGCGACTACGACGGGCACACCAGCAACGTCGTTTGACCCGGCTTGCCGTCGCGGCGCTCTCCATCCAAGCCCCGATCAAGATCGCACCCCGCAAACTCGGTGTTTCGGCGTCTTCGTGTCGTGAAAATGACGGGATCGGTTCGGTGACCTAGACTGGCTGGGATGCTCGCCGCTGGATTGGAATTGCTCGTCGTGGGGATGGGCACCGTTTTCGCCTTCCTGGGTCTGATGGTGTTGCTCATGCACGCCTCGGCCCGGGTCTTCTCTGCACTGCAGCCCGCAACGGCCGCGCCCCAAACCGCCGACCTCGACAACGACGACGCCGAAATCGCATTGGTCCTCGCCGCGGTCGCCGCCCAGCGCCGCCGCAAAGCAGCTGGCTCTACAACCTCTTGAACCCGCGCACCTGCGCCGCTACCGAACGCCTCCATGCCCAAGAAAAACGTCCATGTCATGTGCACCGCGTTCCGCGACGGCTTCCAGTCCGTGTTCGGCGCCCGTGTGCTGACCGACGACTTCCTGCCCGCGGTTGAAGCAGCGCGCGCCGCCGGATTGACCCACTTCGAAGCCGGTGGTGGCGCCCGCTACCAGGCCCTCTACCTCTACTGCCGCGAAGACGCGTTCACGATGATGGACCGGTTTCGCGAGACAGCCGGCGCCGACGCCAACCTGCAGACCCTCGCCCGCGGCGTGAACGTCGTCGGCCTCGACAGCCAATCGTCCGACGTCATCAACGCCCACGCGGTGCTGTTCAACAAGCACGGCATCTCGACCATCCGCAACTTCGACGCGCTCAACGATGTGCGCAACCTCGTCTTCTCCGGCAAATGCATCACCGAAGCCGGTCTCAACCATGAGGTCGTGGTCGCGATGATGGCCCTGCCACCCGGCTGCCAGGGCGCGCACACACCCGAGTTCTACATCGACGTCTTGCGCTCGATCCTCGACGCCGACGTGCCGTTTACATCGATCTGCTTCAAGGACGCATCGGGCACCACGACACCCGCCGTCGTCTACGAGACCATCCGCCGCGCCCGCGCCCTGGTCGGCAAGGACGTCCACATCCAGGTCCACGCCCACGAGACGGCCGGTATCTCGCTGATGCAGTACAAGGCGGCCCTCGACGGCGGCGCCAACGGCATCGATCTCTCGCTCGCTCCGGTCAGCGGCGGCACGGCCCAGGTCGACGCGATCACCGCCTGGCACGCGCTGCGCGGCACCGACTACGACCTCGGCATCGACATCGACAAGACCCTCGAGGCCGAGGAGATCTTCAAAGAGTGCATGGCGGACTACTTCATCCCGCCCGAAGCCCGCGCCGTCGAACCCATCATCCCGTTTTCGCCGATGCCCGGCGGCGCGCTGACCGCCAACACGCAGATGATGCGCGACAACAACATGCTCGACCGCTACCCGGCCGTCATCGCGGCGATGGGCGAGGTGGTCCGGCGCGGCGGCTTTGGCACATCGGTCACACCCGTCTCGCAGTTCTACTTTCAGCAGGCGTTCAACAACGTGATCTTCGGGCCCTGGAAGCGCATGTCCGAGGGCTACGGCAAGATGGTCCTCGGCTATTTCGGCAAGACCCCGGTGGAGCCCGACGCCGAGCTCGTCAAGCTCGCCAGCGAACAGCTCAATCTCGAGCCGACCAAACGCGACCCGCGCCTCATCAACGACGACGACCCGAGCAAAGGGCTTGATGTGGCGCGTCGGCTCGTCGCCAAGGAAGGGCTGCCGACGACCGACGAAAACGTCTTCATCGCCGCCACCTGCAAGGACAAGGGCATCGCTTTTCTCAAGGGCGAAGGCGGCTGGGGCGTGCGCAAGGCCAGCAAACACAAGGACGCCGAGACGCCCGTGTCCGACAACTTCCAGGTCAAGGTCGGCGACAAGGTCTACGTCGTGCACATGGACGGCGAGCAGGCGACCGTCAACGGCAAACAGTACGACTTCAACGTCGAGGCCATCGACGAAAAGCAGGCCGAGACCGCCGCAAAGAAGGGCCAAACAGAGGTCAAGTCCGAGCTGCCCGGTAACGTCCTCCGCGTCGACGTCACGCGCAACGACCTGGTCCGCGAGGGTGAGGTGTTGCTGGTGCTCGAAGCGCTGAAGATGGAGATGGAAGTGCGCGCCACCGCCGGTGGACGCGTCGCCGAGGTCAAGGTCGGCGTGGGCGACAACATCAAGGCTGGCGACGTCCTCGTCGTGATCGGATAGACGCGAATGGACGGCGCTTTGAACAAGCTGTGGATGTCCACCGGGATCGCCAGTGTCGGCCCCGGCGAGCTGATGATGGGCGCGGTCTGCCTGCTGCTCATCTACCTCGCCGTCGCCCGTGATTTTGAGCCGTTGTTGCTGCTGCCGATCGGCTTTGGTGGTCTGCTCGCCAACGTCCCGGTCGCCGCCATCAGCGGGCCGGAAGGCTTCCTGGGCATCCTCTACGGGCTCGGTGTCGCCAACGGGCTGTTCCCGCTGCTGATCTTCATGGGTGTCGGCGCGCTGACCGACTTCGGCCCGCTGATCGCACACCCCAAGACCGCGTTGCTTGGCGCCGCCGCGCAGTTTGGCATCTTCGCGACGCTCATCGGTGCCTTGTGGCTATCCGAAACGGTCGTGGGCATCGACTTTTCGCTCCAGGACGCGGCCGCTATCGGCATCATCGGCGGCGCGGACGGACCCACCGCGATCTTCCTGGCCGGCAAGCTATCCCCCGATCTGTTGGGGGCCATCGCGGTCGCTGCATACAGCTATATGGCGCTGGTCCCGATCATCCAGCCGCCGATCATGATGGCGCTCACCTCCGAGGACGAACGCCAGGTCCAGATGCGGCAACTGCGCGAGGTAAGCCGCGCCGAAAAGATCACCTTTCCGCTGATGGTCTTTGCGTTGTGCGCGACCCTGTTGCCCGCCGCGACCCCGTTGGTGGGGGCCCTGATGTTTGGCAACCTGCTCACCGAATCGGGCGTCACCGACCGCCTCAGCAAGACCGCTGGCGGACCGATGATCAATATCGTCACGATCCTTCTTGGCCTCGCGGTCGGCAGCAAGCTGGCCGCCAACAAGTTCCTCGCCGGTGAGACCCTCGGCATCCTCGCGCTGGGCCTCGTGGCGTTCGCATTGGGCACCGCCGCAGGCGTGCTGCTCGCCAAAATCATGGCCAAAGTCTCAAAAACGCCGGTGAATCCGCTGATCGGCGCCGCGGGCGTTTCGGCGGTTCCCATGGCGTCGCGCGTCGTCAACAAGGTCGGGTTGAGCGCCAATCCCAGCAACTTCCTCTTGATGCACGCGATGGGGCCCAACGTGGCTGGCGTCATCGGCAGCGCCGTCGCGGCGGGCGTGCTCTTGGCGATGGTGGGCTGACTGTGATACTCGCCGCAGGGTCGAGTCGCCGGGGCCAAACTCCGGCGATCACGCAGAGGCGCCTGTTCGATTAAAAGGTTTGCAGTGCCAGAAGAAGTCACCGGCGTCTGTTCGATCTGCGGCCTCATCGGCACCGAGGCCAAGTGCCCCAACGACGGCAGCAAGCTCGTTGACACCGCCTGGGTCGACTCCGCCCTCGAAGAAAAAGACATCGGTGTGCTCATCGGCGGCCGCTACGAGGTCATCGGGGACGTCGCGATCGGCGGCACCAGTCGCATCTACCAGACGTACGATCGCGCCACCGAGCGCGAGGTCGCCGTCAAGATGGTGTCGGTCGATCCGCAGATCGTCGGCGACAGTGGCCGCGACAACTTTCTGCACCACGCCCGCACCGTCGCCCGCCTGACCAGCGTCCACACCGTCACCGTCCACGACATCGGCGACGACACCGCCACACCATTTGTGGTGCTCGAGCTCATCAAGGGCCGCAACACCGACGACCTGATGCGCCTGCTCCGCAAGAAGCACCGCAAGCTGCCGGCCGAATGCGCTGCGGAGCTTGCCGCCGGGGTCCTGCGCAGCCTCGCCGAAGCCCACGAAGCCGGCCTCGTCCACGCCAACATCAAACCCGCACACGTCGTCCTGGCGCGCACCGGGTTTGGCGAGTTGACGGTCAAACTGCTCGGCTTTGGCGGCGCGCGGTCGGGCGGAATGGTCGAAACGCCGGCTTACATGGCGCCCGAACAAATCCAGCGCAACCCGCTCGACGGCCGCGCCGACCTCTACTCGCTGGGCGTGCTGCTCTATGCATGCCTGGCCGGCAAGCTGCCCTTCTCCGACCGCAACCCGGCCGCGGTCAAGAGCAAGCACCTGACCGACGATCCCGAACCGCTCGGCCTGCACGGCGACATGGCCCAGGCCATCGCCCGCTTCGTACACCGCTTGATGGCCAAAGACCGCGGCGCCCGCCCACGAACCGCGCTCGATGCGCTCGTGACCCTGCAAGCCATCGCTGGCCGTCGCCTCCACGCCGTTCCGCACCTCGCGAGCCTCGACGACGAGCTTGACGACACGTTCAACGAGCACCTCGTCGACAGCAGCGGCAAACCCAGCGACTTCCTCGACGCCAAGACCAACATCTATGGCATCTCACCCATCGCTGTCGTTGGACCCGCGCACCAGGACGACAACGGCAACGGTTAGAGCGCTCCTTCGGCGTCGAACTTCAGCAATTCTCAGGCCGCGCGCTTTCGCCACGCCCCTCCCGGCGCCATCCCGGTGCGCCGCCAGCGGCAACGACGACCGGGTCGGCCTCGCGATCTCCGGCGCGTTCCGGCAAGAGACCTGCTACCCACGCTTTGCGCGATGACAACGGCGGGTCAGGATTTGGTGGCCAGCCCGAGCGTCACCTTGCCCTCGGATGCGTCCTTGTCGAGCACCACGACGGGGAACTCGGCGTCGACCTGGAGCCAGTCGGGGTGTTCGCCGCGCGGGCCGGGGATTTGGCTGGTGTGGAGCAAGCCGCTGACGCCGCCGAGATCGATGAAGGCGCCGTAGGGTTTGATGGCGCGGACGCGACCCTTGATGGTCGTGCCGACACGCAGGGCTTCGATGGCCTCGCGTTGGCTGCGGGTGAGGATCTGCCGGCTCGAGCGACGATAGCGGCCGCTGCCGTGTGCGCTCGCGCGGCGCATTCGGGCTGAGGATCGACGGTCGCCGCTGAGAGGAAACTGGGCGCGTCGTTGTTTGTGGGCAGCCCAGGCGCGCTTGGCGTCGGCGCGGGTGAAGGCGCAGATGAGGTCGCGCAGGGGGCCGGGGACGGCGTGGACCGGGCCGGCTGGGTGGCTGGTGGCGCGCTTGTAGCAGTTGAGCAGTGTGCGCTTGATAGCCCAGGCCAGCTCGTCGATGTCGCCTGGCTTTTCGTTGAAACAACGCAGCAGTTCCTCGCGCGCGGCGGGTGACATGCCCTGGTTGGCCTCGTCTTTGTCGGGCGTGCGGGCGACGAACTCGGCGAGAGTTCGCGGCGACAGGATGACGTATTCCTCGACCCCGTGGATGCGCGCGAGCTTTTCGCGGTGGCGATGCGGATCGCTGATTTGGGTGACCTGGACGCGCACGCCGCGGTCGCCACCAGCGTCGCTGTACTTGACCCGCAGGTCGGTCTTTTCGAGGAAATCTTCGTGCAGGCCGGCCGGGCGCGCGCGGTGACTTGATTCGTTGAGCACATCGAGCATCAGCTGTTCGAAGCGGCGCTCGTTGGGGCTCGCCGCGATGTGCAGCTCGGGGCACGGGTCGCTTGGGTGAAAGCGCTTGAGGATGCGGTGTAGGTCGCGCAGGTCCTTGGCCAGCCGGTTGGTCGACGCGCGGGCGACGTGCCGGGCGAAGTAGCAGGTCATGTCGAGCTCGGGGAACTCGAAGCCGATGCCCCAAAAACGCACCGCGAGGAGCTGATCGAAGCGCAGGTCGCACGGTTGCCCCTCGCCGATGGTGGCGACGACGCGTTGAATCGGTGCGCGCGCTGCTGTCGCGGGAACCTGGGCGTCGGGGCCGGCGGCCTGCGCCGAGATGACAGCCCGGACCAGCGCGACGGTCACGGTGTTGAAGACGTCTTCGCGGACCTGCTCGAGCAACGCGTGAACGGCGTCCATCCGCAGCTCGGCGAGGCGCTGGTTGGGTTGTCGCGCGAGGTGTTCGTAGACCTTGAGCAAGCGGCTGCCGATCTTGGCTTCGAGGCCGCTGCACGCCACGCGCTCTTCGAGTTCGTTGCGACCGTGGGCCTGTTCGAGGTCCAGCAAGGCCGCTCGCAGCGTGCGATAGAAATCGGCGAGCTCCCAGTATTCGATCGCCGGCCAACTCGGCGGCACGAGTTCGGCAGACGCCCTCTTGCTATCGGTCGCCGCGCCGTCGGAAGTGACGGCGGTCGGGGCGGTTGGTTTGCTCACGTGTTTCTCGGCTGAGATCGCTTGTTGGTGTCACTTGGGGGTAACAGTCTGGCGACCAACCCGCAACCTCAGGTTCGCGGCGATGACCCGGCGCGACGCAATCGTGACGGTCTCCGGGGTCATCCGGCTGCGTCGTAGGCAGCGATAACCTCGGCGGGTGCCTGCACGAGTTCGATCAGGACGCCCTCACCGCCAATCGGGAACGCATCGTTGGCGCGCGGATGCAAAAAGCAGATGTCGTGGCCCGATGCGCCCTTGCGGACGCCGCCCGGTGCGAAGCGGACGCCTTGCTCGGTCAGCCATGTCACAGCCGTCGGCAAATCGTCGATCCACAGCCCGATGTGGTTGAGCGCAACCTTGTCGACGCGCGGCTTGCCGTCCTGGGAGAGCGGCTGCATGAGGTCCACCTCGACCTCGCCCAACCCGCGGCCGAGCACCGCGATGTCTTCGTCGACATTTTCCCGCTCGCTGCGGAACGTGTGCGAAAAGCGGAGGCCGAGCAGGTCGATCCAAAGCCGGGCGAGCCTGCCCTTGTCCGGTCCACCGATCGCAACCTGCTGCAGTCCGAGCACGCGAAATGGCCGTTCATTCTGTTGATTTTCCAACGTTTTTCTCCTGTTTGCGAGGGCGCAAAAAGCGGCTCGTGAGGCCGACCGCAACCCGCTGGCCGGACCGTCGACGCGATAATTTGTAGCCGCGGATCGCGAATGCGACAATGTACCGCCGGGCCGCTGTCCAGCGCCCGCGCTTTCCCCCTCTTGGAGTTGTCATGGCGATCTCGACCGTTGCGGCCATCCGCGAAGCCATCGAAGTGATCGAAGCGGCGGTCGGCGACGTCTCGGCGCCGCTGGGTATGGTGCTCGGGAGCGGGCTTGGTGAGGTCGCCGACGAGATCGAAAACGCCCGCACCATCTCCTACGATAAGATCCCCCACCTGCCGTCATCGACCGTCAAGGGCCACGCAGGTCGCCTGGTTCGGGGTACATGGCAGGGCCGCGAAGTCATCATGTTGCAGGGCCGCGTGCACAAGTACGAAGGCCACAGCTTCCCGCGCGTCGCGCTGCCCGCCCAACTCCTCGGCGCGATGGGCGTCGACGTGCTCGTGCTCACCAATGCCGCCGGCGCCGTCAACGCGCAGTTCACGCCCGGCGACCTGATGCTCATCACCGATCATCTCAACCTCGCGGGCGGCAATCCGCTCGTCGGCCACAACGACAGCCGCATCGGGCCGCGTTTCCCCGACATGACCGAGGTCTACGACAAGAAGCTGCGCCAAACCGCGCTCGCCTGCGCCGCCGAGCAAGGTATCAAGCTGCAACAAGGCGTGTACGTGGGCGTCCTCGGCCCGAGCTACGAGACCCCCTCCGAGATCCGCATGGTCCGCGCCCTCGGCGGCGACGCCGTCGGGATGTCCACCGTTCCCGAAGCGATCGCCGCGCGCCACATGGGCGTTCGCGTGCTCGGGCTCAGCTGCATCAGCAACCTCGGCGCCGGAATGGGCGGCGGAAAGCTCGATCACAGCCACGTCGCCGAAGTCGCCGGGGAAGCCACCGATCGCATGCGGCGGTTGCTCGCGGCCATCGTCCGCACCCTGCCGGACCTGCCCGTGCGTCGCGACGTGATCGACCGCCTGGCCGGCCGCGCGAACCCATGAACCCGAACGTTCCTGGCCCAAAACCTCCCACGCAACCACCGAGCACCTGAAGCCGCCATGAACCGCACCGACGACACCCTCGACCCCGCGCTCATGGAGCTCTTTCACGCCGCCGTGGACGCACAACCACACGCCTACGCGCCTTACTCCGGGTTCCGGGTGGGAGCAGCCCTGCGCGCCAAGGACGGCCGCATCTTCGGTGGCGTGAACGTCGAAAACGCTTCCTTTCCCGTCACGATTTGCGCCGAACGCGGTGCCCTGATGGCCGCCGTCGCTGCCGGGGTGCAGGAGTTTGACGCCATCGCGGTCGTCACCGACGCCAAGAAGCCGGCCGCTCCGTGCGGTCTGTGCCGGCAAATGCTCGCGGAGTTCGGGCTCGACCTGAAGGTGCTCATCGCCGGTCGCGAGGGCCCGGATTGCGTCGTCACCCTCGGTGATCTGCTCCCACGCGCGTTCACCCGCGGCAGTTTTGAGCTGCGCAGCGTCGTCATGCCCGCCGAACCTCTCGACGATAGCGATGCCTGAAAAGGCGCGCACGGTCCGCCTTGCCCTGGCCGGGGCGGTTCTCTTCGGCGCGCTCGCAGCGTGTTCGGGCGCGCCGCCAATCCAAGACTTTGGCCGCTCGCCGTATCCGGTCTGGCAGCCGCTGAGCGCGTACGAAATCGCCGCGCTTCATTCCCGAGTCAGAGCTGCCCGCGGCGACTGGAAAGCCCTGCTGCGCTTGGCCTTGGTCGCATCCGGCGACCCGCGCGACCCGTCCGATCTGCGCGACCTCGAGTCTGTGGTCGCCGACTTCCTCGCAAGCCGCGGCCCCGCCTTGCGTCGCATCGCCGATACGCGAACACGCGCCTGGAACCTGCTGCAGTACATGCACAGCGACATCCTGCGCACCAAGACCGAAGGCCAGCTCGCCAAGTACCGCCACGGCCAGTCACAGCTGACCGTCGTCCTCGACGATGGCACCTACAACTGCATCAGCTCCGCGTTGCTCTACCTGGTGCTCAGTCGCGCCGTCGGCCTCAATACCCGCGGCGTGAAAATGCCGCACCACGCCTACATCGAGCTGCTCACCGCCGGGCGCCGAATCGACATCGAAACCACCAGCGCGCGCGGCCTCTTCGACCATCGCGACGCCGCCTGGTTTGCCCGAAAAGGCCGCGGCTGGGCGTCACGTCGGGGTCTCAGCGCCAGCAACTGGGCCGCCTACCAGCGCCGCCGCCCCATCTCCCCGCTCGGCCTCGTCGCCGGCAATATGCGCAACCAACACGCCCACCCATCGCGGATGGATGAAACCGAACGCTTCCGCTTGCGGGAGATCCGCGCCGAGCTTCTGCCTCGCGACCCCCAGGCCCAAATCGAGCGCCTCAACGTGATCATGGGCGCCCACAACCGGCTTCACGCCGACGACGAATTCGAAGCGATCGTGCGCATGTACAAGACCGTAGAACCCGCCTTGGCCGACATTGCCCGCCGCCATGGCCGGGTTCGCGCCGTCCGCAACCTCCTCGCCTGGCACCGCGGCCATCACGGCACAGCATTGCAACGAATCGGCCGCTGGAATCTCGCCCGAGGCTGGCTGCAAGCGACAGAACGCCTCCTACCCGGCATCCCCGACGCCCGCCGCGTCGAACACAACGTCCTAACCACGGTATGGCGCGAGATCCGCAAACGCGTCGAGCGCCGCGATTTCGCCGGAGCCCAAACAGCCATGGCCCCCTTCCGCCCACGCTGCGTCCGTGTCGGCTGGTGCGCCCAAAACCTGCGCTGGCTGGCATCGATGCAACGCCGTTAGAACGGGTTCTAGATCACCCAGTAGACGAGGCCGACGAGCCCGGCGCCGCCGACGATATTACCGAGCGTGCTTCGAGGCGCTGGTTCCGAGGACGCGCTTGAGCAACGATGTGTCGCCCTGGACCGCGGTGCGCTGCATGTAGAACGAAAGGCCCCTTTCCCCGCCGAGCTCTTCGCCACCGCCGGCCTTTCCGGGGCCGCCATGCACGAGGCTGGGCATCACGGTGCCGTGGCCGGTGCTTTGGTCGTGGACCTTGCGGCTGCCCCACAGGACGCGTCCGCTCCAGGGCGCGATGCCGACAACGACGGTCGCCGACCATGCCAAGTCGTCACTGAACATCGACGCGACCAGACCGCCGCCGCCCTTGGCCACGATCGCCACGGCTTCTTCGGCGTCGCCCGAGTAGGGCAGCACGGTCGCGACCGGGCCGAAGACCTCGTGTTCATGCACATATGCGGCGTCCGCCCCGCCCCGCGCGAGGAAGAGCTGGGGCGCGACGTGAAAGCCACCTTCGGGTACGGCGTCGGGATCGCCCCAGATGCGCTCGGCGGACTCGGACAAGGCGGCGACACCGGCGTTGATGTCGCGCTTCTGTCCGGCTGTTGCGAGCGGTCCAACCGTCGTGTTGCGCTCGCTGGGATCGCCGACGACGGCCGCGTCGAGGCGCTCGGTGATGTAGGTCACGGCGTCGTCGAGCAGCGCTTCGGGGATCAGGATTCGGCGGACCGCGGTGCACTTCTGCCCGGCCTTGTGGGTGATTTCGGTGCTCACCTCGCCGATGAACATGTCCCAGGTCTCGCTGCCGACCTCGACATCGGGGCCGAGCACGGACGCGTTGAGCGAATCGGCCTCGATGTTGACCGGGACGTTGAGCGCCATCACCTGCGCGTGGCTCTTGATGCGCCGGCCGGTGTCTCCCGAACCGGTGAAGACGATGCAGTCCTGGGCCGCCACGTGGTCGAGCAGGTCGCCGGCCGAACCGGTCAGCAACGACAACGCGCCTTCGGGGAGCGCCCCACTTTGCTGCCAAAGCTCCACTGCGCGCACCGACGGGATGCAGGTCGAGGTGGCGGGTTTGCTGAGCACCGGCATCCCGGCGAGCAGGGCGCATGCGGCTTTTTCGGCCATATTCCAGCACGGGAAGTTGAACGCGTTGATGTGGATGGCGCAGCCGACACGCGGGGTGTGGATATGCTGGCCCATGAACCGCTTGGAGCGGCTGATGCGCACCTGATCGCCGTCGAGCAGGAAGGTACGGTCGCCGAGTTTGCGGCCCACTCCGGCGTAGTAGGCGAGCGTTCCGGACGCACCGTCGATGTCGAACTTGGCGTCCTTGCGGGTCGCGCCGGTGTTTTCGATCGACAGGGCGATGAGCTCTTCGCGCGCGGCGTGGATGGCGCCTGACATGACCGACAGCATCTCGGCACGCTCGACGAACGTGAGCTTGCGCAGGTTGGGCCCGCCAACATTTCGCGCGTGGGTCAGCGCGGCGTTGAGGTCGAGGCCGTTGGTCGACGCGTTGGCGATCGCCTCACCGTTGTTGGCGTTGTAGAGCGTGCCGCCAGGGCCTTCACCGGCCTGCCAGGTGTTGCAAAGAAAGCTCTTGAGAGTGCGCATGATGCGGGGTCCGGGTGCGGTGTGTTGGGCGAGTCCAGGTTCGTGGGGCGCCGCGTTGCAGGGGAAACGATCAGTTGGACCGCGAGAGTCTGCCGCGCAGCGGAGGTTGGGGTGAGGCACGAAAACGACGCCCACTGCTGCCAAACAATGCGGGCCGAGGGGCCTCCCCCGCGAGGCTCCTTGCCAAGCTCAGCGACCGGGCTTGGGCGGCGGCGGGTACACCTTCTTGTGTTCGTCGATGATCTTGAGCACGGCGGGGTCTTCGGCGAGCTCGTCGGCGCGCATCGGCACCATGTTCATCTGCAGCGTGGAGCCACCCTTGGGGACGTCGAGGGGGTCTTGCAGCTCGAGTTTGACCCGCGCGAGCTTGGCACGGACGCCGGCGAAGCGCTCTTCGGTGAATTTGCGCTCGCGGTCGGTCATCTTAGCCGGTTCGCCCTTGGCCTTGCGCGCGTCTTCGTCGCGGAACTCCTTGACGTAGTACGCGATCTGCCGCTCGAGGCTGACCTGGTCGGTGCGCAGCTTGTCGGCGAGTCCAACGGCGTACCAGCGGCTCTGGTCGGCGCCGGGCCGGATGATGAACTCTCCGAGCCATTTGCCCTTGTGGTACGGGTCGGCGAAGAAGCCGCGGCCCATCGACTCGGGGCGGGTGTGGGTCAGGTCCTGCTTGAGCGAGCCGAGCACGAGGTCGACGCCGGACACCTGTTCGCCGATCGCGTCTTTCTCGTCGTCGGTCAGCTGGGCGAGCGCGACGATCAACTGGCATCCCTTGGCGCGCAACGCCTTGACCTGCGCGGCGGCAGCCTCGACGGGCGGCAGGATCTTCAGACCTTTGCCGCTGACCAGCTCATCACGGCCCGGTTTGGCGGCGAGCAGGCCGAAGAAGCCGACCTTGATCTTGCCGAGCGGGACGACGACATGGGGCTCGAAAACGGGCTTGCCGGCGCTGTCGACGATGTTGGCGGACACCAGCGGGAATTTGTGTTCAGCGGCGGCGGCCTTGAGCTCGGCGTGGCCCATCGCGAGGTCCTGGATGCCCACGTTCATCGCGACGTAGCGCATCTTCAGAAAGCTCTTGAACATCGCTGCGGCGAGGCTCTTGAGCTCGGCAGCGGGCGGGATCGCGTCGGGCGGGTCCTTGGTCATGAGGCCGCCACCATCGGCGGCGATCCACGCCTTGAAGCGCTTCTCCTTGACGCGATCGGCGATCCACTTGGCGCGCCGCGCGACGCCACCGAGGGGACGGGCCTTGCAGCCACAGTCGTCGGTTTCGGCGAGCCCGTTGGCGGTGAAGAACAGGGCGTACTCTTCGCCGACGGCGTTGGTGGCCGCGCTGACGGGCGATTTTTCCGCTTTGCCATGCGGTTTGGGGACCGGAACGGGCGCTGTCAGGATCGCGCTGGGCTT
>CAZLMW010000050.1:0-32291 GCA_964560875.1 uncultured Enterobacteriaceae bacterium
CGGGTGGCCCGGACCCGGGTTATCGCTCAGTCAGCGACTTCCAATCGGGCCTGCGTGGACATCCAGGTTCGATCGGAGTTCGCGGGGCGCGAGGGCCCTCGGGTGCTGCCGCACTGCCGTTCGCTATCCCGGCCGGTCCGAGCGCGCACGTCGCCCTCAGCGACCACACGATTCGCGCACCACAAGCTCCACGTCTGGCACCACGCCAGATCGGGCCTGCGTGGACATCCCGCATCACCCGCGGCACGATGGCGGCCGCTGCACCCCCGCTGGGATTTGGCCTTATGCGATTCAGCCATGTCGTGCTGGACCTGGACGGGACGCTAGTCGACACGACCGCGAGCCAAACCGTTGCGCTCAACGAGGTCCTGAGCGGCCACCAACGGGACAACCTCGACGCAACAACCGTCCGTCGCATCGCCGGATCTGGGCTGCGCGCCATGTTGCGCGAGGCGTTGCACTTGACCGGCGACCCGCTCACCGACGCCGAGATCTCCGCGTGCCTCACAAAGCTGCGCCAGCTCTACGCCCGTCACCTGCTCAAGCTGACGATCGCCGCGCCGGGCCTCGCCCGCACCATGCGCGAGCTCCACGAAGCCGGCGTCGCCCTCTCGGTGCTGACCAACAAACCGCAAAACACCGCGATCGAGCTGCTTGATCACGTCAACATCACCGACAGCGTGGCGTTCCTCGTGGCCGGCGACATGGGCTATGCGCGCAAACCCGACCCCTCCGGTCTGCTCGAGCTGATGCGTTCGGTGCAATCCGATCCCGGCAACACGCTGCTGTGCGGGTCCATGCGGATCGACCTGCAAACGGCCCGAAACGCGGGCGTTCGCTGTGCAGCCTGCTGCCCATTCATCGATCCGGTCGAGGTGATCTCGTTGGGCGCCGACTACATGCTCCACGACCTCGAACAGCTGCATCCGCTCGCGCTCGGACGGCGCAAGAGCGACCGCTTCAAGGCGTAGCAGACTCAGGGGAACCGGCGACCTCGATAACGCATTGCGCGACCTCCGCGCCGTTGACCAGCAGCACGATCCGATGCGGTCCAGGGCGGTGTTTGCGGATGCTCACGTCGGCAAACGCCTGCTTCTTCTCGGGCGCCCGTGACTCAGCCGGCATGGTCGTCTCCGGGCAGCCGGCTACAGCAGCAGGCACTTTCGCTGGGTGCAGAGCAGCAGCTTGTCCCAGTCGTCAAACGCCTTCTTGGGCTGGTTCTTGGCGCACGCCTTCAGACAGGTCACGCCCGCGACGCCCGACGGGCACTTATCGCCGCAGTCGTAGATCTTCTTGCAGGTTGTGTCGCCGAAACACGTCTTCTCTTCGCGGTAGCAGTGGCCGGACTGGCACGCCTTGATGCACGGCTCAAACTGCGGGCCCTGCTTGCAGTTCAGCCCCCACCACGCGTTCTGCAGGCATTTGCTGGTCAGGCAGAAGTTGTACTTGTGCAAGAGCACAAACGACGCGTTGCTGGCATCACCGATGCACTTGGACCGGCACGCGTCGTCCTTGCAGGCATCGACACACGACTTCAGCGTCGCACACCCCTTGTCCGCGGTGCACTTGGTGGCTTCGTCCTTGCAGCGCTCGCCCTCGCACTTCTTGATGCAGGCCGAATCGGTCGCCTTGCACTGACCGCCGCCCGCCGGACAATCGCCCGCGCACTTGCCGAACTCGCCCCACTCGCAGGTCAAGTTGCCGCATTTGGGTTTGACGCACGTGCCATACCAGCACTGACCGCTGACGCTGCAGGTCGAGGCGCCCGACTTCTTCTCCGTGAACACGCACCCACCGGCGCTGTTGTCGCACTTGTCGGCGGTGCATTCGTTGCCGTCGTCGCACTTCTTTTGCGTCTTGCCGGCCAGGCAGGCCCCCTTCACGCAGCCGTCACCGATGGTGCAGAGCTGGCCGTCTTCGCACGTGACCTTGTTGGGGAAATATTTGCAGCCAAAGCCCTTGAGACACTGATCATCGGTGCACAAGTTTCCGTCGTTGCAGTCTTTTTTCTTACCGGTGCATTTGCCGGCCTTGCACACATCGCCGCTGGTGCAGTCGCTGCCGTCGTCGCACGAGCCGATATTCTTGGGGTCGTGGGTGCACCCCTTCTTGGCGTCGCACTTGTCGACCGTGCATGGCTCTTTGTCGTCGCACGTATCGGCGTCGCCCTCGCACTTGGACGAAGCGCACTTGTCGTTGATCGTGCACTTGTTGCCGTCGTCGCACTTGAGGCCGTCATACGGAAACCATGTACAGCTGCCCGGCTTCACGCCGCCCTGGCCGCCCGGCTGACACCCCTCGATCGTGCACGGGTTTTTGTCCTCATCGGGGCATTTCTTCTGCGGACCCGACTTGCATTTGCCATTGGCGCACACGTCCCCAACCGTGCACACCTTGCCGTCGTCGCACGTCTTCGTGACGCCCTTGGCGAGCGCGAGCGCGACGCAGTTGCCCGATGTCGGGTTGCATTCGACGTTGACGCAGACGTTGGTGCCCTTGGGGCAGGACTTGGCGGTGCCGACACACTTGCCGTCTTTGCACGAGTCGTTCTGGGTGCACTTGTTGGCGTCGGTGCAGGGGCCGCCATTGGCCTTTTCGAACTTGCAGCCGGCCTTATCGTCGCATTTGTCGACCGTGCAAGCCTGCTTGTCGTCGCAGACAACCGGCGTCTTGATGCACTTGCCGGCCTTGCACGTCTGCGATTTTACGCACGTCGACGACTCGCCGCACTTGGCGCCGTCGGTCTTATCGCCGTAGATGCAGGTGCCCGTCTTCTTATCGACTTTGGCGGTGCGACACGGGAAATCGACGATCTCCTTTTGGCATTCCTCGTCGGTCTTGTAGCCCTTGCCACCCGACGAACCGCTGCTCCCCGACGAGCCGCTGGTTCCCGAAGATCCACTGCTGCCCGAAGAGCCGCTCGAACCGCCGGTATCGCCACCGCTCGAGCTCGCCGTATCGCCACCATCGGCGCTGGCACCACCGTCGTTGCCACCGATATTCGTGTCGACTTGCCCGCCGCCCGCGTCGTCGGCCTTGATCTTGTCGTCGACCTCTTCGCGCGGCGTGATGCAACCGACCTGGACGATCAGCCCGAAGCCGACGATCGCCGTCACCGCCGCATACCCAATGCGCATCTTGCGGTTCATTGCGTCACCTTCACAGCTGCCCGTCCCAACATGTAGCAAATCCGGCCCATCACTCGCACTTGCCCGCCTTGCACTTGCCGGCTTTGCACGTGGTGCCGTCCGCGACGTTGGCGTGCTTGCAGCTCCCGGTCAGCGGGTCGCAGGTGTCGGTCGTGCACTCTTCCTTGTCGTCGCAGGCCTTCGCCACGCCCCCGCACTTGCCGTCTTTGCAGGTGTCCTGGCCGGTGCACGCGCTGCCGTCGTCGCAGGTGAGGGTGTTGGGCGTGTACACGCATCCGACAGTCGACTTGCACGAGTCGTTGGTGCACTTGTTGCCGTCATCGCAGACGACCTTGGCCTTGTCTTTGTCGTTGTCGGGCAGACAGGTACCCGAATCGCACTGACCGCGGAAACACTTGCTCTTCTGGTCGACGCAGGCCTTGCCTTTGGCGGCGTCCTCGTATTTGCACTGGCCGCTGCCGGGGTCGCACTTGACGGTCTGGCAGGGGTTGGGCGTGGTGCACGCCTTGGCCTTGGCGGTCGGCTCTTTTATGCACTGGCCCTTGCTGTTGCAGAACGCTTTGACGCACAGGTCACCGTTGGCCTGGCACTCCTGGGACGTGCCCACGACGGTCAGGTGCGAGCAACCAAACGACGGGTTGCACGCGTCATTGGTGCACGGTTGGCCGTCGTTGCAGTCGTTCTTCGCGCCGATGCAGGCGCCCGATTTCTGGCACTTGTCCTTGACGGTGCACAGGTCGCCGTCATCGCAGTCTTTGCCCGAATTGTCGGTCTTCTTGGGGTCGCAGTTGCCGGTCTTGGGGTTGCACTCGCTGCCCTGGCAGGGGTTGGTCGACGTGCACACCTTCTTGACCGACGCGCACTTGCCGGCGACGCAGGTGTCGACGCCCTTGTCATCGCCCGTGCACTTGTCGCCGTCGTCGCAGCTGACATCGACCGCGTTGGCGTACTGGCAGCCGCCGCTGGTCGTGCTGCAGGTGTCCACCGTGCACGGGTTCTTGTCGTCGCAATCGGTCTTCTTGCCGAAGATGCATTGCGCGCCGGCGTTGCACTTGTCGCCGGTCGTGCAGGCGTCGCCGTCGTCGCAGGGCGTGTTGATCTTGGCGTTTCCGGGCTTGTTGCACTTGCCGGTCGACTTGTCGCAGAGCCAGACCTTGCATTGCGCAGTGGGTTTGCCGGTGCCCTGGCAGAAGACGTCGCTTGTGCAGCCTTCGGGCAGGTCCACGGTGTCGACCGGACCCGCGCCGGTGTCGACGGGATCGGTGCCGGTGTCAGCCGCGCCGCCGGTGTCTTGCTCACCGCCGCTATCGACGCCCGTATCGACGGTACCGCCGGTATCCGCGGGCGGATCGTTGGACCGCTGCGGCGGAAGGCACGCGCCAAGCAACAACAAGACCGCGCTGATCGCCAGCAGACGCAGCGCGCGTGGCCCCTCTCTCACATCAAAGCGGAGGCGCGACGGATGGACGAATGGAGCGGACAGCGGTGCCTCCAAGGACCGAGAGCACGCGCAGTCTAAACGGTGCCGTTGCGCAGGTCCAAAACCGGCCACCACGACCGGGTGTCGCGATTGGACGGGCGCGTGCTTGTCGTCGTACACGTCGTTGATGGCCGCTGCCCCAGCCTTTTCGTCGCCGCGATCCGCGTTTTTTGCCGTCGCGATTGCCGCTGTCCTGGTCACGGTCGCATGTGGAAAAACGGCAGACCCAACCGCCGCCAAGGCCCGCGCGTTTTCGGTCCAGCCGCCTGCTGAAGACGTCTTTCGGTACGCCGCGATCGGCAGCGAGTTCTTCGATCCCGCCAAGATCGGCGAGACCGCCGGCCACCAGCTGATGCTCAACGTCTTCGAGGGCCTCTACACGTACGCGCTCGGCGACGGGCCGCCTGTGCCTTCGATGGCGACCGGCTGCACCGCGACAGACGCCGGCCTCGTCTACACCTGCACGCTGCGCGACGGGGTCCGCTGGACCGACGGCAAGGCGATCACGGCCAACGATTTCGTGACGTCGTGGCGGCGCGTGCTCAACCCCGCGACGGCCTCGCGATCGGCGCAGCTGTTGTGGTTCATCAGGGGCGCCAAGGCCTACAACGACGGCCGCGAGAAGGATCCAAACACCGTCGGCGTGCGGGCCATTGACGACAAAACTCTGCGCATCGAGCTCGCCTCGGCGACCCCGTTTTTCCTGCACCTGCTCGCCGAGATGCCGTACGCGCCGACCCCCCAGCACGTGATCGCCAAGCACGGCACCCGCTGGACACGCCCCGACAACATCGTCAGCAACGGGCCGTATCGCCTCGTCAAACACGTGCGTCGGTCGCTGACGGTGCTCGAAAAAAACGACGCCTATTGGGACGCGGACAACGTGCAGGTCAAACGTATCGAGGCCTACATCACCGAATCCGAACAGACCGCCTTCGACTGGTACGAGGTCGGCAAGGTCGATTGGACCGGCGATCCCACCCTGCCCCTGGACAAGCTCGCCCGCCTCGCGTCATCGGGCCGCGCCGATGTGCATCGCGATCCCTACTTGTGCACCTACTACTACGCGTTCGCGACGCATAAGCCGCCGTTTTCCAACCCGAAGCTACGACGCGCGCTGTCCCTCGCGATCGACCGCCAGCGGCTGCTCCTGCACGTGCTCGACAACGGCGCCAAGGCCGCGAGCGGCAACATCCCCGACCTCTTCGGACCGACCCACAACTACCGCGTGCCGCAGCGCGACCACTTCGACCCCGAACGCGCCCGCAAACTGCTCGCCGAAGCCGGCTATCCCGGCGGTGTGGGCCTGCCCCCGATCGAGCTGACGTTCAACACCCAGGACGTCCATCGCGTCGTGGCGGAGTTCGTGCAGCGCAGCCTGCGGGAGAACCTCGGGATCAAGGTCGTGCTCGCCAACATGGAGTGGAAGACGCTGCTCAAACGCATGCGGGCCGGCGAATTCGCGCTGTCGAGGTCGGGCTGGTGCGCCGACTACCCCGATCCGCTCACCTTCCTCGAGGTCTTCCACAGCGACGCCGCCGCCAACTACGCGCGCTTCGACAACAGCGACTACGACAAGCTGATCGACACGATCCGCACCACGACCGACGACGAGCTGCGCAACCACCTGCTCTTCGAAGCCGAACAGCTGCTCGCCCGCCAGCGCCCGATGCTGCCGATCTACCACTACGCCCGCGCCTACATGCTGCGCCCCTGGATCCGCGGTTTTCGGCCCCAGATGCAGGACTTTCATCCGTTCAAGTACCTGCGCATCAACCGCGGCGCCGACCGCCAACCCAAACGCGGTTCCTAGACCATGTGGCGCTTTCTCGGCCGTCGGCTTGTCGCCGCCCTGGTGACGCTTTGGGTGGTCATCACGGTCTCGTTCCTGCTGATGCGCCTGGCCCCTGGCGGCCCGTTTTCCCGCGACAAACCGCTGCCACCCGCCGTCGAAGCCAACCTGCGACGCACCTTCGGAATGGCAGCCGACGTCAGCGCGGGACACGCCGGAAAGCTCGAACGCGTCGAGGTGAAAAGCGGGCAGACCGTCGAGAAAGGCCATGTTCTCGCGCAAATTTTGACCGCCGCCGGCGATCGGCCCGTCGTCGCGGGGGCCGACATGACCATCGTGCGCGTCGTTCAGCGTCCGGGGGCCGAGGTTGCAGCCGATGACGTGCTGCTGATTCGCGAGACGACGCTGCTCGAGCAATACACCGCCGCGATGGCCAGCTATGCCCGCTTGGATTTCGGGGTGACGTATACGTCCGAGGGCGCCCGAACCGTGATCGAGAACGTCGCCGCCGGGTTCCCTGTTTCGCTCGAACTGGGCTTGTACGCGCTCATCATCGCGCTGCTCGTCGGGGTTGGCAGCGGCATTGTGGCGGCTCTCAATCGCAATCGTTGGCTCGACCATGCGGCGATGGGCGGTGCGCTGTTGGCGGTTTCGATGTCGTCGATCGTGCTCGGTCCGCTGCTGGTGCTCGTCTTCTGCGTGTCCTTGCAGTGGCTGCCTTGGGGCGGTTGGCAGGCGTGGTCGTGGACCGGCGGGGACGCGCTGCCGAAGATCCTGCCGTCGATGACCCTGGGCCTCGTCTACGCGGCGTGGTTTTCGCGTTTGGCGCGGGCGGGGCTCATCGATGTGCTCGACCAGCCGTGGATCATGACGGCGCGGGCCAAAGGCCTGTCGAAGACGCGAATCGTGTTGGTGCACGCCCTCAAACCCGCGCTCTTGCCGGTGGTCAGCTTTCTGGGTCCGGCGTTGGCAGGAATCGTAACCGGCTCGGTGGTCGTGGAGCGCATCTTCGCCGTGCCCGGCATTGGCGAGTATTTCGTGGCGGCAGCGCTCAATCGCGACTACCCGATGGTGATGGGAACGGTCGTGCTCTACGCGTCGTTGCTCATCGCCGCCAACGTCGTGGTGGACCTGCTGTACGGGCTGCTCGACCCCAAGGTGCGGGTGTCGTCATGAAGCGGGTGTCGTCATGAAACGCCTGGTCGCTCACCGCGCCGCCGCCGTCGGCATGATCGTCGTCTTCATCGTGGCGTCGCTCGGTCTCAGTGCGCCGTTCCTGGCCGAAAACGTGCTCCACCTGTCGCCCGAAGAACAACACACGTCGCTGCGATTCGCCGGCCCCGGGGTGCGCGACGCCGGGCGCGACTTCCCGCGGTATGACGGCGACGCCGGGGCGTTTTCATGGCTCGATACCGACAGAGACGGGCGCCTCGCATGCACGCTCAAGCCCGCGGCCGCTGTGACCGACGCGATCGCCAACCGTGCGGTATCCGCCGCCGCCGCCAACGCCGATATCGATCCTCTGCCCACGACCCACAACGTGCCCGTACGCGATGTCGTCGCGGCCTTTGCCGGGCGCTATGACTGTCCTGAAATCGACCGATGGCGCGGAATTGGCCGCGTCTACGACCTCCTCATCGAGCTGCACGACGTCGATCACGACAGCGAACTCACGCCCCGCGAATGGCCAGCAGCAGCCGCCCTCGATAAACGCCTGGGCCGCGCGTCCCTCGCCGCAGCCGCCGCCCACACCGGTTTTGGCAGCAAGGAGTTCGCCCGCATCGACCGCGACGGCAACGGTCGCATCACCCGCGACGAGCTCCTCGACGGCGCGCGCATCACCCGCATCGCCCCGCGCCACCTGCTCGCCCACCACGACGATGATGGGGATCTCGCCATCTCGGCCGCTGAGTTTCCCGGACTTCCGGCGTTTTCGACCTTCTTGCTGGGCACCGATGGCAAGGGTCGCGACCTGCTTGTCCGGCTGCTGTTCGGCGCGCGGGTTTCGTTGTTGGTCGGGCTGCTCGCGACCGCGGTGGCGCTTTTCATCGGCGTGACCTGGGGGGCGATCGCGGGATACGTGGGAGGCCGGGTCGATGGCGTGATGATGCGGATCGTGGACGCGCTCTACGGGCTGCCGTTCATGTTTATCGTGATCTTGCTGCTCGTCGTTGCGGGCCGGTCAACGGTCAACCTGTTCATCGCGCTTGGGGCGGTCAGTTGGCTCAGCATGGCGCGCATCGTTCGCGGCCAGGTGCTGTCAATTCGCGAGCGCGAGTACGTCGTGGCGGCACGCGCCCTGGGAGCGACCCCGGGCCGGATCTTGTTGCGCCATGTGTTGCCGGCGACGGTCGGGCCCGTGGTTGTGTACGGCACTCTGTTGGTCCCGGCGGTCATCCTCGAAGAGGCGCTGCTGTCCTTCCTGGGCCTCGGTGTCCAGCCGCCGGACGCGTCGTGGGGCACGTTGATCGCCGAAGGAGCCGGGTTGATGGCCGGGCAACCGTGGCTGATCGTCTTTCCGGCCGCGATGCTTGCGACGACGCTGCTTTCCCTCAACTTCGTGGGCGACGGCCTGCGCGACGCGATGGATCCCAAGGGGTAGGCGGCCAAAGGGCATCAATAGGAAGAGCGCGATGGGCAACAACGAGGACGTGACCTGGAACAAAGAGCGGTCCGATGCGTGGCTGCAGCAGCTCCGGGACGTGGCAGCACGCGGCTACAAGACCGCGGACTTCAGGCCGCTGCTCGACAAGATGCGCGACGACCTGTCCCACGATATCCGCGCTGCCGTCGTCTGGGGGCTGACCGACACCGAAGACCGCGCCACGTTCTGGTGGCTGGCCCAGCTGGCCGGCAAAGCGCGCGTCGTCGAAGCGCTGCCTATCCTCGAAGAGAAATACCCGAACCTCCCGTTTCACCGCGGCCTGCGCGATTACCGAGACGACGTGCGCAACGCGATCAGCGACCTGAAGGCAGCTCAACGAGGGGCCTGCCGCTGCTGGGGGGCGCGCGGATGGCCAAGCGGACGCCCCGAGATGGTGATCCACGACCAGGTCAGCGACGGCGAGACCTGGACGACCGACTACCGCGTGTACTGCGCCGACTGCGGCAAGCGCTGGAAAGTCCACGAAGACAGCAACTACCACTATCCCGTGTACCAGTGGCGCGGGGTCGGCGGGCGCGGGCCGTGGAAGACCAAGCGCAAGTCGTGAAGGCCGTCACGCGCGCTCAGTTGTGCCAAAAAGCGTAGGGGCCATCGGTGCTTATGCCATCGCGCGACGCGAGCACCTTCCACAGCTCGACCACGTTGCCGCGCTCGTTGATGGAGACGGCGAAGCTCAACCCGCCCGCTGGTATCCGGATGGTGATGCCGGGGCCGGCAGGCTCGATGACCTTGGCGGCGGCGTTGGCGTGGGCGTCGATGCCGCGGTCGAATGTTCCGTAAAACCGACACTTTCGTTGGTCTTTGGCGGGGTCGCACGCGGCGCTGTCACGGGTCAGAAAGCCAAGCTCGAGCACCGTGAGGTTGGGGCCGTCGATGGCGGTCAACCAGGCGTTGTGGTCTTCCCAGGGCAGCTTGAGCGGGCCGATCAGTTGGCGTTGCGGGCGAGTCACGAGGTCCACATCGACGCGCGCGCCGGGCGAGGCGAGGCGGACGACGTCGTTGCGATGCCAGGGCGGTTGGCGCAGGTCGAGGTGCACGACGATGGGGTCTCCGCGCGCCGGGAGCTCGCCGGGATGCCAACCCCAGGCCGGTGATTGTTCGTTTTCGCGGCCGATGACCGTCAGCTTGCGCGGGTTGAAGACGGCTCCGTAGCGCGAGATGCGGCTGAAGTCGGGCCAGGGATCGACGTCGGAAGCGCGGTCGCGGGCGGTCTGCAGGTACGACTCGGATTCGGCGGCGGGCAGCTGGTAATGGGCGAAGTAGCGGGTGTCTGCTGGAACGTTGACCCCGCGCACGGCGGCCACGGCGGCCACAGTTGCGACGAGCATGGCGACAAACGCGACCAGGCCGGCCCGCGGGCGGCGCGCGATGGCGGCGACACCTTCGATCACCCAGACGACCAGCGGCACAAAGACGACCAAGATGACGCCCATCTTGTTGGGGTAGTCCCAGGCTTCCTGCACCGCCAGCGACGCCATGACGGGGACGAACCACAGCAGCCAAAACAACGCGCGGCGACGCCTCCTCCAGGCCGCCACGAAGCCGACCAGGAGGGCCGAAAACGCCAGGTATCCGAGGTGATCGGCGACGGCGAGCGGCCACATCAAGAGGGTCGGCCAGGGGTTGTGCGGCGTGCGGATCAGGGCGTCATGAACCGGCCAGTTGAGCATCCCGTTGTAGCGGAACTCCGCGCCGAAAAGGCTGTAGGTCTGCGGCATGAAGTAGGCGTTGGACTCGAACTTGAACAGCGAGCCGAACGCCAGCACGTGGTGAGCATGTTCAAGGCAGGTCAGCGCCGCGGTTCCAGCGATCAGAGAGGCGATCGCCCGCGGGCGGCGGGCGGCGACAACGAGCGCGGGGAACGCGAGCACAAGCGGGTGACGCATGGTCGCTGCGAGACCGTAGAGCGCACCGATGACAACCCAGCGGGGCCACGATGAAGACGGTCGGCCCATGGATGCCATCGCCAACGGCAAGAACGTCGCGGTTGTCGCGAGGGTGAGCAGGTTTTCGTCGATGAGAGGCAACGACGCCACGTAGGGGTTGAGGGGGAGCAGCAGCAGTCCCAGCCAGCCGGCCCAGCGCCTTGGCGTCACCGAGCGTCCGAGAAGCCAGCCGCCGATCGCCAGCATGGCGGCCAACAACCCGTAAAGGACACGAAATGCCCACTGGCCAAAGACCGCCATCGAGCCGGCGATGACGCCCGCGTTGCCAAGGCGGTTGTCGCCGAGATTACCGCGGAGCAGGTCAAAGGACGTGGGATCCCAGCCCGATGCCACCGCGGCCGCCTGGGTGACGCACGAGCCGGACGGAATGGACCCGTCGTGCTTGATGAACCACGCCACGAAGATAACTGCGGCGGTGAGAACCGGGCCGCGATGATGGCGCCAGACTTCGCCGATTCCCCGCCATGGCAAGCGCGATTCGAAGGTCCCAGGTTCGAAGGTCCCAGATTCGGAGGTCCCAGATTCGGAGGTCCCAGATTCGGAGGTCCCAGATTCGGAGGTCTCAGTTTCGAAGGTCTCAGAGACGCTCAAATAGGCTGTGATTACCGCGAGTTGAATCGCGACGACCGCAAAAATCGAGAGCTCGGTGACGGCAATTCCCGCGAGCAGATGGGCGAAAAAGGCGAATGTGGGGACGACCCCGAAGCCCCAGCCAAGCGCGACCGACAGCCGCAGCAGAGGCACATCGCTTTGAGCGGCGGGGGACTCATCGGCAGGGAACTCATCTGTGGGGGGTTCATCGGTAGCTGGGACGACGAGGCGCGCGATGGACCAGCCCGCAATGAGCAGAGTGGGCACGCCAATGATGAGGCGGACGAGCAGCTCGGCGATGGTGGCGGCGGGGATTTGCATCGGTCAGCGCGACCGCAGGTCAAAGAGGGTGGCGCCGATGACGATGGCGTCCAATCCGGTGGCTTCGGCGGCTGCAAGGGCGTCGCTTGCGGTGGCGCAGATGGGTTCGCGATGGCGATTGAGGCTTGTATTGACCAGGGCCGGGCAGCCGGTGCGCTGGTGCCAGAGATCGAGGACGTCGTGGAGCCACGGATCGGTCGCGCGGTCGATGGTTTGCGGGCGTGCGGTGCCGTCGACGTGGGATGCGGCCGGAATCGCGGGTGCGTCGGATCGCAATGGCAAGGCGAGGGTCATGGCGGCGGTCGAGCGTGCCACGGTCGCGTACGGCTGGTCGAACAACCGCGCCCAGTCGGCGGCGCGCAGGATCGGTGCGAAAGGCATGATGGACGGGCGTTTGAGGCGTCGTCCGAGCGTCGCGGCGAGGTCGTTGCGGCGCGGATCGAAGAGGATGCTGCGGTTGCCGAGCGCGCGCGGGCCGAACTCGAGCCTGCCGCGGCAGACCCCCACCAACTGGCCGGCTTCGAGGCGTTCGACCACAGCGGCAGCGGACGCTTGTTCGCCGCCGGATCGTGACGCGGCCCCGCCGATACTCCCAGCAGGAACACCGATTCGGAGGTCACCAACGACGGGGCGGGCCGGCCAGCCGACATGCCACGCGGCGCCCGCACAGAGCCCTTGATCCCCCATCGCGCCGAAGACGGTGAAGCTCCGCAACGGTTTTCCGTCGCCGCACATCGCCGCGAGCCGCCCGTTGACGACGACATTGGCGAACAAACCACCGGCGACGGCCACATCGCGCAACCCGGTCGCCGCGGCGTGATGGTGGATGAACCCGACGACGGCACGGTCGAGGGCATTTTGCAGCGCCGCCGCGAGGTGTTCTGGCGGGATCCCGCTGCGCAGCGCCTTTCGCATGGCGGCGATGGCATGTCTGCGGCGCACGTGAATGCGTCCGCCCGCCTGCTCGATGAACGCGTGAAGGTCGATGTCCAGCTGCGCGGCGTCCGGCACGTCACAAGCCCCGGCGAGACCGGTAACCTTGCCCTCTTCCCCGGGCGAAAATCCGAGCAGGCGCGTCAATGCGCCGTACAGCAACGCCACCGATGACGCCGCGCCGTCCGCCTGGAGCAGCTCGAGCCGACCCCGAGACGAGCGCCATGCGGCCGTGCTGATTTTATCGCCGTAGCCGTCCATCGTCACGATGAGGGCCTGTTCGCCGCGCCGCTCGTGGACCTCGGGGATACCCGCCACAGCCGCGACACCGCCAAGCGCGTGGGCACGATGGTGATCGACCAGGTGCACGGGCGCCTTGATGCCGATCTCGGCGAGCCTCCGACGCGCGATTCGCAATGACCCGACACGTTCGACCGCCGCCAAAGCTGCGATCCCGGCAGGTCCGTTCTGGTACGCCGCATAGAGCCGCGCCGGCCACGCCAGGGGGTCTTCCTGCTGCGGTGGGCGGGCTTCGAATCGTCGCGCAAGAAGCCTCGCAGGCAGGCGCCCGGTCGTCCCGGCCAGCCCCACCTTCGCGATGTCGCGCGGACCCACGCCGGCGAGCGCCATCACCGCGTCGATCGACCGCCGTGGCCACCCAGCCTGCTTCTTGACGCGGGTCAGCCGTTCCTCGCTCATCGCGGCGACGAGTCGCCCCCCAACACACACCGCCGCACCTGCGTCATGGCCATCCCAAGTGCCGAGCTCGATCGCGTTTTCGGGGTTCAAATCAGGTCCCTTCGTTGCTGGCGTGGGGCCGCGATGTTACCTTGTGGGCCAGCCGCGCACCCCGAACCGGGCTGCGTATCCCCCAGGCTGGTCGCTTCGCCGCCGGCTGCCGCGCGCCCCCAACCCGCGCCACCGAGCCAAGCGAACCCACCGGACGCGCCGCCACCGGAACCAACCGGAACGACGGCCGCCCACAGCCGGGATCGGACGTGAGACGCCGCGCTACCACAGACGTCATGATGCGCACCCACGCGCAGCCTCCCATCGGCGACGGCCGCTTCCCCGTCATGCGCGACGGCGAAATCGCGCTCATGTTCAGCGGCGGCGTCGATTCCACAGCGACATCGATCATGCTCGCCGAGCAGCATCCGCGCGTCCACCTGCTCACCTACCGAAACGGCTACGGCCACTGGTATTTCCACCGCGTGCGCGAACGCTACGACGAGCTGGTCAAGGCGCTCGGCGACCATTTCCAGTGGACCCTCGTCAGCATCAAAGACCACTTCGGCAAGCTGCTCGTCAACGGCGTGCTCGACGACTACAAGCGCTACAAGTCCGGCTTTATCTGGTTTATGGGCTGCAAGATGGCGATGCATATGCGGTCGGCCATCTACTGCCTCGAACACGGCGTGCCGCGGATGACCGACGGCAGCAACGAAGACACCAACGAGATGGTCGAGCAAATGCTCGTATCCCTGACCCTCGTGCGCATGTTCTACAACCGCTACGGCATCGATTTCGGCACCCCGGTCTACGAGGTACGCCGCGAAGAGAGCCGCCAGCTCATCAAGAAGTGGAACCTGAACATGGGCATCCAGGTGATGGATCGCCACCTGTGCATTCAGCCCACCTGCGTCGCGGGCGAGCTCTATTACATGCCCTACTTGCTGTTCAATAAGCGGGTCTTCCACGACGAGCCGGTGGTCGCGCAGTTCATCCGCGAGAAGGAAAAGATCGCCGATAAGATGATGCGCAAACATTTCGCCGCCAAGGGCATCGACCTGGACGAACTGGTCGCCGATCGCAAGCGCCAGATGGCCGAGATCGCGGCCGGAAAACGCGATAAACTCGACGCGCCGGTGGCCAGCAACGCCGACCGTAAGGCCGCATCGAACTTCTGAACCGACAGGTTCGGGCCGCGCGAAGTGTGTTTGGGCGCACGAAGAAAGGGAGCCGATAATGGGACGCTGCTGCGGAGGAAAAAACGCCGGTCTACCGATCAGCAAACGCCGCTACATGGCGGGACTGACGGTCTTTGTCGGCTACCATTCGACCGTCGCTGTCGCCTTGCACACGCTCGCCGTGCCCTTTTCGGGGCTGCGCAAGGTCCGCGACTTCCACCGACAGGTCTACCTGACCGAGCTCGGCGAAGTGCTGCGTCGCGACGACATCAACATCAACGGCCCACCGCCGCTGGATGACAGCGAACAGGTCTGCGAAGTCGTGCCGATCGAAACCGCGGCCTGACGCCCAGCTGCACTACGACCCGCTCGTTCGCGACCCGTTACTCGACGCCCCGAATGATTCCCCACCTCACCGCGTTTGCTGGCTGAGGACCGCGGAGCCGTCATGAAAACCACCCCAACCATCGCCGTTCGCGCGCTCGTCGCCGTCGTCTTCTGCGCGCTCGTCGTGCCCCTTTCGTCGTGCGAGACGCTGCTGCAGGTGGCCGAAGAGATCGAGCAGAACCAGGCCGACGTCATCGAGGCCGTCAAGCCGATCCTGCCCACCGTGACCTACGAAGAAGCGGTGCTCGTTCGCTCGCCAAGCAAGACGCAGATGGCCGCGTACTACTGCCCGATCGTCGTGCCAGACCCATTCGGTGTGCCCGGCAGCGCCGCGGTCGCCTGCGAAGTCGCGTTCGGAGCCCCGCCGACCCAGGACCAGATGACCGTTGGCTTCGAGCTGCGCTTCAAGGTCAAGAACGAAAACAAGTTCCCGGTCCCCGTCGCCGAGCTGCTGACCGCCGCGACCGTCTTCCCCGCCAAGACCAACCAAAACCTCGGCGCCGCCTGCATCGCGTTTTGCGGCAAAGAGCAGCCCGACTGCGACGGCAAACCCAAGCCCGATTCGTGCCAGTCCAAGCAAACCGACATCAAGAGCATGGACGACTTCAAGCAGGCCGCCGTCAACGTGCTCATCGCCAAGGGCATCGAGTACATCGAGAAGGGCAAGGTCACCTTCAAGGCGCCCGAGGTCGTCCAGGACGAAGAGATCACCATCAAGGCGCGCTTCGAGTTCGGGCCAACAGCGCTGCTCGGGGTGCTCAAGGAAGTGGCCAACCAGGCCGTCGACCAGCTCAAGGCCGGCAAGGACGTCGAGTTCCGCATCCCCTACCGACTCGAAGGCACCGTCTGGGTGGATCTCGGCGAGTTCGGGCGCGCGGCAGTCGGCTATGGTCCGGCCAGCGGCGAATGGATCATCCCGACCGAGGCGATCATCCCGTAGCGGCGTTCAGTCGCCGATCTTCGCCTCGATCCGCTCGAGCAGCGCGATCATCCTTTCACGCTGCTCCGCATCATCCCCGCCCGAGAGCTCAATCTCGCGCCAGAATCCGTCGCTTTTGCTCATCGGCTATTCACCGTCGCAGCGGGCTGAACGAGCCGTCGATCGCCAGGTCCGTTGGATGAGGCGTTACGGACGTTTTGCGCGATGGCGCCTCAGGCGGCAACCGCACCGATGGGCTGCACCATAGCTTGGCGGCCATCGGCGAGCACAGCAAAGCGGCCTGGGCCGGCGTCGAGGGGTTCGCAAAGCGTGTCCGCGGCGCCCAACAGCCGGTTGAAATCGACGCGCCTTCCCGGGTGGCGAGAAACCGGTGGCATGGCTGGCCACTCACCGCCTTCGTGGATGCCAATTGCGTAGCGCGCCCCGAGCACCGAGCACGCCTTGACCGCATCTTCAGGCGCCATCGTCGTGCGTTTGCCCCAAATCAGCGTGCCACCGACGGGCACGAGCGCGAGATCGATGTCGTCGCAGCGCTGGGCGACCTGACCGAACGCGTCGGAAAACCGCGCATCGCCGCCGAAGAAGAGGCGCCATCCGTGCAGATCGACGACGTAGTTGACCTCGGCGGGCGCGGGACCTGTGTGTTTAGCGGGCGTCGCAAGCACGCGCATGGGGCCAACGGTGACCTCGCGCCACGGCTTCATATGGACCACGGACGCGTCGAGCGCGGAAGAATCGCCCGATTCCAGCATGAACCGACGGGTTCCGCGCACACCGATCACGACGAGGTCGGGGTTACGACCGGCGAGGACGGCGACAGCACTTCGATCGAAATGGTCGGTGTGCAGGTGGCTGGCCAGGACGATGTCGATGCGCGGTAAGTCGGCGAGCGAGATCGCCGGTTGCCGGATCACCTTGCGACCACTCATGCGGTCGCCAAACCACGGGTCGGTCAGGACGGTCGTGCCGCCGCAGTCGATAAGAACGGTCGACGTGCGAATCGGCGTCACCACGAGATCAGGCCGCAGCATCGATCAGACCCCCTCTATTTTGCGCGCGGGCCAGCGCCTTGTTCCGTAGATATAGCCCCAAATTTCCAAGACTTCCAAGTCTCGAACACCGACCTCCCGGCTGATCCGAGCGACGGCGGCGGAGGGCTCGAAGGTCACGGGCAGGTAGCGAGCGGGCCAGAGGTGGCCGGCGCTTAGTTTTTCGCGTTCGGCCGCGATCTCTTCGGGTGTCTCGTAGCTTTGGAAGTAGCGCCAATCGTTGCGTTCGTGGGCGGCGAGGCCTTTTTGCGCACCGGGGTTGTTGACTTTGTCGGCGTTGGGGAAGCGCACGTACCAGCGTTCGTCGGCAGGAGCTTCGACCGTGGCCAGGCCTTTCACGGCGAAGAACGCGAGCAGAGTCATGGCGGCAAGAGGCGCGAGGCGAAGGCCGGACGGGCGCCCCATCATGTCGGCGAAACCGACGGCGAAGAAGGCCGCGATGGGTGGCCAGGCGAGGAGCATGAAGGTCATCTTCACCTCCTCCCAGTTCTCCTGCGGGCCGAACAGCACGTAGACGGGCAACGACCAGCCCACCAACACCATCGCCAACGCGGGGCGGAGCCGGAACAGACGCCAGAGCCCCCAGCCCATGACAGCGATGCCCAACGTGCCCCACGCGCGGGCCGTGACGAGCGGGAAAAGCAGCCACGTCGGGTAGCCGAAGTGCGGCGTGCGGACCAGGTGGTCATGCAGCGGCCAGTTGAACAAGCCGTTGAACGTGAAATGCAGCCCGAACAGGTCGTGCGCGAACTCCGGCCGGAAGCCCTGGAAGTGCGCGTATTGGCTGGGATGCATCAGCGGGTGACCGAGCGCCCACCACTTCCAGAAGAACACAGGGCCCATCACGACCACGGTGAGCGCACCGACGGCGACCAGGCGATTGAAACGGCCACCAAACGACATGACGCTGCCCGTGACGGTGGGACCGCCCGACAAAGACGACCGCGGCGCATCGATCCGCACGTCCGCAAGCATCGCGAGGCAGATCGCGGGCACAAAGCAGATCGCCTCGTTCCGTATCCCGGCAAGCGCGCCGAAAACGAGCCCGAGCAGCGGCCACGTGCGGCGCCAATCCAGCAAGAGCCAGAGCACCAGGAGCATCAGCGGCATCGAAAAGAGGTTGGCGTTGAGCCGGTCGACAGCCCACGAAAAGGGGTTGTTGGCGAGCACGGCGGCGGCGCTTGCCGAGGCGACCACGACGCGGGTTTGGTGTCCGATGCCGACCATCGCCGAGACGCGCAAACACAGCATGAACGCGAGCGGCACGATGAGCGCCACGGTCAGCGCGAAGAGGATCCTGAACCCGAAGATCCCGAGCGACGTGAACATCGGCGCGGCGGCGATAGCGGGGCCGATGCGCTGGTCCTTGGTGATGATGCCGAAGTCGTCATCCTGCTTGAGGTCGTCGGGGAGCTTGCCCTGCAGCTCGCATCGAAACGCCGGCTTGCCGTCCGCGAGCACGAAACGTACCGGCTGCTTGTTCATGAACATCGCGGGCGCGGTGATGTACGTGTCCCAGTAACCCTTGGCCGGACCGTCGTAGCGGACCACCGCCGCCAGGAACGTCGCCACCGTCAGCAGCAGGACCAGGATCGCGACGATGCGTTCGCTCATGCAGCGCCTTCGCGGAGTTGGGCTGCGAATGAATCGGCGGCGCGCGGGACGATGCCCCAAATCGACAGCACGGACGCGACGATGCGCGATGCGGCGTGCCCGTCACCGAAGACATCGTTGGGTCGCGCCATGGCGGCGAGGGCGGCGGGATCGCTGAGCAGTCCGTGGATGACGCGGGCGATGGCGACGGCGGATGTGCCGGCGAGGATCGCGTTGCCGTCGTCGATCGCTTCGGTTCGTTCGCTGACGCCGCGCAAGACGACAACAGGTGTGCCGAGCGCCGTCGCTTCTTCCTGCAGTCCACCGCTGTCGGTGACGACGAGGGTCGCATCGCGAACGAGGCCGAGAGATTGCCCGTAGGCGACCGGCGGTATCGTGGTGATCCGATCGCAACCGTCGACGACGCGGGCAATCGCCGATCCGACGGCGGGGTTGGGATGCACGGGCACGATCGCGTCGACGTTGGGGTGATCAGCGACGAGGCGGCGCAGGGCGGGCAGGATCTCCGTGGCGAGTAGCGGCAGGTTTTCGCGGCGATGCACCGTAACGAAAAGCCGCTGTTCGGGCCGCTTGGGCAGGTCGGTGGGCCGCGCGATGCGGTCGGCGCAAAGGCGCATGGCGTCGATGACCGAGTTGCCTACGACGTGGGCGGATTGGGTGTCGATGCCGTCGGATCGCAGGTTGGCGAGCGCGCCCGGGGTCGGGCAGAAATGTTGGTCGGCGGCGAGCGCGATGGCCCGCCGGTGGAGCTCCTCGGGGAACGGCCGTTCGTTGTCCCAGGTGCGCAGGCCGGCTTCGACATGGCTGACGGGCACGCCGGCGTAAAAAGCGGCTGTCGCGCCGGCATGGGCCGAGAGAGTGTCGCCCTGCACGACGACGCGAGATGGCGGGCCACCGGGCAGCTCGTGCATCCACGCTGTCATCGCGGCGACCGTGCGGGCGAAGACCGAGCCGAGGGGTTCGTCGGGGCGCCCCATCACGCCAAGGTCCGCGTCGGGTTGAATGCCGAAAAAGCCGAGCGCCTGGTCGAGGAGCTGCCGCTGCTGGCCGGTGCTGACAACCGAAATGCGCACGTCGCCGGCTGCAACGGCGGGCCCGAAGGCGTCGAGCACCGGGTAGAGCTTTATCGCCTCGGGGCGGGTGCCGATGACGATGGCGATGTGCGGGCGCGGGTTCACGAGGTTGACGGCGAGTAGGGTTGGGGGTGGTCGGGACCCTGGCGCACCAGAAATGGCCCCAGGATCATGTAAGGCAGGTTGGAGCGTTTGAACGCGCGGATGGCGTCCCCCGGTGAGCAGACAATCGGCTCGCCGTGCATGTTGAACGACGTATTGATCAGCGTCGGGACGCCGGTGAGCCGGTGATACGCGTCGAGCACCGCATGGTAACCCGGGTTGTCGTCCGCGTGCACGAGTTGAGGTCGCGCTGTGCCATCGAGGTGTACGACGCCGGCTGAGCGCGCCTTCATGGCGTCGGTCACCGCGAAGGTGATGGTCATGTAGCGGGCTGCATTCTTCCCCCCGTCGGTGCCGAGGTAGCAGTCGTCGGCATGTTCGGCGAGCGTGGCGGGCGCGAAGGGCATGAACTCGGTGCGATCGAGCTGGCGGTTGAGCCAGTCGTTCACGGTCGGATCGTCGGCGCGGTACAGGATCGTGCGGTTGCCGAGTGCGCGCGGACCGTACTCGAGCCGGCCGTCGTAGCGGGCGACCACGTGGCCATCGCGGAGATTTTCGGCGGCGGCGTGGGCGATGTCGTCGGGGCGTTCGAAGGTCAAACCCGAGGCGGAAAGCGCGCGCAGGTTGTCCTCTTCGGCGTAACCGGGGCCGAGGTAGATGCTGGGCAAGCCGGCGTTGATGTCGTGCCCCTGTTCGGCCAGCCACGCGAGCCCGGCGCCCATGCTGATGCCCTGGTCGTTCATGGCGGGGTGAATATAAACGCTGCTTACATTGGGCAGGTGCAGGATCTTCTGGTTGACCACGACGTTGGCGAAGGTGCCGCCGGCGAGCACCACGTCGGAGATTCCCGAGCGCTTCACGGCCTCGTCCACATAGGCGACGACGACGTCTTCGAGGCGTTTTTGGGTGGCTGCGGCGACGTCTTCGGGGCGATGTTGGCGCAGCTTGGCGTACACCCCGCTGCCGCGTGACCGTGTCCAAAGTGGCGGGGTCTGGAATCCCGTGCGCTCGCTGGTAACGGCGAAGAGCTGCTCTACGAGGTCGTAGCAAACGGTCGGATCGCCGTGCGCGGCCAGCCCCGTGACCTTGCCGGCGTTGAGGTTGTGAAAGCCGAGCAGCTGCGCGATCTCGCCGTAGAACTGGCCGGCGGAATGCAGCGCTGTCGAGCCGTGGAGGAACGTCGCCTTGCCGTCTTCGCAAGCGAACACCTTGCTCGACCAACCATCGCCCATGTTGTCGGCGGTGACAGCCACGGCGCGATCAAGGCCGCTGGTGAGCCACGCCGAACACGCATGCGCGGTGTGATGGTCCACGAACGGGGTCAGGCGCGGCATTTTGCGCTGCAGGAACACACCGCTGAGCCGTTCGGTCGCCCACGCGATGGGTCCGGACCGGCTCATGCGATGTTGCAGGTACAGCCACGCCTTGTGCTGCAGCCCGAAATAGTCGTGTTCGCCGGCGGGGAGCAGGTCGCCGCCAACTGCACCAGCGACAGGGTTGTGGACGAGGCGCGGCAGGAAATGGTGTTTGTTGCCGGGCACGATGACATCGACGTCGTCGAGCGTGATGCCGGCGAAATCGAGGCAGGCGGCGATCGCGAGCTTGGGGAATCCGGCCTGGTATTTAACGCGTGAAAGACGGCCCTCGGCGACGGCGAAGACGGGCACGCCGTTTTCAAAAAGCGTCGCGTTGGCGTTGGAGTCCTCGTGGATGGACAGCAGCCAGCGCGGCGGTCGACCGGATTCAAATCGGCGGGTGGTGGCCGTGGCTAAATCATCCCCGGGGATCGTCGCGGTCCCGGCGCGGGGCTGGCCGGGGCCGCTTCTTGCTGCGCGCCGCTTGGGTCGTGCTCGCCAATGGTACGCAGGGGGTCGTTGACCGGCAACCGCGCGGCGGCGAAGGTTGATGGCGTGAATGCACCTGTATCGGTCCAGGGCGACGGGGCCTCCCACGCCGCCTTGCGTGAGCTCGTCGTGGTGGGCGCCGGTCCCGCCGGGCTTGCGACGGCCGGAGTTGCGCGTCGGCTCGGCTTTGAGCCCCTGGTGATCGACCGCGCCGACGCTGTCGGCGGTGCCTGGGCAAAGATGCGACCGATGATGCGGTGCTTGTCGCCGCGGCGCTACGACCGGATGCCCGATGGGAGCACACCCGAGGGCCCGGGAGAGCGCGCGTCGGCCGCGGAAGTCCTGGCGTGGCTGCGACGATTCGCGGCGCTCGAGCTTTTCGATATGCGGCTGAACACCGCGGTCGAGGCGGCCACGGCAACGGCAGCGGGCTGGCACCTGGAAACGAGCAGCGGGGCGATTCAAACGCGTCGCCTCGTGGTGGCGACAGGCGAATATGGCCGCCCTCGAACACCCCAGATCCCCGGCACGTTCAGCGGCCCCAGCGATCACTCGTCGACCGCTCGTATCGACAGTTTCGACCCCGCGAGCCATGTCCTGGTAGTCGGCGCTGGCAACTCGGCCGCTGAAATCGTCTCCCTGTTGCTGGACCGCGGCTGCAAGGTGACGGTCGCGGCGCGTTCGGGGCTCGATGAACCCGCCGGTGTGGCGACCGGATGGCTCGCCGAGGTCCGCTGGCAAATCTCCGGCTTGCCGATCCACAGCGGGCCGCTCGGCTGGCTTCCCGTAGCTGTCCTTGGCGGTCCCGGCGGATGCGTCGCGAGCACGCCGGTCGTCGATTCGGTGCTGCATGACGCGGCGAAATCCGGCCGAATTCGCGTCGTGGGCGCGGCGATGGACCTCAAAGAGCACGCCGTCCGGTGCGAGGGCGCGGGCGAGGTGAGCTGCGACCGCATTGTCTGGGCGACTGGGTTCGTGCGCGAAACCAGCTGGCTGCCCGCGACGGTGTCCATCGATGGCGACGGCGTCGCGCGACAGCTCGAGGGCGTCAGCCAGCAGGTCAAGGGGCTCGGTTTCGTCGGCATTCCGTGCCAACGCACGCGGCGTTCCGGGTTCATGCGCGGGTTTGTCGACGACGCGCGGATCGTCCTGGAACGGCTGGCATGACCGGGGCCGCTTCCTTGATGACCCCGCAGACGTCCGGAGTGGTCGCCATCTTGGGGCTGGGTCTGGCGGCCGCGACCGTCGGCGTCTACTGGGTCTACACGCTTCTCGAGGTCGACTCCCTGCGTCGCTTCGTGACCCCGGTGCCGCGCGTACTGGCGTTCGGCGTGGCGTTTGGGGCGGCGTGGTTGGCACAGAGCGCGGCGATGCTGGCCTGGATGAACGCGCCCCAACCCAAGCCGCCGCCGGACGTGCTCGGCTTCGGCGCGATCCTCGGTGTGGCCTTGCTGGCGATGTACGCATGGCGCCGTCAGTGGCTGGTGCCGCGGCCTGCAACACCGCTGTCGGCGGTCAACGCGACCCTTTCGGACGATGAACCGATGGCCGTGCTCGCCGGAGGCGAAGCGATCCCGGTCCGTTGGCTCAACCTGATCCGCACCGGGAGGTGGCACAACACGCTGCTTGTCCACTGCGGACTGTCGCGCTCGCTCGCCGCGTTCTCCGCGCCCCGATCAGCGACCATGGCGGCTTTTTTGCCGACGCACACCGGCTTTGCGATCGGCGATGCACGCCAGCTTTGGGACGGTGTGGATGGCGCAGCGATCGGAAAGGCGCCCGCTTTGCCGCGCAAGAACATCGCGTTGATGACGGCGGCGGACTGGCGACGCAGCCATCCAGATGGGGTCGTCGTGGGCCCTGTCCCGCTGCCTCCATCGCGCCCGATGTTGAGCCCAGCCACACGTTCGTCGCGCGGCGTCGAAGACGGGATGCGTTGGGGGATCGTGCGCGGCGATTCGTGGTCGCCGCTGGACGATCACCTCCGCGCCGAGCAAGCGGCTGAATCGGGTCCGGAGCGCGCCTACTACCTGGCTCGCTGGGCGGCGATTGCTCGCGGGTTGACGATCGCGAGCACCGGATCCTCTTGAGCGATCGGCGGACGACCGATGACGGCGTCGTGATGAGCCGATCAAAGGCTCGCTGAGCGATTGAAAACGCGGCGCCTACGCCCATGTTGGCGGCATCACTTGCGCCCGCGGTCCGGGCCGCGAACGCCACCTGGAGGAGCGCCCGATGCCAACAAACTACCCGATGGAAGCCGCGTTGCGTGACGGCCGCCGTCTGCTGATTCGCCCGTTCGCCGCCAAGGACACCGAGGCGCTGTGGGAGTTCTTCCAAGGGCTGCCCCAACGCTATCGCCGCTTCGCCTGGGACCGCATCGACGACCGCTCGGTGATCGAGCGATGGGGACTTATGGTGGACTTCAGCAAGGCCTATCCATTGCTTGCGTTGCACGGTAACCGCATCGTCGCCGACGCCACCCTGCACCGCCGCGACGGCGGGCCTCTGCGCCTTGTTGGCCGTATCAAGTGGCTCGTCCACGAGGACTACCGCGGTGTCGGCCTCGGTACACAGCTCGTCCGCCAGTTCATCCGCGTCGCCAAGGCCAACGGCCTGCGCCACCTCTCGTGCATGCTGATCTCGGACCTCGAAGCGGACGCCGTGCACACACTCGAAGGGCTCGGGTTCACCAAACACGTGGTGCCCGGCTACGGCGCCGATCCGGACGGCGCCGAACACGACATGACGTACCTCACACTACGGCTGTAGCTACCCGCACAGCGCTCTTGGGTGTATCGGGCGACGGGCGTGTCGCCGGCCTCACATTCTCGCATATGGCCCCGCAGCGAACCGTTTGGCCCGTCCTGAGCGCGTCCAGGTCGGCTTCTCCCTGCGCAACGTCGGTATAGTCGTTGCCTCATTTGGGGAGGCCATGAGCCATCGCGCCACTGCCATCTTGTGCGCCGTCGCCATCGCGCTGTCTGCGTGCGACTCGTCATCAGGCGGCGCGCCGTTCGGGCTCGACGAACACACCGCGAACGTCGCTGACGAGGCGTGGTGGGGAGCCGTCGTGCCCACCGACGATGTTCCGTACGACGACGCGATCGCCGAGGTCTTCGCCAACCGCGCCACCTCGCTGGCCGAGAGCTGCAAGTCATGGGCGGGGTTTGTCGTCCACGATGGCGATCTCGTCCATGTCACCACGTCGGGAACGGACGGACCGCGCGAGCCCGTGCTGCTCGCCTCCGTCAGCAAGACCGTGATTGTCGTGCTCGCGCTGCGCCTTGCCGCCGCCGGCACGCTGGATCTCGATCGACCGATCATGGAGATCTTCGCAGCCAATGCCGCGCTCCACGAGCGGTACGCCTACATGCTCGAGGAAAGCCACCAGCAAGCGGTCACAGCGCGGCTGCTCCTCGCCCACCGCAGCGGGCTGGCACCGAACGGCTCGTTTGGTGCCAAGGGACTGTGCGTCGCCCCACCCGACACCGTCTCGGTCTACTCCAACCTCGGCTACCACGTCCTCTTCGATGTGCTGCGCGAGGTCAGTGGCCAAACCCTCCCCGAGCTGCTGCGCCGCGAATTGACCACGCCCACCGGTATCGAGGGCTTCGATTTCCCCGACAGTCGCTACGCTGCGGCCACTTTTGGCCGGGCCAGCCCGTTGGCGATGGCCCGCATGATCCGACTGCTCGTCAGTGGTGGCCTCGTTTCCGCCCCGACATGGCCCGACGACGTCCTGCACATCTACGGCGGCATGATCGGGCTGGGATTTCAGGTCCAGCACATCGGCGACGAACGCATCGCCATGCAGGAGGGGGTGTGGGACCAGACGCGCAACAGCCTGTCGATATGGGACCGAAGACGTGACGCTGCAGCGCTGTTTTGCACGGCCGCCCCGCAGCGCAAACCGCCGACAGACATGCGCAATACGTCATGGCTCATCATGCACGACGTCCGCGCTCTGCCGTCGACGGACGCATCACCCAGCACGCCGAATAAACCGCGCTGACCCGCCCCCAACGGTGTTCTCCGACCACTTGTCGCGGCGCGTAGTCGGTCATAGGGTCACCGCATGAAACAGCACTACAAGGCCCGCTGCCATTGCGGCAACGTCCGCTTTTCGTTCTTCAGCGAGCCGTTCACGCAGGGCAAGCGCTGCAATTGTTCGATCTGCCGCCGCAAGGGCGCCGTGATGTCCGCGCACTACATCAAGCCCGAAGATTTCGAGCCGATCGCCGACCTCAGCGTGTGCACCGACTACCGGTGGAACGACAAGATGGTCAATCACCTGTTCTGCAAGACCTGCGGCATCTACCCGTATCACGGCGACGCGAGCTTCGGTTATCGCGTCAATCTCGGCTGTGTCGAAGGCCTGGACGTGCTCGGGCTCGAAATCATCGTGTTCGATGGGGCGTCGATGCCGCTGGCGGGCGATGCCGAAACAGTCGAATGACGGCCCGACATAGCTGAAAATCGCTGTCGCCCGTGCTCAGTCGCACTTGCCCTTCTTGCACTTGTCGCCCTTTTTGCACTTGTTGAAGCACTTGCCGCAGTGGTTCTTGTTCGACTTGATGCTCACGCAGATGCCGTTGCACAGCTCCTGGTCCTTCTTGCATTCGGGCGGAACATACGTGTCTTTGGGCGGTACGTACGTGTCCTTGGGCGGTACGTACGTGTCCTTGGGCGGTACGTACGTGTCTTCCTCGCGCAGAACGAAGGTGTCCTTCGGCGGTACGTTGGTGTCCATGGGAGCAACGTTGGTGTCTTTGGCCGCGACGGATGCGTCCTTCTGCGGGGCGCCGCCATCGCTGCCGGCCGCGTCCTGGGTAGCCGGTTTGGTGTCGGCCGACGCAGCGTTGCCGTCGGTTCCGTTCGCGCCTGCATCCGTTGGCGTGGTTGCATCTGAGAGCCCCGCCGCGTCGGTCGCGCCGTCCTGTTCAGACGCGAAGATCTTGGCTTCGGGCATCGGTGCCGTGCAAGACACATACACCAGCGCCGTGAGCGACGAGGCCAACAACTGCGGGGCGAAGCGGCGAGCGACCATGCGATAATCCTCAGAATGCCAGGCGGACTTTCAGACCACGCGCGGCTGGGACAACCTGCCAACCCACCTCGTCGGGGTCGGGCGTGCGGCGGGTCCACATCCAGGCGCCGACGCCGGTCAGCGCCGCCCCCACTCCGGTCAGCGCCCAAGACAGGACAATGCGGTTGTTGGCGCTCTCTCGCCGCTCGATGGCTTGCGTGTAGGAAAGCGACGTGACGGGCGTGTCGACGGTGTGGCCAGCCAGCTCGGTGTCGAGGTCAGCATTGTCGCTTGCCGCGAGCGCGTAGATGATCCCCGCGGCGAGCAACGTGACGCCTCCGCCACCGAGCACCACAAGCGCGGACGTTCGCGACTCCGCGGCGTCTGCTTGTTTGCGCGATGCACTCGCGGCCTGCAGGCGCGCGAGGTGGGCACGGGCCTTGACGGCGTGCCGGGAGTCGGCGGGCGCGAGCTCCAGGAAGAGCTTGTACAGCGATTGCGCCGATTGCGACCGACCGGCTTTGTCCTGTGAGCGCGCGGCGCCGTAGAGATAGACCGGGCGCCGCGGATCGAGTTTGTAGGCCCGGCGGTAGAAGTCGGTGGCTTTGGCGTACTCGCCGAGCTTGTACAGGTTGAGCGCCTGCAGGCTCATCTGCGAGGCCTCTTTGCGTTTGGACGCGAGCGCGGGGCCGGCAGTAAGCAGCGCCAACACAAGGCAAACAGCGCCGAACAGCACGCGGCCGAAGATCCTGTTCACTACATCTCGCCGGCCGCGTCGGACCGCGTCGATTTGCGGCCGGTCAGTCCGGCAGATACGGGGCGTCGTCGGCCGGCTTGCGGCGTTTGCGCGGCTTGGATTTGGGTTTGGGCTTGGCCTTGCGCGGCTTGGCGACGACCGGGCGTTTGCGAACGGGAGGCTTGCGCTTGACGGCACCTGGACGGGTCGGCTTGGCAGCCGCTGCGGGCTTGGGAGCAGGGATCGGCGACGGCTTGGCGGTCGCGGCAGCGCTGGCGTCAGTGCCCTCATCGCCTGTCGGTCCCCCATCCTGGCTGGCTCCATCCGGTTGCCCACGCGACTCTACACCGCCGCTGTCGGGGTGATCGTCTGTCTGCGTGTTCCCCGCGTCGGCGGCGGTCGCGGACCCAACGTTTTCCGACGCCGCGGCGGGCTTGGTATTGGACGATACCGTCGGCACGGCCTTGGGTCCAAGACTCGCACCTTTCGCCTTCTCGGCACCGCCCGCGTCGTCACCACCAGCGAAGAACAGCGCGGAGGCTGCGCCGAGTCCGAGCACACTCGCCGCCAGCAGCGCTGCGATCAGCGGTTTTCGGCGCGGCCGTTCAGCGCCGCGCGCCGGGGCTTGCGCTCCACCTGTTGGGGGATCGATCGACGAAGTCACCGACGGCGGGGTCTTCGCCGCTTTTGAGTGTGGCTGCGCGAGGGCCGGGACGTGCACGGTCGCCGGTTTGGCGGGAGGGGCGAAGTCGGGCGCTTCATGCGTGGGCTGGCTATAGGGCCGAAGCTTGCGAGGCACGACGGGGGTCGTCTCGATCGCGTCGGCCATGTCGGCGCGGGACGGCCCGTTCTCGGCGAACGGTGCGTCGCTAGCGGTCGGTGCGTTGACGCTCGAGCTGCCGAACGCCGCGCCGGGCTCGGGGACCTTGAGGTACGCGTCGGTGACCAGTCCAGGCACGCTGCCGCGGATTCGAGACAGCTGTTTGCGCAATTCGCGCGCGTCTTTGCTGCGGTCAGTCGGCTCTTTGGCCAGGTTCTTCATCACCAGCGACGCGAACGAGTCGTCGAGCAACGTGGTGGCGTGTTGGCGCACGTCTGGCGGGAGCGCCTGCACGTGCATCATCATCATTTGCAGCGGTGTGTCCGGGTTGAAAACGAGCCGGCCGGTCACGCACACGAACATCATCGCGGCCAGCGCGTAGATATCGCTGCGGCCATCGAGCGGCTTGCCCATGCACTGCTCGGGGCTCATGAAACCCGGCGTTCCGACCGCGCGACCGTCCTGGGTCAGCCCGGATCCCTGGGCGCGAACGATGCCGAAGTCGAGCACCTTGACGACCGGGTCGCCGGCGACCTGGGTCAGCATGATGTTGCCGGGCTTGAGATCGCGGTGAACCAAGCCTTTTTCGTGCGCTTCGGCGAGGCTGCCGAGGATGGCGACGGCGATGTCGATCGTCTCGCCCTGGGTGAGCACCGTCCCGGCCGCCTCACGGTCAATCAGCAGCTTCTCGAGGGTGATGCCGTCGAGGCGCTCCATGGCGATGAAAAACGCGCCGTTTTCGGTCTGTCCGACGTCGAAAACGCGCACAGTGTTGGCGTGACGCAGGTTCGCGGTGACCTGCGCTTCCCGGTAGAAGCGACGGACGTGGGTGTCGGCCTTCTCTTTGGGCCCCGAACCATCGCCGAGCAGGAGCTTGATCGCGACCGGCTGCTTCGTGGTCACGTGGACCGCGCCGTAAACGGCTCCGAACGCCCCGCGGCCCAGCACATCGATAACGCGGTACCGGTCGGCGATGACGTCGCCGGCCTTGAGCTCGATCGTCGGCACCTCGAGCGTCGTGCGCATCAGCGTACGCGTCGAACACTCCGGGCAATCCTGCGTGTCGGAAACCGCGCCGCAAGAAGGACAATAACGTGACGGATCAGCGGCGCTCAGGTTCGGCTCCAAGAGGCGTGAGGGACTACGGGGTCGGCCGCTCCGCCTTGATCTGCGAAGGTGCACCGAACCCAAGGGCGCCGTCAAAAACAGCCTCGATCATCGTCGCGTCCACGCGGACGCCACGATGGGCCCGGAAGTTGTTTCGTTGAGGGGCCGGCGCCCGGCCCCTGGTGCCGAAAAAGTGTCATTTTTCACCACCTTCCCACAGCGTGCGGCGCACTTGCGCCTTGCGTCCCTCGCGCTTCGGCTCGGTCCGTAGACGATTGGATCATCGCCGGCATCCAAACACGTGGGCACAATTGATCGCGCGTGAGTGATGCTGCCGGCGACGGGCACGGCTGGCTGGCGCTTGGGGATTGATGCACCATTCGAAGCGGCCGCGAGAGGTCCGTTTGCAGGCGGCGATGAGGTCTGGGTGAAGGTAGCAGCGGCATCGGCAGCAGGTGTGATCACGGTCGCGGTCCTCGTTTGGGCGGGGATGCCCGGCCCGCGGGATGGAGCCGAATCGGCCGAGGACGTCCCGACGCTCGAAGCCGCGCCAGAGCCAACCCAACCCACTGCGGCTCCATCCGCCAAGCCGCCCGCGCCACCGGTCGCAGCTCCCGCCCCCACTGCGGCGCCACCACCGCCAGCGCCGCCGGTCGCGGTGATGGAAGCGCCCGAGATGCCACCTCCGGTTGAGCCGCCGGCCAGCGCGCGCCACGACGGTCCTCTCGGTGCACACGCCGACTACAGCATCGCCAGCCAGTTCCTCGAAGACGCGCGCGAGCAAAAGGACCGCCTCGTCGCCGAGGAGTTGCCGCAGTGGCGCATATCCGATGCCGAAGGAGCGCAGGCGGTCCACGCGATAACCGTCGCGATGAACCAGGCCAAAGACGCGACGATGCGGATGCTCGATGGCGCCATGGGGCCCGATGAGTGGCGCAAGCGCATCGAGCAGGTCGATGGCGAATTGAAGGCGTCGATCACCCGTGACCTGGGCAAGCGGCATCTTCCCGGCCTCGAGCGGCTCAAGGCGCGTTTGTTCCGGACAACGCCGGCGCCGCTGCGGAATCTGTACTTGGCGCCCTGACCGTCACGTCGCGGCCCCGATGCAGACAAAACCGCCGGACTGGGCCACTCTTTCGCGGTGATTTACCTCGACCACAACGCCAGCGCGCCGCTTTTGCCCGAGGTCTTCGCGGCGATGCGACCGTTCCTCGAGGGGTTGGCGGCCAACGCGTCGAGCCTGCATGGACCGGGCCGCCGTGCGCGTGCTGCTATTGATTGCGCGCGGGAAAAGGTGGCCGCGCTGATCGGCGCAGACGCGACCGGTGTTCACTTCTGTTCGGGCGGCACCGAGGCGGACGCGTGGGCGTTGCGGTCCGCGTTTCGAGGCGCCACCACAGACCCAGGGACGCTCGCGATCGGCGCGACGGAGCACCCGGCGATTCGCAATACCGCCGCAGCGCTGACCCGCGACGGCGTCGTGGTCCGCGAATTGCCGGTCGACGGCAGCGGACGTTTGGCGCCCTTCACGCTGGCCAGCGACACCGCATTGGTCGCTGTGATGGCCGCCAACAACGAGCTCGGCAACCTCTACGACATCGCCGCCGTGGCCGACCAGGCGCACGCAGTCGGGGCCCGGATGCACAGCGACCTCGTGCAAGCGGCGGGCAAAATTGCCGTCTCCGTCGCGGCGTGGGGGCTGGATAGCGCCGCGTTGTCCGCCCACAAGATCGGCGGGCCGCAGGGCGTTGGCGCGCTTTGGATCGCGCCGGGACAGACGCTTGACCCGCTCGTGACCGGCGGTGGCCAGGAGCGGGGGCTGCGCAGCGGAACCGAAAACGTCGCTGGCATTGTCGGCTTTGGCGCGGCCGCTGAGTTGGCCATGCGTCGGCTCTCGACCGAATCGGCGCGCCAGGCCGCCCTGCGCGATGAGCTCGCCGCCCGGCTCCTGCAAGGCATTGCCGGTGCCGTCGTGCTCGGTGACGCCGAAAGACGCCTGCCCAACACGCTATCGATCGCGGTACCCGGCGTCGCGGGCGAGGCCATGGTGATGCGCCTGGACGCGGTCGGGGTCGCCATCTCGACCGGCAGCGCATGTTCATCCGGGTCGGGCAAGCCGTCCCCGGTGTTGGTAGCCATGGGCCTTGCCGCGTGGCAGATCAAGGGCGCGCTCCGGTTCAGCCTGGGACCGACTACGACCGCCGCACAAATCGCCGCTGCGGCCGACCACACCATCGCCGCCGCAAAGGCGCTGCAACGCCTTAGCCAAGGCCTTTGAGCGAGGACACGCATGTACTCCGCCGAAGCGATGAACCACTTCCTCGACCCGCAGCACCCCGGCGTGCTCGAGCCCGCTGACGGCCGCGGCCAAGCGACCAACCACGCGTGCGGCGACACCGTCGTCATGACGCTGACGGTCGCAGACGGCGCGATCATGGCCGCGCGCTTCTCAAGCCAATCCTGCGCGGGCGGCATCGCTTCGTGCTCCGTGACCGCGCAGTGGGCTCATGGCAAGTCATTGACCGCGGCCCGCGAGCTCACCGGGGCGGACGTCGCCGGCCTCCTCGGCGGGTTGCCAGACGCCAAGCTGGGGTGCGCCGAGATGGCCGCCGAAGCGCTCCGCAACGCCGCCGACGACGCGGCCTGACCGATGGTCGCCCTGCGCTTATGCCACTTGCGGCGAGACGCCGGGCTGGCGACCACGCTCGCCGGAGCCGCCTTTCAACAAGCCGCCGGCGGGGCAGTGGCGCTGCCGCTGAAGCTCACGCTCTGCTTGACGTTCCGCTGCCACCACCGCTGCACG
>CAZLMW010000050.1:32391-53997 GCA_964560875.1 uncultured Enterobacteriaceae bacterium
GACGCGCAACCCGCGCCGGCCGCCGAGCTCGCCAGCGCCATGGCCGCCTTTGCCGCCGCCAAGGGCCTGCCAGGCGACCCCATCGAGGCCATCGAATGGGCGTACCTGCGCCTTGTGCCCGAGCATCTGCGAACCGGCCGTTCGCCCATCGCGTGCCGATCCGGAGAGCTCTCCGCATACATCGCACCCGACGGACAGGTGCACGCCTGCACAATCGACGACCGCGCTATCGGCCACCTCGGCGACCACGGCTTCCGACTCGACGAACTATGGCGTCATCCGCGACGCGCCGCCCTCCTGCGGGAGATCCGCGCCGACCGATGCACCGGCTGCTGGACCCCATGCGAGGCATACCAAACCCTGCTGGCGTCCCCGGCCGCAACCCTGCGACATGGGTTTGGCGGAGCGCGGCTATAGCCACTGCTGGTCGCGGTACCACGCGGCCGTTCGACCGAGCGTGTCCGCGAGCGGCCGCGGGTGCCATCCAAGCCCGTCGACGGCGCGCTGCGAGCTGCACCACCAGTGTCCGGCCAGTCCTTCGGCGGCCTTGTCGAGGTTGAGCACGGTCGGTTTGTCGGTGACGCGGCCAATCAGCTCGCCCATCGCCGCCGCTACCTGCGTCAACGGGCCTGGGATGCGCAATACGAACGGTGCGTTGCCCCCGGTTGCAGCGCCGAGCATCGCGCCCAGCTCCGGAAACGTCGGGTGTTCGTCGCTGCACAGGAAGTAGGCGCCCCGGCTCGGTTCGTCGGACACAACGCGTTGCCCGCGCTCGACGACAGCCGCCATGACAGCCGCCAGATCCTGCACGTCCACGATCGAGAGTTTGCGCGCGGAAACGCGAGGCGCGACGAAGAGCCCGCGCTGGGCCATCCGATAGAGCGGCAGTGACGCCCAATCGTGCTCGCCCATCACCATCGGAGGCCGCACGATGGTCGCCGCAAGCCGATCCGCGTAGCTGCGGACCCTGGCTTCGCTGAGCATCTTGGCCCGACCGTAGCGCGACACGGGAGCGGGTTCGTCTGTCTCGACCCGGGCGCGGCCCTGTCCGGCGGGTCCGGTCGCCGCGATGGACGAACAATAGATAAGGACCGGCGGCGTCGGCTGAGCGGCAACGGCGTCACAGACAGCGGCGGCACCGGCAACGTTGTCGTCGATGAAGGTCGCGCGCCACGGCACCTTGAGGAGCGCCGCGAGGTGAATGACAGCCTCGGCCCCGGCAAAGGCCGGACGCAACGACTCGGCGTCGGTGACGTCCGCTATCGCAAACCCGACCCCAAGTGGCTGCAGGCGCGTGCGATCGCTCATCTCGCGGACGATGCACGTGACCTCGTGGCCCGCTTCGACGAGCGCCTTGACGACGTGACCGCCGACGAACCCGCTCGCGCCTGTGACTACGATGCGCATGGCGATCTCCAATCGGTAGCCGCGGATCGCCAAATCAGTAGGTCACTGCGACGACGAGGCCATGCAGGCTGTTCATGAGCGACTCTGTTCGGTGGGTGGGATGCCCGGTACTTTGATCGATTCAATCATCGCCCATATGGCTGCCATGGATCGGCGTCGCCCCGCAAGTGCGGCTCGGATTGTGGATTGGCGGTCGAAAACGGACGCCACGGTTTTTGCACGCGTGAAAGAACGGCGACGACGCATCAGTTCGGCCAGCGGCGGATCGACCTTGATTTCTGCCGCGTACTGCTCATCATCCGACGGCTCGAGATCCCGGTCGGTCAGACGGAGACACCATGAAAAGCCAGTTCGCCAGCGGCATCATGCCGCAGAAAACGCTCCAGCAGCTTCTTGCTGGCACGCTGGTCACCTTCATGGCGATGGTCTCCGTCGCCTGCGCAGGCAGCGAGTCCGGCAGCGCCACGGACGACCCGGCCACCGATGCGGCGGTCAGCGCGGACGCCAATGTTGCGGCAGTTGACGCTGGCACGGCAGCGCCGGACATCGGTCAACCCGACACTGCTACCGCCCCTGCATCCGCAGGACTGGTCGGAACGACCGTGCTCGCCGACGGCAACCCAGACCCACACATCGTCGAGGTCAAGCTGACCGCCGGCACGACGTCGCTCAAGGTGTTCGACGACACGCCAGCGCTCCAGATGTACACGTACAACGGCCAATTCCCCGGGCCGACCCTGCACGCCACCATCGGCGACAAGGTCATCGTGCATTTCAACAACGATCTGCCCGAGGCCACCACCGTCCACTGGCACGGCCTGCGCATCAGCGACAAGATGGACGGCAACCCGCGCATCCAGGAGCCGGTCAAACCGGGCGGCACGTTCAAGTACGAGTTCGTCGTCAAGGACGCCGGCACCTACTGGTACCACCCCCACATGCGCAGCAACGAGCAGGTCGAAAAGGGCCTGTACGGCGCCATCGTCGTCCACGAGGCCAAGATTCCGCCGGTCGCTCGCGAGCGCCTCCTGGTGATGGACGACATCCGCGTCAACAAGGACGGGACGTTCCCACCATTCCTCACCTCGCACCCCTCCCAGATGCACGGACGCCTCGGCAATCGCCTGCTGGTCAACGGCAAGGAGGCTCCGATCGCGGTCAAAGCGCAGGTCACCGACATCGAGCGCTGGCGCATCGTCAACACAGCCAACGCCCGCACGATGCACTTCGATGTGCAAGGCGAGGCCCTCGTGCGTGTGGTTGGCACCGACGGCGGCTTGCTCGACAAGCCGTATGTGCTCAACAAGCCGCTCACTGTCCCGGTTGGCCAACGCTACGACCTCGAGGTGTTGTACGGCGCGGCGGGCAAGGTCGCGCTGCGTTCGTATGTCCCGGTGCTCGGCGCCAACAACAAGGTGGTTTACAAGCCCTTCGCGCAGCTTGAGGTCGACGTCGCCGACAAGAAGGACGCCCCCGACTCCTACACCTCGCCGTTTCCGGGCGCCAAGCCACACAAGCAGCGATTCATCAATCGCAAAGCCGTTGCCACGTTCAAGGCGGTCCAGAGTTCGATCTCGCCGACCGGCCTCGCGTGGCTGATCAACGACAAGGCCTACTGGAAGGACAAGCCGCTGTGGACCTTCGATGAGGGCGACACGGTCGAGATCACAATCAAGAACCTCGCCGGCCCCGAGCACCCCTTTCACCTGCACGGGCAGTTCTTCGAGATTATCGAGCCAAACGACCAACCGGGCCTCAAGGACACGGTGCTCGTGCCGGGCATGAAGACGGTCAAGATCCGAGCCTACATGGACAATCCCGGCCAATGGATGGCGCACTGCCACATCCTGGGCCACGCGGCGCAGGGCATGATGAGCGAGATGGTCGTCAACCCGAAGAAGGCCCCATGACACTCGTTTGGTCGTGTCCGCGATTCGAAAAGTGGTTTGTGACGGTCTAGCAGACTGCGCCGTAAATCGTGTCGGTCATCGTGCTGCGCCCCGTTGGGATCGCGCACGTCAATGGCGCAGAGCAGTCCTGGCGCGCCAGCCAAGCCGGTTCCGGCGGCGGGACGCGGCGCCGACTCGACCTGCCCGGGTCGGTCTGTCACGCTCGGCGCCGACGCCCCACCGCACCACTGGAGTCCATCGTGAGCAACCCGGACATCGAAGGGCTCGGCCCTCTTGCCCCGCTGGCAGGCACCTGGGAAGGCGCCAAAGGTGAGGACATCGCGCCGTCGGACGATCGCGGCGTCGCCACCAGCCCTTTTCGTGAGCGGATGGTGTTCACGCCCATCGGCCGCGTCGACAACCACGAGCAGACGCTGTACGGCCTGCGCTACGCCACAACGGCCTGGCGGGCGGGCGCCGAGGAGCCCTTTCACGAGGAGGTCGGCTATTGGCTGTGGGACGCCGAACGCAAGCAGGTGATGCGCTGCTTCATCGTGCCGCGAGGGGTGACGGTCATCGCGGGCGCTACCGTCGAGCCGGATGCGACATCGTTCACGCTGCAAGCCACGGCGGGCGCGGCGGACTACGGCATCTGCAGCAACCCGTTCTTGCTGGAGCAGTTTCGCACCGAGCGCTACGAGCTCACCGTCGAGCTGCTCGCCGATGGCCGCCTGTCGTACGAAGAAGACACGGTGATGGCGATGAAGGGGCGCGACGAGCCGTTTCACCACACCGACAAGAACGTGCTCACGAAAGTGGCCCGATAGCCCCATGGATGCCCGATGCTGACGGCCACTGCCTACTCTCATGCACGTTGCCGCGGCGGCGTGCTCCTCGCCAACGCCCAGACCTGCGCGCTGCTTGCGTGCGCGGTGTTGCTCGCCAGCTGCGCGACCGAAGACGCGGCTCCGACAACCGAAGCCAGCATCAAGAAGGTCACGTTCGCCGACGAATACCCGGTCACCGCCCAGTTCCCCGAGGGTGGCGTCTATGACGCAGCGGCCGGGGTGTTTTACGTCGGCAGCTTGAAGGACGGCTCGGTGCACCGCATCGACGCCTCTTCCAAGGTCGACACCGAGATCTTCAAGGAAACCGCTGCGGGGACATGGTGGACACTCGGCATGGCTGTGGACACCGCGAACAAGCGCCTGTGGGTCTGCGCGATGGACGACCGCAAGCCGGGACCTCGCGCCGGGCACGTGTGGGTTTTCGACCTGGTGACCGACAAGCGCATCGCAAACCACGCATTGTCGGCCGCCGCGAAGGACGCAACGTGCACAGATGTAGCGGTGACCAAAGACGGCGTCGGATACGTGGTCGACCGCGAAAACCCCGTCGTCTACCGCGTGGACGTCACGAACGGGCCGAAAGTGTTCGCGAGCGATCCGCTCTTGAAGGGGACAATCGCCGGACAGAACGGGGTCGTCGTGCTGCCGGGTGAGGCCGCCCTGCTCGTCATTGTCTACACCCCGCCAAGCCTGGCCCGCGTGAGCTTGAGCGACGGCAAGGTCAGCAGAGTCGAGCTCAGCGGGCCGTTCAAGGACGACAAAGCGCTGCTTGCAGGAGCGGATGGCTTGGCGTTTGCCGACGGCAAGGCCTACGTCGCGTTCAGCAGCAAGGTCATGACGGTCACGCCTGCGAGCGACCAGTGGGCGAAAGCCACGAGCACAGCGGTCGATGTGAAAGAGGGCCTGACGGACGTCATCTCGACGCCTGGCGGCCTCTATGTGCTCAACGGTCAAGCGGTGCGTTTTGCGCTCAATCAGGCGACCGATCCGTTCCTGCTCAAGCGTTTTCCGTAGCGCCAATCCGGGCGCGCACCGAACGCGACGCCACAGCGCGAGTATTGACTTCGTAATACGCCGATGCATACATTCATCATATGAGACTGCGCACGTCCATCACGCTTTCGCCCGAAACCGTCGCCGCGCTGGACGAGCTCGGAGGCAATCGGTCGCGTCATGTCGAGGCCGCGATCATCGCCTATCTCGATGACATTCGGCGCCGGCGACGGGACGAGCAGGATCGCAGCATCATCGCGGCCAACTGCGACTTCATGAACGCGGAGGTCGAGGACTTCCTGGAGCTGCAGGAGGCGCTGTGAGGCGCGGTGAGCTGTACCGTGTGCGGCGGCCCAAGGACGACCCACGCCGCAGCCGGGTGTTTGTGGTGGTCGGTCGTCGGGGGATCATCGAGTCCACATTTTCGACGGTTATCTGCGCGCCGGTTTTCAGCCTACAGCACGGCCTCAGCACACAGGTGTCGGTCGGCGTGTACGAAGGCCTCAAGCACGAATCAGCCGTCTCGTGTGACGCGCTCATGAGCGTGCCGAAAGCGACGCTGACCGAATACGTGGGCATGTTGGGACCCAGCAAACTCGCCGAACTGGACCGGGCGGTCGCTATCGCCGTCGGTTTGGACGAAGCGCGGGGCTGACTGACGCGCAGCCAGGACCAGGCGAGTTCGCGGCGCTGTATCGGTCATTGCGGCGTTCGCGCCCCTTTGCTTTGAAACGTGTCCAGCCTGCCCGTGACAGCGCCGCTTTGGGATCCGACAATCCTGTGAGATCCGACAATCGCGTAAACGAGCAATGGAATCGCGCGCATGCCTCAGCAAGGCCGACTGGGAGACAAGTCGCTTGTGCCGGCCGACGCCCACGGGTGTCCGGCCTGCCCGCATCCGTGTGTGGGCCCCGCTGTCGCCGGATCCCCGGACGTCAACGTCAACGCCAAGCCGGCGCTGCGTGTCGGTGACCCGGGCGTGCATGCGGCGTGTTGTGGGCCGAACACCTGGACCGCCAAGACCGGCGCGCCGTCGGTCTTCATCAACGGCAAGAAGGCTCATCGTTTCAGCGACGTCGACAAGCACTGCGGCGGCAACGGCAAGATGATCGAAGGGAGCCCGGACGTCATCGTCGGCAACTACCAGGCCGGCGGCGGGCGCGACGGCAAACCGCCGCCGACGTTCATCACCTACCAGCTCATGTCCGCGTTCGGCGGCCCGCTATCCGACCGGAAGGTCCGCGCGACAGGCCAGACCACCGGCAAAGTCCTCAACGGTCGCACCGACGGCGAGGGGGTGGCGACTTTCCGCAAGCTCGACGAGCAGGAAGAGTACGACCTCGAGCTGCAACTGCGTGACGGCTCGTGGGTGAAGTGGGAAGACTGAACCGATGACGACGCTATTTCGGACCGGCACCGAGCACGACCTGCGCCTGAAGATCCCGCGCCTGGTGTTCATCATCGATCCCGGCCACGGCGGTACGTGGGCCGACGCCAAAAAGGCTGGACTCAAGAAGTACAACGTCGGCACCGAATCGCAGCGCACCGCGAAGGTGCTGCGCGCGTGGGGCTACCAAAAGCCCGCCGACGGCACGTCGATGCGGCGCTACTACGCCGCCGGTGGCAAGGGCTACGTTTCCGAGCGCCTCCTCGCCGTCACGCTGGGCAAACGCATCGCCAAGACGCTCCAGGAACACATTCGGGTGGCGAAGACCGGCGCCATCATGACCGCGCGGCTGACCCGGACACGCGATGTGCCGATGACCATCTCGGCGCGACGCAAATTCGCGAACGCGTTGGTGCACCCCAAGCTCGCTTCGGCAGGCAAGAAGATCACCCGCAAGGACATCGAGAAGGCGGTCGCGCCGCAGCGCTTTCAGTACAGCATCTTCCTGTCGCTGCATGTCGAAGGCTCGCCGGGCAGCCCCGACGGCCTCTTCCTGCTGGTGCGCAAGGGCAAGACCGGTCGCCACCAAGACTACATCGACGCGGTCGACAAGGCGGTCGACGAGCGGCCAGCGCTCACCACGCTCGACCCCGTGTTCAAAACCGACGACAAGACCGCAGTCGGGCGATTGGGTGTGCTCTCCCAGCCGCAGGTCAACTCCTGGTCGCTGCTCGCCGAAGTCGCCAACATCGCCAACTGGGCCGGCTACCAGAACCTCGCATCAACCCGCTGGCAGGACACGATGGCGGACGCGCTCGCCGCGGGCATGTGGGACTTCGCAACAAAGGTCTACGGTAACCACAGCTTCGTCGACGATCCGCTGCTCATCGAAGGCACGGAGATCGCGGCCCGGCGGATGGACAAGGCCGCCAAGCAGCTCAAGAACGCCAACAGCAGCCGTTGACCTGCCGATGACGTTCGACGAGCGGCGCTCGCGGCCCCTGCCAAACGTATGACTGCGCGGTCGAGCTGCGACCGGATGATCGCTGTCAATTCGTCGGCCGGCGCCGATGGGCAAAACTCCTACGAACGGCTAGACTCGGCGCGCTCGCGCACGTTCTCCTCCAGCGCCATTTTCGGCCGGTTCACCGCAGCAAAGCCCCTGATGCCTGCTCTCATGCACATTTTGCGTCCCGCGTTTGTCGCGCTGCTCGTGGCCCTCGCTGTCCCGTCAACTGCAACCGCCTGGGAGCTCGAGGCCGGCCCGTTCGGCATCTGGCACCTGTTCTCGGACACAAACGAGCTCGGCCAGGCGGAAGGCCAGGAGCGCGCCATCGACAACGGCTTCGGCCTCGGGGGGCGCGCGGCCCTGTGGCCCGTGTTCAACGTCGGCGTCGAGGCGGAGATCTTCGCCATCCCGTCGGCCATCGCCGCTGCGGATACCTCGGTCCTGGTCACCGGCGCTCGTCTGCATGGCCTGGTGCGTTTCGGCAATCGGCGTCTGCGCGGCCTGTTCATGGCCGGCTATGGCTTCATGAACGCGTTTCCGCTCGACGTGCTCAAGTACGGCGACGACACGGACGCGATCTTGTACGCCGGCGGCGGGGCGCAGTATCGGCTCGACAACCTGTGGTCGGTGCGCCTCGACGCGCGGATTCATGCGACCGGGACCACGGTGCCGGGCGAAACGCTCTCGTTCGACGGTCACGTGACGTTCGGGGTCGCGTATCACATCGGTTCGGGCCCGGTGAACGACTGGGATGTCGACCACGTCATCGATGACAAAGACGCGTGCCCATTCGCCGAGGAGTGGGTCAACAAGATCCGCGACCACGACGGCTGCCCGGAAGACCCGCTGATCGCCCGCAACATCGTATCGGTGCGCGACGACAAGCAGTTCCGGTTGGCCGCCAAACGCATCGCTGAGGGCCGCAAAGGGCGCTCGTCCAAGCGCGTGGACCCCACCAAACTCCCGGTGCACGTGACGCAGGTGTGGGACCCGGGCGATGACCCGCTCAAGCAGCCGACCACCGATGATCCCCGCTGGTTGCTGCCGCCCTTGCTGTCGGTTGGAGATGACGACGGAGATGGCCTCGATCGCGACGACGACATTTGCCCCGAGGTCCCCGAAGACAAAGACGGCTTCCAGGACCTCGACGGCTGCCCGGAGGCGGACAACGACGGCGATGGCTTCCTCGACAAGGACGACAAGTGCCCCAACGAGGCTGAGACCCTCAACGGCTTCGACGACACCGACGGCTGCCCGGACTCGGTGCCCAAGAAGCTCAAGCGCATCGTCGGAAAGCTCGACGGCGTCTACTTCGAGAAGAACTCGGCCGACCTGAAGAAACGCTCAAACAGGTCGCTTGGCCGCGCCGCGAAGATCTTGCTCGAGTTCCCGCGTGTGCGCGTCCGTATCGAAGGCCATACCGACAACATCGGCACCCGCGAGCTGAATATCGACCTGTCCAAGCGTCGCGCTGAATCGGTCCGCGCGTGGCTTATCAAGGCCGGCCTTCCCGGCGATCGCCTGACATCCGAGGGATACGGCCCCGACAAACCCAAGGCCGACAACAAGACCCGTCGGGGCCGCGCGACCAATCGCCGCGTCGAGTTCTTCCTGATCCCACCCAAACCGGACGACAAGCCGGGCGGCGAAGAGATCATCATCGAGGGCCAGGAAAGTGCAGCTGCGGGCGACAAGGCTGCCCCAGACACCAACAAAAACGCGAAGAAAGTCGTGCCTGGAGATTCCGGCAAGAAAGCCAGTAAGGACGCCAAGAAGACCAAGAAAGCGGCCACAAAGGGGGCGGCCAAATGACGCACGGCAACGCGACAGTAATCGGGCGGACGGGCGCGGGCGTACTTGCGGCAGCGATCGTCACACTCGTCGCCACGACGGTCCTGGCGGCTCCCTGCGGCGGGGTCACCCTCGACGGTAAGCGGGTCAAGCTGGGACGCGCGATCAGGCCCGGCAAGAAGCTGTCGGCGACGGACAAAGCGTGCGCCAAGGCCATAGGCAAAGCGCTCAAAGGTGCCGGTCGGGTGCGCTCGGTGACGATCGCGGTGCGGATGCCCAACGCGGCGCGCCTTGACGGTTCGGGCAAGAAGGTTGCGGCGGCGTGGGCCAGCGCGGTCGCTGCTGGCGGGATTCCCGTCGCGCGGATCTCCACGCTCGTTCCCCCGGTCCGGCCGGGCGGCAAACCGGAGATCTCAGTCGCATACCGAGCCGCAAACAACCGACGTCCCGTCGCACTCGTGCAAGCCGCCACTGGCGAGGTCAGGGGCGGACCCAAGCGGCGCATCGTCATCCTCAAACCAGGCAACAAGCTCGCCAACCGCGATGTGGTGTCCACCGCGACAAAGAGCGTCACGCGTTTGGCCCTCGCCGACAGCAGCTTCGTCGTGCTCGGCCCCAACAGCTTCATGAAGCTGGGCCGGATCGAGCTGACGCGCGACCTGAAGCGGCGTGTCCAGCTGGACCTGGTGCGCGGCAAAATCGTCGCGCGGGCGATGTACAAGAAGAAGAGCGAGACCTTCCAGATCCGCACCAAGACCGGCATCGCAGGTGTGCGCGGGACCCAGTTCCGTGTCGGAATCAGCGACGACGAAAAACGCATGGTCGTCGAGACGCTCGAGGGCGTCGTGGCGCTCAGTTCGCTGCCCGACCCCAAGACCGGCAAGGTCAAGACGGTGCTCGTGCCCGCCGGAAAGGTGGCGACCGCACATGCAGACGGACGCGTCACAGAGCCCCGCGACCTGCCCGAGCCGCCCGAGGTCGAAGCGCCGTTCAAGGGGCCGGTCAAGCGCGGCTCGAGGCTGATTTGGGACGACGTCGACGAGGCCGCGAAGTACCAGGTTGAGATCTCACGAGACGCCGAGTTCGCGCGCGACGTGTCGGTGTTGTGGACCAAGACCGCGTCGCTGACGCTCGACCCGAAGCGTCCGGACGGCCGCTGGTACTACCGGGTTATCGCTGTCACGGCCGCGGACATCGCGGGCATTCCGTCGAAGATCTACAGCTTCGATCTCGGCCAGCCCGTCCCGCCCGCCGCCGCACAGCCCGCCAAGAAGCCGCCTGCGGGGGCGAAGACAACGCCGGCCGCAGCTCCCACCAAGGACGCGAAAGCACCTGTCGCTGAAAAAGGCGGCACGAAGTGAACGAAGCCACGGGCCGGCTGCGATTTGTCGTCCCCGCGCTGGCAATGCTGGCGGCGATTCCCCTCGTCCTCGCGGCGTTCAGCGACCTGCCCGGTCAGCTCGATCGGCCGCTCTACGACGAAGCCGTCGCCACGGTGCTCGATCGCGCCCCCGCCCACCCGGACCTTGTGTTTGTCGACATCGACGACGACTCGCTCCAAGACCTCGGCCACCGCTGGCCCATCTCGCGCCTGACGTGGACGCGCATCATCCGCAACCTCGGCGCCGCCAAGCCCGCCGCCATCGCGCTTGATGCCTTCTTCCCGCAGCCCAACAACCGCAGCGACGTCGAGCTCGCCCTGGATGCGGCCGATCGGATCCGCGATGCCGGCCTTGCCGACCTCGACGAAGGGGAAGACGTCGCCAACTGGCTCGAAAAGCAGGCCGGTTTCCGCGACGCAGATCGGCAGCTCGCCACCGCCATCGCCGACGCCGGAAACGTCGTGCTCGGCCTCGTCGACACGCACCACAAGATGTTTGGCGGCGACGCACCGCTGCTCGTTGGCGTGCCCGGAACCGTGACACCGGACGTCGACATCCGCGCGATGGACACGCCGCAAGGGAGCCTCGCCGCGCTCGCCGACGCCGCCGCCAGCCAGGCCAGCCTCTACGTGCCCTACGACTCGGACGGGATGATGCGCCGCTACCACTACCTGTACCGCAGCAAGAACAAGCCGGTCGCCAGCCTCGCCCTCGCCGCGCTGCAAGCCGCCTACGCAGAACGCGCCGAGACGTTCGGCCGCCGCGCCCAGGCCTTGCCCGCGGCGACATCCCTCGTTCGTTTCCCCGACCCGAGCAAGATCAAGCGCGTCCGCCTCTCCGACGTGCTGGCCGAAGACGTCAACGTCGACGCGCTCAAGGCCGGGCTCGGCGGCAAGGTCCTGTTCGTCGGTGTTAGCGCGATCGGCGCCGCGGATAACCGCGCTACGCCAATCGACCCGCAGCTGCCGGGGACGCTCATCCACATCGCAGCGGCCGCCGACCTGCTGACCGGCACGATCCACACCGCTACGGGCAACCTGCACCGCACGATCGGCCTGGTCGCCGTCATCCTTTGCCTTTTCGTCGTCTACGGGGCCCGCCGCATCAACAACAGCGCCGCGACCTCAGCCGCCGGCCTCGTCTTTCTGATCGCCTGGACCCTCGCTGCCCGCGCGCTCTTTGACCAGGGCATCGTCGTGCCGGTCACGCCCGCCTGGATCGCCGTGCTTGTGCCCATCACCGGCGACGTCATCGTCCGCGCGCTCACCGCCGAAGCCGGCCGCCAGCAGATCCGCCAGGCGTTTGGCCACTACCTGGATCCAACCGTCGTCGAGGAGCTCGTCAACGACCCCGATAGCCTCCGTCTCGGCGGCGAGCGTCGTGAAATTACAGCGTTCTTCTCCGACGTGGCGGGCTTCACCTCGATCTCCGAAGCCCTCGACCCGGCCGACCTCGTCAGGCTGCTCAACGAATACCTGAGCGCGATGACCCACGTGATCATCGACGAGGGCGGCAGCATCGACAAATACGTCGGTGATGCGGTCGTCGCGATGTTCGGCGCCCCCCACCCCTACGACGACCACGCCGAACGGGCTTGCCGCGCCGCCTTGCGATGCCGTGTAGAGCTCGAGCGACTGCGGCCGACATGGGTCGAAGCGGGCTATCCCGAGATCCACGCGCGCATCGGTCTGAACACGGGCACCGCAGTTGTCGGCAACATGGGGTCGCAGGGCCGCTTTGACTACACGATGATGGGCGACACCGTGAACCTCGCGGCGCGGCTCGAAGGCGCCAACAAGCAATACGGCACGCTCGTCATGTGCGGCGAGAAGACCGCCGCTGAGGCCGGCGACAGCATCGTCTTGCGCGAGCTCGACACCGTCGCGGTGAAAGGCAAAGACGAAGGCGTGCGCGTGTTCGAGGTGGTCCACGAGCGCAGCGCCGTCACCGCCGCCGATCGCGACCGCCTGCAAGACTATTCCACCGGCTTGGCGGCATGGCGCGCGGGGAATTGGCAGGATGCCCGCGCCGCCTTTGCCAAAGCTGCCACCGTCGGTGACGCCCCCTCCCGCGTCTTCCTCGAACGGCTCGACGCGCTGTCCGAAGCCGCACCGGCCGAGTGGGACGGCATCTACCGCATGAAGACCAAGTAGCAAGACACCAGAAGAGCCCATGAATTCGACCTTTCAGCAGCCAAACGCACGACGCGGCGGGCAAACCTCGCGAAAAATCCCAATTCTCGGGCTTCTTGCGGCGTCGCTGCTCTCGCTGTCCCTCGGCGGATGCCTCAACGACGATATCGTCCCCACCGACGACGAAACAGACGCGGAACAGACCGACACAGCGGTCGACGCAACAGCAGCGGCCGACGCCACGACGCCGGCTGACACAGGCGCAACCGACAGCGGCCCGACCGACACAGGCGCAACCGACACAGGCACGACCGACACAGGCACAACCGACACAGGCACAACCGACACAGGCACGACGGATGCGGGCACGACGGATGCGGGAGCCGCGAATGATGCCGGGTCCGCAACGGACGCGGGAATTGCGAGCGATGCCGGGACTGCAACGGATGCGGGAACTTCGACCGACGCGTGGACTTGGACGGATGCGGGGACCTCGACTGATGCGGGCTCGACAAGCGACTCCGGCGCAACTGCAGACGCCGGGACCGCCGACACGGGCACCCAACCGGAGTGCAAGACCGCCAAGGACTGCGCGGATTCGCTTGGCAAACCGGCGTTGTGCGCGGTGTGGGCGTGCGAGGCGGGCAAGTGCGTGGAGAAGAACGCGGCGGAAGACCAGAAGTGCGACGACGGGGACAAGTGCACCGAAAGCGGCACATGCAAGGGCGGTAAATGCGTCGGCAAGCAGCTGGCGTGCGACGACAACGACGCCTGCACCAAGGACAGCTGTGGCCAGACCAAGGGATGCGTCCACACCGGGCTCGAAAAGACGGCGTGCGACGACGGCAACCCGTGCACCGACAAGGACATCTGCAAGGCGGGCACGTGCGCGGCGGGTGAGCCCAAGAAGTGCAACGACGGCAACCCGTGTACGACCGATAGCTGCGACAAGGCCAAGGGCTGCACGGCGACGCCCACCAAGACGGAGCTGAAGCCGACCGGTGTGTTGTTCAAGTTCAGCCACAAGGGGCCCGGCGGCGGCATCGCGGTCGACGCCAACGGCAACGTCATCGCGGGTCACGGGGTGAGCAACCAGCACTACTTCGGCGCCTGGGATCCGAAGGGCAAACTGTTGAAGAAGGCCGGCAGCCCGGTCAACGGCATGGACGAGCTCAACGGCGAGGTGTGGGTCACGTCGATCCACCTCAAGAAGATCTACTCGGTCAAAGCCGGCGCGTGGCTGCTCACCACCCGGCTCGACACGTCCAAGTGGACGTCGCTGTCACCCAAGGACATCAGCTTCGACAAGCAGGGCAACCTGTGGATCCTGTTTTCGGACTTCCTGTACTCGAAGGCCGCTGAGCTTTGGCAGGTCACGACCGCCGGCAAGAAGCTGCAGTCATTCAAACTCGGCATCACAGCGTTCGCGATGGACGTGGCGCCGTCAGGAATTTACGTCGGCGACTACACCAACAAGAAGGTGCTCAAGTTCGGGTTTGACGGAAAAGCGGCGGGAAGCGTCGCGATGAGCGGCCAGGTCGTCGCGGTGGAGGCCGACCCGAGCGGCAACATCTGGGCGCTGCCTTACAACACCGGCAAGCTCTCAGTCTTCGACTCGTCCCTCAAGAAGCTGCACGAGTTCGCGGGCCCCTTGCAGTCGTTTCGGATCGCTTTTGGCGGCGGCAAGATGTGGGTTTCACACGCCAAGGGGGCCACCCAGTACGACGTGACGTTTGCTTCGTGCGATGACGGCAACGTGTGCACGAAGAACGACGGCTGCACCAACGGCAAGTGCGCGGGAACGGCGAACAACTGCGATGACGGCAATGTCTGCACCAAGGACGCGTGCAAAGCGCCCGGTGGCTGCAACCACACCGAGCTCACCGGGACGTGCACCGACGGCAACGCCTGCACCACGGGCGACAAGTGCGCGGCGAAGACATGCAAGGCGGGCCCCGCGGCCAAGTGCGACGACGGCAACTCGTGCACCGAGGACACGTGCGACAAGTCCAAGGGCTGCATCAACGACGCCGAGTTCAAGGGCGCTTGCGATGACGGCGACAAGTGCACCGACCAGGGCAAGTGCAATGGCGGCATGTGCACCAAGGGCACCGCCAAGAAATGCGATGACGGCAACGGCTGCACGGCCGACAAGTGCGACGCCAACCAGGGCTGCGTCACGACGCCGGTAGAGACCCAGATCAAGGCGACAGGCAAGACGATCAAGGTCCAGCATCTGCTCATCGGCGGGCTTGCGGTCGACGACAGCGGCCGGGTCGCGATCGGCCACGGGCTCAGCAACAAGCGCTACTTTGGCGTCTTCAAGGACGGCAAGAAGGTCGGCGGCACCACCGAGTACGTCAACGGCATGGACGTCTACAACGGCGTCGTTTTCGCCGCGGCGATGCACAAGCAGAAGATCTACCACGTCGACCCGAACACGCTGAACCTGGTCGAGGAATTCAACACGTCTACGTGGTCCACGCTGCGCCCCAAGGACTTGAGCTTCGACGCCAAGGGCAACATGTGGATCGTGTTTTCGGACTTCCTGTTCTCAAAGGGCGCTGAGCTCTGGCAGGTCGACCCCAGCGGCAAGAAGCTGCAGCAGCACAAGCTCGGAATCTCGTCGGTGTCGATCGATGTCGCGCCGTCGGGCGTCTACGTCGGCGACCTCAACGGCAAGAAGGTCCACAAGTATGGCTTTGACGGAAAGCTGCTCGGCAGCGCGAATCTCACCGGCAAGGCTTATGCGGTCGAAGCGGACAACGCCGGACGCATCTGGGCGCTCGGCGAGAACAGCGGCAAGGCCGAGATCTTCGACGCCAACTTGAAGAAGAAGTTCGAGTTTTCGGTCATCAAGCCGTCCTACCGGCTCGCTTTTGGCAAGACCGGCAAGCTGTGGGTTTCAAACGTCAACGGTGCGGTCGAATACGACGTTTCCATCGCGACCTGCGACGACGGCAACAAGTGCACGGACGCCGGATCGTGCGCGGCTGGAAAGTGCAGCGCGGGCAGCACGAAAAGCTGCGACGATTCCAACCCATGCACAGTCGACTCCTGCGACGCCGCCAAGGGATGCGTGCACAAGGGCGCGGCCAAGAAGCCCTGCGACGACGGCAACCCGTGCACCACAAGCGACCTGTGCGGGTTCGATAGCAAGGGGAAGATGGTCTGCGCCGGACAGGTCAAGCAGTGCGCCGCAGGGACGAGCTGTGAGGCCAAGACCGGCAAGTGCGTCGATACCTGCACCAACGACAAGAAAGACGGCGACGAGACCGACGTCGACTGCGGCGGCAGCTGCGCCAAGAAGTGCAAGGTCGGCCAAACCTGCAAAGTCCTTCTCGACTGCGAATGGGGCAAGTGCGACGGCGCCAACGAGGTGTGCATCGCCGGCAAGACCTTCGTGGTCATCAACATCAATGACAAAGGGACCGGGTCGCTGCGCTGGGCGATGGAAGAGGCGAATAAGTCACTCACGCACGACAAGATCCACTTCAAGATCGGCTCGGGCCAGAAGATCATCAAGCTCGCGACCCTGCTGCCGGGAATCGTTCGCAACGTGACGATCGATGGGCGGACACAGCCCGGCTACAAGGACCAGCCGCTCATCGGCATCGACGTCAACGGCATGGCCAAGGGCCTGGTCGGCAATCCCGGTCGGATCGAGCTGCACGCATTGGTGATCGGCAACAGCACCAACGTCGGTGTCGACATCGGTGGCACCGGGACCGTGATCTCCCGCGTGGACACGTCGTGGACAAGCGGCAAGGGGATGTCCGGGGTCGGATTCCAGCTCAACGGCTGCAACGGCTGCCGCATCGACACGGTCAAAGCTGCCAACCGCAAGACGGGCATCCGGGTCCATAGCGGCACCGACATCAGCATCGTCAACGCCGATGTCAACGACTCGGGTGACTGCGGCGTGTATGGCTACGGCGTCGCGATCAGCAGCGTGAAAGCCAAGAAGCTGGTTGGCGGCGTGCACATGCGCAAGAACATGTTCGGCGGCACATCCAAGTGCGGGCTGGCGCTCTTTGGCGGTACGGGCGTTGTGATCAGCAGCAAGGACGAGGCTGGGACGAGCATCCACCTCAACGACGACTCGGGCATCCAACACACGCGGGATCGGGCGTTGATGTTAAACGGCACGGTCGACACCAAGGTCACCGGCATCAACCTGTCGAGCACGGCGAGCGCCGCCTACCAGGGCACGGGCTTGCAGCTCACCAAGACCATTCGCACGGTGGTCGACGGCGTGGATTTCACCGGGCGAGGCAGTGCTTTCGCGGCCAACGCGACCGACACGACGCTCATCAACTCGACGTTCAAAGACACCGGCCCGTGCAGCAAGTTCAGCTTCGCGGTCAACATCGGCGGCATGACCAGCCAGAAATTGCCGGGCGGCTTCAAGATGAGCGGCAACGTCTTTGGCGGCACAACCAAGTGCGTCATCCGCATGGTCGCCGGCCCGGGCCTGACGGTGAGCAGCGATCCGAAGGTCGGCCACATCGTGCTCGGCGGCGCGGACAAGAGCGACGAGGCGAGCGGCACCGTGTTCCAGGGCGTCAACGTGTCCAACGTCAGCTTCAAGGGCCTCGATGTCAGCTTCTCGGGCAAGACGCGCAAGGGGGTGGGTGTGCACCTGTACGGCAGCGGCAAGAACAACACGTTTACAGCTGTGCGGGCCGAGGGTCGCGAGTTGGGCGTAGACGCGGGCGGAGCGAACACCAGCAGCATCACGTGCAGCCGGTTTGCCGACAACAAGGTGGGGCTCGGCGCCAGCGGCGCGATGACCTGCAAGAACAACGTTTTCGAGGGGAACACCACCGGGCTGAAAGGATCCATCGTTGGCGCGGCGCTGGATGCGACCAAGAATTGGTGGGGTGACCCGTCGGGCAGCAAGACCGACAAGGGCAAAGGCGATACCCACGGCCCCAACGTGAAGGGCACGAGCCCGCTGACCAAGTATCCCGACTGCGCGCCGACCAAGAAGACCCTCAACTGACCGAGCCAATCGCACGACCTGGCCATGGCCACACCTCTGGAATCCAAGCAGCTGCAGGACGTCTTTGCCGCGCTGACGCGGGAGACCAACGAGTGGGTCGCGGTCATCGACGCCGAGGACCGTTGCACTTGCTCGAGCGCTTCGGTGAACCAATTGCTCGGGATCGAGGCCGACGAGTTCGTGGGCAGGCGTTTCGTCAAAGGCCTGGCGCCGGCCGATATCGTGCGCCTGACCGAGGCCATCGCCGCCGTCCGCGCCGATACCGAAGAACGACGCCACGCGCGCTACAGCCGCCCGGGAGCGTCCGGCGAGATGCTGCAGGTCCGCACCGTCTTCACCGCGAGCAAACACGGACTTGTCGAAGGGGTGGTCGCGACAACCTCGCTGGATGAGCCCCTCGATTCGGGCAGTCGGGCCGGATTCCTGCGCAGCGCAACCAAAGCGGTCGGCGGCCACGACAAGTACACCATCTTGGCGATCGAGCTCACCGACTTGCGGCGCGTCGCCGTTGGACTCGGCCATCGCCTGGCCCGCGACCTTCTCGAAGCCGTCCTGGTCCGCGCATCCGAAGCGTCACCCCAGGGCGGTATTGTCGGCCTGACCGGTCCCTACGAAATCGGCGTGGTTCTACCCGCTCATTCCAACCGCACTGAATCTCGAAAGCTCGCCGCCGCGCTGCGCAAGGTCCTGGCGCGCCCGTTTTCCGTTGGTGGCCATCGCATCCCGTTGACGACGCGGATCGGCTTTGCCTTCAACGAGACGTCCGAGCACACCGTCGCAGATGTGCTGATCGAGGCGGAATCCGCTGCGCAACGCGGCCGGGGCCGGCACACGCTCACCGCGCAAGGGTTCATCTCGGACATGCGCCGCGCGGACAACCGGCGACTTGCCATCGTCAGCGGGCTGCCCAAAGCGCTCAGCGAACACCAACTGTCGCTGCGCTACCAGCCCATCGTGCGCCTCGATACCGGGGCCATCGCGGGTTTCGAAGCCCTGCTGCGCTGGAATCATCCCAAGCTTGGTGAGGTCTCGCCGGGCGAGTTCGTGCCGATCGCTGAAGAGCTCGACCTGATCGCGCCCCTGGACCACTGGGCCCTGCGCACCGCCGCGCAGACGATCGCGAGCTGGACCGATGTGCGCCCGGTGTACCTGTCGGCAAATCTATCGGCTCGCCAGCTTCATGATCCGGCGCTGCCCGCCAAGATCGAACGCGTCCTGGCCGAGACCGGCCTACCGCCCAAACGCGTCAAGCTCGAGATCACCGAAACCGCCCTCGCAGCCCGCGAAGAACTCGCGATGCAGATCCTCGAAAACCTGCGCGAAGTAGGCGTGGCGCTGGTGATGGACGACTTCGGAACCGGCTATGCGTCGCTGACCCAAATGGCCCGCCTACCGATCGACGTGGTCAAGATCGACCGGTCACTGACCATGCAACTGCGCGACGATCCGAAGGTGCGGGCGATCATCGAAGGCGTGCGCTTTATCAGCCAACAGCTCGGGCTCGCCGTAGTGGTCGAAGGCGTCGAGGAGCCCGGCGAGGCGTCCGTGCTCAAGAAGCAGCGGTTCGTGTTCGCCCAGGGCTATCTCTACGGTCGCCCGATGCAAGCGAACGCCGCCCACGGAATGCTGCAGCGCGAAAACGAACAGTAGTCGCCCGCGGGCGGTGGCCCGTCTCAAGGATCGAACGACGCAAAAGTATACTACTGTACTTTTAGATGTCGCGTTCGCGCTGCGGCCCCGGATCCCGTTCGGGATCCGGTCGCCGAACCTGCTGCGCAGAACCGCCTAAACTGTGCCGGACTTCAACGGTGACGATGGCGCACGGCGGCAAGGGGGTCTGACCCTTGCATATTACTTTTTCCACCGAAGGAAAGACGGCCGTTCGTGTGCTTGGATGAAAATGTAATATGCAAGGGTCCGTCCCCCGATCGCTTCACACACACCGTCCGATGGGGCCTCTCAGTCACACGTTTCGAAAAGAATCCGCGATCGCCCGATCACCTGGGGTCGCAGCATCGCGGCTGGCGCCTCGATGCTCTCCGTTTCCGTGACGGTGGCCGGAGCCGAAGCCGTCTCCGATTCCGAAGCCGTGGCGACCTGTTTCGACGGGACACTCGAGCGCCGGGAAGACGGGGACCCGGTTGAACCAGCGCGTCATGCGCGACGGTGGCAAACCCGCATCGGGTGAACCGCTGTTGCTCGTGCAAAGGGACATGAAAATTCGGTACACCGAATTCTTCGAATCCTCTGTGCTTTTGCCGGAACAAGCGGGTGTTCAGACGTCACACTTGGCGCGTCCGCCCGTCCCTGCACGGAGCGACGCACAGGACGCGGCGCCGGAGTTGAAAAATGAAAGCTACATGGAACGGTCAGGTCATCGCTGAGTCGGATGCGACGGTCGTGATCGAGCGCAACCATTACTTCCCACCGGATTCGGTCAACCGCGACCTGCTGCAGGAGAGCGACCACACCTCGCGATGCCCGTGGAAGGGCCTGGCGCACTACTACGACGTCGTCGTGGACGGCGAGGTGAACGCCAACGCCGCCTGGTACTACCCCGCGCCGAAGGACGCTGCGGCCGAGATTCGCGACCACGTAGCGTTCTGGCGGGGCGTGAAGGTCGAATAACACGGCCGTTCAGCGCCAAAACGTGCAAAGACGCCGCCTGGGGTTGCCAGACGGCGCCTTCGCACGTTGCGCGCGTGCGCTGTTGATGCTCAGTGGTGCGGAACCGCGATGGCGGCCTTCTGGCCTTCGTCGAACGTCATGCTGCACGTCGTCCCCGCGCAGTGGACCGTCTGGCCGGACAGCGGACCGAGGGTGACGCCAGCGAGCGAGCCGCCGCGACGGGTGACCGTGACGACGTACTTGAACGCGAGATGGTCGTCCCATTTCGGCAGGCTGACGAGGCCCATCTCGCCGAGGTGAAGCGGCTTGACGCACTTGGCCGTCATCGCGACGGGCGACTGCTTGCGGAGGCCGCGGCAATGCGTCGCGTTGGTGTTCGTGGCTTCGATGACCGCACCGTCGAGCACGCCACCGTCCTTGCGGGTCACCGTGATGTCGAACATGCGCCAGTCGGGTCGGAAGATGAACAGCTCGCCGAGCCCGGCAGCGCCCGACGTGAAGCCGCGCGGTGTCCCGTTCATCGGGTCGTAGAGGTAGCGGTTGGTGCGGTACGAGCGGATCGTGCAGACCTGGTTGTAGGCACCGTCGGGCTTGGACCCTGCGCAGAAGACGCGGAACTTCTCGCCCGCTCCAACGGCGCCGGCGACGGCGCGGGCCGGCGTGTAGTTGGCGGCGTCATACACGTAGGCGTTGCGCTGCTTGTGCTTGAACGCGTAGGTGCCGTCGCTGTTGCGGACCACCACGAAGACCTCAGCGTCGCCGGGTGTGGACGCGCTGAAGACGAGGTGGCCATTGCCGTCGGCCTTGAGGAATTTGCCGGTCCGCTTGGACTGGATGAATGAGCTGCCGCTGATTTGCGCCATCGCGGGGGCCGCGGCGAACAGGGTGATGAGTGCGATGGTGATGGTGGTGATGCGAATCATGGGGTCCTCCTCCCGGTTGTGTGCCCCCTTCAACGCAGCCCTTGGTCGTGGATTCGTCGCTTTTGGCCCGTTTCACCGCCCTTTCACACCGGCGCGTTTTTTTCACATCCGGTTCACAGCTCACTTCTTGGTGCAGCCGCTCTTCTTGGCGAACACGCAGCCTTTGAGCGGGTCGCAGCTGTCCTCGGTGCAGGCGTCCGCGTCGGTGCATG
>CAZLMW010000051.1:0-24085 GCA_964560875.1 uncultured Enterobacteriaceae bacterium
GCGCGCACTGGCGCTCCCGCTCCCGCTCCCGCTCCCGCTCCCGCTCCCGTTCGCGTTCCCGTTCAAGCGGCGGTACTACCTCAGCGCTGCCGGCTCCACGGCCGAGTGCGCCGCCATCTTCGACGTGCTGCTCAGGCTACGGCTTGTCGCCGAGGACCGGCATAGGACCGCAAAGGAACTCCTCGACCGGATGGCAGCGATGCTTGTCGGTCTGGCCAAGCGGCATCAGAAGCGTTGAGCCGGGAGCGGGAGCGGGAGCGGGAAAGCGGATCGCGATTCTCGCCCGGCACATCTAGCGGATCGGGCCGTGCGGAAGATCGATCGGCAAAGGGCGGTAGGGCGGCGTCCACGGCCGCGCGGAGGCTGTGTCTCCGACCTTCGGGATGATGATCAACGTTGCATCGGCATGTCTGCTCATCCACACGCGCCCGGGATGGGGCCCGCCGATGTCGAGCCAATACGACCGCGTCGGCTCAAAGTACGTCCAGCGATCGATCGTCACGTCGCCCACGAGCTTGCGGCGCGCGCTGATGGCGCTGCGGACCCGCTCGGCGAATGTCTCGAACTTCACGCCGGCAAATAGCCAAACGTCGAGCTGCGCGGGGCCATTTCGGATCACGGTGCGATCGCGAATCGGCGCCGCAAACGCGCGCATCGCAAACTCAACCGGATGCATTTGAGCGGCCGTCTTGGCTTGATCGCCGGCGCGCACATACACGGCAGAGCCGAGCAGCAACGCGGATGCAAACAGTGCGCCGAGGGTCGCTCGACTACGGGCCCGGGAGGGGCGCAGATCCCACACACTCATGCAACGTTGATAACGCGCCGGCGACGACTGTCAAAAACGCTGATAACTCCCAAACTTGGAACGCATTTGCTGGTCTGGCCGTCGGCTTGACGCCTCAAAAACGGCGCGCCTATACTCCGCCGCCAGTCCGCCGTGGCCTTTCAGTCATCCCAACGACCTGCTGGCGGACGAATCCAGCGCTTCTCAACACGCAAGAACGGACAACGTCCATGAACCTCACCCGCGTCTCGCGAGCCACCGTGTCTCGCGCCACCAGCCTCGGCGTTCTGCTTTTCGCCGCCGCCTTCCTCGTCAGCGGATGCCAGCGCGGTGAGAAGTCGTGTCGCTATTACAGCTTGGTGCTCGAAAAATCCGACTCCCCCGAGGAGAAGGACCGCGCGATCCGTGAGATTCGTGCCCTTTCGACCGAAGATCAGCTCAAGTGCAATGACGACAAGGTCTTCAAGCGCTTCACGCAGACGATCGAAAAAGACGCCGCCGCACGCGAGGCCCTGGTCGACGCGCTCGAGAGCATCGGCAAGAACGACAAGCGGCCCCCCAAGGGCCCATCGCTGCGTGTCCGTTCCGAAAAACTGCTCGCCAAGGCAATGGGCTACGACGCCGTCGCGCCGCAAGCGTCCCGTATCATCCGCCTGTGGCGCTACGATGCGCACGAACGCGGCAAGACCTACGAGCCGAGCGAAGCCATCAAGAAGGCGCTCGCCGCCGCCGTCCGCCGCGTGAAGTCCGGCGAAGCCAAAGGCCAGATTTTGCAGGCGCTGTGGCTGTCGCTGCCCGATCTCGAAGACAAGAAGAAATTCATCGACCTGCTCGTCGAGCTGGCCAGCGCCGATCCCGCGTCGCAGACCGTCAAGGTCAACATCGACGCGCTCAAGTACCTCGCCGAGATGCGCGCGAAGACCGACGAAGCCTTCGAAGCGTACATCGCCGGTGTCTTCCTCCACGACGCCGCCCACGCCGAGACATACGGCCAGGCCCGCCTCGCGCTGTCGGTCATCCCGCCCAACAAGGTGATGACGCGGATGCTCCCGATCTTTGAAGACAACAGCCCGAAGTTCACCGAGTTCGCCAAGACCCAGCAGTTCTTCGATTGGGAGTGGAAGGAAGGCCCCAAGGTCGCGCAGATTCTGAGCGATATTCACGACCCGCGGTCGGCCGAAGCCATCGTCAAGCGCTGCGGCAAAGCCGTCGACGCCAGCGAAGCCGGCACGCCCAAGACCTTCAAGCTCATCAAGAAGGGCTTCCCGTGGCACGCCTACATCACCAGCCGCCTGCAGCTGTCCATGTGGGCGCTGGCCGCGATGGGTGAAGGCCTCAAGGACGTCGCGCCCAAGATCGGCGAGGTTGCAGCCACCAAGGGTCTGGCTGTCGAGCAGCGCACGATGCCTTTCATCGGGCTCGCCATCGCCGGTCCGTCCAACACCTGGCAGGTCATGATCGACGCGTTCCAGAAGATCGACCCGGTCGAGCGCGCCGACTTCGTCACTCCGATGGTCTACGCCGTCGAGCCCGAAAACCTCGAGGAGTGGGACAAGATCATCGGCGCGGACAAGACCGAGGGCGTCGTAAAAGCGCTCGCCGATCCGACCATCGTCGGTCGCCTCAACGTGGTGCGCGAATGCCACAAGCAGTGGGCCGCCGCCCCCGACGCCAAGGGCAAACTGCAGGCCAAGGCCGGCTGCTACGCGGGCTTCCTCAAGACCGGCGACGCGCTCGCCAAGGAAAAAGCCGCGATCGGCCTGGTCCACCTCGGTTCCAAGGGCGCCGACGTCATCAAGCCGCTGCTCGACGCGTTTGAGAAGAGCACACCGGCCGATTCGACGCTGCGCCAGGTCATCTTCGCGGGCATCAAGGGTGCGTCGTGGATGGCCAAGATCCGCAACACGAAGAACATCTACCAGACCCAGCAGCGCCAGGTTCAGGTGCCCAACAACACCACCTGGATCTGGGAGTTCGACATCCTGCTCAACCACATCGCGAGCAAGGCCGAAGAGCTCGGTGCCGGCAAGGCCAAGCCCGCCGGTGGTGCCGCTCCCGCCGGTGCCAAGCCCGCTGGTGGTGCCGCTCCGGCCGGTGGTGCCGCGCCCGCAGCTGGCAAATAGCGATCACGCCATAGCGAAACACGAAACGCTGCACCGGAGTCATTGTTTGGCTCCGGTGTAGTCTTTTTTGCGCTTAACCCGTCAAAAAATTCGCGACAACCCGATCACCTCTTGCGCGGCATTTTCTCGCTCGCCGCGCGGGAGGTATCGATGAGTGTGTTGAATTGGGTTGTTGGCGTCGTCGCGGTGTTCGCGGCTTGCGTGTCGGTTGGCTGTGAGACTGAGGACGGTCCGCCAAACCGCTGTCCGGCGGGGAGTGTGCCCCTTTCCGATGAGCTCCTCGCCGAGCTGGGCGAAAAGCCGAAGACGTTGGCATGCAGGCCAGCCGCGAGCGGGGAAGTGTTGATCAACGAGGTGACGATACGCCCAGCCGGCCGCGACCTGGATGGAGATGGCAAGTCCTCGGGCCGCGACGAGGTCATCGAGGTTGTTTCACTCGCCAGAGAGCCGGTTCACCTCAACGGCGCAACGCTCGTCTACCGGGGCGCATCACGGGGGACGGTCGTTTCGAGCAGCTGCCTCGCGCCTGCCACGGCGGCCGTCCTTGTCGGCGCCTCGACCGGCGATGTGAAGCTTCCACCCGGCGCGTCGCTCGCTCGTCTCGACAAGTCGCTCCGGCTCACCGATGGCGGCGGCCATCTCGCGCTCGTGGGCGTCGCCGCTAACGTGCTGGACAAGGTGGCTGTTCCGATGGCGCGGACGGTGACCGACAGCACCGTCAATCGCACCGTGGACGGCTGGCGCGAGGCCTCTTTGGAGCCGCATGCGACGCTCTCACACGCCAACAACCGGACGTGGAGCCCCGGCTATTGCGCCGATGGTGAGGCGTTTCCGGTGTGTGTCACCGAGGGCGTCCTCGACCGCGAAGCCTACTTCGACGAGCCGACAGACAAAGGACGTTGACCGGCTCGATTGTTGCCGCGCGGGTATTGATGTGATGCGTTCAAAAACACGGACGCCGTGCCCCGGTTGGGAGCACGGCGTCCGCAAGATCCGTCCCTGCGCGGATGGATCGCTGGCGAGATCTTACTCTTCGCCGGCGTCCGATGCACCTGCATTCGCGTCGGGCAGTTCGCCGAGGTCGATCTTGGCGCGAATCAGCTCGCCAAGCGTCGTCGCCGCACCGGGTTCGGCGGCCTCGTAGCTGTAGTCGTCGTCTTCCACGCCAACGCGCTTGATCGACAGACCAAGCTTTCGCTCCTCGGGGATGATCGAGATGATCTTCACCTCGACTTCCTTGTTCTCTTCGAGCACCGCGTGGATCGAATCGATCTTCTCTTCGGCGACTTCCGAGATGTGCAGGAAGCCTTCGATGAACTCGTCGAGCTCCACGATGGCGCCAAAGTCGAGCAGCTTGGTGATCTTGCCCTTCTGCGTGGACCCGCGCGGGTACTTGCTGTGGATGTTGATCCACGGGTCGTTGATCAGCTGCTTGATGCCGAGCGAGAAGCGCTCCTTGCTCGGGTCGATGCTGAGCACAACCGCTTCGACTTCGTCGCCCTTCTCGAACATTTCGGTCGGGGATTTCACGCGGTGGCTGTAGCTCATGTCGGTGACGTGGCACAGGCCGTCGATGCCCTCTTCGATGCCGATGAAGACGCCGAAGTTGGTGATGTTGCGGACAACGCCCTTGACCTTGGTTCCGGGGGGGTACTTGTCCTGGAGAACGTCCCACGGGTTGGTCTCGACCTGCTTCATGCCGAGGCTGATGCGCTTGGCGCGGCTGTCGATCTCGAGGATCATCGCTTCGACTTCATCGCCGGTCGAAACGAGCTTACTCGGGTGCTTGACGCGCTTGGTCCAGCTCATTTCGCTGACGTGCACCAGGCCTTCGACGCCCTCTTCGATCTCGATGAACGCGCCGTAGTCGGCGAGCGACACGACCTTGCCGGCGACGCGCTGACCGATGTGGTAGCGGGTGTCGACGGACAGCCATGGATCTTCGCTGTTCTGCTTGAGACCGAGGGAGACGCGCTCGCGCTCCGGGTCGTACTTGAGGACCTTGACGCGAACCTGCTGACCAACCTCGAACATCTCGGACGGGTGGTTGATGCGGGCCCAAGACATGTCGGTGATGTGCAACAGGCCGTCGATGCCGCCGAGGTCGATGAACGCACCGTAGTCGGTGATGTTCTTGACGACGCCGTCGATGAGCATGCCTTCCTCGAGGCGAGCCAGCGTCTGGCTCTTGAGGGCCTCGCGCTGCTTCTCGAGCAGGGCACGACGCGACAGGACGATGTTGCCGCGCTTCTTGTTGAACTTGATGACTTTGAAGTGGAAGCGCTGGCCGATGAACTTCTCGAGGTTGCGCACGGGACGCAGGTCCACCTGGCTGCCGGGCAGGAACGCCTTGACGCCGATGTCGACGGTCAGGCCGCCCTTGACGCGACCGGTGATGACGCCCTCGACGAGCTCTTCGTTCTCGCAAGCTTCGGCGATTTCGTCCCAGATCTTGAGGCGGTCGGCCTTCTCTTTGGACAGCTCGCACAGGCCGTTCTCGTTCTCGGCGACGTCGACGTACACGTCGATCACGTCACCAGCGGAGATGCCGGGGCCCTCGGGGCCTGCGAATTCGTTGGCGTTGATGACGCCTTCAGACTTGTAGCCGATGTCCACGATGACGACGTCTTTGTTCACGGACAGGACCGTGCCCTGGACGATCTCGCCTTCGCGGATCTGCTGCTGCTGGTCTTCCCACGCCGCAAAAAGCGCTTCGAACTCTTGCTCGTCAGCGGGGATTTGGAGATTGGTTTGCATAAAATTCCTTTGTTTCTTCGCCAGCTTGGGGCCAGCGCCGCACGGGGCGGGTTTGAACTCGACAGCGACCGGCCCTGTGCACGTGATGCGGCCGCCTCGACCCGGGCGTTACCCGGGGGCGCGCGAACCTGCGCGATCACGTCGGCGATGTCAACGATAAAGACGCGGAAATCGAAGCGAAATTGGGTCGCCTGATGGCGTTTCAGCGGCCGACGCGATGCGCTACGAGCAGCCATTGGTTGGCGGTTCGGGCAGTTACGGGCTCGACCCGCTCGACAGACCACGCGGGGTTGGCTGCGACGACCGCAGCAGCTTCGTCCCCGTTGGCGTTGCGGAGGTGTTCGAAAGGCGTCTCAGTAACCGGAATGGCCCGAGCACGCTGGAGCTGCTCCGTGGAGCGGCATAGACCGAAGAGGACGTTATCTACCGCGATGAGCAGACCGCCGGGCGCAACAACACGGGCGGCTTCGGATACCGCCGCGTCTGGATCGACGAGGTGGTTCCACGAGCGCAACATCAACACGGCGTCGGCGCTCGCGTCTGCTACCGGCAACGCCTCACCGACACCGCGGACGAACTGGCCAGCCGGCATCGCCGTCACCGCCGCGTCCAGGTGGTCTGGATCGGGCTCGACGGCGAGGTAGCTCAGGGTGCCCGCCGCGATCGCTTCGTTGAGCGCTCGCACATAGCGAACCGGGCCGGCGCCGACATCAACGACGCGCCCGCGCAGATTCGCCAGCAGTTTGATCAAGGCCGCTTCTTCGGCAGCGAATGGATCGCCCGCGACGACACCCCAGCCATCCGGATCGCGACGAAGTTGGCGCGTTTCCGCGGCGAAATCGTGCAGTCGCGCCGCCTCCGAGATGTCCAGGTACAGCTGGCCGAGATCGAGCGCGGTGTTTACGTCTTCGCGGGCGAACTCGCCGCGGTCTACGGCGAAGCGCACGGCTTGGTCACGCGCGTGCACGTCGATTGTGATCGCGTCCGGACCTGGCTCTCCGACGATCTCCAGGAGGTCGAACTGGTTGCTGACAGTGTCGGGAAGTGGCGTCACCTGTGCGTCCTGTGGCGGTCCGGGACATCGACTGCGGGCCCCACATGCATCGCAAGACGCTTGCCATACCGGCGCTGATCGATCGACTGCGACGGAAACATCCGGCTTGTGAACACCGATCCAGCACGGCAACTCGTCGTGCAGCGCAGTTCGAACGGTCGCAGATCGCAGCAAGGCGAGGTGCCGATACCAGCCGCTCGGATCGCCGCGGACGATCGCAACAACCGGTCCCACTCCCGTCAGCTTGTCTGAGCGTTCGATCAGCTCGTCGGCAGCGCCGAGCAAGCCGACAACCAGACCAGCGCCGCGCAGGTTGGACACGGTCCCGACAAGATCCCGCGGAAACCCGATGATCGCCACACCGCGGTACCGTTTCTCGCGAAGTCGCCGCGCCAGGTCGGCCCGATCTCGAGCCGATTGCGCCAACGTCTCGGCGTGACGGGCTTGCACTGGGAGCAAAGCGATGGGAACGGATCCAGCCACAGTCCGATCGTAACCTGCGTCCTCGCGGGCGTCTCGCGGGCGGCCGAAACGACCGACAATTGCGCTCACGCGGCCGTTTTCATTGACACCCAAAAGCGGCGGCTCGTATCCTGCGGGCAGGACTATTGGGGGTTCTTATGTCCATTTCACGTCGTGACTTCATGTCGCTCGTTGGCGGTTCCGTCGCCGGCGCCGCGGCAGTCGCCGTCGGCTCCAAGATTGTGAGCTCGTCGCCGGCCGTCGCATCCAGTAAAAAATTAGACGCCTGGCGCGTCGCAGAAGTCGGTCAAGTCGCCTTGGGCGCTGTCCCGATCCTTCTGGTCAACCGCGCCTCGGGCGAAGAACTGCGCGTCGAAGCGTGCGGTCGTGGCTCGCGTCTGCATCCGGTGGCCAGCAGCAAGCGCTTCGACCTGTTCGTCGCCAATGGCGGTGACGGCAGCGCTCGCACCAGCCGCGATCACGTTCTCGTGACCCGCGCCCTGGCTCGCAAGCTCGATCGTCAGGTCGACGCTGTGCCGGCGGGTGTTCTGACGATGGAAGCTCGTCAGCGCGCGCATCGCGGTTTGTACGAAACGAACGACGAAATCGCGTAGTTGCGCCGGTCGCTGACGCATCCCCCCATCGCGTCAGGGCCATCGCAACGACCGCGCATCGCCGTTTCGTAGCCGACTTGATAACGCCACCACGATGGTCTTGGGACCGTCGCGTTTGGTGTTTTTGCGCGCATTTCCAGGCTCGCGGCGTTCGACAACGGCCGCCCCGACTCAATACGAGATCAAAGTGATCGCTAGCGAATCGTGACTTCGCGGAGCAGATCCGGATTGTCGAGCGTAAAGCCCGCCCCAAGCACAACAGCGGAGCTCGGATCGTCCGCGATCAGCACCGGCAGCCCGGTGTCGTCGCGAATCAGCACATCGAGACCCCGCAGCTGCGCCCCACCGCCGGCGAGCACAATCCCCTTGTCGACGATGTCCGCTGAAAGCTCGGGCGGCGTCTGCTCAAGCGCGGTCCGAACGGCGACCAGGATCTCGCCAACAGGTTCACTCAAGGCCTCACAGACCTCATCGCTGCCGACGATCGCCGTCTTGGGCACACCCGCACCAACGTCGCGACCGCGGACCTCCATCTGGTCGACGGGTCCATGTGGATCCACCGTGCCGATGCGCATCTTGATCTGTTCGGCCGTTCGTTCCCCGATCAGCAGATTATACTTGCGTCGCAAGTGCTCGATGATGGCCGCGTCGAGGCGATCGCCGCCGACCTTCAAGCTCTCGGCAAACACGATCCCCGCGAGCGAAATCACCGCGATCTCCGTCGTGCCGCCGCCGATATCCACGATCATGTTGCCGGCGGGCTCGGTGATGGGCAGGCCGGAACCGATCGCAGCGGCCATCGGCTCCTCGATCAGGAAGACCTCGCGCGCTCCGGACGACTCGGCGCTTTCGCGTACAGCGCGTTTCTCCACACCGGTGATGCCGCTTGGCACGCAGACAATGACACGGGGACGGACGAGCGTGCGTCGACGCTGCACCTTGTTGATGAACGTGCGCAGCATCGCTTCGGTGATCTCGAAATCAGCGATCACACCGTCGCGCATCGGACGGATCGCTTCGATGCCGACCGGCGTTCGGCCAAGCATCTCCTTGGCGTCCTTGCCGACCGCGAGCACACGCCGCTCACCCTTGGCATCGGTCTGCACAGCGACGACCGACGGCTCGTTGCTAACGATGCCGCGGCCCTTCATGTAGATCAGCGTCGTCGCCGTCCCGAGATCGATGGCGAGGTCGCTGCTGATCAGGCTCTCGAACCAGTTGGCCAAGGGACTCTCCGACGTGCCGATGCCCGGTCGCGGCAAACACTCGCCGATCGTCGCACGGTTGGCAATGCGAACCGCTCGCTATACCGTCGTCGCACCATGACAAAGCGATTCTATCCGCCCGAGCGCCTGTCGCTCTTTCGCAAGATGGCCGCGGTCACCTGGGATGCGCCCGGCGACCCCACGATTTACGGCGCGACCGAGATCGACGCCACCGCGCTGGTTGACTGGATCGCGGCCCGACGAGCTGCCGGTGCCCGCATCTCGGTCACCCATGCCGTCGCCCGCGCGATGGCTCGGATTCTCGGCGAAAACCCCGATCTCAACTGCACCCTGAAGCGAGGCCGTATCTACCGGCGTCGCGACGTCGATGTGTTTCTGCAGGTCGCTGTACCCCCCGAGGATGGCGGGCTCCAGGCGGCTGACCTTTCCGGTGCGTGTATTCGCAACGCCGACAAACTCAGCACCTCGGAGATCGGCACCAAGCTCGCCGAAATCGCCGAGAAGATCCGCAACCGCGACGATCCCCTCCTCAAATCGACGAAGAAAAACCTCGCGTGGATGCCTCCGTGGCTCATGCGCATCGCGATCCGCGCCGCCAGCTACATCAGCCACGACCTGGGAATCTCGCTCAAGGCGTTTGGCATCCCCGACGATCCGTTCGGCTCACTGCTCGTCACCAGCGTCGGAATGCTCGGCATCCCGCAGGCCTTCGCGCCGCTTTTTCCGCAGGCTAAAGGCATCGGTGTCGTGCTCGTCGGCAAGCTCTACGACGGGGTCAAGGTCATCGACGGCGAGATCCGCATCCGCAAGCTATTGCCGCTCACGATCGCGCTCGATCATCGGCTGGTGGATGGTTTCCAAGCGGCCGTCCTGGCCAAACACGCGGTTCGCCTGCTCGAACAGCCCGACGATCTCGACGCCTGAGCCCGTTCCGCACGCGGCTACTTCCAAGCGCCCATCGGCTTGTCCCACTGTTTGACAATGCCCTTGCCGCCCTTGCCTTCGCCCATGCATGTCGGGCTACCCCAGCACGGATCTTGCGCGACCTCGGTGCCAAGGCTGTGGAAGTAGCTCACGATCAGGTTGCGGTGGTACTCGGTGTAGCTGCCGTCTTCGTAGCCACCGAACTTCGGGAACCGGTCGCCCTTGCTCTTCTGCGCGATGTACTCGTGTTTGCCCTGCACGTCGGCGAGGCATAGCGCGCTGTTGCCCGGGCCGCTGCCGGACTTGACGACGTTGCACATGCCCAGGTCTTTCGTCCCTGGCTTGACCAGCGGCGGCGTCGGCTTGCCCAGCTTGTCGACCAGCACGCCGTCGTCGATCACCTTCTCGGTCCAGCTGCGGTAGGTGCTGTCATCGACGAAGCTCTTGCCGTCTCCGAACAGCCCGATCGCACGGGCGAGCGCGAGGCCGGCCGCGTAGTTGACCGTCTGGTCGCCGACAGCCAGCGACAGCAATACATTGGTCGGTTTGTAGCCGGGAAGCGGCCGCCGGAACATGCGCTCGGCCACGGTGATCGCGTCCGCGCCCTCGAGGACATTGGACGACGACTGCACGAAACGCCGGAATCGCGGGGTGTTACGTTCGCGCGCCACGCCCTCTTTCTTGGACTTGAGCTTGATCGACTCGACCACGTTGTCAGCGTCATCGAGAACCTCGAGCACAATGTCGTCGCCGATATCGGACGCGACTGCAACCGCGAATCCGCCGCCCTTCAGCGCGGTCGTCTCGGCCTGACCACCGTTGGTGACGTTCTTCATGCGGACCTTGGTGCCTTCCTTGATAGCCTTCGTTTCGGCCACGTACGCCTTGACCGCGATCGGATAGACCAGGCACGTGCCGTCCGGCGCCTTGTAGCTTTGGATCGTGTCGCGTTTGCACTGGTCCGAGTCGTTGTTCCAGGAGATGCGAACCACCCCGTCCTTGCGCGCGCAGCCGATGAGCTTGGGGCCGCTGACCTTGTGCATAAAGGGCTCGATAACGCCGTTGAGACGCGTGCGAATGAAGATATCGGCCAACCCGGCGCCGGCGACAACAGGCGCTGCCGCGACGATGTACGGCTCGAGCGGTGAGGTGAGCGCGGTGTGAATGCCGCCAAGCGACACGCCGGTCATGAAATACGCGACATCAGGTCCGCCGATGTCGAGCACGCCGTCTGCATTGAAGTCGCCTGCGAGCAGGTTCTTCGTCAGCTTGGCCGTGCCTTCGGGCGTCTTTTCGGCGGCGCGCGGGTCGTCGATCTTGGCGGGAACGGCGGCTTGGGAGAGCGAGCGCAGCAGGCGCACCGCGACCATGTAGTCGAACGTCGTCTGGCGCATGGAGTCGCGCAGCCGGAACGTGTTCGGCGCGTAGTAGGCCTCGCCCGGTGTGCCATTTAGCTGGCAGTCGCCGTTGTCATCGACACCGCGACCGAGCACCGCGAGCTGCTTGAGGAAGCCGTTGCCCTCCAGCTTGTCGAACATCTCGTCGACCGTCGTGCCCTCGGGGAATTCCTTCTTCGAGTCGCGGAAAACGAGCCCGCCGAGCAGCGCCGACACAACACCGACAAGCTGGTCGTCGGAGTCGCACTGATCGCTGCAGTCCTTGTCGGTCTTGCAGGCCGGCTGCTGCCAATCCTTGAGCGCCGAGTTGTTGCACGTCCGCTTCTTGCACTCACAGCCGAAGATGTGGGCCGAACCGCTGCCGAGGAATCCGCCGATCAGCGACCGCGCGTTGGCCAGGACCGGCCCGTGCCCGACAGCGTCGATCGTGAACACCGCGATTCCGGCGCGCGCGAACTTGTCGGCGAGCAACAGCGACTCGATGCGACTCGTGCCCGTGGCGTGGGCGTAAACGACGACCGGAAACGGCGGTTGATGGTTCTTCGTCGTCTTGGGAACCGTGATCATGAACGGCACTTTGACCGACTCGACGGTCGCGGTGCCGGCTTCGACGTCGACATCCCAAACATTGCGTTCACGGACCTGGTCGGCCGGACGCTGCCGGAAACTGGGCGTGTTCATGCTGCCGAACACGGCGTAGTCCACGAAGTTGAACGAGCCTCCGACCTCCGGCGCGAAACTGGCGACGATGTTGAAGATCTCGTTCATGAACGCGCCCTGGACGATACGATCGTGGTCGTACTTGCGGTACGGGTAGCCCTTCTTGGACGGATGGCTGCCCTTATCCTTGTCGGCGAGGCCATCGAACGTGATGTTCATTGGGTAGATCGCTTCGATCGTGGCCGGGAACGCGTCATCGAGCCACGCAAATTGGCCCTTGCCGTACAGACCGTCGCGCAATGCTGAGAATGTCCGCGCGAGGTCTCCGGTTGTCATCGTCCAGCCGAACGCGACGTCCTTTTCGGTGACACCGCGGGCCTTGAGCGACTCCATCGCGCGCTTGAGCGGCAACGTCTGGCTGACGTGGTTGACGAACGGAAACGGGCTTCGGATCGCGCCCTTGGTCTGGCCGTCGGCGCTGGTGCCCTTGACGGCGCGTGTTAGCACGATCGCGTACTGGGAGCCGGCCTCCATCGGCACGAGCGGGCGGATGTCGAGCGTGTTGGTTGCGACTTCGTAGTGATAGATCCACTTGTCGGGTTTACCGTCCCCGTCGGTGTCGATCTTGTTGTCGGGCGGCAGCACGTAGCTATCGAAGTTGCCCAGCTTGTCGTGCGGAAAATAGCGATGCGGGTTGGCGCGATGAGGAAACCAGCCGCGGCCGAGGTCGAGCGGAACGATCTCCCCGTAGCGCTCGCTGCCCGGCTCGACGTTGACGACAAACACGCTGTCGTCGGTGACGGTCGAAAGGTCCAACGGACCATCGAAGGCGATAGAAATCGGGCTCATCGCCGAAAAACCGGGGACCTCGTTGACGTGGCCGCGGAACCGGCGCTCGGTCAGGGTCGATGCCTGGATACTCGTGTTGATGTGAACGCCGCCGTCAGCGGCAACCGCGAGCGCGAGATCGTTGGGGAAGGGCAGCTCAGCGTCCGGTTTGCGGAGCGGCTCAAAGATGATGCTCGGACCCTTTGGCGTCGCGCCGTCGAGCTCGGTGGCGTGAAGTCCCGCGGCGGGCTCATCGGCCTCGCAGCCCAGCATGGACGTCACTGCAACCGTCATCGCGACGGTGACGGCAAAAAACCGGGAACCCCTGTGTGCAGTCTTTGTCATCACCACGTCCCTCGCACGAGCAGCTGACCCAGCACGGTTGAGACATCCGGTCCCACCTTTCCATCGCGGTCCGCGAACGCCTTGCCGAGCGTCGCGGAGCCCCAATCGACACGCGCCATTGCCCTTACCGGTCCGGCGTCAAGCTCGTACCAGACCGCCGCGTCGATCTCCGAGCCGAGATCTGTGCTCGCCGTCCCGCCGTTGGGCCCGATCGCTTCGCCACCCTTGAGGCTGCTGAAGTACGGATCGACCAGCGGAGCCGGCGCCTGCGCGAACAACCAGCCGACCTGCGCGGCCAATCCGTGCCAGGGCCCCACGCGCGCGACCGGGTGGATGTAGATCGCCTGGGTCACCGCGCCACCCGATGCGAGGCGCTCATAGCCCGCCGGAGGTTGACCTGCGAATCGTGGATCGGTGAGGTTTGCCGCGGTGTTCGCCGTCGCCCGGCGCATGACGTCGGAGAACAACACGAGCCCAACGCGATAATCGGCCGCGAACTTGAAGTTGCGGACCGTGTCGTCAAACGGGTCCTGGTCGCCACTTGCCACGCCGCCTTCGACGCGAATCGCGAACGTCTTGCGCTTGACGGTGAGGCGCAGCACGCCCCCGAACTGGTCGATCTTGAGCTTGTCGGGGTTGTAGGCCGTGCGGAAGTAGGTCGTATCACCCGTGATCGAAAGGAACTCGCCTGCCAGCTCGACCTGCCACTTTCCGAAACGCTCAAAGGCGCGGCCGTAGATATCGCTTACCCAGGCGTTGATGGTGAGCCCACGGCGATCGATCTGTGTGCGGCGGACCCCGTACAGGCCGAACTCCCATTGCAGGTGTTTGACGAACAGCGCCGCGATGAGGTTTTCGGCGTCGTCGCCGTCGGCCGCTCGGGCCAGGTCATCTTCGACCACGTGATCGGCCGCGAGAACGAGCGCGATCGGGAACGCGGCCGCCCAACTGCCGTCGCCGGGAATGGCCGCAGGAATGAGCGTCGCTTGGACGCGATCGACAATGACGCCGCGGCGCTTGAAGCCAAACTGCAGATCCTCATCTTGGCCGCCTTGCGCGAGCAGGCCCAGTCCCCATGTCGACACTGTGCGCCCGGCCAATAACCGCCCCCAGCGCGTGGCGAACTCGACGTCGAAGCGTCGCAGCAGGTGCTTGTCATCGGCGTTCCAGCCGGTGTCGCGTTTGTGAATCGGGTCGACGGCGAGCGCTGTGTCCGGGTCGAGTCCGGCGCCTCCCGGTTGTGGGGCCTTGCGTTCGACGGCACCCACTTTCCGCTGGGATGGGCCGTTAAACGCGTCGACCTGGACGCGCAATCGCACACTGTTGAGCTCGGCCGCGCGGCGCTCCCAGTGGATTTCGCCACCGGCGCGCAAGCGCTGTTCCATGGTCGTGAAGCCGGGTAAGCGCGTGTTATCGGCGGCGAGCGGACGCCCCACTTCTTGCGCGTCGGTGATCGCCATTGTGCCGCGCGCGGCGACGTTCATTTCGGTCTTCAGCGACCAGTCTGGGACCGAGGGCGCGGCGCGAACCACAGGCGGCGCCGTCTTTGCGATCGGCGCGGCTGGGGTGACGGTCGCGGCGAGCGCAACTGCAGCTGCAGCGAGGGGAGCAAACAAGGACACGCCTCCATTGGAAGGCGCGGACCTTAGCACATTGTCGACCGACTGATCGCCGCGAAAGAGCCGCGGGCGCGACGCTCACCGCAATGTCGATTGTCGCTCGCAGATCGGCCACATGCCGGGCGTCGAGCACGATTGGGCGAGCGCGCGACTCACGACCCCGTCGCCGGCTTGGGCTTGGGGCGCGGCGTCGGGACCGTGGTCTTGATTGTGGTGGTGCGGATAAGCATGGCGCGGTGTCCAAGGGCGGCGGCCCATGCTCGCTGCCAGGGTGACCGGAGTGGGTGGGGAAGGATGATCCTGTCTTTCTCACCCCGTCGGTCGGTCTGACGTCCAATCTGCGGCGTCCTGCGGCGAATCCTCGGTTTGAAGTGACGCTGCCACTCCTGCACCTCGCATTCACCACATGACTTGCACCTTGAACGCCATACCTTCCCTCCGTGATGAGAAAGCCGAGTTATCCCCGGTCACGGTCCCGCGACTTGCGGAACCGGCGCGAACATGGGCCGCCTGATGGGCCCTGGAAGGGCGGAAGTTTCAGGCCCGGGCGACCTCATCCTTCGCCGATGTGGTTGTCGCGGTCTTCTTGGCTGCCGTCGCTTTGCTGGCGGGCTTCTTCGCCGCGGTCTTGCGTGCCGATGCTTTCTTGACCGGCGCTTTGCGCGTCGTGGTCTTGGCGGCTGTCTTGCGCGTCGTCTTCTTTGCAGCAGCTTTGCGCGTTGTGGCCTTCCTGGCGGGCGCCTTGGCGTTTTCGACGATGATCTCGCGCAGCACCGATGTCTGTGCTTCGACCAGCACAGTGGTCTCTTCGCGCAGCATATCGACCGAGCGCTGGAGCTTGCTGACCTGCGCCTCGCTCGCGATGCCCAGCGCCGCGAGAACCTCTTCACGCGCCTCGACCGGCAGCTTCAGCCACGACTCGAGATCGATGCGCAGCGGCCACTTGTCGCCGATCTTGAGCTTCTCGCCGAGGTTGAGCTTCTCGGGGATGCTCAGCTTCTCGCCGAGGTTCTCACCGATGTCGCGCCGCATTCCGTCCAGCTTTTCGCCGGCTTCTTTGCCTTCTTCCCGGACACGATCGCCGACCTTTTCGACGCGATCTTGCACGTTGTCGACGAGGTCACGCGCCCGCTTCTGCAGGTCGTCGAGGTTTTTCTGCGACGTCTCAAGCTGATCTTTGAGCTTGTCGCGGGCCGTCTCGAATTGGCGCAGAAAAGCGGCTGTGAAGGGCGCGCGCTCGGCCCAGTCTTCGTCCTCGGCGCCATTGTCGCCAGGGTTTTCGCTCTTGGTCTCGATCACTTCGGCGTCGACGACGTCGTTGCTGTTGGCGTCTGTCGCGGTGGTCGCGGTGTTCATCACGTACTCCATTACGGCGGGGGCTCCGCCAGTGACGGGAGCAAGATAACGCGGTGCGTCATTGTGTCAATGGTGTTTTGACGCGTCGCGTTACTTTTGTCTTAAAGCCAGTAAAACCACACTGTTGTGTGATACATGTAAACTGTGACGCATCGCGACGAAGAAGTTTGACTCGCCACAGATGTGCGCGGGCGGTCACGGCCCGCTTGTCACCACGGACACTCCCGGGTAATCACCTTGCCCGGCGGTCATCTCCTGGCCGCACGACGCCGATTCCACGACCCGGACGCCGCCATGAGCCACGATCGCGCGCAACTCTTGCTACGACTCGAAGAACGCAACGCAGCCGCTCTCGAAGGCGGTGGTGCTGCGCGTCGTAAGCGCCAACACGACAAGGGCAAGATGACCGCGCGCGAACGCATCGAGCTGTTCGTTGACGCCGGAAGCTTCGTGGAAATGGACCGGCTCGTGACCCATCGCTGTCACGACTTCGGCATGGAGGGCAAGAAGATCCCCGGCGATGGTGTCGTCACCGGACACGGCCTGGTCGATGGCGCAAAGGTGTTTGTGTTCGCGCAGGACTTCACGGTGTTCGGCGGCTCGTTGAGCGAGACCTTCGCCAACAAGATCTGCAAGGTCATGGACCTCGCGACCGCGACCGGCGCGCCCGTCATCGGCCTCAACGACTCGGGCGGCGCGCGCATCCAGGAGGGTGTGAAGTCCTTGGCCGGCTATGCCGAGATCTTCTACCGCAACGTCGAGGCATCCGGCGTCGTGCCGCAGATCAGCATCATCATGGGCCCCTGCGCGGGCGGCGCGGTCTACAGCCCCGCGATCACCGACTTCGTGGTGATGGTGCAAAAGACCTCATTCATGTTCATCACCGGCCCCGACGTCATCAAGACCGTGACGCACGAGGAAGTGACCCAGGAAGAGCTCGGCGGCGCCGACCGTCATGCCAGCACGTCAGGCGTCGCCCACTTCGCCTGCGCCGACGAAAAACAGGCCATCGCCACCGTTCGTAAGCTGTTGTCGTTCTTGCCGGCCAACAACCTCGAAGCACCGCCACGCAGGCGCAGCAGCGATCCCGTCATGCGCGCCGACGCCGGACTGAAAGACGTCGTGCCGACCGACCCCATGAAGCCCTATGACATGCGCGACGTCATCGGCATGGTCGTGGACGACGGCGACTTCTTCGAAGTGCACAAGGCCTACGCGGGCAACATCCTCTGCGGTTTCGCGCGCCTCGACGGCCGTCCGGTCGGCGTCGTCGGCAATCAGCCCGCGGTCCTCGCCGGCTGCCTCGACATCAACGCGTCGGTCAAGGGCGCGCGCTTCGTTCGCTTCTGCGACGCGTTCAATATCCCGCTGCTGACCTTCGTCGACGTGCCCGGGTTCCTTCCCGGCACCGCGCAGGAATACGGCGGCATCATCCGCCAGGGCGCCAAGCTGCTCTACGCCTACGCCGAAGCGACGGTGCCGAAGATCACCGTGATCACGCGCAAAGCCTATGGCGGCGCCTACGACGTCATGAGCTCCAAGCACATCCGCGGCGACCTCAACTTCGCCTGGCCGACCGCCGAGATCGCCGTCATGGGACCCGATGGCGCGGTCAACATCGTCTACCGCAGCGAGCTGAAGAAAGCGCACGACCCGGTCGCCGCCAAAGCCGAATACGTCGAGCAATATCGCGAGCTCTTCGCCAACCCGTACACGGCCGCTGAGCTGGGCTACGTCGACGAAGTCATCCTGCCGGAACAAACGCGCGAACGGGTCTGCGGCGCACTCGAGCTGCTCAACGGAAAGCGCGCCAATCGGCCCGCCCGCAAGCACGGAAATATCCCGTTGTAGAGCATCGTGCCTCGGCGATCACGTCGCCTTTCAGCGTTTGGGAACTGCGGGTTTTGCAGGTGCGGCCGATGCTTTGGGCGTCGCAGGCTTGGGTTTCGCCTCTTTGGATGTCGGCGCTTTGGACGCGTCCGGTTTGGCGACGTCGGCCTTGGCTGCAGCGCGCTTGATCCGAGCGGTCACGAGGAACTCGACGCGACGATTCCGACTCCTCCCCGCGAGGGTGTCGTTGCTCGTCAGCGGCTGTTTCCCACCGCGTCCGATCGCGACGATCTTGGCGGCAGACAGTGGGCCCTTGCCGGCAAGGTAGGCGCGAACCGCTTCGGCCCGTAGCTGACTCAGCGCAACCAGCTTCGCGGCGTCACCGTTGTCGTCTGTGTGGACCTGGATCGTGAGCGCGGCGACGTCGGGATGGGCGCGTAGCACGTTCGAAACGGCGTCGAGCGACGTGCGTCCGGCCTGCGTCAACGCACCACCGCTGAAGACAAACTGGACCTTGTCGGGCAGCACGATGCGGTCGCCGTCCAGGCTGGCCCCGCGCGCGGCTTTACCGTCCGGGCAGCCGTCCTTGTCGTCGTAGCCGTTCCTGGTCTCGGGCCGGGTCGGGCACATGTCATCCACGTCCGGGATGCCGTCGCCGTCGTTGTCGGGCTCGGGGCAACCGTCGTGATCGTCAAACTTGTCGCGGTCCTCGGCAGCGTTCGGACAGCGGTCGTCCTTGTCGAGCACACCATCGCCGTCGTTGTCTGTGTCCGGGCAGCCGTCATTGTCTTCGAACTTGTCGCGATCTTCGGGCGCGAGCGGGCACTTGTCGGCGATATCGAGGATGCCGTCGCCGTCGTTGTCGGGCTCGGGGCAGCCGTCTGCGTCTTCGAAGCCGTCCTTATCCTCGGCCTTGTTCGGACAGCTGTCGTCGCGGTCGAGCAGGCCATCGCCGTCGCTGTCGTTGGCCATCTTTCCGGGGGCGATCCGAACGCCCGCGATGACGCGAAACTGCGCCGAGCCGTAGCCGGACGTGAGCGCTGCCGAGCCGCCGATGAACGCGCGGAGGACGCCGCGATCGTCCAGCGCATGGCCACCGTCAATGAACACCTCGGCCATCTCTTGGTTGGTGCTGACGTCGCCGAAGGGAAGCATCGCCTGGCCGCCGATCGCCACGTGTGACGCGTCGCCGATAGTCCGTCGAATTGCGGCCCGCGCGACGATCAACGAGCCGGTAACAAGCGCCTTGTGTTCGATCGGGTTGCCGGCGGTATCAAGCGCGGGCTTGCCGGTCTTCGGGTCGGCTTCCTTGACCATGATCACGGCCTGGTCGCGCAACCGAGCGCCGGCGTTGATGTCGAGCGCCCAGCCGCCTTTTTGCCACGAAAGGAGCAGCTGCCCGTCGCCCTGTTTGCCGCCGCTGCCGAGCCAGCTTCCGGCCGCCGCCGTGCCCGCCGCGTATCCGAGCAACAGGGACACGTCTACCCGGCCGATACCGCCGATGGACGAACCCCACAGCCAGCGCCGGATCCCGATGCGCAGGTCGCCAAAGGACGGGCTGACCGCGTCGCCAACCTGCACCAGGTCGGGGCCGCCACCTCGCGTCACGACCGCCATGGGAAGCGCCGCTTCGAACGTCCAGGCCTCGTAGCCGACGCTGCCACCCAGATCGACCATCCACAGATCGCCGAGAATGGTCTGGGTGAGCTTGGATGACCCGGCGCTGTTGACGAATGTGAGCGCTCGCCGCGTGTAGTGAAGGCCGGCGCCGAGGAGCCAGCTCCGCGTCCAGTCCCCGCCGTCTTGTTTGCGCGCTGAACGCGTGTAGAGACCGTCGTGCAGGCCCGGCGTGTACTCGAACGACTGGGCGTTGATGTCGGGCGCTTCACCCGCAAAGGCAGGCTGGATCAACCCGCCGACGGCCAGCAGACCGGTCACGACCGCGATGGCAAAGCGTCCCGCCACGCACCCTCCAAAGACGTGAGGCGAGGGTCGCGCGCCGCGGTGGTGGCGTCAAACACGCGATTGTGAGCGTCGTGGCAACGCCCAACTGACGCGCTACAGGCGCTTGACGCGCACGCCCTTGGGAGGCGTCCAGGCGAAGATCTTGTCGGCGATCGGGCCGTGGGTCGTCTTGCTGAAATGCAGCGTGGTCGAGTCGCCGAGAGGGTCGACGAGAATCGACGCCTTGACCGCATACGTGCGGGCATCGACCACAAGGGTCAGCGAGCGCATCGTCTGGTTGCCGGCTTTGGGCTTCATCTTCAGCGCGATCGTGCCCTTGAGCGGGCTCTTGCCGAGGCTGAGATCAAAGTCGCGCTGCAGGTCGCCCTGACCCACGAGATAGCTGGTGGCCTGGTAGAGCCGGCTGTTCTTCACGGGCAGACGCACCGCGAGGCGTTCGCGGCGCTCGTAGGTCCACAGCACCTCCCCGTCCGAGAAGTAGTAGATCTCCTCCTTGGGGTAATCCCAGCGCATCTTGCCGTTGTCCTGGCGCTTGGGCTGGGTCTTGGTCGCGGGGACGATGCGCCCCTTCTTCAGGTAGACCTGTCCGCTGCGGCGGATCCCGTTGCGCAGTCCGCGCTTTTTGACGACCTGGGTGAAGCGAGCCGTGAAACCGTCGGTGCTGTCGTAGAAGCGCTGGATGCCCTTGGCGACATCGGCGGCGGTTGGCCCGCCCTTGCTGGCCTTCTTGGCCTTTGCACTTTTGTGGGGCGCGGCTTTGGCGACGCGGGGTGTCGGCTTCTTGGCCGGGCCGGCGGGTAGGGCAGCGCCCATAAACAGCGTCGAAAACGCGGCGGCGGCGGCGATCAATCCAGAGTTGGCGAACATCGGGGTCCTCCTCGAACCCGCGAGGATGCAGCGGGTGGCTTGCAGTGACAAACGCCGCCACGCGCGCTGGCATTCGAAACGACTTGGCTTGGCGCCGCGGTTGTCGGCTCCGCGGCCGCCGGTTACGCCCCACGCAGGGACGACGGTGCGGTTTTCTGGCGAGCCACAGCCCCGATGCTAGCCTCGCGGCAAGGCCCGCAATCCACCTCACTCGCGCAAACAGGATAGCGACAACGATGGCGAAGACGACCGCGACAGCGCGCTCCAGTGCCGAGACTCCGAGCTGGTTCGACACCGTTTTTCGACCCACTGATCCCCGCGCGCTCGAACGACGCTCCGAGCTCATCGGTGTGATCGTGGTCGCGCTCGCTGGTGCTTTCGGTGCCGCGTTGTGGACCTACGACGCGGCCGACATGGACCTCATCTACAGCGGGCGCGGTGCGTCCGATGCCGTGCACAACCTCATCGGACCGGTCGGAGCGCGGATCGCCGACCTCCTGCTGCAGCTCTTTGGCGTCTTCGCGTATCTGCTCAACGGCCTGCTCTTCATGGTGGGCATTCGGACCGTGCTTGGTCGCTCGATGATCCCCCGCCTCGGCACCGTCAGCGGCGTTGTTGGGGCCGCGGTCGGCGCCATGTTGATGGTCCACCTCTGGGCCCGCGCGATCGAGATCCGCCCCCACGGCAAGGACGCAGCCGGCCTGTTTGGCAGCGCCGCCGCCGAATTCTTGCGCGCTTTTTTGTCCACTGCCGGCACCGGCATTGTTGCGCTGGTCTTGCTTGCGTCCGCCGCCTCAGCGCTCTCCGGTCGGCCGTTGGTCCGCGAGACGCTTCTCAAGTTGGCCGCACACTTCGGCTGGCTGCGCACGCGCGTTCACACCGCCTCCGAAGACGCGGCGTCACAGCTCAGCGACTGGAAGGAACGTCGTGAAGCGCGCCGCGAGATCGAAGAAAGCGCCAAATACGAAGCTGTTCCCGCGCCGATCCCTGACGTGTTCGCCGACGAACTGACCACCGAACATGAGCTCAGCCCCGCCGCGGATGAGCCCGTCAGCGAGGTCTTCGACGGCCTCGACGATGACACCAACATCGATGCCAAGCCGCGCGTTTTCGAAGACGCCGATGGCCGGCTGGCCGTCACGCCGATCGAGCGCCCGCCGTCGCGCACCAAGCGCCGTCCGTCCACCGCCGACAGGCGCCGCTCATCCACCGCCGACCAGCGCCTCGCGATCGAAACACCAACCGACGAGACGCGGCGCGCCAAGCGTCGAACCAGCCGCAAGTCCAAGCCCGACATCGAGGGGCGCCAGCAGATCGCGACGCGCGATGGCTTCCCCGCCGGCATGACCCTGCGGCCCAAAGACATGCAGGTGCCGACAGGGGTGCGACGCGCCCGTGCACGTGCCAGCCAAGGCGACATCGAGGCCGCCGATTCGCTCACGGCAACCGAACCCGACACCGACGGAACGCTCGCCCGGGCTGCCGCCGACGCCGCGCGCGGAGCCGCCGTTGCCGCGCCCGCTTCCGCACCGCCGACCGGACGCGCACCCATCGAAATCAAGCCGATCGAGTCCGACGCCGACAACGCGCGACCCGCTGTGCTTGGTAACGACGCAAATCGGGCCGCCGGCGCAGGCATGTTGCCGCGAATCATCGCGACCGAAGCTGTGATGGGCACACCCAGGGCGTCGATCGAGCCCGCCGAGCAGGGCCGCCTCGCGATCGGCCGGAAGTCGTGGCGCATGCCGCGCAAGTCGATGCTGCAGGAGATCCCCGAGCGCGAAATCGACCTCGATACCGACGTGCTGACCGCCAACGCGATGACGTTGATGGAGAAACTCGCCGACTTCGGCGTCAAGGGCAGCATCGCCGACATCCGCCCCGGCCCGGTCGTGACCACGTACGAGTTCAAGCCGGCCAAGGGCGTGCGCGTCAACACCATCACACGCTTGCGCGATGACCTCACGATGTCGCTGGCCGCCGAAAACGTGCGTGTCGTCGCCCCGATCCCCGGCAAGGACGTCGTCGGCATCGAAGTGCCCAACGAGCAGCGCCAGATTGTCTATTTCCGCGAGGTCGTCGAGTCCAACGCATGGCAGCGGTCCAAGTCGCCGCTCACCATCGTGCTGGGCAAAGACATCGAAGGCGCGCCCATCGTCGCAGATCTCGCCAAGGCCCCTCACCTTCTCGTCGCCGGCGCGACCGGACAGGGCAAGTCGGTCGGCGTCAACTCGATGATCTGCTCGATGCTCTACAAGGCGACGCCCGAGGACGTGAAGTTCATCTTCATCGACCCCAAGGTCATCGAGCTGTCGATCTACGAAGGCATCCCGCACCTGCTGTTGCCGGTGCTGAGCGATCCCGACAAGGCGACCCTCGCGCTGAAGTGGGCGGTTCGCGAGATGGAACGCCGCTACGCCATCTTGCATGACGCCCAGGTGCGCCACATCGACGGTTACCGCGCCAAGCTGCCCAAGCTGAAGTTGCAGGCCAAGACGATGAAAGTCCGGGTGCGCAACGGCAAGAAAGAGCTTGTCGACATGCACGAGCCTGGCACCGAAGTGCTCGACCACCCGGCGCCCCCCGAAGATCTGCCGAAGATCTGCATCGTCATCGACGAGTTCGCCGACCTCATCCTCAACACCGGCAAGGATGTCGAGGTTGCCGTGTCGCGTCTGGCCGCCAAAGCCCGCGCTTGCGGCATCCACATCATCCTCGCCACGCAGCGGCCCGATACGAAGGTCATCACCGGCACGATCAAAGCCAACTTCCCCTCGCGCGTCGCGTTCAAGGTGTCCACGAAGGTTGACTCCGGCGTCGTTCTCGACCAGTCGGGCGCGGAGACGTTGCTCGGCAAGGGCGACATGCTGTTCTGGCCCGCCGGCAAGGATCTCGTGCGCTGCCACGGCACGTTCGTCACGGACGACGAGGTCATCGCCGTGGCCAATCATTGGAAGGAGCAGGGCGAGCCGTCGTACGATCTTGAGATCCTCAAGGACCCCGAGGCCGAAGATATCGAAGTGATCGCCGACGCCGATCTCGACAAGGTCTTCTGGGACGCGGTGCAGATCGCCCAGGACGCCCAGCAAGCGTCGGTCAGCTTCCTGCAGCGCAAGCTCAAGATCGGCTACCAGCGGTCGGCCCGAATCATCGACCAGATGGAAGCACGCGGCATCGTCGGCCCTTCCACCGGCGCAAACCGCCCCCGAGAGATTCTCGATTTCACGCCTCACGGCCCGACTGCGTCGCTGCGGTAGCGTGAACTCGAGAA